>CALMZV010000101.1 GCA_937870755.1 uncultured Methylocystaceae bacterium
CCGCATGCCCGCCGGCCGCGTCAAGGGTGAAGCTTCGCCCGGCTTCGCCGGCCCTTGACCCGTCCGGACGGAGAGGCGGCGGCGGGGAGGGGTCTGAAGGGCTGAAGAGAAGATGGCGACCCGGTGGGTGAGCCGCGCTCCGGCCCGGACGAGGCCTGAAGGAGCCCGTCATGAACCTCTCCGCGCATCCCATCCGCAAGATCTATCAGGGCGTCGCCGATCGCCGGCAGACGTTCCGCCTGTTCGATCGCCATGCCCAGCGCCCCAACCGTTTCGAGGGTGACGACAGCGCTCTCTTTCGCGGCGAGTGGTTCGAGCTCGGCAAGGTCGAGCACGATTACATGTTTGAGATCCTGCCGCCGCTTTGGATGCGCGGCGAGATGTTCGCGATGCGCGAATTCCTGACAGGCTCGATCACCTCGATCTTCTTCGAGCTGTCGATCGACGGCCGCATCCGTCACTTCCATGGCTATTGTGATCTTGCCGACAGGGGCTCCCCCGAGCGCATGAAGGCCGCGATCATCGAGCGGGAATCCAGGCCGGTACGGGCCATGACGCGCGAGGAACGGCTCGAGCACATATGGAGCGCAACCGAGGACGCCTATCGCGGCTATGCCGATAAGCGTTTCGCCGTAGCGCAACGCGGCGAGCGCATCGTGATGATGTGCGCGTCCTGGCAGAAGCGGGCCTTCAGGCTGCTCGGCGAGCTCGACGATGCGGAGATCTCGGCGAAGCTGCCGGTGCATCTGCGCTACCTCCCCGACGCCATCGCGGCATGAGTGGAGGCGGGAATGTTCACCTTCTCCGTGACGCACGTCCACGCGGTCATCACGCGTGGACGGATCGATGCCTTCCTCAATGGCGGCTTCCGCAATCCCTACTACGGGACGCGCCCGGGCGAGGGCGAGCAACCCGGCGCCTGGCTGGTAGGAGACGAGGGTGTCTATCTGATGGCCAACGGCAAGCTTGCCGACGGCCAGAAGACCTTCGTGATCTACGCCGAGGAGTGCGACCCGAAGACCAACCCCGATCACTGGCACTATAAGCGCCAGCATTTCGGAGCGGATGACGGGATCGAGTTCCTCGATGCCGTGATGCTCGTCCGGCTGATCAGGGCCGCTCCGGCGGCCACGCACATCACCATCGCGACGACCGACCACAGCCTGTCGATCACGCCGTTCCGCCGCTGACCCTCGCGGTCATCCCTCCCACCACATCGCGTCCTTCCGCTTGCCTGGCTCGCCCAGCGGGCCGATGGCGCGCGCCTTCAGCATAGGAGAATCCCGCAATGGCGCATGACGACCCCTTCACCATCGACCTGTTCGGCAATACCGCGCTCTCGTCCGGGCTCGGGCTTGGCGTGACCGCCTTCGCCGGGGATTTCGAGGCCGATTCCGGCGATGACGACGATCCCGATCCGACCACGCCTGCGCCGGCCCAGGCGCCGGCGTCCCGCGCGGCGCGGCCCGTCGCCGGCGCGAAGCCGCCGCGTGAGGCAGGCTGCAATTTTCATCTCGACGGCGACCGTGACCTCGCCCGAGGCTGGAAGGAGCGTGCCCGCGACAATATTGCGGCGATCCGGCTTGCCGCCGAGACCGAGGCAGAGCAACGACCTGCAACCCGCGAGGAGCAGGAGAACCTGATCCGCTTTACCGGCTTCGGCGCATCGGAACTGGCCAATGGCGTGTTCCGCAAGCCTGCCGCCATCGGGTTCAGCAAGGGCTGGGAAGAGATCGGCGGCGAATTGCAGGATGCCGTCGACGAGGCCGCTTACGCCTCGCTGGCACGGTGCACGCAGTACGCCCATTTCACGCCGGAGTTCATCATCCGGGCGATCTGGTCCGCGGTGCAGCGCCTCGGCTGGCGCGGCGGCCGGGTGCTGGAGCCCGGCATCGGCACGGGACTGTTCCCGGCGCTGATGCCGGGATGCTTGCGCGACGTCGCTCACGTCACCGGGGTCGAGCTCGATCCGGTGACGGCACGCATCGCCCGCCTGCTGCAGCCGCAGGCGCGGATCATCACCGGGGACTTCGCCCGCACCGCCCTGCCGGCGAGCTTCGACCTCGCCATCGGCAATCCGCCGTTTTCCGACCGCACGGTGCGCTCGGACCGGGCCTATCGTCCGCTGGGCCTGCGCCTGCACGACTATTTCATCGCCCGATCCATCGACCTGCTGAAGCCGGGCGCGCTCGCCGCTTTCGTGACGTCGCACGGCACGATGGACAAGGCCGACAGTTCGGCGCGCGAGCATATCGCGAAGTCGGCCGACCTGATCGCAGCGATCCGCCTGCCCGAGGGCAGCTTCCGCACTGACGCCGGCACGGATGTGGTCGTCGACATCCTTTTCTTCCGAAAGCGGAAAGCGAGCGAGCCCGAAGGCGACCAGAGCTGGCTAGAACTTGACGAGGTCCGCCCTGCCGATGGCGAAAACGTCGCCATCCGCGTGAACCGCTGGTTCGCACGCCATCCGGCGTTCGTGCTGGGCGAGCACAGCACAACCTCGGGTCCGTTCGGCGAGACCTATACCTGCCTTCGGCGCTCGAGCGTGGAACTCGCCGCTGCGCTCGACGCCGCCATCTCCCTTCTTCCGGAGGCCCTCTACGATGGCGAGCCTACCGTCATCGACTTCGACATGGCGGATGAGGCGGGCGGCTCGGTCGTCGATCTCCCTTCGCGTCGCCATGTCCGCGAGGGCAGCTTCATCTTCGACGCTTCGCATGGCCTGATGCAGGTGATCGACGGTACGCCCGTCACCGTCGCGATCCGCAAGGGTCGAAGCGCCGAGGGCGTCCCGGAGAAGCATGTCCGGATCATCCGCAAGTTGATCCCGGTCCGCGACGCCGTTCGGGAGGTGTTGAAGGCGCAGGAACAGGACCTGCCATGGAAGGACGCGCAGGTTAAGCTGCGCATCGCCTGGTCGAGCTTCGTCCGCGACTTCGGGCCCATCAACCACACGACGGTCTCGATCAGCGAGGACGAGGAGAGCGGCGAGGTGCGCGAGACGCATCGCCGTCCCAATCTCCAGCCCTTTCTCGACGATCCCGATTGCTGGCTCGTTGCTTCCATCGAGGATTACGACCTCGAGACCGATACGGCGAAGCCGGGCCCGATCTTCACGGAGCGCGTGATTGCCCCGCCGTCGGCGCCGGTGATCGCTAGCGCTCCGGATGCGCTCGCCGTCGTCCTGAATGAGCGCGGCCATGTCGATCTCGACCATATCGCCGAGCTGTTGCACGCGGATACCTACGCCGTCATCGCCGAACTGGGCGATGCGATCTTCCGCGATCCCGAGACCGGCGCATGGCAGATGGCGGACGCTTATCTCTCCGGTCATGTTCGCGACAAGCTGAAGGTGGCGGAAGCCGCTGCCGCGCTCGATCCCGCCTTCGAACGCAATGTCCGCGCCCTGGTCGAGGTCCAGCCCGCCGATCTGCGCCCCTCCGACATCACGGCTCGTCTGGGCGCACCATGGATCCCGGCATCGGATGTGGTCGCCTTCGTGAAGGAGACGATGGGCGCGGATATGCGCATTCATCACATGCCGGAACTGGCCTCCTGGACGGTCGAGGCGCGCCAGCTCGGCTGGATGGCCGCCGGCACGTCGGAATGGGGCACCGAGCGCCGCCATGCCGGCGAGCTGCTGGCCGACGCCCTGAACAGCCGCGTGCCGCAGATCTTCGATACATTCGAGGAGGACGGCAGGGAGCGCCGCGTGCTCAACGTTGTCGACACGGAAGCTGCGAAGGAGAAGCTCCAGAAGATCAAGACCGCTTTCCAGGGCTGGGTCTGGTCCGACCCCGACCGGACCGACCGCCTGGCGCGGCTCTATAACGACCGCTTCAACAACATCGCCCCGCGACGCTTCAATGGCGATCACCTCCAGCTTCCAGGCGCCTCTGGCGCCTTTTCGCTGTACGGCCACCAGAAGCGCGGCATCTGGCGCATCGTCGCGGCCGGCTCGACCTATCTCGCCCATGCCGTCGGCGCCGGCAAGACCATGACGATGGCCGCGAGCGTCATGGAGCAGCGGCGTCTCGGCCTGATCGCCAAGGCGATGCTGGTCGTCCCCGGCCATTGCCTGGCGCAGGCGGCGCGCGAGTTCCTGGCGCTCTATCCGAATGCCCGCATCCTCGTCGCCGACGAGACCAATTTCGTGAAGGAGAAGCGCGCCCGATTCCTGTCGCGCGCGGCGACCGCGACCTGGAATGCGATCATCATCACGCATTCCGCCTTCCGGTTCATCGGCATCCCATCCGCCTTCGAGCAGCAGATGATCCAGGACGAGCTCGAGCTCTACGAGACCCTGCTGACCAAGGTGGAGAGCGACGATCGCGTCTCGCGCAAACGGCTCGAGCGGTTGAAGGAGGGTCTCCAGGAGCGGCTGGAAGCACTCTCCACCCGCAAGGACGATCTCCTGACCATCGCCGAGATCGGCATCGACCAGATCATCGTCGACGAGGCGCAAGAGTTCAGAAAGCTGTCTTTCGCCACCAACATGTCGACGTTGAAAGGCGTCGACCCGAACGGGTCGCAGCGGGCCTGGGACCTCTATGTCAAATCCCGCTTCGTCGAGACGATGAATCCCGGCCGGGCGCTCGTGCTGGCGTCGGGCACGCCGATCACCAACACGCTCGGCGAGATGTTTTCGGTGCAGCGGTTGATGGACCATGCCGCGCTGATGGAGCGTGGCCTGCACGAGTTCGACGCCTGGGCCTCGACCTTCGGCGACACCACGACAGAACTCGAACTCCAGCCATCGGGCAAATACAAGCCGGTGTCGCGCTTCGCCAGCTTCGTCAACGTGCCGGAGCTGATCGCGATGTTTCGCTCCTTCGCGGACGTCGTCATGCCGGAAGATCTGCGGCGCTATGTGAAGGTGCCGGCGATCGCGACGGGGCGCCGACAGATCGTCACGGCGAAGCCGACGGCGGCCTTCAAACGCTACCAGACGGTGCTCGACGCGCGGATCAAGGCGATCGAGGAGCGCGAGGGACCGGCGCAGCCCGGTGACGACATCCTGCTCTCGGTCATCACCGACGGCCGCCATGCGGCGATCGACCTGCGGCTGGTCGATGCGGATAACGACAACGAGTCGGACAACAAGCTGAACCAACTCGTCAGAAACGCCTTCCGCATCTGGAGCGCGACCGCAGGGAACACATTTGTCCGTGCCGATGGCAAGCCGTTCGAGTTGAATGGCGCCGCGCAGATGATCTTCTCCGACCTCGGAACGATCAGCGTCGAGAGGACACGCGGCTTCTCGGCCTATCGCTGGATCCGCGATGAGCTGATCCGCATGGGCGTACCTGCCACCGAAATCGCCTTCATGCAGGATTTCAAGAAGTCCGAGGCGAAGCAGCGCCTGTTCGGCGACGTCCGAGCCGGTAAGGTCCGATTCCTGATCGGCTCGTCCGAGACGATGGGCACCGGCGTCAATGCGCAGCTCCGCCTTAAGGCGTTGCATCATCTCGACGTGCCCTGGCTGCCCTCGCAGATCGAGCAGCGGGAAGGCCGGATCGTGCGGCAAGGCAACCAGCACGACGAGGTCGACATCTATGCCTACGCCACCGAGGGCAGCCTCGATGCCACGATGTGGCAGAACAACGAGCGCAAGGCCCGCTTCATCGCGGCCGCGCTCTCCGGCGACACCTCGATCCGCCGCCTGGAAGACCTCGGCGAGGGGCAGGCGAACCAGTTCGCCATGGCCAAAGCGATCGCGTCCGGTGACCAGCGCCTGATGCAGAAGGCGGGACTGGAGGCCGACATCGCCCGGCTGGAGCGCCTGCGCGCGGCGCATGATGACGATCAGTTCGCCATCCGCCGCCAGATCCGTGACGCCGAGCGTGACATCGAGCATTTCACCCGCCGCGCTGGCGAGATCGGACAGGATATCGTCCGCACCGTCCCAACCTTGGGCGCTGCCTTCGCCATGAGCATCGGCGGCAATTCTCTTTCCGAACGCAAAACTGCCGGTCGTGCATTGATGAAAGAGATCCTCACCCTTGTGCAGCTCCAGCAGGAGGGGGAGACAGTCATCGCGTCGATCGGCGGGTTCGAGCTCGAATATTCCGGGGAGCGGTTCGGCCAGGACGGCTATCGCTACGCCACCATGCTCATGCGCACCGGTGCCGATCACGAGATCGAGCTGCCGGTAACCGTCACTCCGCTCGGCGCGGTCTCCCGCCTCGAGCATGCAATCGGCGGGTTTGCGGAAGAGCAGGAGCGCTATCGCCAGCGTCTCGCCGATGCGGAGCGCAGGCTGGCGTCCTACCGCTCGCGCCAGGGCGGGGCGTTCGCCTTCGCCGACGAATTGGCGGGCAAGCGCCGGCAGCTTGCCGAGGTGGAAAAGGCGCTCGCGGCCGATGTCGAGGGTCTCCATGGGGATGGAGAGCGGCAGGCCGCATAAGAGTGGACGGAGGGATGGGGAGAAAGAGGAGGAGGAAAAGCCTCCTCGCTGATCGGCCATGCCGGTGACGCTGTCGCTCAACCGCGGTCTGCGCGATCCCGGCCCGTCGGCCTGCGCAGGGCTGACAGCCCCGCTGGTCCTGCCGGGCAGGGATGCTCGCCCGCAGTTGCACCGACCCGTCCGCTCCGCGGGCCGGAGGGGGTCTTCGGGAAGAAGACCGGACAGGAACGGGGAAGCCCCCGCGTCCGCAACCCTCTGGAAGGAGCATTCCCATGCACATCATGAAGGTCGACCCGCGCGCGCTGAAGGACAATCCCGACCGCACGCGCCAGACGAAGTCGACGCCGCAGGCCGACGCGCTGCTCCTCGCCACCATCAAGGCGGTCGGCATCGTGCAGCCACCGGTGATTGCGCCGGAGAGCGGCGGCGGCAATGGCTACATCATCGATTCCGGCCATCGTCGGGTGAAGCAGGCGATCAAGGCCGGGCTCGAGGAGATCGAGGTGCTGGTCGTGGACGCCGCCAACGACAATGGCGCCATGCGCTCCATGGTCGAGAACATCGCCCGCGAGCCGCTGAACCCGGTCGACCAGTGGCGCGCCATCGAGCGACTGGTCGCGCTCGGCTGGACCGAGGAGGCGATCGCGGTCGCGCTGTCGCTGCCCGTGCGGCAGATCCGCAAGCTCCGGCTTCTCGCCAATGTGTTTCCGGCGATGCTGGACCAGATGGCGAAGGGCGACATGCCGAACGAGCAGCAGCTGCGCACCATCGCGGCCGCCTCGCTCGACGAGCAGAGGGAGGTGTGGAAGGCGCACAAGCCGAAGAAGGGCGACCCGCAGGTGTCCTGGTGGAGCGTCGCCAACGCTCTGACCAGGAAGCGCATGTATGCGCGCGATGCTTCCTTCGGCGACGAGTTGGCGCAGGCCTATGGCATCGAATGGGTCGAGGACCTATTCGCCCCGGCCGACGAGGACTCGCGCTATACCACCCAGGTCGAGGCCTTTCTCGGCGCCCAGCAGGAGTGGATGACGCAGAACCTGCCGAAGAAGGGCATCATCACCGAGTCCAACAACTGGGGCCAGGTCGAGCTGCCGAAGAAGGCGGAGCGCGTCTACGGCAAGCCCGGCAAGGGCGATTGCACGGCGATGTATCTCGACCGCGACGGCAAAGTGCAGGCCGTGCACTACCGCATGCCGCAGGAGAAGAAGGCGAAGGGCAAGGATGCGGTCGGGTCCGATGATGTCGGCACGCTTACGAAGCCGCGTCCCGATGTGACCCGCAAGGGCATCGAGATGGTCGGCGACCTGCGCACCGACGCCATGCACGAGGCGCTGTCGCGCGCGCCGGTCGAGGACGACACGCTGATGGCGCTGCTCGTGCTCGCCTTCGCCGGACAGAATGTCCGGGTCGACTCCGGCGCGAGCGGCGACTTCCGCTGGGGCCGGCGCTTCGGGCGCCATGCGGCGGCGTTGTTCGACCAGGAGGGCAAGCTCGCCTTTGACAGCGCCACGCTCCGTATCGCGGTCCGCAGCGTGCTGATCGACGTGCTGTCATGCCGGGAGAACGCCACGAAGTCGGGCATCCTCGCTCTCGTCGCCGGCGATGTCATCGGCGCGGACGGCTTCCTCCCCAACATGGGCACCGACGACTTCCTGTCGTGCCTGTCGCGGCCGGCTTTGGAGGCTGCCTGCAAGGATACGCCGGTCCTGCCGCGCCAGCGCGTCAAGGACACCCGTGCCGCCCTGGTTGAGCATTTCAGGGAAGGCCGGTTCGTCCACGCCTCGGCGCTGTTCGCACCGGACGCTGCCGCGCTCGGCGCCTGGCTGACGGAGAACAGCGTCATCGAGGAGGAGGATGACGGTACGCCGGTCGATCAGGACGAGCTCGACGGCGACGATCCCGTCGAGCCGGCCCACGACTTCGACGCTGATGAGGAGAGCTTCGAGGAGGGCGATATCCCCGAGAGCTTCCGCGAGGCCGCCGAATAGGCCGCTCCTCCCTTCCTTTCGAATGCACTTCCCGCCGCCGGTCATCCCGGCGGCGGTTTCGTTTCCACGATCACGAACAGGAGACCACAATGTCCGCGACTCTCGCTTTCCATGCTCCGATCGGCTCGATCATCGCCTGGTCCGATGGAACCCCGCGCCCGCCGAAGAGGCACCGCAAGAAACTCTCGGCCTGGCAGACCAGCAACAGCCAGGGGCGCCTGATCAGCAAACGCGGCGGCCGCGCGATCGGGAATCTCTCCATGTCGCCGACCTTCACCCTGCATGAAGGTGACTACGGCGCCGGCGGCGTCATCGCCATTCGCGTGCATCGCACCTTCTCGCAGGAGTCCGGTTTGCGCTTCACCGTCGTGGAGCCGCCCGCCATCGGCTCGGTGCGGGTCTTCGACCGCGCCGGCGAGAGCGCTGAGCTCGTCCATCTCGCGCCGCACCGGGCGGCGGCGGAGGAATGGCTGTCACGGCATGGATATCCGCATGCCATGCTCGACGAAGTGACGGCCGACGAGATCGCCGCGGCGGTCATCGAGGGGAGGGCGGCGGCATGAACCCGCTTACCCTTCCGGTTGCACCTTCCGACGCAGCCTCCGATGCTCCGGACATCCCGCTCGGCCGCTCCGTCGAGCTTCATCGGCTGGCAGCGGAGGGCGTCATGACCTTTTCTGCCGACGCCCGCGCCCGCCTATTCCGCATGGAGGAGGCACGCCGGCAGATCCAGCGTCAGCTCGATCAGATCGACCGGCAGATCACGCGACGCATGACCGCGCTGATCCCGAAGCTTCAGCCGAGGCGCGCCGGCTACCGCTTTGGCAGGCCGCCCGATCCGAAGACCTTCCTCGAGCGTTATCGCGCGAACCTCGCCGCGCTGACCGCCGAGCGCCAGCCGGAGATCGATGCGCTCTCGCGAAAGCTCGCCCGGCAGGACCGGGCCATCGCCGCGTTCCGCGCGCGGCATGGTCTGGAACTGTCTCGCCCCGCCTGACGCGCGGCGCTTCCTGAAATCTTATCGAGGAGGGCACGATGCCCGTCTTTGTCGTCGAAACCACCTACCATCTGCCGGTTTATCGCCAGCGGCTCTACGACGCCGAGACGGTGGATGCGGCTTGCCATCTCGCGGTCGAGGACGAGGGCTGGGCGGATGAACGGTCGGATGTCGATACGTCCGGCGAGACCTACGTCACCGGCATTTGGCAGGATGCGGAGCGCGCCTATGAGGGCACGGCTCTGCCGATCCCGGCCGGGTTCCACGAAACCGTCCAGCGCAAGGCCGAACTGTTCGATACGCTCGTGGCGCTTCTGCGCGAACCGGCGCGGCCGATGGGGCTCTCCCGCCAGGAATTCGAGCGCTGGCTTCCCGAAGCTGTCGCGGCTCTCGAAAAGGCCGACGCAATACTGGAAGGCAGGTGAATATGGACTGTTCTTCTGTCATAGTCTCCGGATTGACAGGAGGCTCCACCATGGATGAGATCACGCGCGGAGGTTTCGAGCGGCTTCTTCGCATCGCCCGTGGCGATACTCATCAATCGCGGCGCGTGGCGAACTTCATCCTCGCCTGGTGGAACGCCGACAGCCTCGGCGGCTTCGATCTCGCCGATCTGTTCGCCGTCGATGCGGCGATCGCCGCGGACATGGCGCAGGTGTTCAACCATGTCGCGAGTCTCTCCGTCGCGGAATATCCGAACGAATATCGAGCCGAGATCGAGGCCGTGATCGCTCAGTGGCGGCCGGAGATCTGGGCGCGCTCCCTGTTGACGGCCTGATCGGGCCATTCGTCCGGTTGTGCCGGGCAGAGGCGTCCGACGCCACAACGATCTCTCTTTCCTGTCGCGCCTGTACCTTGCGGTCTCTCGCGTGACGGGGCTCTCATGCGGGGTGGGCGCCGTTATCGTGTCACGGAAACGCTTCCGTCAGGGCCATGACGCGACGGGAGGTTGGCGCCGGTATCCGCGATGGCCCAGCCGGCGGCAACGACAGCAGAAGAGCGGAGAGGCGGTCGCGTGCCGGCCATGCTCCTTTCCGGTTGCCTCGGTTCATCTGAAACGCGCTCACCGGCATCTCCTCGGGTTGGCTGCGGTCTGAACCGGCTGCCAGACGCTTCAAGGCCGCGTTCCGCGCCGCGTGGCGGCCGGCCTCCGCCAATCTCGGCAGACCGGGCCTGCGTCCTGCGCGAGGGCTGACGCCCTGCTGGTCCGCAAACCCGGTCCGCTCGCCTGGCAGAGGCCGGACCCTGAAGCGCCCGGCGGCCGCCGGTTCCTGTCGACCGCACCCGAGGGGACGCCGGCGAGCGCCGGTCAGGCCTCGGGATACAGAACCGGAAAGGATCACATCATGGCCAAGGCCTCCCAGACTTCCCGCTCATCCGCCCGCGTCGTCCAGCTCCGCAAGGGCACCACCGTCGAGATGGTCCGCCTCGCCTGCCCCGACGCCGCACAGATGACGCTCATCGCCGAAAGCTTTGGCTTGCCCGTCCTCGACAGCGACGGCATCCGAGACCAGCATGAGCGCCTGATCGTCGAGACCGCCGATGGGCTCAAGGAAGGGCTCGGCGACCGGGCGATGCAGATCCACCTGCAGCGCATCGTCGGAGCCTATGTCGGCTCGGCCCACGGAGCCGGCCAGTTCTACAGCAGGGCCGTAACTGAAGCCCGCGATGCGACAGCCAAGGCGGCGAACGACCTGCGCGACGAAGACCTCGACGGTCCGGTCGGCTTCGACAGCGGCGCCCAGCGCAAGCGTGAATTCGCCGCCGACATGGGCGTTCAGGCCCATGCGCTCAGGATGGCGGCCGAGGGCGCCGTCACCGCCTACGAGCACATCGTCGGGGAGCGCTGGAAGCCCTTCGAGCGCCCGGTGGACAACCCGGGCCAGAGCCTCGACCGCAAGGCGGCCGAGCTGCAGATGGCGGCTCTCGGCTGAGCCTCCAGGGCGGGACTTCGGTCCCGCCCATTTCCACACAGGCCGGCCCCTCGCGGGGTCGGCCTTTTGTCATGTCGCCATGAAGGATGAAGAGGAAAAGGGCCGGCGGCCGGCGCTCGCGGCCCCGTCCCGGTTTGCGGTCCTGCCGGGGCAGCCGTCCCGCGCAACGGCTTCGCCGTCCTTCACTCGCGTTCCGGTCCTGCGGATGCGCGATCCGGAAACGCCCCGGCCTGCGGACCTCCGTGACGGGTCGCGATCGGCGCGACCTCCCGAATGGAGGTTTGGACATGAGCAGGAAAGAAGAAAAGTTGCGCGTCGACATCTATGCGCGGATCACGGAGAAGATCGTCGCGGATCTGGAGAAGGGCGTGCGGCCCTGGATGCAGCCCTGGCGTTCGGGAAACGCCATCGGACGGGTAACGCGCCCGCTGCGCCACAACGGTTTGCCCTATTCGGGCATGAACGTGTTGCTGCTGTGGTCGGAAGCCATGGCGCGGGGCTATGTCTCGCCAGTCTGGATGACCTTCAAGCAGGCGATCGAGCTTGGCGGCGCGGTGCGCAAGGGCGAGACCGGTTCGATGGTCGTCTTCGCCAGCCGTTTCACCAAGGCGGAAGCCGATGGCCATGGCGGTGAGATAGAGCGCGAAATCCCCTTCTTGAAGGCCTACACCACCTTCAACGTCGCGCAGATCGATGGATTACCGGAGCGCTATTACGCGAAGGCGGAGCCCGTCCGCGACCCGATCGAACGGATCGAGCAGGCCGACCGGTTCTTCGCCAATACCGGCGCAGTCATCCGTCATGGCGGCGATCGCGCCTACTATTCCCCCAGTAGCGATCATATTCAGATGCCGCCCTTTCAGACCTTTCGTGATGCAGCGAGCTTCGTCGCTGTCCTCAGCCATGAGGTCACCCATTGGACAGCGGCATCCCATCGCGTGAACCGCGATCTCAGCCGCTATGCGAAGGATCGAAGCGAACGCGCCCGCGAAGAGCTGATCGCCGAGCTCGGAAGCTGCTTCCTCTGCGCCGATCTCGGCATCGTTCCGGAGCTGGAGCCGCGTCCGGACCACGCCAGCTATCTCGATTCCTGGCTCAAGGTCCTGGCCGACGACAAGCGCGCGATCTTCTCGGCGGCGGCGCATGCGCAGCGCGCCGTCGCCTTCCTGCATGGCCTTCAGCCGACGGCGTCCGAAGATCGGGAGGCCGCCTGACCCGCATGCCGGCGGGTCAGTTCCTTCGACAGATGTTCCGGGCGGAAGCCCATGCCGATCAGGCGTCCCATCAGCCGCGAAAGGATCGGCCAGCGGGCGATCATCCTGATGAAACCCGGTGGGCGTGGCGCAGCCTCGCCCTTGTCGTTGCGCTTGCGGCGCATCATCCGCTGCATGCCCTGTGTGGCGCGGGTCGGGAACATCCGGCGGGACTGCACTCTTGCCAGATCGGCAGCGCCGATTCGTCCCTCGAGCAGCGGTACGGTGAGAATATTCGCGACCGCGACGGCATCCTGAACGGCAAGGTTGACGCCGAACCCGCCGACCGGGGACATGGCGTGCGCCGCATCGCCGATGCACAGCACGCCAGGCGCCCACCATTGTTCGAGCCGGTCCATGCGGATCGACAACAGATGCACCTGATCCCAACCCTCGACCTCTTCGAAGCGGCTCGCGCGCAGCGGAGCCAGCGCCGCGAGCGCTGTCCGGAAGGCAGGCAGTCCACCTTCCTTCAAGTCTTCGAAGCCGTCTTTCCGGATGACATAGCCGCATTGCCAGAAATCGCCCCGGTCGATCAGCACGAGGCCCTGCTGCGGTCCGGCATGGCTCATGGCGAGGTCGGGATCGTTCGGCTGATGTGAGAGGCGCATCCACAGAACGTCAACGGATGAGCCGAAATCGATGATCTTCAGCCCGGCCTTCTCGCGAACCACAGAATGCCGACCGTCGGCCCCGATGACCAGCTTTGCTCTGATGTTCGAAGGCTCGGTTCCCTCGCCGTTGAGGGTGACGCCGACGACCTTGTCTCCCTCACGCAGCAGGCCGGTGGTGCGGCATCCCATAAGCAGGGTGAAGCTAGGGATTTCCTTGCCCTTGGCGGCGAGGAAATTCAGGAAGTCCCATTGCGGCATGAAGGCGATGTAGCGGCATCGCAGTGGCAGGCGGCTGAAATCGGCGATCGTCACCTGCTGGCCAGCCATCTCGGCATGGAGATCGGCCGCCTTCTGGTGAGGCAGCTTCAGGAATTCATCTAGCCAGCCGAGCTCGGCCATCAGCTCCAGGGTCGAGGGATGGATCGTGTCGCCGCGGAAATCGTGGAGGAAGTCGGGATGCTTCTCCAGAACCGTGACCGTCACGCCGGCCCGCGCGAGCAGGATGCCCGCCATCATCCCGGCGGGTCCTCCGCCGACGATCACGCAATCCTGTCTTGCTTCAGTGTTCGCCACCGCGACCAGCCCGCCGGCATCCGGCTTCTGCGACGGTCTCGGGCTTGGCAATCCGGAAGAGTGCTGGCGATCAGCCGTCAGGTTGAAAGACGTACCAGTCACCATAGCAATCAATGCTTCGACCAGCCACCACCAAGGCTGTTGCTGGCGAGCAGCCGGGCTCCGCAAGTTGCCGCATGAGCAGCATATCGTCTGCCGCTCGACCGGTGGCCCAGTTGCAGCAGGCCGTAGGCTCCCCCGCATCAGGAGACGTCTGGCCGGGCTGGTCTGGCGGATTGGTGTCTTCACGGACGCAGGCACTCATCGGCGATGGGAGGAGATCGAGCGGTGATACCCGTTTACCGCCGGAATGATGCGCACCATGGAGGTTTGGACCTGTCCTTCCTGTGCGTCGAACGGCCGTCCCTCCCGCGGGCTCGATGGGGCATGTCTGACCGGAGAACGGCTGCGCCTCGATCGTCTTCCCGCAACGGCAGCTGCCGATTTTCTGACCCCTGGCGGTCCCTGTGGGCGCCGCCATTCCTCGCCGACTAACAAAATCGGTAGTTGCCGCCCTCCATTGCATTGCGGCCCCTGCGGGGTGCGGTCCGATCGTCGCCGGTCTTGTCGACAGCCATCGAGGCCGCGAAGGGCGCGGCCCGAAACCTCAGAAAAGGACAAGCACCATGGCTACCATCGGCTCTTTCACCTCGACCTCCACCGGCTTCACGGGCTCGATCAAGACGCTCTCCCTCAACGTCAAGGCCCGCTTCGAGCGGATCGAAAACCCCTCCGACAAGGGCCCGCACTTCCGCATCTACAGCGGTGCGGTGGAACTGGGAGCGGCCTGGCAGAAGCACTCCGACCAGAGCGGCCGCGACTACCTCTCGGTCAAGCTGGACGACCCGAGCTTCCCGGCTCCCATCTACGCCACCCTGGTCGAGGTCGAAGGCGAAGACGGCCTCTCGCTGATCTGGTCCCGCCCCAACCGGGACTGACCCAGAGATCGGCCCCGGCCAAGCGCCTGGGCCGCTTTTCGGCTCGCGACGGACGCGGCGTCGCCGGCCTCTCCCTTCGGGTGATAGCCTCTTTTCTTCTTCTGGCGCAGCAGATCGAGGAACAGGCGAACGGCTTCGTCTTCGCTCTCGAAGGAATGCTGGATGATCTGTCCGCGTCCGCCGATGCGACCCCAGCGCCGGATCAGGCACGCCTGCCCGAATAACGTCTCTTCGATCGACATGGCGTAGAAGCGCGACATGTTCTTCGCGGCATCCGTGCGTTCGACATAGAGCTGATAGGGTTGGGAGAGCATGGCGCCAGAATCCCATTGCCGGGATTCCACGTCCAACAAGTCTTATGAATCGATCCGTATCGGTCGATTCATTTTGGTGAATGATCGGATCGCAACATTAGGGCGTGCACCAATCCCGACGCGGCTCGCCCCAGCGTCGTGCCAGGCCATCCTCAACCAGCATCTCGCCGATGGAGCGCCCTGCGCGCTCCACCGTCCGCAGTTTGCGGCCATATCGATCTGTGTCACGCCAGCCTGACGACAGGCTGAAGGCGCCGGCGTTGAGCAGAACCAGCAATCTGTCGCGGGCGAGCTCACCAACCTGCCGTTCGTCGCGGCAGCGCGGAGCAACGATCTCTGGGGCGTCGATATCGGCGATCCTGATCTTGTCGCCTCTGAACCAGAAGGTATCGCCGTCGACGACGCAATTGACCCGGACCGGTCCGTCGCACAGCGAGAACCGCGCCTCGTGTCTGTCGATCCGGGGGAGCTGACGCAGCCGCCCGGCTTCCGTCCCAAATTCGTTGGCGAGTTCCTGCGTCGGGCCGGGGCGCTGGAGCGCGGCAATCACCACTACGCCGATCAACACCGCGCCCAGGATGAGCAGGAGCGCGCGCGGCGCCGTCACGTTTTTCTCTCCGGTCGAAACCTTCCTTCCTTGACGCACGCCTTCATGTCGTCGCGCCGGAACCAGATGGCGCGGCCGCATCGCATCGGCGCGTTGCCGGCGGTGAACACGATCTGCTCGTCGGCGCGCATCCGCAGCACTTCATGTGGCTGGATGAGCGGGCGGGAGGCGAGCTGTTTCGATCGCGTCCGTGAGGATCCGGAGGATTGCGAGGAGCGGCTGACCTGGTCGATTTCGACCGTGGTCATGCCGCAGCGACTGGATATGTAGTTCGCGGTCTCGGGATCGTTGACGGCGGCGAAGCTGATCCAGGACGCCGACTCGAACCATTTGCTGGCTGCGTCGCGGCCGCCCCAGGTCTCGCGCATCTGGCCGATGGACTGGAACAGCAGCAGCAGCGTGATGCCGTATTTGCGGCCGGCGTCGCGCGCGGTCTCGAGAATGCGCATGAAGCCAAGCCGCGCCACCTCGTCGAGAAGGAAGAGTGCGCGGCCCTGCACATCGCCATTGCGGTTGTAGATCGCGTTCATGAAGGCGCCGATGATGACGCGGGCAAGGCCGGCATGGGTCTCCAGCGTCTTCAGGTCGAGATTGATGAACACGTCGGTCCCGCCGGTCGCCAGATCATCGGTAACGAAGGAACGGCCGGACACCAGCGCCGCGTAGTTCGGATAGCTCAGCCAGTGGGTCTCCTTCACCGCGTTCGCATAGACCCCGCTGAAGGTTTCCTGTGTCATGTTGACGAAGACGGCGACGTTCTCCCTCACGAACTGCGATTCCGAACCGTCATAGATCGCCTGAAGCCGCTCGCGCAGCTTCGGCTCCGGCTCGGAGAGATTGGCGCGCACCTGGCGCAACGTCTGGTCCTTCGCTTCGGTATGCCCTGACAGGCAGACGTCGGCGATCAGCGCGGTGAGAAGCTGCAGGGCCGAGGCGCGGAAGAAGTCGTCGCGCACCCCGCGCGTACCGCCGCTGTCGCTCATGATCCATGAGGCTACGGCGGCGATGTCCTCTTCCCTGGTGCCGCCGAAGCGGCCGATCCAGTCGAGCGCGTTGAAGCCGGTCGCCGGCTGCTTCGGATCGAGCACATGGACAGTTCGACCGGCGCTTAGGCGATGGTCGATCACCATCGGCGCGACCTCGTTCGACGGATCGAGCGCGACGAGCGCGCCGCCCCATTTGAGCGCGGTAGGGATCGTCACGGACGTCGTCTTGTAACCGCCGGACCCGGCGAAGACGATGCCGTGCGACGAGCCGAAGGACGCATCGAAGCAGAGCAGGGCAGTGCGCCCGCCCGCTCCCCAGCTCTGCCGGTCCATGGGGCGGAACGGCTGGCCTGCCGCGCTATCCCTGTCGACGCGATAGCGCTCGCCGACGACGATGCCGCCGGAGTCGGGAAAGAGCTTTGCCGCCTCCGGCATCGACATCCAACTTGCGTCGCCGTGCAGCGCGCGCTTGCCGTGCACGCGCTTCGGCATTGGTGCGGTGAAGGCGGCGTTGCCCTTCACCGCGACGCGCAGGGCGAAGCCGGCCGCAATCAGGATCGCGCCTGCGCCGATCGCATAGGCTGGGTCGATCTGCGTGACAGGTGATGATCGCGATGTCGCGCGCAGCACAGCGATGACGATCGCCGCCGCGCATCCCCCGATCACGCCGAGAGCCGCCATGCGGATGTTCGCAGCGCCAGCAGCGGCGAACAGGAAGATCACACCGATGGATGCGCCGGCGATGAAGGGCAGCCCCAACCCGGCGCGGCCGAACATCAGGCGTTGCGCGTCCGTCTTCCCAAGCGTCGCAAACGCCTGCTCGAACCCGGACAAGCCGATCAGCGCGGCGATCATCAGCGCGATCGGCGCGAGAGCGAGCAGGAGTCTATTCGCCGTCACAACCGAACGCCTCTGCGCCGATTGCCGCGAGCCGCGCCCGCTCGGCATCATCGGCCTTGAGCCGTCGCCCGAGCTCGATCAGCGCCCCGAGCAGGACGGCGCGCTTCTCATAGCGCAGGCCCGCCTTGGCAATCAGGCCGCCGAGCTCGATCTTCTCGCGCGTATCCTTCTTGCGGGCTTCGGAGGAGAGGGCTTGGCGCATGCGCTCAACCCTCGCCAGCGCCGCCCGAAGACGCGCCAGCCGCGACCTTCGCGGACGAAGCGCCGGGCTCGCCGGCTGCATCGACCGTCTTCCTTCCGGTCGCCTTTCCAGCTTTCCCGCGAAACCGCCCTGCCAGTTCCTCGAATGCGGCCTGCAATTCGCTTTCCTCGATCTCGACCTCACCGAGTCCGGCTTTCAGGGCGATGCGCCCGATCCGCTCTGCCTCTCGCGTCTCGGCGGCCTTGAGCTGATCCTGCAGACGAGCGATCTCCTCCCGGATTTTCGACGATGGCTTCTTCATTCCGGTCGGTCCTTCATGTTGTTTCCGTTGCGGCGGATTTCATGGAGAATCGTGGAAGTCGCCGAAGTGGGCGACTAATAAAAAAGCTAGTCGGCAGGGCCGACGCCGCTTGAGATCATCCCGGCCGTTCCGAAGGAATGGTCCAAGGGCGCAGTAATACGTCGCTGCCGCGACGCCCTGCTTCCTCCCCGACCAACTGCCCGCCGATCTGGCGGTGCCGTGGCCGCCGCTCCCGACGAACATAACTGTTTCGCGTTGTTCGGGAGCCCGCACCGCCTTGGCCATCACGCATTTCACGCCCCAGCTCATCTCGCGCGGCTCCGGCCGCAGCGCCGTGCTGTCAGCCGCGTATCGCCATTGCGCGCGGATGGAGCACGAGGCCGAGGGCCGGACGGTCGACTATTCGGCGAAGCGCGGCCTGCGCCACGAGGAATTCCTGCTCCCGCCCGATGCGCCGGAATGGGCGAGGGCGATGATCGCCGACCGCTCCGTCGCGGGCGCGGCCGAGGCGTTCTGGAATGCAGTCGAGGCCTTCGAGAAACGCTCCGACGCGCAGCTCGCCAAGGAATTCATCATCGCATTGCCTGTCGAGCTCAGCATTGAGCAGAACATCGCGCTGGCAAGAGAGTTCGTGGACAGCCAGGTGCTCGCGCGCGGGCAGGTGGCGGACTGGGTGTTCCATGACGAGCCCGGCAATCCGCACGTCCATCTGATGACCACCTTGCGGCCTCTGGTGGAGTCGAGCTTCGGCGCAAAGAAGGTGCCGGTCATCGGAGAGGACAGCGCTCCGGTGCGCACCCAGGCCGGCAAGATCGTCTATCGGCTCTGGTCGGGCGACAAGGCGGATTTCCTCGAACAGCGCGAGGGGTGGCTGTCGCTCCAGAACAAGCATCTGGCGCTTGCTGGGCTCGATATCCGCGTCGATGGCCGTTCCTACGCCGAGCGCGGAATCGATCTCGTGCCCACCACCCATATCGGCGTCGCGACCAAGGCGATCGACCGGAAGGAAGAGAAGGATGGCGCGTCGGAAAAGCTCGAACGCATCGAGCTGTTCAGGCAGCGCAAGGCCGAGAACCGCGAGCGGATCTTGCGTCGGCCGGGGATCGTTCTCGATCTCCTCACGCATGAGATGAGCGTCTTCACCGAGCGCGACATCGCCAAGGTGCTGCACCGCTATGTCGATGAAGCCGCCACCTTCCAGGACCTGATGGCGCGCATCCTGCAGGACCCGGAACTGCTGCGGCTGGAGCGCGAACATATCGCGCTTCCGACGGGCACACGCGAGCCCGCGAAATACACGACACGCGAGCTCATCACCCTCGAAGCCGAGATGGCGCGGCAATCGATCTGGCTCGCCGGCCGGACCTCACATGGCGTTCGCGAGAAGACGCTCGCCGCCGTCATGGAGCGGCATGCCCGGCTCTCCCAGGAGCAGCGAACCGCGATCGAGCATGTCGCCGGAAAGGCGAGGATCGCCGCGGTCGTCGGCCGCGCCGGCGCCGGTAAGACCACGATGATGAAGGCCGCGCGCGAGGTGTGGGAAGCCGCCGGCTACCGCGTCGTTGGCGCGGCGCTTGCCGGCAAGGCGGCCGAGGGTCTGGAGAAGGAAGCCGGCATCACGTCGCGCACGCTCGCGTCGTGGGAACTCGCCTGGAGCAAGGGCCGTGAGGCGCTCGACGACAAGACCGTGATGGTGATCGACGAGGCCGGCATGGTGTCGTCGCGGCAGATGGCGTTGTTCGTCGATGCAGTGACGAGAGCCGGCGCGAAGCTGGTTCTGGTCGGCGACCCCGATCAGCTCCAGCCGATCGAGGCGGGCGCGGCCTTCCGCGCCATTGTCGACCGCATCGGTTACGCCGAGCTCGAAACCATCTATCGCCAGCACGAGCAATGGATGCGCAACGCCTCGCTCGATCTGGCGCGCGGCAATATCGCCCGCCCGATCGACGCCTACGACCAGGCCGAGATGGTGCGGACCGCATGGACGCGGGCAGAGGCGATCGGCGCGCTGATCGACGACTGGAATGACGATTACGATCCGGAGAAGACGACGCTCATCCTCGCCCATCGCCGGCGCGACGTGCGGACCCTCAACGAGATGGCGCGCGCCAAACTGGTCGAGCGCGATCTTGTCGGCGAGGGCCTCGCCTTCCGCACCGAGGACGGCGTTCGCCAATTCGCCGCCGGCGACCGCATCGTATTCCTGAAGAACGAGAGCTCGCTCGGCGTCAAGAACGGCATGCTGGCGAATGTGGTGGAGGCCGCGCCCGGCCGGATCGTCGCGGCGGTGGGCGAGGGCGCGGACCGGCGCGAGATCGTCGTCGAGCAGCGCTTCTACGCCAATGTCGACCATGGTTATGCGACCACCATTCACAAGTCGCAGGGCGCGACCGTCGACCGCGTGAAGGTGCTCGCCTCCCGCACGCTCGACCGACACCTGACCTATGTCGCCATGACGCGCCATCGCGAGGCGGCCGAGCTCTATGTCGCCATGGCGGAGTTCTCCAATCGCGCCAGCGGCGTCCTGGTCGACCACGGCGTCGCGCCCTACGAGAACGATCCGAGCAACCGCGACAGTTATTTCGTGACGCTCTCCTACAAGGAGGGCGAGCAGCGCACGATCTGGGGCGTCGACCTCGAACGCGCAATGGCGAAAGCCGACGCTGAGATTGGCGACCGCATCGCGCTCGAGCACACCGGCTCGGAGAAGGTCCGGCTTCCGGACGGCAAGACGGCGGAGCGCCACTCCTGGGAAGTCGTGCCGATCCGCGACGTCACGATACAGCGGATGACCGAGCGGCTTTCGCGCGACGGGTCGAAGGAAACTACCCTCGATTACGAACGCGCTTCCGCCTATCGCGCCGCACTTCGTTTCGCCGATGCGCGCGGCCTGCATCTCATGCGCGTCGCCCGCACGCTCGTCGCCGACAAGGTCCGCTGGACCGCTCGCCAGAAACAGAAGCTCGCCGATCTCGGCGCGCGGCTGCGAGCGCTCGGTGAACGCTTCGGCCTCGTCGCCAGCCGCAAACCCACGCTCCCCGAAACCGCCAAGGAGGCAAAGCCGATGGTTGCCGGAGCCACCAAATTCGCGAAATCGATCGAGCAGGTCGTCGAGGACAAGCTCGTCGCCGATCCCGCGCTGAAGAAGCAGTGGGAGGAGGTGTCGAGCCGCTTCCACTTCGTCTTCGCCGAGCCGGAGGCGGCGTTCCGCAAGGTCGACGTCGACGGCATGATGAAGAATGCCGAGACCGCGAAATCCACCCTCTCGGCGCTTAAGGACAGGCCCGATAGCTTCGGTGCGCTGAGGGGCAGGACCGGCCTTCTCGCCAGCCGCGCCGACAAGCACGATCGCGAGCGGGCGAACCTGAATACCCCGGCGCTCGCGCGGGACCTGGAGCGATATCTGCGTCTGCGCGCCGAAGCCGAACACAAGCATGAGACCGAGGAGCGCGCCGCTCGCGTCAAGGTCGCGGTCGACATCCCTGCGCTGTCGCCGCTCGCTAGGCAGATCTTGGAGAAGGTCCGCGACGCGATCGACCGCAATGACCTTCCAGCCGCCCTCGCATTCTCCCTCGAGGACAAAATGGTGAAGGCCGAGCTCGAAGGGTTTGCCCGGGCCGTCTCGGAACGTTTCGGTGAGCGCTCCATGCTCGCCAACGGCGCGAAGGCGCCGGACGGTCCGGCCTTCGAGAAGCTCGCCACCGGCATGAGTGCAAGCCAACGTGACGAGCTCAAGGTCGCTTGGCCGGCGATGCGCACCGCGCAGCAGCTCGCTGCCCAGCAGCGCACGGCCGAGGCGCTGAAGCAGGCCGAGACGATGCGGCAGTCGCAACGGCAAGGGCTGTCGCTCAAATGATGACTGTCGAGCAAGCGGAGGGCGGGAAGGCGACCGGAAGGAGGAGGGGCGGGGCACGCCGGCGAGCGCTTGCGGCCCTGGCGGGGAGCCTGATCGCCGCAACAGCGATTGCTGCTCTGGGTTGGTTCGGCGGTTTGCGCATCAATCTCACGCCGAGCGAGCCGATCGGGCTGTGGCGGATCGTGCCGCTGGATCGCCCTGTCGCCGTCGGCGATCTCGTTTTCATCTGCCCTCCGCTGGGGCGGATCACCGACTTCGGACGGGAGCGAGGATATTTCCGGTGGGGATTATGTCCAGCCGGCATCGCGCCGCTCATCAAGACCGTCGTCGCGCTGGAAAACGCCCGCATCGAGATCGGCGCCGAGGTCGTGATCGACGGCATTGCAGTCCCCCATTCCAGGCCGAGCGCCCGCGACGGCGTCGCGCGACCGCTCGATCCGTGGTCCGGCTCGCTCGTTCCGGACGGATCGATCTTCCTCCATTCCTCTTTTGCAGGTTCCTATGACTCGCGGTATTTTGGGCCGGTCCCCGGGGCAGGCCTTCTCGGCCTGGCTCGGCCGGTGCTCACCTTCGCTCCCTGATCGCCGATGTGTGATCGGCCTCACGGCCGCGGCCGTCGTCACTGGCTGGATCGCATGGTCCGGGCATGTCCTGGCGCTGCCGCTCGCTTTGCTGTTTCCGGCGCTGTGGGCCTTGTCGCCGAGCCGCATCGCAGCGGCGGTCGTGTCGGCGGGGTATTTTCTGGCAGCGGCGCGCGGCCTGCCCGAAGGTGTGGCTGCGTTCTTCGGGACTTCGGTCTGGGCCGGAATCCTGCTCTGGCTGCTCGCTTCGCTCTCCTTCGTCGGGGTGCATGCCGTATTGTGGATCGCGCGGTCGGGAAGAAGACGGGCGCTGCTCTACCTCGCGGCCGCTGTGCTGCTGGCGGTCCCGCCCTTCGGCATCGTCGGCTGGGCGCATCCGATCACCGCCGCTGGCGTACTCTTTCCCGGATGGGGATGGTGGGGCGTGTTCGCTACGATGGCCGGCCTCGCTATCATGACCACGCGATTTCGGCCGGCCGGCGCCGTCGTCTTGGGTGGTTTCTGGCTCTGGTCCGCCATGAGCTGGACAGAGCCAAAGCCGCCGGAAGGATGGCAGGGCGTCGACACGGAATTCGGCGCAGCGCTCGGACGCGATGGGGCGCTCGAGCGGCATCGCCAGCTTACCGGATTGGTTCGAGAGCGCGCCTTGGAGGGCGCAAAGATCGTGGTGCTGCCCGAGAGCGCGCTCGGCCCGCTGACGCCGACGGTGGAGCGCTACTGGATCGAGGCGCTTGCCGATCTCGATGTCAGCGTCATCGCCGGCGCGGCTGCGATCGATGGCGCGGGCTATGACAACGTCATGGTCAATATCGGGCCGCGCGTCGCTGAGATCCGCTATCGCGCCCGGATGCCGGTGCCGGTTTCGATGTGGCAGCCTTGGCGTGCTTGGTTCGGATCGAGCGGCGGCGCGCGGGCAACCTTCTTCGCCGAGCCTGTCATCGAGATCGCCGGCCACCGCGTCGCGCCGCTGATCTGCTACGAACAGCTCCTGGTCTGGCCGGTCCTGCAGTCGGCGCTGCGTCGCCCGGACGCGATCGCCGGCATCGCCAACGCCTGGTGGGCGACCGACACCTCCGTGCCATCGATCCAGATCGTCAGCCTCAAGGCCTGGTCGCGCCTGTTCGGCATTCCTCTCGTCACCGCCTTCAACACCTGAACAGGATTTCGCCCATGGCCTTCGACGCCGACCTCCTCCAGAAATGCTCCGACCCTTCCCTGAAGCCGGCGATCGTCGAACAATTCGTCAGGCAGGCAGGGTCACCGGACCCGCTCGCTGTCACCGTGCGCAGCGGTTCCCGCATCATTCTCGTGCCGCCGGCGAAGACGCCGGAACAGGCGCTCGAGACCGTTCGCGAGCATGTTGGAAAGGCCGTGGTGCGTGTCGGGGTCACGCAATATCCAGCCGGTATCGGCGTCAGGGACGTGTCGGAGCTCACTCCAGCACTCGTCGATCCTTGCGAGAACATCCGCATGGGCACGGCCCTGTTCGGCAAGGTCTGGCGGATCGTGCTCAAATGGTACGGCAACCCGACAGCCGAAGAGGTCATCCCTCAGGTGCTCGATGACGCGCTCGATGCCTGGAAAACAGGAAAGTTCGAGGGCACGGCGGTGTTCAGCGCGCCCGATCCGGGAGAGCCGAAGTCCGTCGAGCGAAGGCGGGAGGATGTGCCGCAAGCCTCGCCGGCGGCCGATCCTGCGCCGTCGGAAGTGTCAGCCGGAGATCCTAACAAGGCAGCTATACGCGTCGACCTGTCGGGGATTGGAGGGAGGGCGCCGTAGGGCACGGCGTCCTATTCGACGATGATGTCACGCGTTAGCAGCTCGGATTCCAAGAAGCGCAAGCTGCGCAAGTCTATCGAGACATAGAACTTCAGGCGAGCATGGATGCGAGACGATGTTTCCAGTTCGGTCGGTCTAATGTCGTCGTCTTTATCTCGCAACTCTTCTTTGTCGAGGTAGCGCACCTTCGCGTCGAGGATCGCGTTCACCTGGATAATCAGACCGACCTTGGAGGTATCGAACGCGGCGACGTCGTACTCGTCGAGGCTGACAATCTCTTCCAGCTCGGCGGAGACGACGCTCCCATCGGTCAGTGGACCGTAGTAGACGAAATCAACGAAATCCAGATCGGCCTCGATTGCAGCTGACACCTGGTCATCGAAACCGGGCGAAGCAAAAATCTCGTCGACCAAGGCCTCGATGTCGCCTGCATCTCCTGCCGCAGTCGCGGCTGCAGCGAGGACCTCATCCAGGGTTTGCAATGGAATTAGAGGAGCGTGGCTTTCGGCAGCACGACGAAGGGCAGCGTCTCCGCTGACGACATACATCGAGATGTCGTTGCTCGCGCAATAACGGGTGAGGCCTTCGACTACGAATGCGTCGGGAAATTCCTTGCTGCCTCTTTGTTCGAAGGGGGCCTGGCCCTCGAAATATCGTTCGAAGACGATTCGCGCCGGCGTTTCGAGAGCCAGAACTGAATGGCCGCGCAGCCGGGTGATCAATGTGTCGAGGAAACCCTTCCATAGGGCGTCCGCAAGTTGCGGGCCATCAATCTCCTTCACCGTTTCGTTCGAGAGCCCTGCGATCTGCGAGATGCGATTGAAGTCGTGAGCCAGACGCTTTGCATCGGCTGCCTTGGCCAGGGCTTCCTCGGCGAGTTGTCGCCGAATCTCGGCAAGCGTGATGTCGGTGAAATGCAGAACGACCCGACCCGCATCAATCTCATTGCCGAGCAGAGCGAACTGTGTGTTGGAGATATTGAATCCGGCACGGCGGTAGACTTCCGTGTCGAGGAAAACATGGCGGGTCCGCAGCGGCTCGGTCGGTTTTCGGGCCGGCTTGCTCATGCGGCGGCGATGTCGGTTTGGCTGAAATCATTGCCCTTGAAGAGAAGGGGCTCGCCCATCGCTTTCGCTAGCGCATAGGCGAAGCAGTCGCCATAGTTCAGTCCGGCTTTGTGCCGGCCCTTACCGAAGTCGAGA
Source organism: uncultured Methylocystaceae bacterium (assembly GCA_937870755.1). GTDB lineage: Bacteria > Pseudomonadota > Alphaproteobacteria > Rhizobiales > Beijerinckiaceae > JAJXWB01. Next base: position 25,471 of record CALMZV010000101.1, read on the forward strand.
AACGCCTGCCGGGCAAGCTCACCATGCTCAATCGTGACCGGCTCGATGACGATACCGGCGCGACGAAAGAAGGTCTCCGCCTGCCTCATGCCTTCCGGGCCGAGCTGGTTCTCGATCACCATCGAGAGTTCGACATAGTTCGCCACGCTGATGCGGCAGGCATCCGCGTCGTGAATGCGCTGCGCGAATGTCTCCGCCTCGTCCTCCCGGTAGAGGATCGCGACCATCGCCGAGGTGTCGATGATCATTTCGGCAGACCGTTCTCGTCATAGAGAAGATCTGCATGATCAGAATAGGGCCGCTTCACATGCGCCGCGGCGCGGTCGGCGATCGCCAGAAGCTCTTGCACGCTCGCCTTGCCCTTGCTGCGCTCGATCCGTTCATACCGCTCGCGTAGGGCTTCCGTGACTATGCGCGTCATGCTCTCTCCGGTGACGCGGGCGATTGCTTGCGCCAGCCGATGTGCTTCCGGGTCCTTGACATTCAGGCTCATGCTGCCCTCACTTCTAGAATGGTAGCGAATTTTCTACCATTCTACCCGATTGCGCCGCCAGCAACAAGACCGCTAGAGGCGATTTCGAGCGGGCGGCAATCTCCGAGCCAAAGGGCCGAACTTGGCCAAACTTCTCGCGAAAACCGAGGAAACACTAACACTTGGCACTGCTTTTGCCGGAATGCTCGCTCTGCGATCTGGCGCATGGCTCCTGATCCATCTATGAAGAGTCTCAGGGCGGTACGCGCCGCCTCGGGGCTTAGAATCCCCTGATGAACGGTTGGTGTCGGCCGTAACGGCACCGAGATCCTCTGACCTACGGCCGGGGGCCTGCGACGTATGTCCAGGCTTCTCGCTAAAGGTCGTAGGGCCGTTTCATCACGGATTCTAACCCCCGGCTTGGGGTCAAGGGATGTCTGTTGGCGGGGGCGTACCGCTGACGTCCAGCGCAGATGGTTATGATGAGAAGATCCGATAGTGGTCACGCGGACACGCAGGTAAAGGCGATTTTGAGGCCGATCATAGGGCTGACCAGCGGCCTCCCCAAATCCGTTGTCGAACCGATGGTTATCGAGGCAATCCGCAAACATCGGTTTCTCCGCGATCTTGCCGAATTACGGCACGCCGAATCCGTTCAATACGCTGAGCGAGAAGGCTCCGCAGGCGTTGCCTATGTCAGGGCCATGATAGACGTCCACGCTCAACAAAGCGTCTTGTCGACCCTGCTCGAGGTTCTCGGCTATGTGCCTGAGGTTCCGGTCGACTGACGAGCGTATCAGATCAATTTGAGCTTGGTGGCCAGCGCTGTTGCCTGTGCCAAGCTTGCCGCGTCCAGTATCTCGCGTGCGTTGTTCAGATGAAAATTCACGGTAGCGAAGGACAGGTTCTCGAGCACAGCGATGTCCTTCATTGACTTCCCCTCAGCCGACCATTTCAGGCATAGCGCCTGCCTCGGGGTCAACCGGCAGCGATTGAATGCGGTAGGTTGTGCTCTGTGGGCTTCCAGAGCTGCGTGGAAATAGGCCACAGCTGTAACCGCAGCGATCTGATCGATGTCTTTGTCAAGTGAGAGAGACGGCTTGCTGGAGGCTAGCGTCAGCATCGATACATGGCGACACGCGGTGCGAACCGGGATGCTGATCCCAGATCTGATGCCGAAGTCCGCAGCTTCCGAATAGAAGCAGCGGACTTCCCTAGTCGTAGCCTCCCGAGATGGAGGGGTGACCCATGCGAAGGCGCGCATACTCGCGCAAGCTGTCCGAACGATCGGATCGACGTGGTGATAACATTTGTTGAAATAGCGCTCTTGCCATTCCTCTGCATAGTTCGAGACGGCATACGTGCGTACCGGCTCTACATAGAGGTAAGCATAGCAGTCGAAACCGAGGTCTTGTACCAGTGCTGGAAGCGCACCTTTGAGCATTTCGTCTGTCGTGGAAACCGAAGCTAAGTCGGTGAGCCTCTGACACCATGTTCTCAACCGGATCCCTCCTGTTTGTTGTTGATGGGGCGAGGTTGTGGTGGCCCAATTGTACGAAAAAATACACCACAAGAAAGACTATACCGATCACCAAGTAAATGTCCGAAAATTACGCGTTTGAGGAGTATTTCATGCCAAGGCGCGGTTGCTCGCATCACTGGCTTGCATAGCTCGTTCAAGCCTTCGCACAAAGTCAGATGGCCGGGACGATACAGGAGACAAAAGGGGCTCCATTGCAGGTCGTTTGTCAGCTCTACCGCTGCGGCGCGGAGGCGATTCAATGTAATGTAGAACGCTGGTCGTTGCACTGTACAGGGGCGCGCCAGCCGCGCGGGAGGGCTGCCTGGGTAAGGCCGGCGCCCTCCGCTCTGTGGGACTTTCGTCTTCACTAATGGATTTGGCTGGCGAGGCGATCCAAACGAGGCATTTCGGCCCCGCAAGCGTGGCAGGTGAAGGGCAAGTGTCGCCCGGCGCGGTGCTGTGTGAATGGCGTTGGCTCATACTTAGGTCAAGCGCTGGGGCCCCTCCCGACCTGACTGCCGCCAACTGGGCGCGACAGTCGTCAAACTGGCCGCATGCAAAATGGCGTGGAATGCATCCTCTCTGGCGCGAACTGCTAGCGCCCCGCTTCGCCGAAGCCTCTATTCATGCTCGGATTCCGGTCGCCAATGGCCAGGATCACAATCGAATCAAATCAGCCTGCGAATCCCGAAGCGCGCTGGTGAGTCGCGCTACTAGGTATCACCCACAGCCGGAGCATGGATCTGCGCGAATTCCATGAGCGGCATCAGACCGAGGATCGGGTTCGCAGGTCAAGACAAGAGGACCTAGATGTGACTTTTATTCGCCCATCGTCTGACGCTTTACAGTTCTTTCGCGCATGGATGCAGAATCCGCTCGGCATTGCCTCCGTGACGCCATCTAGCCGATCGCTGGCGCAACTCATCACTTCGGAGATTGATGGCCATACCGGCCGGGTCATGGAACTAGGGCCGGGGACTGGCGTGTTCACACGGGCATTACTGGAGCGTGGTGTGTCCGAGACAGATCTGACCCTTGTCGAGCGGGAGTATGGCTTTGCCGAGATGTTGAAGTCCCGTTATCCGCTGGCGCATATTCTCAACATGGATGCCGCGCGCGTAAAATCATGTGCCATCGACAACGGGCAGATCGGCGCGACCGTAAGCGGGCTGCCGCTTTTGTCCATGTCGCCCAAGTTAGTCATTGCCATTCTTGACGGCAGCTTTAGCCATATGGATCGCAATGGGCGGTTTTATCAATTCACCTACGGGCCAAAATGCCCGGTTCGTCGCGAGCTTCTCGACAGGCTCGGCCTGAGGGCGGTTCGCATTGGTGGAACGCTGCAGAACTTTCCACCGGCGGCGGTCTACCGAATTTCTCGACGCAAACCAATGAATTGATGGCGCCCGGATGACATGCGCTCTGGCGCGCATTGCGCCTTCATTGGCGCTTTTCGCTAGTGGATGCCACACACATTCATATAGTCATGGGATACGTTTTCCCGCACGCGGTTGATGTGCTGCTGGGGCAAGGAAGAAGATAGATGACCCGCAACCAGAGCTTTCCCGTCGAGATCAGCTGGAAGACGCTGTTGCAGGATTGCGGCATGAGGCCGGAGGACGTGCTGCGCCGCGCCGGCCTTCCGGCTGATCTGTTCACGCGGCCCGACCTGATGTTGCCGACCGAGGACTATTTCCGGTTCTGGCGCAGCATAGAGGACGAGACAGGCGATCCGGCCTTTGCGCTACGCCTTGTGGAAATGCTGTCGGCCGAGGTCTTCGATCCGCCTTTGTTCGCGGCACTTTGCAGCGCCAACATGACGCAAGCCGTTCAGCGGCTGGCGAAGTACAAGCAGCTGATGGCGCCGATGCGGCTGGAGATCGAGATCGCCCGGTCCGGCGACCTTACGGTGTCACCGAGATGGCTGTACGCCGAGAGCCAGGTCCCGGCCTCGCTGCAGGTGGGCGAGATCGGCTTCTTCCTGCGGCTGGTGAGGCTGGCAACGCGCCAGCCGGTCAGGCCGGTGCGGGTAGAACTGCCGACACTACCCGATCCGGCGCATATACGCCGCCACGAGGATTTTTTCGGCGTGCGTCTGCAACAGGGCGACTTCCCCGCCATCACCTTTGCCGCCGCAGATGCGAGACTGCCGTTCCTGACCGTGAATGAGGGCATGTGGCGCGTGTTCGAGCCTGATCTGCGCCGGCGGCTGAGCGAACTCGACGCAACGGCGACGACGACGGACCGGGTGCGGGCCTTGCTGCTGGAGCTGATCCCGAGCAATGCGGCCACCATCGAGGCCGTTGCCGACCGCCTCGCCATGAGCAAGCGCACCCTGCAGCGCCGTTTGGAGAGCGAGGGGCAGAACTTCCGCGTGCTGGTCAACGCCACGCGCGAAAGCCTGGCGCGGCACTATCTGGCGAAGACGGCAATGTCTGGCGGGGAGATCGCCTTCCTGCTCGGCTTCGAGGACCCCAACTCCTTTTATCGCGCGTTTCAGGATTGGACCGGGCAGACCCCCGACAGCGCCCGCGCCGCCATGCGCGTACACTGACGGGGGCGGTAGCAATGTTCGATGCCAAACCCGATGGCCGGCACATTCTTCTGGCGGGTGCGACCGGTCTCGTCGGCACGCAGATCCTGAAGTTGCTGCTGGCCGATGGCGGCGTCTCGCAGGTTCATGTGTTAAGCCGCCGTGCACTCGACATCACCCATCCGAAGCTGCGCGTTTCGGTCGTCGATTTCAGGAACCTGCCCGCGCTTGATCCGGTTGACGAGGTCTATCTGGCGCTGGCCACAACGGAAAAGGACGCGGGCAGCCGCGAGGCGTTTCGCGCTGTCGATTTCGACGCGAACCTCGCCGTCGCAAAGGCGGGTTTTGATGCGGGAGCACGGCGCGCGGCCGCGATCACGGCGATTGGTGCCAATGCCCGTTCCTCTTCCTTCTATCTTCGTGTGAAGGGCGAACTCGAAGACGCGCTCGGCAGGCTTGGGTTGGAGGCGCTGGTAATCGCGCGCCCGTCACTCTTGCTCGGAAACAGGGATGCGCTTCAGCAAAGGCCGCGGCCGTTCGAACGGATCGCAGAGCCGGTGATGGCCGTCCTCGGGCTGATCCTGCCGCGCCGCTATCGATCAATCCGCGACAGGGACGTCGCCGGGGCACTCGTCGCGGCGTTGCCTGCGGCGCGCGGGACGCAGGTGCTGTTTCCCGACGACATGATGCGCATCGTGAACACTGGCCGATAACGCCGACGACGTCCAGCATTGGCGTGTTCCGCACGTTTTCTGGCGCGTTCCGCGAGCGATCTGGCGCCGTCATCGCGCTATCGTTCACGCCATACGCTGCGACGGTTACAGGCCACCGACAAAGTGGTCCCTCCGCGGCGCCTGTTCAATATCGGAGGTCACCATGGCCTATGCCAGCACCAATCCTTTCACCGGCGAGGTCGTCGCGACCTTTCCCGACGCCACTGATGCCGAGGTCGATGTGGCGCTTGAGCGCGCCCAGGCGGCGTTCGAGATCTGGAGCCGCACGGCCTTGTCCGAGCGCACCGGGGTCCTCGCCCGCGCGGCCGAGCTGATCCTCGAACGTCAGGAGGAACTGGCGGCGCTCGCCACCCTCGAAATGGGCAAGCTGCACACCGAAGCCATGGCCGAGGTGCAGTTGTGCAGCCATATCATGTCCTACATCGCCCAGAACGCAGAATGGATGCTCGAAGGCGAGGATCTGCGGGTTGCTCCGGCATCGGGCCATGTCAGCGTGCAGAACGAGCCTCTCGGGATCGTCTTTTCGATCGAGCCGTGGAACGTACCGTTCTTCCAGGCGCTGCGCCCCTTCGTTCCCAACATGGCGCTCGGCAATGTGGTGATCCTCAAGCATTCGTCGATCGTGCC
>CALMZV010000102.1 GCA_937870755.1 uncultured Methylocystaceae bacterium
GCGCGTGTGGCCCGCCCCCCGGCCGTCCCTACGGCCCTAGATGATGAGAGCGGGCCGGCCGGGGGGCTACCGTCGCGGCCGTGGTTCTCCCCTGAATAGAGCTTGCACCAGGTCGTCAGGTAGATCGCGGCGCGAGTCGCGCCGGCCCGGAGGCGAACGCGCTCCCCAATAGCGCCGTAGAGAGCCGGAGGGCCGTTCGTAACAATGTCCCGGTGCTTTAGCGCCGGGTCTGCTTCGCCCGAAGGGCGGTTGAGCGATCGAGCCGGCCGAGACGGTCAGGGCGCATCATACAGCCCCCGAAATTCTGCATCGGCGTAATAGGCGAGCTTGCCGGCGACGATCGGCCGTTGCCCGGCGAGGAACAGCAATTCGACATGCTGCGGCAGGTTGCGGACCTCATCGGGGGTCAGCAGCGGCCGGGCCGTGTGTTGCTCGCCGTAGGAAATGCCGGATTTGTCGGAATCGAGCGCCCGGCTCATGGTCTGGAACACAACGGTTTCCTGCCCGAGCAGATCGGAGACAAGCCGGGCGCTGTCGTGATCGTTGACGCCGAAGACCTGTAGGACGCCGGCGTTTGACAGGAAGGTGCCGGCGCGCTGCCCGTAGGTGGCGCGGAGCTGGTGAACGTCTTGCAGGATCGGCCAGAGCTGGACGCCGTAGCCGGCCATGAGGCCCATTGCGCGCTCGACGGGGGCGAGGTGGCCGAGGGCGGCGAACTCATCCAGCAGGTAGAGGACCGGCACGGCCGGCTTGGCGGGGTCGCGCGCCATGTCGGTCAGGCTTTGCGCGACGAGCAGGCGCAGCCAGCGGGAATAGGTGGCGAGCCGATCGGGCGGCAGGACGAGGAACACCGAGGCGTTGCGGTGCTTGAGATCGGCAAAGCGGAAATCGGATCGGCCGAGGACCGCGACCATGCGGGGGCTGTCGAGGAAATGGGTATGGCGCTGCGCGGCCGAGAGGACGCCGGCCGCTTCCCGGTCGGATTTGCCGAGGTGGCGGTTTGCGGCGCGGGCGATCAGGCCGCCGGCGGCCGTTGACGCCTGCATGTCCTTCAGGAGCGCCGCGAAGGCTTCAGGGGCGAGGGTGAGGGCTTCGCGCAGGGTGGCGAGGTTTCGCCTGTCGCGCGGCTCGCTGGCGGCAATATGGAGGATCAGGCCGGCAATGAGCGCCTTGGCTTCCTCGTTCCAATGCGCCTCGCCGGCCATGCCGGGTTCATCGAACACGAGGGCGTCGGCCAAGGTGCTGGCATCTTCCGCGACATCGAGGCCGGCCGGGTCGAGCTGGTCGAGGGGATTGAAGGCGGCCGAGGGCTGGCCGGTGACGCCGAAGGGGTCGAGGACGTGGACCGGGCCGAAGGTCTGGCGGGCGCGGCCGGCGATCTTGGCATTTTCGCCCTTGGGGTCGATGCAGATCACGGAGCGGTCGGCGGTGAGCAGATTCGGGATGATGGTTCCCACCCCCTTGCCGGTGCGCGTCGGTGCCATCGTCAGCAGATGGGCCGGGCCGTCATAGCGCAGGAGCTTCCCCGTTTTGCCGTCGCGGCCGATCAGCAGGCCGGAATCGGCGCGGGCGAGGGCGGCGGTTTCCTTGTCGGTGGCGAAGCGGGCCGAGCCGTGGGTTTCGCCGTCCATATCCCCGAAATGGATAATCAGGGGATTGGTGAGGAAGCGGAAGGCGAGCGCCAGCAGCACCAGCAGCGTGACGAGATCGAGCAGGAGAACCGGAACCGAGCCGACGCGGAAGCCCATTTGTTCGAGAGCGAAGCGGCCGCCGAAGCCGACGACGAACAGGACGATAACAAGGAGGAACAGAAGTCCGAGAAGCGGTTTCCAGATGCGGAAAGGTGCGGCGAGCAGAGCGACGAACGCCCATAGCGGATCACGCGCGGCCTGCCGCATCATGTTCTTGAACGCACCCCATGCAAGCCGCGCCTGACTCATGCCGCCGTCCCCCCGGCGCTGCCTGTCGTGTCCCCGGCCGGCGCGCTGCCGATCAGATCGGCAAACAGTTCCTTGTCACCGGGGCGCGTCAGGAAGTCGGGCAGCTCACGCTTGAGCCATTCGCCCAAGCGCCGGGAAAATTCCTCATCCTTGCCGTTTTCGAGGCGATGCAGGACGAGCGCACCGAGCAGCACCTTGCGGCGCGTATCGTTGGCGCGTTCCTGTTTGCCGAGCCGGGCCTTGAGCGTGGCGCGCTGCGCATCCAGTTCGGCCAAGCGTTGTTCGATCGTTTTGCGCGCCATTCCTCAAATCTCCTTTTCCGGTCGTTCGCCTAGACTATCATTCCCGGCCGTCTTTTCCAGCGTTTGCCCGTTGCGCTTGAGTTTTCAGCGGTTTTGCAGCACAATCCGGGCCTCAGTTCATCGCATCGACCTTGCCGCAAGCGCTACACCGAGCGACGAAAGAGCGAAGCGATTAAGTTGAGAAGGGCGCACTTACGAGTTGCTACGCAACTCAGCGCGCCGCCAGCTTGGAGGCTGGCGGGAAAGGCTGAAACAGGATCGAGGCAACGGGTTGGCGATCTACCATTTGAGCATGAAGCCAGTTTCGCGGGCGAAGGGCCGTAGCGCCGTCGCCTCAATGGCTTATCGTGCCGGGGAGAAGCTGACCAACGAGCGCGACGGGATCACGCACGACTACACGGCAAAGCAGGGCGTCGAACATGCCGAGATCGTCTTGCCGGAAGGCGTGAACGCCGATTGGGCGCGGGATCGGTCGGACTTGTGGAACGCCGCCGAGTTTGCCGAGAAGCGCAAGGATGCTCGCGTTGCGCGGGAGTTCGAGATTGCCTTGCCGCATGAGCTATCGGCCGAGCAGCGGCTAGAGGCGGCGCGGGAGATGGCGCAGGAGCTGGCCGACCGCTACGGCGCGGCCGTGGACTTCGTCATTCATGCGCCGCACGAGGCGAGCGACGTTCGCAATCACCATGCCCATGTGCTTATGACCACGCGGCAGGTGACGGAGGACGGGTTAGGCGACAAGACCTATCTTGAGCGCGAAAACAAATGGCTGTTGGCGCACGACCTGCCGACGACCGATATGCAGCTCCGCGACCTTCGCCAGAGGTGGGAGGGGATCGCCAACGAGCGCCTTGCGATGGCCGGGCTTGATATTCGGATCGACCATCGTTCGCACATGGAGCGCGGGCTAGAGATTGCGCCCACGGAACATATGGGCGTCCATGCCTCGCAGATGGAACGGCGCGGCCTCGACGTGTCGCGGGCGCGGCTGGACGAGGACGCGGCCCGGCGCAATGCCGAGCTGATCCGGGAGAAGCCCGAGCAGGTTCTAACCCTCATCACCGGCGAAAAGAGCGTGTTCGACCGGCACGACGTTGCGCGGGCGCTGCATCGCTACATCAACGACGACCCGCAGGAGTTCCAGAGCGCCTTTGCGAAGGTGATGGCCTCGCCGGCGCTGGTGGAGTTGCAGGCCGAGCGCGCGGACCCGGCAACGGGCGAGATCGAGCTTGCCCGGTATTCGACCCGCGAAATGGTCGAGATCGAATCCGGCATGATCGAGAGCGCGCAGCGGATGCACGGTGCGCATGGTCATGGCGTCGATCGCCGGCATGTCGAGCGCGCCATAGAGCGGCAGGACGCCGCCATTCAGCGCAGCGCCGGCGATGCTTCCGCCCGGCTGTCCGACGAGCAGCGCCGGGCGATCGAGCATATCACCGGGCCGGAGCGGATCGCGGCCGTTGTCGGTTATGCCGGCGCTGGCAAATCCACCATGCTTGCCGCCGCGCGCGAGGCGTGGGAGGCCGAGGGCTATCAGGTTCATGGCGCGGCCCTGTCAGGGAAGGCGGCCGAGGGCTTGGAGGAATCTTCCGGCATCCAGAGCCGCACCCTCGCGTCATGGTCCCGCGGTTGGGAGAACGACCGCGGCACGATCGGCCGCGGCGACGTGTTCGTGATCGACGAAGCGGGCATGGTCGGGAGCCGCCAGCTCGCCGGCTTCGTTGGCGAGGCCGAGGCGCGCGGGGCGAAGATCGTCCTTGTAGGCGACCATGAGCAGCTGCAGGCGATCGGGGCCGGCGCACCGTTCCGGGCGATCACGGAGGAAATCGGCCATGCCGAGCTTTCCGAGATACGCCGGCAGCGCGTGGACTGGCAGCGGGAGGCTTCCGTTGACTTCGCCACGCACCGGACGGCCGAGGGGCTGGCGGCCTATCGGGATCGCGGCAATATCAGCTTTGCCGAGACGGGCGAGGACGCGCGCGGCCAGATCGTGCGTGATTATCTTGCCGACCGCGACGAGCGCCCGGACGGCACCCGCGTAGCGATGGCGCATCGCCGGGCCGATGTTCGCGCGATCAATGACGCGATCAGGACCGAGCTACAGGACCGGGGCGAGCTGGCGCAGGGCGAGGACGCCGGCGCGCTGACCTTCCAGACCAATGACGGAAAGCGGGAGTTCGCGCCCGGCGACCGCATCGTGTTCTTGGAGAACAACCGCGACCTTGGCGTGAAAAACGGGATGCTAGGCACCGTTGAGCGTGTCGAGGCCGGCCGACCGGGTGCCGGCCCCATGATCGTCGCGCAGCTCGACGGCCGGGGCGGCGATAGCGTCAGCGTGCCGATGGGCGACTATCAGGCGATCGACCACGGCTATGCGACGACGATTCACAAAA
>CALMZV010000103.1 GCA_937870755.1 uncultured Methylocystaceae bacterium
ATCCCCAGCGGCTTGGCGACATCGACGATCTGGCGGGTCATGGCGATGTCGGCGGGCGACGGCGTCGGGTCGCCCGAGGGGTGGTTGTGGAACATCCAACGGAGTTCATTATCAATTTGATATTCAATGACTTTTTTGAATGGCACCTGAAGGTGGTGTCGGGGTTTGGGAGCTGCACTTAGTGCGCTATCGTGATCGTCACTGGCGATCATGAGCGCGCTCAGCGAGTTCGCGTAACGCATGGCACCGAACCTCATCCTTTCGGCCTCACAATTCAAGCCCACCGATTCGGCGCAGCCCTCGAGGCATCGACAAGCTAGCATTCCGGCTATCCAGTCATCTTGCGATACCGCCCTTTCCTCGGTGATCCAACATAGCATATGAGATCTGCCGCCTTGAGCGCGGCGATGTCCCGTCGCGCGGTTTTCAGACTGACGTCCCAAACAGCCGCGATCTCCCTAGCGTCGCATCGACCCTCGACGACTCGGCTCAGAAACCAGCGTTGTCGCTCATTGATCTCTGCCCGATCAGGGACATTTATAGGGTCACGTTCAGGGACACGTTCAGGGTCATATTCTCGCGCACCCGTTGCTGAACGTCCGCCAGCGGCTTCGCCGGCCGCATAGGCTTCACGGGCTCTGGCAAGCGATATGCGATCCACCGGGCCGGTCAACGGAATTGCCGCCGGGCCTTCGAGCAGGCCGAGAACGAAGGCCCTGATAACGGGTGACGAAACCACTAGCCGCAGGAAATACACTGTATCCGGCCCATGCTGTCCCGATAGCCAATGCTTGACGGTCCTTTCGCTCGCGCCGGTTTGGCGCATGAGTTGTTTGGTTGCGCGATGGCTGTCGCCAAGCTCCTTGCGCAGCAGCTCGGCGATGGTTCGCGCGTAGATTTCACGCCCCCCGAGAACACCGTTCCATAGGGGTAATTTCCTGCCCGTTTTCGGCAACATCTTCCGTTTCCTCCGCAGCTAGACTTGTTTTCGAGCGGAGAGGCGGCAGAGGCCCGCCATGTGCTGCGGCGGCAGGTCGCCCGGACCGCCGCAGTCATGTCTAGGAGGGCGTGATGAGATGAACCGGAGGCTTTACGATGAAGATCGATCAGGGCAGCCGGAGCGTCCCCTTCGAGCTGCCGAATACGTCCGCATGTCGACGGACCATCAAAAGTATTCGACCGAAAACCAATCCGACGCGATCAAGCAATATGCTCAGGCTCGTGGAATCGAGATCGTCAAAACCTATGCCGATGCTGGGAAGAGCGGACTCAAGATAGAAGGGCGCGATGCGCTCCAGCAGCTCATTGAGGATGTGAAATCAGGGGTCGCCGATTTCACCCTGGTGCTCGTCTATGACGTCAGCCGCTGGGGGCGGTTCCAGGATGCCGACGAGAGCGCCTATTATGAATATCTCTGTCGACGCGCCGGCATCGCGGTGGAGTATTGTGCAGAGCAATTCGACAACGACGGCAGTCCGATCTCGACCATCGTCAAAGGCGTGAAGCGCGCGATGGCCGGTGAATATAGCCGCGAGCTGTCAACGAAAGTGTTCGCTGGCCAGGGGCGGCTGATCGAGAAGGGCTACCGCCAGGGCGGGCCTGCCGGCTTCGGTCTGCGGCGAACCCTGATCGACGAACATGGAGCCACAAAGGGGTTCCTTGAGCGGGGTGAGCATAAGAGCATCCAGACCGACCGGGTAATCCTGACGCTCGGCCCTGCCGAGGAAGTCGATCTGGTTCGCGAAATCTATCGGGCGTTCGTCCATCAGGGGTACAGCGAGAGCGAAATCGCGGCCGATCTCAACAAAAGGGGCATCTTCACCGATCTTGGGCGGCCTTGGACGAGGGGAACGGTCCACCAGATACTCATCAACGAGAAGTATGTCGGCGACAACGTATGGAATCGCCGCTCCTTCAAGCTGAAGAAAAAGCGCGTCCAGAACGATCCCGAGATGTGGATCAGGGCGCAGGATGCGTTCGCGGCCGTGGTCGAGCGCGAACTGTTCGAGGCGGCCAGGACCATCATCGGTGCGCGCTCCTTCCGCCTGAGCGACGAGGAGATGTTGAAGTCTCTGAGAACGCTTTACCAGCAACGGGGTTTGCTCTCCGGCATCGTCATCGACGAATGCGATGGCATGCCGTCGAGCAGCGCCTACAGCTCCCGCTTTGGCAGTCTGCTTCGCGCCTACGGCCTCGTGGGCTTCACGCCGGAACGCGACTACCGCTACGTCGAAATCAACCGTGAACTGCGAAAGCTCCATCCCGACATTCTCCGTGAGGTGCTCAACGGATTGCGGGCCACGGGCAGCGATGCCTGGCAGGACCTTCAGACCGACCGGGTGATCGTCAACAACGAGTTCAGTCTTTCCCTGGTGGTGGCCCGCTGCATGGAGACGCCGACCGGGCTGCTTCGGTGGAACCTGCGCTTCGATACTTCGCTCGCGCCCGACATCACGGTCGTCGTGCGGATGGACAGCGCCAATCGCGTGCCGCTCGACTATTACCTGTTTCCGCGCATCGACGTGCTCTCCGAGAAGCTGCGGTTGGGTGAGGATAATCCGCTCGGGCTCGACGCCTATCGGTTCGACGGTCTCGACCTTCTCTACGACATCGCCACGCCCATTCCTCTTGCGGAGGCCACCTGATGCCTGCCGTTCGCCCGAACCGGATCGAAATGATCCCCATCTCCCGGATCACGGTTCTGAACCCCCGTGCGCGCAACAAGCGCCAACATCGGGAGATCGTGAACAACATCGAGGCCATTGGTCTGAAGCGGCCGATCACGGTGAGTCGCCGCGATGGGGCGGGCGGACCGAGATACGATCTCGTCTGCGGTGAAGGTCGGCTGGAAGCCTTCCAGATGCTGGGGCAGACCGAAATTCCAGCCGTGGTGATCGAGGCCAGCGAGAGCGAATGCCTCGTGATGAGCCTGGTCGAGAACATCGCCCGGCGCACTCCGCGTCCGATCGACCTCATGAAGGAGATTGGCGCGCTGCGCTCTCGCGGCTTCAACGATACGGCCATCGCCGAAAAGATCGGCGTCGGAGCGTCCTGGGTGAACATGATTGCCTCGCTACTTGAGCGGGGCGAGGAACGGCTCGTGTCGGCTGTCGAAACCGGGCTCATTCCAATCACACTGGCGATGGAAATTTCCAAGGCCGAGACAGAAGAGGCGCAGAACCTACTTCTCGACGCCTATGAGACCGGCAAGCTCAGAGGCAAGAAGCTCGCTGCGGTTCGCCGTCTGCTCGAAATGCGGATGCGGAGCCAGCGCAAGGGCGGATTGCCTGTGGGGCGCTTGGGTCGGAAAGGCACTGGCGTCCGGCGGATGACAGCCGCCGACCTCATGCAGGTATATCAGCGTGAGGCCGAAAAGCAGCGCCTGCTCGTCAAGAAGTCAGACTTCACCCAGACCCGGCTGCTGTTCATCGTCGAGGCGTTGAAGGATCTTCTCGCCAATGATGCCTTCATCAACCTGCTGAGGGCGGAAGGGCTGGCGACGATGCCTCGCGCTCTCAAGGCCCGCGTGTCGGGAGACGATTATGATTGAAGGACAGAACGACCGGGATGATGGCCGCATCCACCTCGCCTTCGACCGCGATTTTCTGACGATACCCGTCGCGGCGATCGTTCCGCTAAAGGCGTTACCACCTGGCGCCAGGGAGAGCCGATCCTACGCGCAGGTTCTGAGTTCGATCAAGGCGATCGGTCTGATCGAAGCGCCTGTCGTCATGGCCGACGAAAAGAATGCGGGGATCTGGTTTCTCCTCGATGGCCATCTTCGGCTGGAGGCGCTGAAGGAACTCGGCATCGCCGAGGTCGAGTGCCTGCTCACCGCCGATGACGATACCTATACCTACAACAAGCGCGTCAATCGCATTCCGCCGATCCAGGAACACCGGATGATCGCCCGCGCAATGGATCGGGGTGTGTCGTCGGCCGACATTGCGGCCGCTCTGAACCTTCAGGTCGAGTCCGTGCTGCGGCGTTTCAAGCTACTGGAAGGAATCAGCCCCGAGGCGGCCGAGATGCTGAAAGATACACCTTGCTCAATGAAGGTGTTCGACATTCTGCGTCAGATGACGTCCGTAAGGCAGATCGAAGCCGCCGATTTGATGATCGGCCAGAACAATTTCACCGTCATGTTTGCCCGAGCATTGCGTGCGGCTACATCCGAAAACCAATTGGTAGCAGCCAAGCAGGGAAAGGGACGCGGCAAGCCGACCCCATCGGGCCAACAGATCGCTCGGATGGAACGGGAATTGGCGGCGCTCCAGACCCAGGTGAAGTCGGTAGAGGAGACCTATGGCATCGACAATCTGCACCTAACCGTCGCGCGCGGATACGTCGCCAAGCTCCTAGCGAACAACCGGGTGGTCCGCTGGCTGGCGGTCCACCAGCAGGACTATCTCACCGAGTTTCAGAAGATCGCCGAGATCGAGACGCTCGGTCCGGTGACAGAACCGCCGACAGCCTGAACGGAGAATGGGGACCCGGACCCGATAAGCGCGGGGACCATGGGAGAAGCCGCACTTTGGGGCGGATCAAGCATGGCGGTGGGAATGGCGGCGAACCCGCATGAGGCCCACCAGGCTGGCCGTCATATGGTCCAGCCGCATGGGGGGCGGTTCGCCTCGCATGAACTGAAGGCGGGCGGGCGCGTCGGGAGCGCCAACCGGCGCGCCCGCCATTTGTGCTGAGCGATCAAGCACGATCCATGGTGCTTTGCTCAATTCGCTTCGGGGCGCGGCACTGCACACGATTCCTGTCGTCCCACGCCTCAAGCTCGTCGATCCGGTAGAGGACCGCTTTGCCGATTTTTACGAACGACGGCCCGATCTTCATCGCACGCCAGTTCCGAAGGGTGCCGACGGAAACGCTGCCACGATATCGCTCGGCTACCTCTTCCGGCGTGAGGAATTTAGTCTCTGGCATAAGCCCTCCTTCGGCATAAGCCGTGCCGTTGATGGTTGAACGCGAGGCGCATTTCGGGATGTGTCGGTCATTCCAAAGCACCGACACGCTGGTCGAGCTTTGATGGCGCACGCTCCTGCACGACCGAACATGAGCGTGCGGAAGTGGCCAGGGAAGTATCAATCGTCAGGCGTAGGGAACGCGGATGGTGGCGGATATAAATAGGCGGGGATGCGGAGTGGTCTTCCCGCTCGCAAAGGGCATTTGGAGCCAGGCGCGGTGAGGTCATCACGCTGACCTGTCGAACACCTCTGGCTCAAGCCGAATTTGCAGGTCTGTAAGCAGGTTGGAGTCCATGCCGTCGCCGGCCAGGGTTTGCAGGTAGTCGAGCAGATCGTCCTGCCGTGGTTGACCGAAGGCCAGTCGATAGACCGTGAGGCTGCGTTTGAGCCAGGCGAGTCGAGTGACTTCCCGACTGAACGGCAGCATCGGCACGCGCCGTTCGACGCGCACAGAGCCTTCGTAGATCCAATAAGGGATGAGATCGGTATCGACAGTCGCCTCGGAACGCGCGCGCTCGAACATCAGCTTCCACGGATCGTCCGGCACCTGCCCATAGCCCCTGACTACACTGGCTTGGCGCTCCGCCAGGTTGAGGCGCACGGCGTGGCCCTTGAAGCGGTGGACACGGCCTTCACGCTGTTCGAGGTCCACGGGATTGCCGGGCAGGTTCCAGTGATAGACACGATAGCAATAGGGATGGAAATCCAGTCCCTCCTGGCCGACGGACGTTGTGGCGAGAACGAATGGCCGGAACGGCGAGTTGAACGCATCGCGCACGCCTCCGAGCCGCGCGACGGCGCCGTCTTCGTCCTTGTAGTCGGCGAGCCGCATCGCGAAGCGTCCGCGCATCTGGAACTTGCTGATGGCGAGGGACTCTCCATCGACCTGCACGTCATCGACGTCGATCTGCGACGGGCGGATAGCGAGGGCCTGGGCCATGGCGCGAGCGACACCGATTGCGCGGTCTTCGGCTGGGCGGGCGCCGAGACCTTCGGCATCGACGAGGTAATGTGCGTATTCGTCCAGGACGGCCTGTAGGTTGTGCTGGGCGCAATAGGCCAGCACGCGGCGCCAGTAATGATCGTCGGTATCCCGTCGCAGCAAGGCGACCGCGTCATGCTGATTGAACAGCGCCCGGAACGACCAGGCGACTTCGGCGGCGGCGCTGAGCAAGCGTGGGTCATCCCACGCCAGCTCGGGCGCGATCCGCTTGAGGGCGCGAAGCGCGCAGACGGCCGGACTGCCGAGCGCGACGTCAACCAGCAGGTCCGAAAGATCGTCGGACAAAGCGCCGATGTCGTGCGTCTTCACCGCTGCCGCCAGTTCGGCGACATGATCGTGGAAGGCGTCTTCGCTCGCCAGGGCGCGCATGCCGTGGGGCGCTTCCAGCCAGGCGCGGGATCGCGCGCCCAGCAGGTCATCGATCACGGCTGGGGCGGCCCACTCGGCGCTGTGCGCGTCCTGATGCGACACCGCGCCTTCCTTCAAAGCACCGAGGGCGGGCTTGAGGCGGTCGCCCACAGCGGAGCGCATTCCCTCCAGCGACAAGGCGGCCCCCGTTTCGCTGAACACCGCCAGCGGATCGGCCAGCTCGGCCAGCGCCGGCGAGGGATAGATCAGCAGCAGCGCGCGCAGACCCGCGAGCCGGCCGTGATCCTGCCGAAACTGCAAGGGGCGCAGGCGATGCTGCTCGAAATAGCGCCGGCCGGATTCGCCGACGCCCATGCGCCGTTCGGCTTCGTAGGACAGCAGGGCTGCGATCGCATCGGGCACCATGGACCAGGACGAAAATATCAGCGCCTTGGTCAGCGGCGCCCCGGCTCGCGCCTCGCCGTAATAGGGCATGGCGGCGGGTATCCAGAGGTTCTGTTCCAGGTGCTGGCCGAAGATGTCGTCCATGATCGCGCGCATGCGGCCGTTGGCCGGGTCCAGCGGCGCATAGGCGTCGATGGCGTCGTGATCGAGCATGGCCGGTCGAGCCGCCTGGATTGCGGTGCGGAGCACGGCCGAAGGCGCGTCGACCTGGTCTTCCAGCAGCCGCTTCAGGCTGTAGTGGCGCATGAAGTTGAGCAGATAGGGCGAAGACTTCCAGTATTCGATGATCTCCGGCGCATCGAGCGTGCGCGCCACCTGAGAAACGGCGGATGCCTGCGCGAGGTCGGCGGGCGCGATCGAGACCGTGATGGGAGGCTCGCTCATCATGGAGTCGCGCTCGACCGTGGATGCGACCCGCTCGGTTCGGGCGATCACACGGCGCAGGCGCCGTTCGATGGTCTGGCGGGTCTCGACCGCTGAGGCATGTGACTGTGGCAGGGCATGCAGGAGGCCGCGGAAGGCGCGCATTTCACGCGCCAGCGTGGCTGCCACCTCCGGCCCCTTTTCCCCGCCGTAGAGGAAACTCAGGGTCTCAAGGAAGTCCTGATAGTGGTCGCCTTCGTCGGGCTCGTCGCCGGCGAGCGTGAGCATCCGGTAGGGTGTGGCGGAGAGCAGCAAGGTGCGGGCGGCGTGCCCGTCGCCTCCCGAGTAGTCGAACAGTTCGCGCGCGAGGATCGCCGCGTCGCTGTCGC
This sequence comes from uncultured Methylocystaceae bacterium, assembly GCA_937870755.1. Classification (GTDB taxonomy): domain Bacteria; phylum Pseudomonadota; class Alphaproteobacteria; order Rhizobiales; family Beijerinckiaceae; genus JAJXWB01. The sequence goes on from CALMZV010000103.1 coordinate 7,545, forward strand.
CATGCAGCAGATCCCGGAACCGCTGGAACTCGTCCATGATGATGAGGTCGGGTTGCAGCGCATCCACGCAGGCGTGGGACAGCTTGGCGCGGAGCCGGGCGACCAGGCTGTTGCGGGGCTGTGTCATTTCTGCGGGATAGGTGTCCCGGCGGCGCGGGAAGAGTTCGCAAACCCGTTCGAGTTCCTCGAAGAGGTCGCGATCCGCCTGCACGTCGCGGCGGAAACGCTCGATGATGCGCTTGTCGACGCCTTCGAGGGTGAGATTGTCCACGGCGCGGTTCCAGCCCTCGACGCCAGCCGTGACTTGCAACAGGTTGTGCAGGCCGCGCGGGCGCGTAACGAGGTCACGCAGGAGATGGAGCAGCAAGGCGCGTTCTTGCGTCACGCCTGTCGAGGAGCGCAGATCGAAGGTCGTGCCTGGCGTCAGGCTGATGAAATTCACCTTGTTGGCGTCGAGGCCCGCCTGGTCGCGTAGTTGCAGAGGAACGAGCGTCATGCGGGTTGGCAGGGCCAGCTCGCGCCGCCCGAGGACGTTCAGCCGGTTGAGGTTCTGGGCGGCGATCGCCTGGTTCGAGCAGATGTAGAGGATGTCGATCCGCTTGGTGCTGTCCCACAGGTGTTCGATCATGCGGGCGATGACCCCGCGCGCCACCATCGTCTTGCCGAGGCCGACTTCGTCGGCGACCAGGAACTGGCGGACAGGATCGTCCTGGCCGTAGAGCCGATCGAAGACGTAGTCGACGGTGCGCCGCTGAAAGACCTTGAGGGGAGCGAGCGCCGCGTCGGCGCGAAACCGTTCATTCGGCATGCGCGGCATCCTGCGTGGCGAGCGCAATTCGGAATGTGTTCCAGAGTGCGCGGAACTCGGCCGGAATCGGATCGGTATCGTCACCGTCGCCGGCTTCCAGGCGTGCGATGAGCCGTTCGATGGCGCGAAGCTGGTCTCCGCCCCGACAGAAGGCGCGAACCATCTCCTCCAGAATGGGGGCATCGTCGCTGGCCGCTCGCCAGGCGCCCTGACCTGACCCGTCCTGCGCCGCCAAGGCGGCCGCGAAGGGATCGCCCAATTCGGAGAGAAGCAACCGGAGATAGCGGAAAAAGGCGTCCTTGCTGTCGATCACCCAGCGCAGGATGGCGGCATGGCGTTCTGCGGGCAGTCCCTCCATCATGAGCCCGGTGCTGAACAGGAGAGAGACGTCTTCTGTCTCGTCTGTCAGGTGACAGGCCAAGAACCGGGTAAGGTCGACCAACGGCATCGCGCCAAGGTCAGCGGGTTGTCCCTGCCGAAGCGGCTCCAGCACATCGCACGCATGTCCATCGCCCCGTGTGATCGGCCAAACACGCAGCGCGCCGAGCCCGGTAAGGGGCAGCGGTTCGGACGAGACCAGCCAGACCCTCCAGACCGGCGCGGCATCGGCGGCGTGCTCGCCGCGCTCGCAGCGGAGCGTGAGGCCGCTGCGGCAAATCTCGCGCCGGGCCTGATCCAAACGAGCCTCGGCGGCTCGTTGCGCGGCATCGGCGGCTCCCGTCTCGTCGCGGACGAACGGCCGCGTCAGCCGGCCAAACCCCTTGTCGCCGAGGATTTCCTCGACGCTGCCGACCCGCGATCGCTTCCCGGTCAGGGTGGTGAAGATCTCGACATTGCTGCCGGTCAGCAGCGCCGGCCGCGTGGCGTTTCCCGAGCCGACCGTGATCGCGGTGTCCCAGCCGCGTTCGGCGATGAACGCCTTGGCATGGAGCCCTTGCAGGGCCGCTGCGTCCTCCTCCTCGCCATCTTCCGTGGCCGCCATTTCGTCGAGCACGGCCACGCGGGCAAAGCCATCGAGCGTGGCGCCGGGCACCTGGGCGAGTTCGTCGGATCGCCCGATGAAGATGGGCTTTTCGGCGCTGGCCAGACCGGCGAGCATCGACAAGGTTTGATCGTCGCAGAAGGGCGACACGACGCCCAGCCGAACGCAGGGTTCCGGGCGCCATGGCTTTCCGCCGAGGCCGTTGACGGCGAAGGAGACGCTCTGGAACGGTTCGGGCAGGCTCCATTCGGCGCGGCGCATGTCTTCGGCCAGGTCATCGACAAGCGTCTTCGTTCCGTCGGGAACGCCGACGGTCGCGAGGTCGGGGAGCTGGCGAAGGAAGTCGGCGACCGGGCGATTGACGGCTTTGGGCTGCTTGGTGATCACGCCGTCGAGGGTGGCGGCAATGTCCCACGAGCGGTCGCGCGTCAGGTTTCGGGAGAGAATGAGCAGACGCAGGCGGGCGGGGTCTTCGGGCCGCAACGGCGTGAAGCGCAGCGCCCACATCTTGGGGTGGAAGGCCCCGCCTTGAGGGGCGGCGACCTCGACGATGATGCGTTCGAGCAGCGAGCAAAGGCGGGAATGCGGCCGGGCGCTCGCCTGGATATGGCCGGCGTCGGTGAAGACGACGAGGCGGCCGGCGATGCGCTCGGCGCCTTCCAGCAGCGCCAGAGGATGAGAGAGAATGTCGTCGCGGTTCTCGGCGGCGAAGAGCGCCAGACTGACCGGCACGGCGAGCGCCGTCTCGAAGTCGAGCGAGAAGGTCGTGGCGACCGCCGCGTCGAAGACATAGCCCGCCGGCGGCTGAAGATTGGCGCCGTAGAGCGTTCGCTGTTCGGGATCGAGGCTGCGCCTATTCAGCATGGGCGAGATCCCGCAGGTGGGATTTGGCCTGCGCCCAGCGGAAGCTGAGGCGGTCGGCGCCCGATGCGCCGGTCCAGCGGTCGCGGACAGCGTGATTGGCGTAGCGGGACTGGCTGGTCTTGAGCCGGCGTTCGCGCTCCTCGACGAGCCGCCGCGCCGCGGGCGCCGAGATTACCTGCTCCGTCCCGGCCAGAACCAGATCGCGCCACTCGCTCACGAACCGCTTGGCGGCCGGTCGGACGGCGTGCGCCGGGTGCTCCACGACATTCCAGAAATCATCGAGCGACCACGCGCGGACGGCGCCGGTATCGAGTTCGTCGCTCCAGGCTTCAAGCCGAGCGCGATAGTCCTCGATCCAGTCGTCGCGCTGGCGCAGCTCGCTGAGCGCGAGGTTATAGAGCAGCGCGGCGCCGTGCATCACATGGGAGAAGATTTCCCCATGCTGGACGAGGCGGCGCGCTGCGGATGGAAACGCCGACAGATGGGGGTGCGTCCAGATATAGTCGCAGTCCGCGTCGATGCCTTCGCGCGCCAGCATCGTGAGCAGTGCGGTGGGCTGGCTGGCGATCAGGCGGTCGATGAGGAATTGCGCCTCGTCGGTGGTCAGGCGGAAGACGGCGTGCTCAAGCAGGTCGCCGGGCATCTGGGGCAAGGCCGGATTCCAGACGGCGGGCGTCTGGGCGCCGGCCAGAGCGTCTTCGCCGCTGGATGCGCCGCGCGACCGGCCACGGCCCCGCAAGGCGACGAACAGACTGTCGAGCGAGCCGGGAAAGACCCGGATGCCCCACGCGCCCAGGCCAGCCCAATAGACGGAACTCGGCAACCGCTGGAGCCGTGGTCCTGCATCCCGGCCGATGATGCCGTTGGACTCACCGCCGGCTTTCAGGGCGTCGGCAAGCCGGATTTCGGTGTCGCGCGCCTCGGTGCGGAGCTGCGCTTCAGGGACTTCGCGCTTTTCCAGCGCCCGATAGAGCCAGGGAATGAACAGCATGTATCGCAGGCGCGTCTGGATCGTGCTCGTGCCCGGAAAGAGGTGATCGGCGATGGAATCCCGGATCGCCCCCAGCCCCAGCTCGTCGCGGGTCTCGCGCTCCTGAAAGAGCGCCATGATGCGCTGCGCGCGCTGCCGCTCGGCTTCATCGAAATCGATCCAGGCAAGAGACGACATGGGCTCAGGCCGCCTCGCTCTCGGTCGGCTTCGTCGGCAGGACGGGAATGACGGTGCCGGAGGTCATCAGCACGATCAGTCCGCGCTCGGCGCCGGTCATGTCGAGATAGGCCCGCACCTGCGCGCGATAGTGATCGAGCGTTCCCGGCGCCGGCGTCACATCGCTTTTCCAGTCCACGACGACGGCGGGGCGGCCCTCGGCCGTCAGGGTCAGGGCATCGGCGATCCCGGCCGTTGCGGTTTCCACGCCATCGGCCGCCTGTGCGGAATAGACGGGAAATTCGGCCAGAAGATCCGGCCGCAGGGCCGCGATGTCAGGCAGAGCCAGGGTCCGGGCCACACAGGCCGCCAGTTCCTGCGCCGACAGCCCCGTCGCCGGGTCGGCGACCGGAGACTGGCCGAGGGCGCGGATGAGGTGGCCAGCCCGTTCGGTCAGGGCGGCTTCCGCTTCGGGGATTTCGCCGGTCAGCACCTCTTCCATGAGCTTGTGGAGGATCAGCCCGCGCTCGCGG
>CALMZV010000104.1 GCA_937870755.1 uncultured Methylocystaceae bacterium
CAATTTGTGCCTTGACTCGGAACATAAGCTTTAGCCGCTCTTCTTCAGTCTCGACCGTCTTGGGCGTGAACTGGGCGACATCGGCGACGAATGTGACTTTGGCCGGAATGACGTACTGAGGGGCAGCATCAAGTACCAGACGCACATCGGCGCCAATCGCGACGCGTCCCGCCTGTGCTGTCGGCAGGAAGAAAGTCATGTAGACATCGCCAAGATCGACGAGGTTGAGAACCCGCCCTCCCGCGGATAGAACTTCGCCGGGCTGCGCCACACGATATTGAACGCGCCCGTCGCGAGGCGATTTTAAAATACTGTCGTTGATATCGGCACTGATACTCTCGAGGGAGGCTTTGGCTGCTTCGACCGCGGCACCGGCATCAACCACCTGTGCGTTTGCTGCACTGATCGCGGCCTCCGACGCGGCGAGTTGTGCTTTTGCCGCTGCGACTGCAGCCTTTGCGCCTTGGGCATTCGCCCGGTCGTCGTCCAACACCTGCTGAGAAACCGCGTTGGTGGTGATCAACTGCTCGGATCGCGCAAGCTTTCTCTGGATTGAATCAAGCTGCGCCTCGCGCTGGGCGACAACCGAAGCAGCCGCCGTTCGTTCGGCTTCCCGCTGAACGACAAAGCTCTTGGCTGTATCAATGCTGATTTTTGCCCGATGCAGTTGCGCCTCGGCCTGGCGGCGCTGAGCTTCAAGCTGCTCCGTATCCATACGGGCAAGCACCTGCCCGGCGGTGACGAAATCCCCCTCATTGACCAATATTTCTTTGACGCGTCCCGGCGCTTTTGTCGACACGTCAATCTCAATCGCCTCGATCCGGCCGTTGCCGCTGGCTATCCCTTCAAGAGGATCGCTTCTGAGGAATTTTTGCCAAGCATAATAACCACCCCCGGCGAGGATCGCGACGAGAGCGGCGATAAGCCAAGGTTTTGTGGACTTCGTAATGGTCATCAATCGCCCTTCTTGTGATTCAGCCTAGCAGCGCATCGTTCGTGAAATGCTAGGCTGCTTGCCGGATAACGTCTAGCGGCACGAAATGTCATCCCGTGTTACGAGCAAGAATAAAGTTAGTTGCCCTGCGGCGTGGAGGACAGACTTGTGCGCCAAGCCTCAAACAATTTCGATCCGTCACTATAGGACCTCTTCCACGCATTTTGCACAAACTCAGTAGAACACTTCAACGCTTCGGCACCATCTGCGCATTTGGACAGCGCGTTCACGTAATCGGCCTGCTCCTGGAGGCGTGAAGCCGTCAGGCCGAGCGCTTCATTCCATACGCAGTGGAGCTTTGCCGGATTTCCAGCAAACGATTTCAGCCATTCGGAGTTGCTGAAGAACGCAAATGTCGGGCCGGAGACAGATGCATGCGCTTCAGAGCTGTTGTTTTCGATTGCCATTGCCGTCTCCATTCTCTGTTTAACTTTCTGATCTCGTAACTTTAGCTAGGGCGACAGAGCGCGATGTTGATCCATATCAACAGCTGTTGACCAGCTCTGGTTGTACGATAGTGGTGCCTTATGGCAATTGTTTTTTTAAGGCCGCGGAGGCCGATCTGGCCGCGGGAGGCTATGCCCCCGGAGCACCGATGGGGTCGTTCCAGATCTACGAGATCATCGGCCGAGGTACGCCCTGCAACATCCTGTCTCGCGGTGACACGCTCGCCGCCTGACTGAAAGAAAGCTAGATCGACAAGGGCAAGCTCGGAATCGCCGCCGGAAATTACGATTTTACCCCCCTCCAAACCAGTCGGTGTCAAGAACAAGACTGCATGATCCACCGGATCAGGCCTTGCCTCCTCGTGGGACTTCCTGATCCGTGACAGACATATGGCGGGGAGACAGGATCACTATCCTCGAACAGCTAAAGCTGCCGGCCGGCGCGCTGGACGGGCTCAAGGAGCCTGGGGGGCTTCGTGACTCGTGGCGGTCGCGAGATGAACGATCGTTTCGAGTGCCCGTGGGATCTGTCCACTCGATCTCTTCGTGCGAGATCGATGGCGCGAGCGCACTCCACAAAGAGAACAGCGCCAGAAGTTTAGCCGTTCGATCCCCGGAACACGTCCAGATCGGATCGCGAACCACTCCTAGGTTGATATTGACTCACATCAACGATGAGCTTGGCGCGGCATGTTGTTAATTCGCAATAGGGCATCTTTCGACATTCACGGAGACTAGCAAATGGTTATGCAAAGCAACATCCACTTCTTTACAAATTGGGCCAAGGAACGTCTCGACGAAATGGATGCAACGGT
>CALMZV010000105.1 GCA_937870755.1 uncultured Methylocystaceae bacterium
CCATCGCCCGCCGCCTCGACACGCTGGGCGCGATCACACGCGGCCAGCGCCAGACGGGCGGCCAGGGGCTGTTCCGCCCCGAAGACAATCTGGAAAGCCATTACGCCCGCGATGCGCTGCGCCAGCTCTACCTTCTGCTGGTGCGCGGCAAGGTCGAGGGTTGCTCGCTCGACCGCTTCGAGCGGGCCACCGGCCTAAAGCTGATGGATTCGACGGGCATCAAGGACGAGCTGCCGCCGATCACGACGTTTCTCAATCGCATGCTCGCTCTCACGATCGAACTTCAGGGAATCCTCTTCACCGCCTTCGAGCAGCTCCTGACCGCCCGTATCGAGGGTGCGATCGCGTCGGGCACCTATGACGCTGGGCTGGAGACGCTGCGCGCCGAGAGCTTCGTCGTCGTTGATCGCCAGACGATCTACACGCATCCACGCACCGGCGCGGAAACCAGCCTGCTCACGATCAACGAGCGCAGGCGCAACTGGCCGGTGACGCTCGACGCAGCTCTCGCCGAGCTCGGCGATCCGCGCGTAAAGCTGCTCGTCAACGAGCGCTCAGGCCGAGCCGCCGTCCAGATCCCGGCGAGCAGCGTCATGCTTGATGATGGCGAGGTCGAACGGCGCGTCCGCCTGATCCGCCCGACCGAGGCCCACAATATCCCGGTGCGCTTCATGGGCGAGACCCATTGGGTCGAAACCGACCGGAACACCTTCGCCTCAGCCTGGAGCGCCGAGATCGCCGAGGTGCCGGAGTTCACCGACGCGACGCTTCACATGGTCACAGGACTGCTATTGCCGATCTGGAAACGGCTGCCGAACGACTCGACGCGCGTCTACCGGCTCCAGACAGACGAGGGCGAGCGCATCATCGGTCGCAGAGTCTCGCCGGCATGGGCGGCGACCGCCACCACGACCGGCGCGGCCACGATCACGTCGGACGACGCCTTCACGGCGCTGATGGACGGCCGGACGATCCTCGACCTCGCCCAGGGCCTTCAGCTTCGCCGCGTCCGCGTCATGGGCGCGAACCGCATCGAGCTTTCGGGCTTCGACGACACGATGCGCGAACGCCTGACGGCCTACGGCCTGTTCCACGAGATCATCTCGTGGAAGCTGCGCATGTTCGTGCCGACCGACACGAATGGCCCGGTCGTGCTTGCCAAAGTGCTCGACCGCTTTCCGGTCGAACGCATCGGCGAGCGGGAGGCCGCCTGATGTCCCGTCACGACGCCTCCGAACTGGCAATCCGCCTCGGCTATCACGCCGAAGCGGTTTGCCGCCAATACCTGTCGTCCGGCCGACGTGCCGGGCGGTACTGGCAGGTCGGCGATGCGCGCAACAGCCCCGGCCGCTCGATGTTCGTGCGCCTGACTGGGCCCGAAACCGGCAAGGGCGCGGCCGGCAAATGGACCGACGCATCGACCGGGGAACACGGCGATCTCCTCGATGTCATCCGCGAGGCGCTCGGCCTCATCGACTTCAAGGACGTGGCAGAGGAAGCGCGCCGGTTCCTCTCGCTCCCTCATCCCGAGCCGCGGATGACAAGGACGCCGACCGGCAGCATCTCCAGTGCGGCGCCGTCGGGATCACCTGAAGCGTCCCGGCGGCTCTTCTCCATGTCGGAACAAATCAGCGGCACCCTTGCGGAAATCTACCTCAACGGGCGGTCGATCACGTCGCTATCCGGCGTCACCGCGCTGCGCTACCATGGTAGGTGCTACTATAAACCGGACGAGCATTCGCCCACCGAGATCTGGCCGGCGATCGTCGCGTCCGTCACCGACCTCAACGGCAGGCAGACCGGCGCGCACCGCACCTGGCTTTCGCCGGACGGTTCGGGCAAGGCGCCCGTCGATTCGCCGCGACGGGCGATGGGAGACCTTCTCGGGCACGGCGTCCGCTTCGGCGTCGCGGATGAGGTGCTGGCAGCCGGCGAGGGCATCGAGACCGTGTTGTCGCCCCGTCAGGTCATGCCCCACATGCCCATGATGGCGGCGCTCTCGGCCGCGCACCTCGCCGCTATCCTGTTTCCGCCGACGCTCCGCAGGCTCTATGTCCTCCGCGATCGCGATCCGGCCGGAGACGGCGCACGCGACAGCCTGCTCGCCAGAGCAGCGAGCCTCGGGATCGAGGCGATTTCCCTGTCGCCGAAGCTTGAGGACTTCAACGATGATCTGCGCTGGCGCGGCGTCGACGCCCTCCGGGCGACCCTGTTGGAGCAGGTTCATCCCGATGACGTCCGCCGTTTCGTGGAGGGCTGAGGCGATCGGCAGCGGACGAGGGCGGTACAGGCGTCTTCACCTGCCGTCTCGGTTCATCATCGCAAGCGGCCTTTGCTGTCGGAGAGCCCGCATCCACGGCCTTCTGAGAGGGCGATCGGCCCACAAACGGCCCGGCCGGGCAATGGCGCGGCGCCCGGCTATTTTCCGCCGGCGGCTGCGCCGCCTTTGCATCGCGAAGCAAAATAGCCGGGCTTGGCCATCGAGGCCCTCGCGAGAGACGAGGGCTGCCAGTCCGGCCCGCCTGTGGGCGTCGACGCCTGCGAAGGCCGCGATGGTCGCGGTCTCCAGACGAAGGACGCTCACGATGACGAACGAAGACGAAACCGCAGGCTACGACCCGATCCACACCTCGTCCCCCACCGATCATGTCCTCAACGAACTCCAGCTCTACGGCTGGCGGCCGTATCAGGACGAACCCGATCCGAGGCCGCTTCCGGAGGGCAACGCCGTCGCCGCAGCCGTCGCCGATATCTTCGACGCCCTGATCGCCACGCTCGGCGACACGCGCCTCGAACCCGATCTCGAAGAACTGCTCTGGGGAGCCGTCAATCTCTTCCACCGCGCCACCGGCCGGGTGGAGCGCGAGCTGGACGACAACGAGCTTGCGCAGCGTCGCCTTCAGAAAGAACAGGACGGCAGCGAGGTGAAGTCGGTCGAGCTCGAACGCCTCACGGCAGAGGGCCAGACCATGATCGAACGGCGCAACAGCATGGAGCTCTTCCGCGATGTCTCCGCCGAGGCCTTCGAGCACCACACCGGCAGCGCCTGGCGGCCCCGTACCGGCTCGAAGGTCAGCCATCGCAACCTGACAGCCGCGATGATCGACTCCAGAGACTACCTTGCCGCGAAGCGCCGGGCTGAGAAGGAGGTGCTGTTGCCCGCCGGTCCGAAGGTGGCCGTCTCAGGCGGAACCAACTTCAACGACCACACCCTGATCTGGGCCAAGCTCGATCAGGTCCGTGCGAAGCACGCCGACATGGTGCTCATCCACGGTGGCGCGAAGACGGGAGCGGAACGCATCGCGGCCCGCTGGGCAGAAAACCGCAAGGTGCCGCAGATCGCCTTCACGCCCGACTTCGAGAAGTATCCGGCGAAACAGGCTCCCTACAAGCGCAACGACACGATGCTGGAGGTGCTGCCGGTCGGCGTCCTCGTCTTCGGCGGCGGCGGCATTCAGGGAAACCTCGCGGACAAGGCCCGCAAGCTCGGCATCCCGACCATGCAATTCGATGGCGGCGCGTAAGCGCCGCCTTTGCCCAGGTGCGCCACTTCGTTCCTGAAGCTGTCGCCTTGTTAACGACAGATCTGCTCGCCGACTATTGTGGCTCTTCGCAGCCAAGTGCGGATTGGCCCAGCGTTCAGGAATTGCCCGACGAAGCCAAGCTGTCAGCGCGATCTATAAGCGCGGAGGCTGTCGGCCACCAGACATCGAGATCGAGCAAATCCATATGCCGCCGGCCCCGTAACATTTTCAGGGAAATACGCTCGCCAGCCAGTGGATATGCGTCCGATAGCGCTGCCTTGAACCGTGTCACACCATCCAAGGGAATATGATTATCAAACTCACACGAAATGAAGTTCAGCCATGGCCCCCTCGCATATCGGTGCAGATGCGTTAAAGGGTTGAGCTGATCATAGAAGAACTGCGCGTATAGGTCCGCCTCACCGGACGCCAGCAGTTTCGCTGCGTCGACAACATCGTGCATTCCCGGCCGTTTCCAATCTGGCGTCGAGCCGACGGCAACGACAAAGGAGATCCGGGAATCAAGACCAGCAGCGGCGACCGCGATGTCCCCGCCGAGCGAGAGGCCGCTTACAAACACCGGCGCAGTTAGATTGAACTCTGCCAGCCCCCAATCGATCACCCGAGATACATCCAGTGTCGTTTGTCCGAGAATTGGCCACATATTCCGCCGGAAATTCCCGAACACGCGCGTCGTGAGCTGGTCTCGGCTTTCGCGGCCTCGTTCGCCTTGCTGCCATGCATCCATTCCGATCGCCGTAAAGCCCTTTTCGGCTAGATGGTCGAGAACCGGCCTTGTATCCTCTTTCTTTTGGCCAAAAGCAGGCAAATGAAGGAACAAGCCGCGAGCCACTCCCTGGGGCTCACTGCAAACAATCGGAACTCCATCAGGCGATATCATTTGCACGTTCCAAAAAGGGTTTTCGCTTGTCTTTCGCAAAGAAACATCAAAGCCCGCACACGTTCAACTGGTTCTGGCAAATGTACGAACTTGACCATCGACCGTGTCGATGACTTTAATGAAGAACTCTTGCAGAACCGGCGCAGTAGCACAGTCAGAGACAGAGCCAAATCACCAGTAGTCTGTCTCGATCTTCAACCGTTCATCTGGAGGTTTCGATGTCACTGATCCTGCTGGCTATCTCGCTGACGATAACGCTCTGCATCATCGCCTACAACTTTGCCATCTACGCCTTGCCCTTCATGGTCGGCCTCTCGGCCGCGCAGTACGCCTGGGGTGCCGGCGCCGGGGTCTTCCTGTCCGGTCTTGCCGCCATCGGCGCGGCCTTGTTGTCGATCGCGCTGGTGATCGGGGTTCTCGGCTTCGCCAGGAATCCGGCCCTGCGCCTGATCGCGCTGGCGATCTTCGCGATCCCGGCCACCATTGCGGGATACGCCCTCGTGCTCGGCGTCACAAAGAACGCGATTGACTCGACGATAGTGCTCAATCTGCTCGGCGGCGCGGGCGGTCTGTTCATCGGCATAGCCGCGATGGTCAACCTCAACGCCCTCGGCGTCTCGGTGTTTTCGCGCTGACCCGTCGACCGCGACCATCACTGCCACAAGAAAACCAGGGCGGCTTGCGCCGCCGGATGTCCGGCTTTCCCGCTCAGGTCAGGCATGGAGCGTCGACGCTGCGGCCCCATGCCGCCGTTTCCCGTGAGCATCACCCGGTCGCTCGGGATCGCCCGACTATCGGCATGAGTCCCGGAGGCTGTGAACGTCTGTCGCCCCGCCCGTCAAGCCCCTTCGCGCCGTGAAAGCAAGCCGCGATCACCTTCATTCCCACCCCCTCGCAATTCTGTCGGATCGCACCTTCCGCCATCGAAGCGGACGCGTCGCCATTCCGTGCCATTCGGCCCGATAGCCTTTCTCGTCCTCGTCCCGGACAGCTTCTGCGAGCGGAGAGGCGGGTGGCCGGAAATGGAGGACCGAAGGCGCCGCCCTGGCCGGCGCAGGCTCATAGGGCCTGCCGTTTCGCTGCTGCCGGCGAGGACGATGGTTCGGCTGTGCGTCTCGGTTCGTATGCGTTCAGAGGCACCAATCCCTCCGACTGACTGATCCCGTAAGTCCGTTCGGTTTCCGGCCGCAACCCACGCGGCTCCGGACCGTGTTGCCGCGCAAGCGCGGCTGCCCGCCCCACTCCGGGCCTTATGGGCGAGCTGCCCGCAAGCAGGCAGTTGCAGGCGTCTCCCGCCGTCCTTGGCCGGGTCTCGTCGGAGGGATGGTCCCTCCGAGAAGCAACGGAGACCTACAATGCAGAACATCGTCATTCTCGCCGGCAACATCGGTCAGGACCCCGAAACCCGCTCCACCCAGGGCGGCACCCGGATCACCCACTTCACGCTGGCCACCTCGCGCCCCCGCTACTCGGAAGGCAAGGTTGTCCGGGACGACAAGGGCTACCGGGTTCAGGACACCGAATGGCACCGGATCACCGCCTTCAATGGCCTCGGCAAGACGATCCAGGATTATTGCGAGAAGGGTATGAAGGTTCTGGTTCGCGGCCGCATCCACTACACGAAGTGGAAGGACCAAGAAGGCAACGATCGCTACGGCAGCGAGATCATCGCCGAGACGGTCGACTTCCTGAGCCGGGCGCAGCAGAGCGAAAACGGAGCCGGCCAGCGCGATCTCGACGACGACATCCCGTTCTGAGCGGAAAGGCCAGGGCCCGGCGGCGCAAGCCGCCGGGTTTTCCTGCGTTTCCCGAGGGTCGCGATGTTCAGGATGAGCGAGGGCGAGCGGATCGACCGTTCGTCCTTGCTTATGAGAGGGGGGCAGGCCGCCCCTCTCAAACTCTCCCCGGAAGGGGCAGGGCACGCCCCGCCCCCTCCTGCTCCCCCACCCATGAAGGGGGTGAACCACCCCCTCCAAACCACCCCGGCCCATACGGACGCGGCCCCTGATCGGGGCCGCGGGCTATCTCTCTCTGACAGTCCATTTTACGCCAGCCCATCCGGCGTCAAGGACAGCGCGGCCCCTCCAATTTTCTTTCGCCGGCCCGAGGCCGACGCCACAAAATCGGCTCCTCCGCTTGCCGCGCGGCGGCCGCGTACCGCGGTCCCTGACCCCTCTGGGCTACAGCGTGGACACCTTTCGTCAGAAACGAAAGGAGACTTACAATGTCTGATTTCCACTATGTCGAACTTTACGCGAAGTTCGCAGGATTCCGCCTCATGGCGATGGCCAATCGCCTTGGCTGCGACGACGAATTCAGCCGCGGAGCACACGACAGGCTCGTGGAGCGGCTCGACCAGCTCGTCGATCTTGTGCGCGGCGCGCTTGCCGCGGAACGCGAACTCGCACTGGCACCGAGCGGCCCCGAGGCAGATGATCTGGGCGAGCGGATCTGGTGCGCCGGACAGGAGCTCACGCACTACTGGGGCGAACCCGATGGCATCGACCTTTTGCTCAACGACGTCCACGTCGACTGGTCTACCAACGAATGGTACGACAGCCGCGCCGGAAGGTGGCATTTCCTCGCTGACTTCCCTGCGCCCCGCGAGGAAGTAGGCGACGACCGCCTGCACGGCCTGTGCGCAATCACCCGCCAGATCGCCGCCGAGACGGGCATATACTTCAACACTTTCACCACAGACCTCTCCATCGAGGGCGAAGAGCCGGACGATGAACGCGAGCGCTACGAAGCGATTGACGGTCTCGTCTGGTGACAGCGATCGGGCGGCAGGCGGCCTCGGCCGCCTGCCGCCTTCACACCGTCAGCGGAGCCGGCGCGGCCGGATCGACCGGCCTTCCCGGCTATTGGAAAGGGGTGAGCCCCTCTCCAGCTCTCCCATGAAGGAAGGGCTGGCGCCCCTCCTTCAAACATCCTCCCGAGGGAAGGGAGACCCCTCCCTCGAACCCTCCCATGGGAAGGAGGCGACGGTTCCCTCGCCCTCCTTCCCAAACCCATCCTCCTCTCCCGGGCCGAGGCTATGGCTTGGGGCCACGCTCGCCAGAGCCGCCCCGCCCGAGGCCGGAAGCCGTGTGGGCCAGATCTCCAGCCTGTGCGACCGGCCTCGATTTCTCCGGCCATTCTAGGAAAACCGAATCAGTTGCCGAGCTGGGTCGAGAAACGCAGCTATTAGTGGCTTGGGCTCAAAAATGGGGTGGATTTCTGCCGTAGGGCGACTAAAATAGTCGTAGTTCTGGAGTGCATGCGGGTCGAAGTGGGAGGTGATCATGTATGATCACCGCCCGACAATCACGGGCCGCACGCGCGCTGCTGGGTTGGACACAGGAGACGCTCGCTGACAAGGCCCGAGTATCGCTGACCGCGCTCAAACGCCTCGAATCCGAGAACGGATTCGACGTTTTCGAAACCACGCGAGATGGCGTACGGCGCGCGCTCGAATCGGCCGGGATCGTTCTTCTGGCGACAGAAAAGGGAGAAGGGGTCCTGTTGCTGCATCAAGCTGACCAGCCTGGTTAGCGCTTTGCGCCATCAACAGACGGTTTGCTGACATAAAAGCACTGTATTGCTCTTGGGGACAGTTAACGAACGTCGTGCACGTGACTATGGTACTCTGATGGGACAGGCGATACCGGCGTTCCTGGACGCGCCACCGTCCAGCGACACGCTTACGACTTACGACCGCGAGCACATGAAGCTCTATCTGCGGCTGCTCGACGCCGAGCGGGAGGGGGCCGACTGGCGTGAGGCTATTCACATCCTCTTCGGCCTCGATCTTCATGACGATCCGATGCGCTGTCGACTGATCCACAATTCCCACCTCGCACGCGCGCACTGGATGACCGAACACGGTTATCGCGAACTGGTTCGTGAAAGTCAGCGGAAGTCTGGATCGTGATGCGCTGAAGGCATCACCTGTTGATTTCAACGTGACTTCCAAAATCCAACCCGAACGGGAATTCTACAACCTCCAAGTCGCAATAGTCGCAGGAGGATCATCATGACGCCTGACGCATCTACATGGCGCTCGTCGGCTGAATACGACCATCTGGACACACTGACGCCATCCGATCTGGCCTGGGAATGGCTGCGCCGCAACGATGCTTACGATGCGGACTACGAAGCATCCGTGACTGAACGCGGAGCTCCGACCTCCGTGAACGAGCAGATCCAGCGGCGCTGGGGACTGCGATTTCCCTGTAGACCCTCTGACGCCGCCTCCTGAAGCTCCGGTTTTCTGGCTCCCGCTCCATGACACGAGCGTTGTCGTACTGATCGAAGCGCCACGCGACTTCCGTGACACTGAAGATTACCCGCTTCTCCTCCCATGGAGCGGCACGGCGCCGATCGGCGACGGTCGCGACTTTTTCCGTCTTCCTTTGCCGAACGATGAGCGCGTCCAGATTATCAACTACGTCGTCGAGGGCCGCACCGCATCGGTAGCCGCCATACCGCTCGGCATCGACGGCTTCGATCGGATAGAAGCGGTTTACCGCCTCCTTTCGGCCCTGCACGGGCGCGCCATCCCGCCCGACACGCGTTTGACGCCCCAGCAGCGGACCCGCCAGCGCAGAATGCTCCGCGCGTTCGACGGACATCGCGCTGGCGCGACACAGCAGGAAATCGCGCACGTCGTCCTCAACCAGGAGCGTCTCGATCGGGATGACTGGCAGGCGTCTTCTGCCCGCCATGCGATCAAGGCGCTGCTACGCGATGCCCGCAACATGATCGCCGGCGGCTATCGAAAGCTTCTCCGTCACCGCCGCCAATCCTGACGCGTCGCCCCGCCGCGGACGGTGGGCGATTTCGATACCCCCCAACTTCGCCCTGCAACTCGCCGCCTTCTCTCCGCCACCGTGGTCGCCGTCCGCCGCTTTCTCGCAGCGGCCGTCCCCAACACCACGGAGGCCCGACCATGCCACACGAACCCGTCTTTCTCCCGCCGCGCTTCCTGCGCACCAAGGAAGCGGCGGAATTCCTCAGCCTCTCCGCACGCACGCTCGAAAAGCACCGCACCTATGGCACCGGTCCGTCGTATCACAAGCTCGGCGGCCGCGTCGTCTATGCGATCGACGAGCTCGAAAGCTGGGCCGCCCGCGGCGCAGTGACCTCCACCTCGGATCCGCGCGGCTCGATCCTGCCAGCAAAGCGCCAGGCGCCCGTCCGGCCGGTCCACGCCGGCCGCTACGCACGCTGATCGCGGCCGGTTCCGTTCATGGCGGTGCGACGTCGATCCCTCTCGGAGCGCGGGCAGCTCGACCTGTTTCGCGCGCTCCCCGGCGACTTCGCGCCAAGAGACGCACAGGATCTCATGGCCTATCCCTTTTTCTCCCTCTCCAAGACCCATCGCACCGCGCCGATCGATTTCGTCGCCGGCAAAGTAACGATCAGGGTCGAGGCCGTTCACGACCACGGCATGGCGACCATCTGGGACGCCGATATCCTGATCTGGGCCGCGAGCCAGATCGTTGAAGCGCGCGACGCCGGGCTTCGCACGTCGCGGCTGATGGCCGCCACCCCTTACGAAATTCTCTCCTATGTCGGTCGCGGCACGAGCGCGCGCGATTATCAGCGGCTGAAGGCGGCGCTCGACCGCCTGCAATCGACAACGGTGTCCACCTCGATCCGCCAGCCGGCCGAAGGCCGTCGGCATCGCTTTTCCTGGATCAACGAGTGGCAGGAGCGCACCGGGCGCGACGGCCGTCCCGAAGGCATCGAGCTGATCGTACCGGACTGGTTCTACAAGGCCGTTCTCGACGATGCCCTCGTGCTCACGATCGACCGGGCCTATTTCGACCTGACGGGCGGCCTTGACCGCTGGCTCTATCGCCTCGTGCGCAAGCACGGCGGCCGCCAGCGACACGGCTGGCGCTTCGACTTCCGCAACCTCCACCAGAAATCGGGGAGCCTGTCGCCGTTCAAGCGCTTCGCCTTCGAACTGCGCGACATCGTCCGGCGACAGCCGCTTCCCGGCTACACGCTGTTCCTCGAAACGGAACCCGGCGGGCGCACGCTGCTTGCCTTCGAGCCCGCGCAGGCCTGTGGACAACCTGTGGACGGCCTCGTGCTATCAGGAACCCGAAGTATCGTGCTATCGGGAACCGGGGGCTCGTGCTATCGGGAACCCAAACCAGACCTAAGTCTCAGCGCAGAAACAAGAAATCGCGCCCTTAACTTAGAGTCTAACCAGGAATCTAACTCTGTAGAGCGCGCGCGCGAGGTGGATAACCTCATTCGCGATGCCGCCAGAAACCTCAGCGTCGCCGCCAGGAAGAGCCTGCCGACGCCACCGGGCCCAGCCCGCGACCGTTCCGCTTCGCTGACATCAGACGACGCCCGAGCGCCGCGTCTCCCTCTCGATCCGCCGGGAGGACGCCGATGATCATCGCGCTCCTCAATCAGAAGGGTGGGGTCGGCAAGACCACACTCGCGCTGCATCTCGCCGGCGAGCTGGCACGCCGAGGCAGGCGCGTCACTCTTATCGACGCCGACCCGCAGGGCTCCGCGCTCGACTGGTCGCAGCAACGCTCGCGGGAAGGCCTGCCGCGCCTGTTCGGCGTCGTCGGCCTGGCGCGCGACACGTTGCATCGCGAAGCGCCCGAGCTCGCCCGTGACGTCGATCACATCGTCATAGACGGCCCGCCGCGCGTCGCAGGCCTCATGCGCTCCGCGCTGCTCGCGGCCGACCTCGTGGTCATCCCCGTACAGCCGTCGCCACTCGACGGCTGGGCCTCGGCCGAGATGCTGTCGCTCCTTGGCGAAGCACGCATCTATCGCCCCGAGCTCGTCGCCCGTTTTGCGCTCAATCGCTGCGGCGCGCGCACCGTCATCGCCCGCGAGACGGCTGAAACGCTCGCCGATCACGATCCGCCGGTGCTCGCCAGCACCATCGGCCAGCGCGTCGTCTTCGCCGACGCCGCACAGACCGGGCGGCTTGCGTCGGACATCGATGCGCGATCGCCCGCCGCCCGTGAAATTGCGGCCCTCGTCACCGAGATCGAGCGGCTGCGCATCGGGAGGGCGGCGTCATGATCGTCCTTACCGGCGACTGCCGCGAACACATGCCGTCGCATGGGCCATTCGACATAATCCTCGCCGATCCGCCGTACGGCGAGACGTCGCTCGCCTGGGATCGGCGCCTCGAGGGCTGGCTGGCGCTCGCGCGTGCCGCCCTCAAGCCGACCGGCTCGATCTGGGTCTTTGGCTCGCTGCACAGCTTCATGGCGACCGCCGAGCGGTTCGCTGACGTCAAGCTTCGCCTGGCACAGGAAATTGTCTGGGAGAAGCAGAACGGCACCTGCTTTCACGCAGATCGCTTCACGCGGGTGCACGAACTGGCCGTCCAGTGCTATCCCGGCGAAGCGGCCTGGCGCGACATCTACAACGATGTCCAGACTACGCCGGACGCTGCGGCGCGAACGGTGCACCGCAAGCAACGTCCTCCCCATACCGGCCACATCGACGCTGGTCACTACGTCAGTCATGACGGCGGGCCGCGCCTGATGCGCTCGGTCATCTACATGCGCAACGCTCATGGCCGCGCAATCCATCCAACCGAAACACCGTCGGCGCTTCCCGAAATCCTGATCCGCACGAGTTGCCCCGAAGGCGACCTCTTCGGCGATTTTTTCGCGGGGTCGGGTGCGGCCGGGGAAGCCTGCAGGCTGTCCGGCCGGCGCCATCTCGGCTGCGAGATTGACCCGGACATGGCTGCGAAAGCCCGCGCGCGCCTCGCATCCGTGCTGCCGTTCGACGGCGGAGGCGCGTCATGACAGCGCGTACCGAAAAACGCGGCTTTGCAACACGGCCGGCCGATCCGGGCGGCTGGATCAAGGCCGGCGACACCGCGCCCGCTTGTGGCGCCGCCGCCGTCTATTCCGCCCGACTGACCATCGACGTCACCCCCGCCATGCGCGGCCGCATCAAGGTCGCCGCCTTCAGCCGCGGAATGACCGTCGCCGACATGGTGCGCGATCTGCTCGCCCGCGAATTCCCCCCGACCGAAGGAGACCCAAAATGACCGGCATCGCGGCTACCCGCATGCGCGGCGGCCCGCTGCCGTCCGCCAATCCAACGGATGATCTGACCCGCGTGGAACTCACGTGGGTCGAGAAGAAGATCGAATACTGGATCAGGTTCGGCCGCGAGGCTCACGAGCAGATCCTCGATCGCCGCCGCCGTGTCGTCTGCTTTCGCCCGAACACCGTCTTCGCCTTCGTTCGCTGGGCCGCGAACGACTACGGCACGGTCATCTCGCGCATCGATATCGTGCGTTCGGTCGCACCGGGCGCGCCCTACCAGACGCTGCCTTTCGTGCGGCCCGGCGGCGAAATTCTCCTGAAGATCGAAGGCTGGCCGAAGGTCGAGAGCGTGCTGCGTCACGTCGATGGCATCGACGCGCTCGGCATCGATCCGGCCGATGTCGACCCCGACCACTGGCGGCACGTCGCCCACTGGATGAACGCCGGCGAAGCGCCGCGTCCCTACACGTTCGATCGCCATCAGGCATGGCTCCGGCGCCGGGAGATCGTGCGATGACGCGGCTCGATTACCTTGCGCTGACCGCCTTCGGCGTTCTTGGCATCGCCCTCGCCAGCGCCACGCCCTTGCCGATGAAGCTCGTCTGGAACGCGACCGCGAGCGAGCCCGTCGGCTTCTACACCATCGATCCCGTTGGTCGTCTCGAGGTGCCCGACCTTGTCGTCGTGATGCCGCCCGAGCCCGTCGCCTCGTTCATCGTGGAGCGCGGCTACGTCGCTCGCGGCGTGCCGCTTCTGAAGCGGGTGCTCGGCCTGCCGGGACAACGTGTCTGCCGCTCCGGGCATGCAATCAGCGTCGACGACGTTCCGCTTGGCGATGCGCTCGACCGCGACAGCCAGGGCCGTGACCTGCCGGTCTGGCAGGGCTGCCGCCGCATCGGCGACGGAGAGCTGTTCCTCATGAACCACGAGGTCCCAGACAGCCTCGACGGCCGCTACTTCGGCCCGCTTCCCGCCACCGCGGTGATCGGTCGGGCGACACCGCTTTTCACCGACGACGACGGCGAGGGCCGCTTCGTCTGGCGCGCGCCGACGCGGTGACAGCGCGACCAATGCAATCCCGCCGCACAACAGGAGACCAAGATCATGGCCAACATCGGACTTTTCACACGCACGGAATCCGGCTTCGAAGGGCGGTTCAGGGCGCTTGGCATCGACGAGGAAATCACCTTCGTCGCCGCCGAGCCCTCGGAGGCCAAGAACGCTCCAGCCTATCGCGTCCTGCTCGGCGACGAGGACGGGCTACCGATCGGCGCCGCCTGGGCGGCCGTCGGAGATCGGGCCGGCGAATTCTTCTCCGTCGAGATCTACAGCCCGTTGTTCGGCGGCACTCTGCGCGCCAACCTCTTCCGCGCCGGTGACGACGGCTCCGCCTGGGGCCTGCACACCAACCTCACTTCCAAGAAGCGGAAGGAGGACTGAATGGCGGCGGTTCAGCACCGCGCCAGCGCCGGCGGCTTGACTGCTGTCCGGCGCTCAGCGCTCCTCCTTCTTCTTTCCGGCCTGACGTTCGCCGCGGCTGAAACGCCCGCTGTTCTGGCGCAGGTTCCGTCCACCGTCGGAGCCGCGTCGGCGCATCCGCACGCCGCGAACATCACCGAGGCGTCGCGACGCTTCGGCGTCCCGGCAGCCTGGATCGTCGCCGTGATGGCTGCAGAAAGCGCGGGCGATGTGCGCGCCGTATCGTCGGCGGGCGCGATGGGCCTTATGCAGGTCATGCCCGAAACATGGGCCGAGCTCCGCACCCGCCACGGCCTTGGTCGCGATCCCTACGATCCTCGCGACAACATCCTTGCCGGCACCGCGTACCTCCGTGAAATGTGGGACCGCTACGGCGACGTCGCAGCCATGCTCGCCTCCTACAATGCCGGCCCGGCGCGCTACGACGAGCATCGCTCGAAAGGTCGCCCGCTGCCTGCCGAGACGCGGGCCTACGTCGCTTCGCTTGCGCCCGCGCTGCGCGGCGAGCGGCCCTTGAACGGCGGCTCCATTATCGTGCGACCGCCCGACTGGCGCGAGGCGGGGATCTTCGTCGTGCGCGAGGGTGGCACTTCCGCCGCCAGTCCAGCGCAGGCGGGCCGCGCGTCAGACCACGCGCTCCCATCCCTCACGGCGACCCCGGATTCGATCACCGCCTTGCAACGCCAAGAGCTGTTTGTCGCGGGCAATGCAGCGGGAGGCCGGCCATGAGCGGCCCTCCATCAAGGTGCATCCCCTCGGGCTCTGGCGTGTCGTGGAGAACGCCGGGGGTGGGGGCAGGCGCAGCGACCGGACGATGGCAGGATAAAAGGGCGCACGGTGCGCTTCGGTCGGGCGGTTGTTTTTGTTCATGTTTTTGGCGCGTTCCGCACCGTGTAGCGCCTTCGCGCACCGTGCGCTCCGCGCCCATGTTCCTGATTTTTCGGTCCTTTTTGCACCGTGCGGAGTCGCGTCATGTTCGATGACCTCGAGTTCCGCATACGTCCGGGCCGCATCCGATCGACCCGCGCGCAACAGACCCGGCCTTTCGTTGCGCAGGCGCTCGCTGCAGCGAAGAAGGCAGGCGGCGGCGTCTCGCGATCCGGCCGCGTCACCTCCGGCAATCGCTCACGCTTCGGGCGTGGCCAGCGCGCCAGCATTCAGGCTAATCGCCTCATCACGTCGCGCACGCGTGGCGCCGTCGTCAAGGCGCGTGTGGTCCGTCACACCGCTCGATCCGCGCCGCTCGGAACGCATCTCGACTATTTGCGCCGCGACGGCGTGACCCGTGACGGGGAGAAGGCGCGGCTGTTCGGGCCGGGAACGGAGAATGCCGACGCCCGCGCCTTCGCAGAGCGCTGTGGCGATGACCGGCATCATTTCCGCTTCATCGTCTCGCCCGACGACGCCCCCGACATGGCGGACCTTAGATCCTTCACCCGCGATCTCGTCGGCCAGATGGAAAAAGATCTCGGCACGAAGCTCGACTGGGTCGCCGTCGATCACTGGAACACCGAGCATCCGCATGTCCACCTGATCGTGCGCGGCGTGCGGGACGATGGCCAGGACCTCGTGATCTCGCGCGACTACATCAAGGAGGGCATGCGCGACCGGGCGCGCGAGCTCATCACCCAGGAGTTGGGACCGCGCACCGATCTCGATATCCGCCGTACTCTCGAAAGCCAGATCGAGACCGAACGCTGGACGCAGCTCGACCGCCAGCTTGTCCGCGACGCCGGCAAGTCCGG
>CALMZV010000106.1 GCA_937870755.1 uncultured Methylocystaceae bacterium
TCCGATGTTTCGGACTTCGCAGGACATAGGAAGTCCGATGTTTCGGACTTCGCAGGGGCATAAGAAGTCCGATGTTTCGGACTTCGCACGTATATCGATGTCCGATGTTTCGGACTTCGCAGCGCATAGGAAGTCCGATGTTTCGGACTTCGCACGTATATCGATGTCCGATGTTTCGGATAACCAACGACCGAAGGCCGTTGGTTTAGGAGCGAAGCGACGCCGAGCTGATGCGAGGAAAAGAAGCGCCTGCATATTGCGGGCGCTTCCGACAAAGAGCGAAGCGACGCCGGGCTGACGCGAGGAGACGAAACGCCCGCGCTGTGCGGGCGTTTCACTCATTGCGCCGGGTCGAGGCGCGTGCAGCCGCCTTCGGAGATCGGACGCATCACGTCCTCGGCCTTCACGCGACCGAGCACCTTCAGCAGATCCCAGCCCTGTTTCACGTCGGCGGGGGCCTTCACTTCGGTCAGCAGATAGCCGTTCATCAGGCGGCCGTCGGCGCGGACGCGTGCGCCGGGCGCGAAGAAGTCGTCGACTGGCATTTCCTTCATCTTGCGCATGACGGTCAGGCCGTCGACGCTGTTGGCGGCGTCCACCGCCCGCAGATAGTGGCGCACCGCGCTGTAGACGACGGCCTGCGCCTGCGTCGGCATCTTGCCGCCGCTCTTGGCCGCGAAGCGCTTGCCGAACGCGCGGCTGGCGTCGTCGGCGTCCCAGTAATAGGCCGACAGGTATTTCACGCCCTGCGTGGCCTTCGGGCCCAGCGAGTGGACGGAGGTGAGGTAGAAGATCAGCACGGCGAGTTTCTGGTCGCCTTCGCCGATCTGGAACTCGCGCGCCTGTTTGATGGACGTCACGGTGTCGCCGGAGGCGTTGGCCAGCGCGATGATCTTGGCGCCGGAGGACTGGGCCTGCAGCAGGAAGGACGAGAAGTCCATCGAGCCGACCGGATGGCGCACGGAGCCGAGCACCTTGCCGCCGGAGGCCTTCACGATCTTGGAGACCTCCGCCTCCATCGCGTGGCCGAAGGCGTAGTCGGCGGTGATGAAGAACCAGGTGTCGCCGCCGTCCTTGACGATCGCCTTGGCGATGCCCTGCGCGAGCGAATAGGTGTCGTAGAGCCACATGGCGCCGGTCGGCGAACACGCCTTGCCGAAGATGTCGGCGGTCGCCGAGCCGGTATGGACGAGAACCTTGCCGCGCTCGCGGGCGATTTCCTGCACCGCCAGCGAGATCGCCGAATTGCCGATATCGAAAATCGCGTCGACATTCTGCTGGTCGTACATCTGCTTGGCGAGCGTCACGCCCACGTCCACCTTGTTCTGGTGGTCGGGCCCGAGCAGCTTGACGGTCTGGCCGCGCACCTTGCCGCCCGCATCGTCGATGGCGAGCTGTGCGGCGATGACGCTGCCCATGCCGCCGGCGTCGGAGAACACCGAACTCTTGTCGTTCATGACGGCGATGGTGACGTCCTTCGTCACCTGCGCCTGCGCGACGCCCACGCCCAGAAGCGCGGCGGCGGCGCCCAGCATCAAACGTTTCATCCCTTAACTCCTTGTCGCCAGGCTCTGGCTGTCGAATTAATTCCGCAATGCGGAATATGGCCGCGATTATCGCCCGAGTTGTATTGTCATACAATATGGACCGTCAATCGGCGCGGGGAGCCGTGTGCGCGGCCACGAAGTCGCGCACGGCGGCGGGGTCGTCGAACGCCAGATCGACCCGCACGACGAACGGGCGCGGCGCGTCCGCCGGCCAGCGCACGGCGTCCTTCTCCGTCGTCGCGAGCACCGCGCCGGCCTCGGCCGCCGCGCGCGCGAT
Source organism: uncultured Methylocystaceae bacterium (assembly GCA_937870755.1). Classification (GTDB taxonomy): domain Bacteria; phylum Pseudomonadota; class Alphaproteobacteria; order Rhizobiales; family Beijerinckiaceae; genus JAJXWB01. The sequence continues at coordinate 1,825 of CALMZV010000106.1, forward strand.
GGGCGCGATGTCGGCGCCCGTATAGGCGTGATGGTCGGCGAACGCGTGACGCGCGACGACGTCGGCGCCGATCCCGGCGAGGGTTGCGAAGAATTTTTCCGGGCGCCCGATGCCGGCCACCGCGACGGTCTTGCGGCCGCAGAGCGCGCGCGCGCTGTCGTGGGGCGCAAGGCGTGCGCGAAACACGGGTTTTGGCTGCGCCGCCGCCGCCACCGCCTCGCCGGCCGCGCCCGCGCCGATCACGATCAGCGCGTCGACATGCGCCAGCTGCGCGGCGAGCGGGGCGCGCAGCGGGCCGGCCGGCAGGCAGAGCCCGTTGCCGACGCCGCTCGCCCCGTCCACGACCGCGATCGCGAGGTCGGGTTCGATGCGCCGGCTCTGCAATCCGTCGTCCAGCACGAGCGCATCGGCGCCCTCGGCGATGGCGCGGCGCGCGGCGCCCACGCGGTCCGCGCCCACATAGGTCGGCGCGCTTTCGGCGAGCAGCAGCGGCTCGTCGCCGAAGAGCGACGCATCGGCGCCTGTCGCGCGCGCGGGCCCGGCGCCAACGCGCCCGCCGTAGCCGCGCGACAGAAACGCCACGTGCGCGCCGTCCGCCTGCAACAGGCGTGCGAGCGCGCGCGCGGTCGGCGTCTTGCCGGCGCCGCCGGCGACGAAATTGCCGATTGCGACGACCCTGGCCGCCACGCGCTGGCCCGGCCGCGCCATGCGGCGGGCGGCGAGCGCGCCATAGAGCGCGCTCAAGGGGCGCAGTGCGCGCGCCGCCGGCGTCGGCCGCGCGAAGAACCAGAAGGTCGGCGCCTTCATGCGCGTTCGCCGAATTTCAGATGCACGATGTAGGGCTCCAGCGCCTGCAACACGCGCTCGGTCGCCCCGGTCATCTCCTCGACCGCGCTCTGGCCCGCGCGGGCCATCGCGCGCAGCGCGGCGGCGTCGGTTAGCACGCCTTCGAGCGCGGTCGCCAGCGCCGCCGCGTCGCGCACGCACAGCGCGCCGCCGCAGGCGTCGAGCGCCTCGTAGGCGTCGGCGAACGCTTCGACCGACGGGCCGTGCAGCACCGCGCCGCCGAGGCGGATCGGTTCGATCGGGTTTTGCCCGCGTCCGCCTTTGAGCGAATTGCCGACGAACACGACATTGGCGAGCCGGTACCACAGACCCATCTCGCCGAACGTGTCGGCGACGTAGACCTGGATCGAGGGATCCGGCCGCGCGCCGGCGCTGCGCAGGCCGCTCGCCAGTCCGAGCGCGGCCGCACGCGCGGCGATGGCGGCGCCGCGGCGCGCATCGCGCGGAACGACGATGGTCAGGAGATCGGAAAAACGCCGGGCGAGCGCGGAATGCGCGGCAAGGCAGGCGTCCTCCTCGCCGGCGTGCGTGGAGGCTGCGACCCACACCGGGCGCGCGCCGGTCTCGCCTGCCAGCGCGCCGAGTTCCGCGTGATCGGCGGGCGGCGCGGGCGCGTCGAATTTCAGATTGCCGGCGACCTGCACGCGCGGCGCTCCGAGCCGCAACAGGCGCGCGGCGTCGGCCTGCGACTGCGCGATGCAGACGTCGATCTCCTGCAACAGCGACTGCGCCGCGCGCGGCGCGCGCCGCCAGCGCCGGTAGGAGCGCGGCGACATGCGCGCGTTGACGACCGCGATCGGCGCGCCGCGCCGTTTCATCGCGCCGATGATGTTGGGCCACAGTTCGGATTCCGAGAGCACCAGCAGCTCCGGCCGCCAGTGACCGAGAAACCGGTCGACGAATTGCGGCGCGTCCAGCGGCGCGAACTGGTGCAGCGCGCCGGCCGGCAAACGGTCGGCCAGCACCGCGGCCGAACTCGTGGTGCCGGTCGTCACCAGCGCGTTCAGCCCGCGCGCGATCAGACGTTCGACCAGCGGCAGCAGCACCAGGCTTTCGCCGATGCTCGCGCCGTGCAGCCACACGAGCGGGCCTTCCGGTCGCGCCAGGCTCGCGCGGCCGAAACGTTCGCCGCGCCGCGCCGGGTCTTCCTTCGCGCGCGCGGCGCGCGCGGCCAGATAGCCGGCCGCCAGCGGCGCCGCGAGCCGCGTGGCGACGCGGTAGAGGGGAAGCAACGGCGGGCGCATCATGCGAGGATCATGGACGTGGCTCCGCCTCGCGGCGCCGGGCGCCGTCTACGCGGACGGGTCGAGCAGTCGATGGAGATGGACGATGAAATAACGCATCTGCGCGTTGTCGACGGTCGACTGCGCTTTGGCCTTCCATGCGGCGTGGGCGGTCGCGTAGTTGGGGAAAATGCCGACGATGTCGACCTTGCCCAGATCCTTGAACTCGATGCCGTGCAGTTCGGTCAGTTCGCCGCCGAATACCAGATGCGGCAGTTGTTTGGCGGAAGGTTCCTTGGTCGTCATGTCGGGCCTCGTATCGCCGGCGGCGCTGCTCATGAACGCGCGGCGGCGATCAGCGCATCGTGCAGGTGCGCGGGCGCCGCGTAGAGCGCGCCGTGCCGGATCGCGTCGCGGTTGTAGACGATCCGGCGGCCGTCGAGCCCCGCAAGGCGCGCGCCGGCTTCGCGCAAGATCAGATCGGCGGCCGCTATATCCCAATCGTGCGCGTTTGGCGAGGCGACGGCGGCGCCGAAAACGCCGGACGCCACATGCGCCATGCGGACCGCCAGCGACGGGGTTTTCGGCGTCGTCTCCAGGTCCAGACGGCGCGCCAGCTTTTCGATCAACGGTTTGGGCCCCGCGACCTTGCGCGAGACGTTGTCGGCGGCCGAAAGACGCGCGCCGTTGAGAAAGGCCCCGGCGCCGGCGAGCGCCGTGAAACTTTGGTCGAGCGCCGGCGCTTCGAGCGCGGCCGCGAACGGCGCGCCCCGGCGCACCAGCGCCACGCTCACCGCCCAGCGTGGATCGCCGTCGGCGAAGGCGCGGGTGCCGTCGATCGGATCGACGATCAGCACCCATTCGCGCGACAGCCGTTCGGCGCTGTCGGCGGTCTCCTCCGACAGCCAGCCGGCGTACGGAAAGGCCGCGCGCAGTTCGGCGGCCAGAAACGCGTCGACCGCCAGATCGGCCTCCGTGACGGGCGAGCCGCCGTGCTTGTAATCGACGCGCGCGCGGGTGCGCCGGCCTGCATGAAACCATTCCATCGCCATGGCGCCGGCCGCGCGCGCGGCGCGCGCCAGCGTGGCGGCGGCGTCTTGAGCGTTTCGGACGTTCTGGGCGCCGATGGGGGAGGGCGGGGCGGAAACGGACATGATCCCTAGTTAAGCGAACCGCGTGCGAAGTTAAATCGCCGGGCGCGCCGCGCCTGCGGGCCGGCGCCGGATTTCGCTCGAATTTGAGCGATCCCTTTTGCCATTCCCTCGCCAATCGCGCTGTTTACTGCGCGTTGACCACGCATTTTAGCTCTTTTCGGGCCGCCCGCGCGCCACCATCGCTTCATGACGAACAAAGCGCTCCCCACCACTCCCGCTTCCGCAGTTCCTGCGGCCTTCGGCGTGCGACGCGGCCTCGCCATCGGTCTCGCCGAGCGCGCCGAAGGGTTCGTCTACCTTATCACGCTCGTCGGGCCGCACGGCGCGGGCGAAGCCGCGCTGCTGGAAACGCAGGACGAGTGCGAGGCCGTGAAGGTCTGGCGCCATTGCGCCGAGCAGTTCGGCCTGCCGCGTTACATCGAGCGCACGCCGGGCGAATTCGTCATGCTGGAGGCGCGCATCGGCGCGCTGGCGGTGCGCGCGCGCAAGCCGCGCCGGCGCGGCTCCCCGCTCGCCGGGCGTCGCCCGCGTCTGTCGCTGCGCCGCGCGCGCGCCGGACAGGGCGAACCGCGCGTCCATCGCGAACGCGAGATCATCGCGCGGGACTGACCATCTCGAACCTCATCCCGAGGAGCCGTCGCAGGCGGCGTCTCGAAGGATGGGTCGCCCCCCGCATGGTTCGAGACGCGCCCGCCGGGCGCTCCTCGCCATGAAGGTCCTCCGCCGTTCTTACGCCACGCCGGTGTCCAGCGTCGCCAGCAGGCCCGCCATCAGCCGCCCGCGTTCCACCAGGCTGCGCACGAGAATGTGTTCTTCGAGCGTGTGGATGCCGCCGCCGATGGCGCCGAGGCCGTCGAGCGTCGGCACGCCCATCGCGCCGGTGAAATTGCCGTCCGAGCCGCCGCCCGCGCTGCCATGCGGCAGGGCGAGATTCATCGCCCTGGCGAGTTTTTCGGCATGCGCATGGAGCGCGAGCGTGCGCGCATCCGGCTCCCAGACAGGCCGCGTGACGCCGCGCGTGACGCGGAAGGCCACCTCGTCGCGCACGCCCGATAGCGCCAGCATGCGGTCGACGCCCGCGTCGAGGTCGCTCTGGCGCTTGGCCATGCTCAACGCTTCGGCCGTGCAGACGGTCGACACGCAATTGACCCACTGGCCGCCGCGCACCACGCCCACGCTGAACGTGCAATCCGGGCCGGTCATGGATTCGATCTCCACGATTCGCTTCGCCATTTCGCGAATGGCGGAACGTCCCTGCGCGAGCGTCGCGCCGGCGTGGCTCGGCCGGCCGGTCGTCTCCAGATTGTAGCGCGCGATGGCGTAGCGGCCGGTGACGACGCGGTTGTCGGGACCGCCCGGCTCGGGCACGAGCACATAGGCCGCGCGCGCGCCTTCCGCCTCGATCAGATCGCGTGTCGACGGGCTGCCGATCTCCTCGTCGCTCACGAACAGGAACGTCACCGGCAACGGCGTTTCGACGCCCGCGCGCTGCAACTGCCGCATGGCTTCGAGCGCCAGGAAATCGCCGCCCTTCATGTCGCATATGCCCGGCCCGAAGCATATGTCGCCGTCGCGCCGGAAGGGGAGCGGGCCGAGCGTGCCGACCGGATGAACCGTGTCGAAATGGCCGAGCACGAGCACGCCCCTCTCGCCTTCGCGGGCGTGGGGAAATTGCGCGCGCAGGCAGCCGCCCAGGCCCATGCGGCCCGCGATCCGCTCTATGCGCGCGCCCGCGAGCGCGAAGTCGCGCGCGGCGAGATCCATCATCGCGTCGACGCGGGCGGACTCGAACGTGGGGCTTTCGCATTCGACCCAGGGGCGCAGGCCCGCGAGCATCGCATCGACATCGAACGGCAGGGAAGACGGATCGAACATGGCGGCTCCGGGGACGGGTGGAGCCGGCAGGATAATGCGCGCGCCCGCGCGGTCAAAAATCAGCGCGCGATGAGCGAGGCCGCGATCAGACCCGCAAACAGCAGCAAGCCGGCGTTGCGGTTGGACCGGAACAGGGTCAGCGCGCGCTGCGGATCGCCGGCGTCGATGGCCGCGATCTGCCACGCCAGATGCGCGGCGTAGGCCGAAACGCCCAGCCATGCGACCGGATGGACATGCGCCGTGTAGACCGCCGCGCCCGCAAGCGCCACGGCGCCGGCGTAGAGCGCGCCGACCGCCGGCTTCACGCGGGCGGCGAACAGCCGCGCGGTGGATCGCACGCCGATGATCGAATCGTCGCGTATGTCCTGCAGCGCGTAGATCGTGTCGTAGCCGATGGTCCACGCGATCGCGCCGCCGTAGAGCAGCAGCGCCGGCGCCGAGAGCGAGCCGAACACGGCCGCCCAGCCCATCAGCGCGCCCCACGAAAAGGCGAGGCCCAGCGTCGCCTGCGGCCACGAGGTCACGCGTTTCATGAACGGATAGACGAGCACGATGGCGATGGAGGCGAAGCCGAGCGCGACGGCGAAACCGTTGAAGGCCAGCAGCACCGCCAGACCGACCAGGCATTGCGCGACGATGAAGGCCTGCGCCGCGCGCGGCGTCACGCGGCCGGACGCCAGCGGCCGCAGCCGCGTGCGCTCCACTTTGGCGTCGATCTCGCGGTCGACCAGATCGTTATAGGTGGAGCCCGCGCCGCGCATGGCGATGGCGCCGACGAAGAACAGCGCCAGATGCAGCCAGTAGGGGCCGCGCCCTTCCGCCGCGCTCGCCAGCGCGCTCGATTGCCAGCACGGCAGCAGCAGCAGCCACCACCCGATCGGCCGGTCGAGACGAGCGAGCTGGATGAAAGGAACCGCGCGCTCCGGCGCCAGGGCGAGCACGGGATGGCGCGCGACCGAGTCCGGCAACTGTCGCCCGGAGGGCGTCTGCGGGCCGGGGGTCATGCGGAGGTCGGTCTCGTTCGGGGCGGGGCGCGCCGGCTCACAACGGTCCGGCCGGCAGGCGTTGCGCCTGCGGACGGCCCATCGGACCGCCTTCCTGCGCCTCGCGGGCGGCCTGCGCCTTCATCTTGGCGATCTTGGCGGCGATGCCGCAGGCCTGGCCGGCCGTGGAGGCGAACTGCGCGCGCTGTTTGCGGGCGCCGTCGACCACCTGATCCGGCACGCCGCACCAGTCCTTGTTCTTCTCGAAATAGGCGACGGTCTGGTTGAGGATGGCGGTCAGGCTGCGGAACTTCGGGCAGGCGGCCGCGGGGTCCAGCTGCTTTTTCTTCTTGCCGCCGCCGGCCATGGCGTTGAGCTGGGAGATGACCGCGTCGCGCTGTTTCATGAATTTGGCGATGTCCTCCTGACAATCGGCGCGCGCGGGGGAGGCGGCGAGGCCGAAGCCGACGAGGAGGCCGGCGCCCAGAAGCGCGGCGGCGGGACGAGCGGTGCGAAAGAACATGAGCGGGCCCTTGAGCGGACGCGGGAAAGCCGAACGAGCGTCTCTCTTAACAAGTTGGACGCGCACGCGACAAGCGCCGGCCCGTTTAGGCGGCGATGACGGCGCCAATGCGGCGGCGCCTGCGCCGCCGCATCACGGCTGGAAGCTGGCGGCGCCTGCGCCGCCGCATCACGGCTGGAAGCTGGCGG
>CALMZV010000107.1 GCA_937870755.1 uncultured Methylocystaceae bacterium
AAGGTTCTCGCGGCTAAGGATTTCATGAATCTGGGATCATCGGAGGGCAAAGACCTCTTCCGGGATCATGATGTCCTCTATCTGTATCACAACCAGATCGACGCGATTGGCGACAAGCTCGCCACGGAGGAAAATGTCCCAGCTGCGGCAGAGGCTGCCATCGAGGATCTGGTGAAGCTGGTGCGGAAGCTGACTTCGGCCAATTTCTCGAACATCCTGATCACCGCCGATCACGGCTTCCTGTGGCAGCACAAGGCTCTGGAAGAGAGCGGCTTCGCGCTGAGCGAGCCGGAGGGCGAGATCGTTACACGAAACCGGCGCTTCGTGATCGGCCGGAGCCTCAACAGCAGTGGCGGCATGAAGAAGTTCTCTGCTGCACAGCTTGGGCTGGAAGGTGAGCAGGACATTCTGATCCCGAACTCGATCAACCGCCTGCGCGTCAAAGGATCGGGCACCCGCTTTGTCCATGGCGGGGCGAGCCTGCAGGAGATCGTCCTGCCGGTCCTGCGTGTCGGCAAGCAGCGCAAGGAGGATGTCGGACAGGTTTCGGTGCAGATCATTCCGCCACCCCGTGCTCAGATCACCACGGGCCAGATCCAGGTCACCTTCTATCAGGCGGAGCCAGTGACCGACAAGCAGCAGCCCCGGCAGGTGCATGCAGCCATCTTTGCCGACGATAAAACACTCATCTCAGACGAAGCCGAGTTGGAATTCGATTTCACGTCTGAGAACCCGCGCGAGCGCGAGCTGTCGCGGAGCTTCCTGCTGTCCAAGGCGGCGGACGCCTATAACAATCAGACAGTCTTCCTGAAGCTGCGAACGCGCATCGGCAAGACCAGCCATTTCGAAGATCACGCTTCGCAGCCGCTGCTGCTGAAACGCGGGATCAGTACAGATTTCGATTTCTGAGGTGCCGATGTCGACCCTTGATGACAAGATCAATGAGCATTTTGCCGGTTTCGTGGTCCGTAAGGACCTGGTGAAGGCCGTGAAGGGGAACGCCATTGTCCCCACTTATGTGCTCGAATACCTTCTCGGCCAGTATTGCGCGACCGATGACGAAGCCTCGATTGCGACAGGCATTGAAACGGTCAAGGACATCCTGCGCAAGCACTACGTCCATCGTTCCGAAGCGGGGTTGGTACAATCAACGATCAAGGAGCGTGGCCGCTACAAGGTCATCGATCAGGTTAGCGTGGCGCTGAATGAAAAGACCGATGCCTATGAGGCGGTCTTTGAAAACCTCGGTATCAAGCGGGTTGCCATCGACAGCGCCACGGTAAAGGCGCACCCGAAACTGCTGGTTACGGGTATTTGGTGCATCGCCGATGTGCAGTACGAATTCTCGGAAGACAGCCGGATATCTCCCTGGATCATCGACACGTTGAAGCCGATCCAGATCGCCCGCGTGGACTATGACGGCTATCGCGAGACGCGGGATAAGTTCACCACCGAGGAATGGATCGATCTGCTAATGCAGAGCATCGGCTTTGATCCGTCACTGTTCGGGCGCAGGTCAAAGCTTTTGCAACTGTTGCGCCTGGTGCCATTTGTTGAGCGCAACTACAACCTCATCGAGCTTGGTCCCAAGGGGACGGGAAAATCTCATATCTATTCCGAGTTTTCACCACATGGTCAGCTGATCTCGGGCGGTGAAATCACGGTTCCCAAGCTTTTCGTGAACAATTCCAATGGCCGGATCGGATTGGTCGGCTTTTGGGATGTCGTGGCCTTTGACGAATTTGCCGGCCGCGAGAAGACGGCCAACAAGGCGCTTGTCGATATCATGAAGAACTACATGGCGAACAAGCAGTT
>CALMZV010000108.1 GCA_937870755.1 uncultured Methylocystaceae bacterium
TCGACACTCCGACTTCAGCCCACCTCGTGGAAGGTGGGGCTCAGACGACGCTTACTATTGAGCTGACGTTGCACGATCTGCTGTCCGGTCTGGCTGATGCTGTTCGACGCGCCGTTGCGCAGCGCGCGCACGATGTCGCTCTCGCCGCTCGACGAACCGGATTCGGCGCCGACGCTGAGCAAGGTGGACAGGGCTGCGGCCTTGAACAGCTCGCCCCAATGGTAATCGACACCATCCTCCAGCCCGGCATAGCCTTCCGCGTCCGCGCCCGGCTGGCGCTCCAGCACGATCGAGCGGCCGTTCGGGAAGATCAGACGGTTCCAGACCAAAAGGATACGGCGCTGGCCGAAGCCGACGCCGCTGTCATATTGACCAATGACGCGCGTGCCCTGCGGCACGAGCAGGATCTTGCCGGTGGGGCTGTCATAGACGTTTTCCGTCACCTGCGCAGTGATCTGGCCGGGCAGATCGGAGCGAATGCCGGTGATGAGCGCGGCGGAGATGACTGCCCCGGCCTGAAGCACGTTGGCCGATGCGGGCGCCGCGACGTGATCGGGCGAGATGGTGCGTTTGTCGGGCGCTTGGTTGAGGAAGGCGAGTTGGCGGTCTTGCGCTGAAGGCGTCGCCGGCTGCGGCGCGAGGCCCAGGCTGGCCAGATCGGTCGAGGGCAAAGCCGTCGCGGCAGGCGTGGCCGCGGTGTTCGCGGGCCGCGTCTCGGTGGAGGCGAACAGCTTCGCATTGCGCGCCGCTTCCCGCTCCTGTGCCTGACGCTGTTCTTCCGGGGTTGGTCCGACCGGCCCGGAGGGCGTGGCGATCCCCGGCGTCGGCACGGGCTGGCCGGCGTTCTGCGCGTTGAGGATCGGACGGCCGAGATCACCAGGGAGCGGCGGGCCGAGTTTGGGCACGCCGCTATAATCCTTCGGCAGACCGGCCAGACCGTCCGGTGTAGTGCGGTTGTCGGTGGAAATCAGCTCCTGACCCTGATCGCCACCATGCCGGGTCTGGAGCGCATAGACGAGCGCGCCGCCGACGCCGACACTGGCGGCGAGGCCGAGACCGGCCAGCACCTTGCGCGACAGGCGGGTGACGCGCAGCGGTTCGGGGCGCAACCGCATGGGTGCTGCCGGCTCGCCGGTCAGCGGCCGGGCGTCGTCGTCGGCCGTCGCGCCAGGACGCGGAGCGTCCGACTCGCGACCATCTTCCTGTTCGGGATGTTCCTCGCTCACGACGCGGGCCTCCCATCCGTCCGGGAGATGCGGACGCGCTTCTGGTCCTTGCCCGCGCCGAAGCGGAGTTCGGCGGCGGCGAACAGGCGGTCAACGATCATGTAATTGCCGCGCACGCGGTAGTTCACCAGTTCGGAGGTGTCGCCCTCGGGGCCTACGACGAAGAGCGGCGGCATCTCGCCCTGGCCGATACCGCGCGGAAACTCGATGAACACCTGTTTGCCATCGTCAAAGGCGCGCAAGGGACGCCACGGGGCGCGGTCGCCGGAGACCTCGTAGCGGAAGTTGACGTTGGCGAGATCGACGCCGGAGGCGACCGGCTGCTGGGCCTCGGCCTGAGCATTCTGGCGGCGCAGCGCGATGAGCTTGTCCTGCGGATATTGCCAGGAGACCGAGGCCATATAGGTCTTCTCGGTGGAGCGCAGCTCCATGTGATAGGTGCGCCGGTCGGTGTTGATGACGAGGTTGGTCATCAGCTCGGGTCGGGTCGGCTTCACGAGGATATGGACCTGTTTGGCGGCGCCCGTGCCGCTCTCGGTGTCGCCGATGATCCAGCGCACGGTATCACCGGCGGCGACGGGACCGGAACCGACAAGCTGTTCGCCGGGCTGAAGCGAGATGTCGGTGATCTGCCCCGGCGAGGCATAGACCTGATAGAGCGCGCCATCGACGAAGGGGTAGACCTGCATCGAGTTGATGAAGCCATTGCGCACGGGCTGCATCCGGGCGGCGGCATTGGCCTCGTTCACCCGCGCGGCGGGGTCCGGCAGTTCGGGCGTCGGCTTGCCGTCCTTGCCGACCGGCTTCAATTGGCCGGGGAGCGGAAGCGGCTTGGGCAATTCCACGACCTGCACAGGCTTGGGCGGATCGGCGGCAATGATGGCGGGCGCCGCATCATCATAGGAAATCTCCGGCGGCGGGGTATGCCCGGCGCATCCGGCGAGCGCCGATGTGCAAAGCAGGAGAAGCGGCAAGCCGGATTTACGGAAACCCGGAAGCACGGCGTTGACGAAAGCCGGCCCCCCGGCTGTGCGGAAGGTCGGTGTCATTGTCCAAGCTCCTTCGACCAGTTGATGGCGTTGATGTAGATTCCGAGGGGGTTCTTCCTGAGCGTGTCGGCGTCGCGTGGCGGCTGCACGGCGACGGTGAGGATGGCCGACCAGCGTTCGGTGCTGGCGAGCGAGCCGTCCTGATAGCGGCGTTCGATCCAGGCGACGCGGAAGCTCGACGGCGAGGCGCGGATGACGCTGGACACCTCGACCGCGACCTGCTGCCTGCCGACCTTGGCGAACGGGTCGTTGGCGCGGGCATAGTCGTTGAGCGCCAGCGCGCCGCCCTGCGTGGTGAAGTCATAGGCGCGCAGCCAGTTCTGCCGAACGATGATGGCGTCGGCGGGAATGCCGCGAACCTGTTCGATGAAGCGGGCGAGATAGAAAGCGATCTGCCCGTCGTTCGGCTGATAGTCGGTGGTTGCCGGCGCGATGGCCTGCGCCTGGCCGAGCTTATCGACCTGCACCACCCACGGCACGATCGAGCTGTTCATCGACTGCCAGAACAGCGCGCCCGATAATCCAGCAGAGAGCGCCAAAGAGCCGAAGGCCATGAGGCGCCAGTTCTTCGCCTGCACGCGGGCCGAACCGATGCGCTCATCCCAGACCTGTGCGGCGCGCTGATAGGGTGTCTCGGGTTCGGGAGATTTGCCGTAATGTGCGGCGGGTCGCTTGAACATGGTCAGTCGCTTTCGGAGAGGTTGACGGAAGAGCCGCCGCCGTGGGCGTCGCCGGATTTGACGGCGTGAGCCGCGGCCTGGACGCCATGCGTCATCTGCTGGCCGCGCTTCATGCGCTTGGCCCAGGCGGGCGGGCTGTCGGTCGCGGCCGATGATCCGGTCGGTGCGGACGCGGCTTCCGCTCCGGCCGCGGCGCCTGCTTCACCGGAAACGGCGCGGCTTCCGGCCTGGAAGCTCTCGCGCATCGAAGATGCCGCGCGGCGGAACGGACTGGCGATGGCGGAGCCGGTCTTCGACGCGCCGGTGGAGGCGACATTACCGAGACCGGAAGCGACGGCGGATGCGCCGGACTGGCCGGCGGCCCCGAGGCTGTAAGCGCTGGAAGCGCCACCGGCGAGCGTCGCGCCCCCACGCGCGGCAGCGGCTGCGCCCCCGGCAAGTGCGCCGACCCCGCCAGCGGCAGCGCCAAGCGCGGCGCCGCCGGCCATCACCATGCCGCCAGCGGCGAGGCCGGTGCCGACCGCAGCGCCAGCGCCGAGCTGCGGGCCGCCGGAGACAAGGCCGTTGGCGATGCCGGGACCGAAGATGCCAAGGCCGAGCAGTGACAGCGCAGCGAGCACTATGGTCATGGCGTCGTCGATCGAGGGCGTCGCGCCGTTGAATCCTTGCGTGAACTCGGAGAACAGGGTCGAGCCGATGCCGATGATGACGGCGAGCACCAGCACCTTGATGCCCGACGAGATGACGTTGCCCAGCACCCGTTCGGCCATGAAGGCGGATTTGCCGAACAGGCCGAACGGGATCAGCACGAAGCCCGCAAGCGTCGTCAGCTTGAACTCGATCAGGGTGATGAAGAGCTGGATCGCGAGAATGAAGAAGGCGAGCAGGATCAGCGCCCAGGCGAACATCAGGCAGGCGATCTGGATGAAGTTCTCGAAGAACGAGACCCAGCCCATCAGGTCGGAGATGGAATCGAGCAGTGGCCGGGCGGCGTCGAGGCCGGTCTGCGCCACCTTGCCGGGTTGCAGCAACTGCGCCGTGGTGAACCCGGTGCCCGACGCCTTCAGGCCGAGACCGGCGAAGCTCTCGAAGACGATGCGGGCGAGATTATTCCAATCGCCGATGATCCAGGCGAACACGCCGACGAACAGCGTCTTCTTCACCAGCCGCGCGATGATGTCCTCGTCGGCGCCCCACGACCAGAACAGCGCCGCCAGCGTTACGTCGATGACGATCAGCGTGGTGGCGATGAACGCCACTTCGGGGCGCAGCAGGCCGAAGCCGCTGTCGATGTAGCGGGTAAACACATCGAGGAAATGGTCGATGACGCCGGCGCCTTGCATGTCAGCGGCTCCCGTTCTGGTCTGGCGTGGTGGAAGCTGGCGCGGTCGGGAACAGCGTCGCCGGTGCGTCCGATACAGTCGGCGATGCGGATGTGGCCGGTTCGGGCTGACCCAGGAAGCGGCGGCGGTTCTCGGCCCAGGCGTGCAGGCAGGCCGGATCGCGGCCACCGGCTTCCCCCATCGCGCCACAGCGCGCGAGTTCCGCGCGCAACGGATCTCGCGTCGTGACGGGCTGCGCCACCGTGACTGGATCGTCCTGCCGATCAGCCGGCCGGTTCATCTCGATCGCGGTGGCGGTGATCGCCAACGCGACGAAGATGACGGCGCCGATGCGCGCGAGGGTCTTGCCATCCATCGCGCCGCCCTCAATTACCGTTGTGGAACATCTGCGCGTTGCCGGGCTGGTAGCCCGTGCCCGGCGTCAGGAAACGGCGGCGCTGTTCCTGCCCTTGCGCGGCGGCGGCAGCGCGTTCGGCGTCCGACAATGCCTGCGCGCGGCCATTGGCGGCGACGACGGCGGTGAGATCGGCGAGTTGCTGGGCCTGGAGCGCGAGAAGCTGATTGCCGGCCTGCGTCGCCTGAAGCGCGCCGGTCGCCGACTGGCTCGAGCCGACCAGCGCCGACATCTGCGTGCGGTTGGTGTCGATATTGCCGACCACGGTCGCCTGCACGCGCATGGCGTCTTGCAAACCGCCGACCGTGTTCTGCCAGCGGGTCTTGGCGTCGGCGACGAGCTGCGCGTCCGATGCCGACATGGAAGCGGTCGAGTATTTCTGGCTGAAGACCTGATCGATCTTCTGAACGTCATAGGCGATGTTCTGTGCCTGGCTGAGCAGTTGCTGTGTCCGCTGCACCGACTGCTGCAACTGCTGGAGCGAGGAGTAAGGCAGGCTCGCGAGGTTGCGGGCCTGGTTGATGAGCATCGTCGCCTGATTTTGCAGGCTGGTGATCTGGTTGGTGATCTGCTGGAGCGAACGCGCGGCGGTCAGCACGTTTTGCGCATAGTTCGACGGGTCGAACACGACCCATTGGGCCTGCGCCGGCGTGGTGACGATCGGCGACAAGGCCAACGGAATCGACAGGATGGACGCGGCAAGCAACGCCGCGCGTGAACGGCGCAGTTTCATTGGGACTTCTCCTTGTTGGTGAGGTTGGGAATGAGATCTGCGGCCCAACCGGCGCCGCGATGGCGCAGCCAGGCGTCGAGGAATCCGTCCGCGCCATGTTCGGCGACGATCTTCGCGATGGCGGTCTGATCGGTCTTCGACGATGCGGCGCAGAGCACCAAAGCGACCTCGGACAGGCCCAGCTCGAACAGCCGGTTGCCACGCCGCGACTGGCAGTAATAGTCGCGCTTGGGCATGGCCCGCGCGATGATCTCGATCTGCCGGTCGTTGAGGCCGAAGCGGCGATAGATGGCGGTGATCTGTGGCTCGATGGCGCGCTCGTTGGGGAGCAGAAGCCGGGTCTGGCAGCTCTCGATGATGGCGGGCGCGATGGCCGAGCCGTCGATGTCCGAGAGCGATTGCGTGGCGAAGATGACCGACGCGTTCTTCTTGCGCAGCGTCTTCAACCATTCGCGGAGCTGGCCGGCGAACCCCTCGTCGTCGAGGGCGAGCCAGCCTTCATCGACGATGATAAGCGTCGGCGATCCGTCGAGCCGATCTTCGATACGGTGGAACAGATAGGCGAGCACGGCCGGCGCGGCCTCGGTGCCGATCAGCCCCTCGGTCTCGAACGCCTGTACGGTCGCCGTGCCGAGATGTTCGGCCTCCGCGTCGAGCAGCCGCCCCCAGGCCCCGCCGATGCAATAGGGACGGAGCGCCTGCTTGAGGTCGTTGGACTGCAACAGGACGCAGAGGCCGGTGATGGTGCGCTCTTCCACGGGCGCGGAAGCGAGCGAGGTCAGCGCCGTCCAGAGATGTTCCTTCACCTCTGGCGTGATCGCGACGCTCTCGCGGGCGAGGATCGCGCCGATCCAGTCGGCCGCCCAGGCGCGCTCGGCCGCGTCATCGACACGGGCGAGCGGTTGCAGGCTGACGGACGTATCGGACCCATCCGTCAGTCCGCCGCCGAGATCATGCCAGTCGCCGCGCATGGCGAGCGCGGAGGCGCGAATCGAGCCGCCGAAATCGAAGGCGAAGACCTGTGCGCCGGCATAGCGGCGAAACTGCAAGGCCATCAACGCCAGCAGCACGGACTTGCCGGCCCCGGTCGGGCCGACGATCAGCGTATGCCCGACATCGCCGACATGCAGGGAAAACCGGAACGGGGTCGAGCCTTCGGTCTTGCCGAAGAGCAGTGGGGGTGCTGCGAAATGCTCGTCCCGTTCCGGCCCCGCCCACACCGCTGACAATGGGATCATGTGGGCGAGATTGAGGGTGGAAATCGGTGGCTGGCGGACGTTCGCGTAAACGTGGCCGGGCAACGATCCGAGCCAGGCATCCACCGCGTTGATGGTCTCGGCCATCGCCGTGAAGTCGCGGCCCTGGATCACCTTCTCGACCAGCCGCAGCTTCTCGTCGGCGACGCGGGGATCGGCGTCCCACACCGTCACGGTGGCGGTGACATAGGCGATGCCGGCATAGTCGGCGCCGAGTTCCTGAAGCGCGAGATCGGCGTCGGCGGCCTTGTTCGACGCATCCGTGTCCATCAGCACGGATTGCTCGTTGGTCATCACCTCTTTCAGGATGGCGGCGATCGACTTGCGCTTGGCGAACCACTGGCGGCGGATCTTGGTCAGCAGTTTGGTGGCATCGGTCTTGTCGAGCAGGATCGCGCGGGTGGACCAGCGATAGGGAAAGGCGAGCCGGTTCAATTCGTCGAGCAGGCCGGGCGTCGTCGCGGTCGGAAACCCGGTGATGGTGAGGACGCGCAGATGCGACGATCCCAGGCGTGGCTCCAGCCCGCCGGTCAGCGGCTGATCGGCGAGCAGCGCGTCGAGATAGATCGGCGTTTCGGGCACGCGGACGCGGTGCCGGTGCGTCGAGACGCAGCCATGCAGGTAGGTCAGCGTCTCGCCGTCATCGAGCCAGCGGCATTCGGGCATGAAGGCTTCGATCAGGCGCAGCAGCCGGTCGGTGCGGTCGGCGAAGCCGGTCATCACCTCATGGGGGTCGATGCCGGTCTTCTCGCGGCCCTCGTAAAGCCAGGTCTCGGCGCGGGCAGCGTCTTCGGCCGGCGGCAGATAGGTGAAGGTCAGGAAATAGCTGGACTCGAAGTGGCTGCCCGCTTCCTCGAAATCGGCTTTCCGCTCGGCATCGACCAAGGCGGAAGCGGAATCCGGGAAGAGGCTGTTCGGATATGTCGCGGCGGCATGGCGCTGCGCCTCGACGAAGATCGCCCAGCCCGAACCGAGACGGCGGAAGGCGTTGTTCAAGCGCCCAGCGACGGCGACCAGTTCGGCAGGAACGGCGCTGTCGAGATCAGGCCCGCGAAACCGTGCGGTGCGCTGGAAACTGCCGTCCTTGTTGAGGACGATGCCGGCGCCGACGAGCGCCACCCATGGCAGAAAGTCGGCGAGCCGGGCGTTCTTGTTGCGGTATTCGGCAAGGTTCATCATCGGTGCGCCCCCCTCAGACCGTGAGATGCGCGGGGATGCGCAGATGGCGGCGTCCGACCTCGACGAATAGCGGATCGCGCTTCGCCGCCCACACCGCCGCGAAATGTCCAATCGCCCAGATGAGGAGGCCCACGAGCCAGAGGCGCAAGCCGAGGCCCAGCGCGCCGGCCAGCGTGCCGTTCATGATGGCGATGGCGCGCGGCGCGCCGCCGAGCAGGATCGGTTCGCTGAGCGCCCGGTGCAGCGGGACGGTGTATCCCGGCACCTCTCCGCCCTGATCGACGACACCCGCCATCAGACCAGCGCTCCGCCGCCGAACGAGAAGAAGGACAGGAAGAAGGAGCTGGCCGCGAAGGCGATCGACAAGCCGAACACGATCTGGATCAGGCGGCGGAAACCGCCCGACGTATCGCCGAAGGCCAGTGTCAGGCCCGTGGTGATAATGATGATGACGGCGATGATCTTGGCGACCGGGCCTTCGATCGACTGGAGGATTTGCTGGAGCGGTTGTTCCCACGGCATCGACGAGCCGGAAGCATGGGCGGGCGCGGCCATCATGACGCTGAGCGTGGCGACCGATACGGTCATGGCGAGGCGCTGACGGACGTGAGTGAAGCGCGAGAGAGGCAGGCGTTGGATCACAGGGAGTCTCCTTCAAGGCTGCGATTGAGGGCGTGGGAGTTGGAAGCCGCACCGCCGTCGCCCTCCATGACGGCGGGCGCGACGTGGTAATCGCCGTCCGGGCCAAGGCCCTCGACACGAGCGAGTTCGGACAGGCGGCGCGCGGAGCCGCGGCCCGACAGCACGGCGACGAGATCGATCGTCTCGGCGATCAGCGCGCGCGGGACGGTGACGACGGCTTCCTGAATGAGCTGTTCCATGCGGCGCAGCGCGCCGATGGCGGAACCGGCGTGGATCGTGCCGACGCCGCCGGGATGGCCGGTGCCCCATGCCTTCAGGAGATCGAGCGCTTCCGCCCCGCGCACCTCGCCGACCGGGATGCGGTCGGGGCGCAGACGCAGCGAGGAGCGGACGAGATCGGAGAGCGACGCGACGCCGTCCTTGGTGCGCATGGCGACGAGATTGGGGGCTGCGCATTGCAGCTCGCGCGTATCCTCGATGATGACCACGCGATCGGATGTCTTCGCCACCTCGGCGAGGAGCGCGTTGGTCAGCGTCGTCTTGCCGGTCGAGGTGCCTCCGGCGACGAGGATGTTGGCGCGGGACGCAACGGCTTCGCGCAGCGCCTCGGACTGCCCGGCAGACATGATCCCCGCAGTCACATAATCGTCGAGCGTGAACACCGCGACGGCGGGCTTACGGATGGCGAAGGCCGGAGCAGCGACCACCGGGGGCAGAAGCCCCTCGAACCGCTCCCCCGTCTCGGGCAGTTCGGCCGAGACGCGCGGCGCGCCCGCGTGGACCTCGGCGCCGACATGGTGCGCGACCAGGCGCACGATGCGTTCGCCATCGGCGGGCGACAGCCATTCGCCCGTATCGGACAGCCCTTCAGAGAGGCGGTCGATCCAGATGCGCCCATCCGGGTTCAGCATCACCTCGACGACGGAACCATCTTCCAGAAACCGGGCGATGGCTGGCCCCAGCGCCGTGCGCAGCATCCGCGCGCCGCGCGCGAAACCTTCCCGATTGTGTTGTGAAGCCTTCATGTCGCCCCGAGTTCAGCGGGGATCGACAGACCTTCCCCTTGCGGGGTTGATTAAAAGAGCCGGATTTTGGGCCGATTCAACAAGGATTTGTTGGCGTCGTAGTGTGGAGTGCAAATACAGGAAAACGGCGGTGACGCTCTGATCTTGAAGGTGGGTGCAGCATGATTATTCGCCTTGCGCGCGACCGTCCGAATACTGCGAGTCGTTCATATCCTCGCTAAGCTCCTGCCGCAGCTTTGGTCCTTTGGCGAGGCGGCGACCAAGTGCGGTGACAAACTGGTCGTAGCGTTCGCCCGCCTTCGCACGGGCCGCCTGGGCTGCCGGCTCCGGTAGGGTTGGCGTGGTTGTGACCCAATATTTGATGAACACGGCAAGGCTCTCGACGGCGATACCGACATCGCGTTCGAGCCGTGTCATGCGCCGGTCCAAGAGATCGAGCCGCTTGATGAACACCGCTTCCTGCCGCTCGGCGGCATCCGGCGACAGGAAGGATTCGATCGCCGCCTCGGCCACGAGCGAGCGCGAATGATCGCGGCGTGCGGCGTGTTCCGCCAGGCGGTTCATGACGGCGGGATCGAGATAGACAGACAGGCGCTGCTTGCGGGGGGCTTTTGTCATCTCCGCCTCACAGGTCCATGCCATCGTTGGGATCGAGCGAGACCTGACGCGCCACGCCCTGCATGAGGCGGTTCATCCGGCTGTTGCGCGCCGCATCGTCCTCGATCTCGTCACGATCGGCGTCGATTTCGAACGGATTGTCGATCGGCATCGACTTCTCAGGCGGTTGTACCCGGTTGAGTTCCGGCTGCCGGCGGCGTTCGGATTCGGTGGGATCGTCATCCTCTGTGCCGGTCGTCGCCTTTACCTCGGGAAGCGGAGGGCGTGGCGGGAGCGGCCGCGAGGTCCAGTCGTCGAGCCGAACCTGTTTCGGCGCAACGAGCGTAGGCGGGGGCAGGATGCGTTCCTTGAAGCGGCCATCCTCGTAATAGCGTGCCTTCTTTGCCCGGATCGGCGGGGTGCCCGCCACCATGACGATCTCATCGGTAGCGGCAAGCTGCATGACCTCGCCAGGCGTGAGCAGGGGCCGGGCGGTTTCCGAGCGCGACACCATGAGATGCCCCAGCCAGGGCGAGAGACGGTGCCCGGCATAGTTTTTCATCGCCTTCATTTCGGTCGCTGTGCCAAGAGCATCCGACACGCGCTTGGCCGTGCGCTCGTCATTGGTGGCGAAGCTGACGCGGACATGGCAGTTGTCGAGGATCGAGTTATTGGCGCCATACGCCTTCTCGATCTGGTTCAGCGATTGGGCGATCAGGAAGCTCTTCAGGCCATAGCCGGCCATGAAGGCCAGCGCCGACTCGAAGAAGTCGAGCCGCCCCAACGCCGGAAACTCGTCGAGCATCAGCAACAGGCGATGGCGTCCAGCCTTGGCCTGAAGATCCTCGGTCAGGCGGCGACCGACCTGATTGAGGATCAGGCGGATCAGCGGCTTGGTACGATTGATGTCCGAGGGCGGCACGACGAGGTAGAGCGTTGTTGGACATTGGCCGCCCACGATGTCGCCGATCCGCCAGTCGCAGCGCCGCGTGACTTCTGCGACCACGGGATCGCGGTAAAGGCCCAGAAACGACATGGCGGTGGACAGCACGCCCGATCGCTCGTTGTCGGATTTGTTGAGCAGTTCGCGTGCGGCGCTGGCGATGACGGGATGCGTTCCGGCTTCGCCCAGATGCGCTGTCGTCATCATCGCCGCGAGTGTGGATTCGATCGGCCGCTTCGGATCGGAGAGGAAGGCGGCGACACCGGCCAGCGTCTTGTCGGCTTCCGCATAGAGGACATGCAGGATCGCGCCGACCAGCAGGGCATGGCTGGTCTTCTCCCAATGATTGCGCTTCTCGAGACTGCCTTCGGGGTCGACCAGAATGTCGGCGATGTTCTGGACGTCGCGCACCTCCCATTCGCCGCGGCGCACTTCCAGCAGCGGATTGTAGGCCGAGGACTTGGCGTTGGTCGGATCGAACAGCAGCACACGGCCATGCCGGGCGCGGAAACCTGCGGTGAGCTGCCAGTTCTCGCCCTTGATGTCGTGGACGATGGCCGATCCCGGCCAGGTCAGCAGCGAGGGCACGACGAGGCCGACGCCCTTGCCGGATCGCGTCGGCGCAAAGCACAGCACATGCTCCGGTCCATCGTGACGCAGATAGTGGCTGTCATAGCGGCCGAGTACCACGCCATCGGGACCGAGCAGGCCAGCTGACTTCACTTCTTCCTTCGCGGCCCACCGCGCCGAGCCGTAGGTCTCGACCTTCTTGGCTTCGCGTGCTCGCCAAACCGACATTCCGATTGCGACGGCTACGGCGATGAAGCCGCCGGACGCCGCTATATAGGCGCCTTCGACGAAGATCTGTGGCGCGTAGGCGTCATAGCCATACCACCACCAGAAGAAGGATGGTGGAAGGTAGAACGGGAAGCCGAAGAGCCGGAACCACGGCGCTCCCAGTTCGGGCTGGAAGGCTAGACGCCAGGCCACCCATTCGGTCGCGCCCCAGACGCAGATGAGGATGATGGTGAGGACCGTGATGATCTGACCCCAAAGGATCTTGGTGGCGGGCATGTGCAATTCCTTGTCTGTAATGATGGGTCAGAGGCCCAGGCCGCGTTTGCGCCCAAAGCTCCAGTCGATGCCGCCATCGTGGCGGGTGACGCCCGAGACGTGACGGCCGAGCTGCTTTTCGAGTGAGGGCGTCCAGGGCACGAGCTGGAAGCCGAGACCGTCGTCGATCATGGCGAAGCGCCCGGAGGCCAGCGTGAAGCGCTCGCGGTAAGAGCCGGCGACATATTCGCCGCTGCCCGCGCGATTGAATGACCGTCCAGACTCGGCCGACAGCTTCTCGCCGAGCGCCTCCAACTCGCGGGCGCGCAGCGTGTCGATTAGATTGCGGGTGAAGGTGACACGCTGGCCGCTGCGTTCGGCGAAACCCTGTTCAACCAGATGCTCGGCGCGGCGGTCGAGCGCCTGACGCACCTCGGCGCCGAAGCCGCCATCCGACAGCGCGACCGGTTCGCGCGCGATGTTTTGCCGGTCGAGCCAGGTCGCGCCCGACGCGGTGATCTGGCGATCAATGTCGAGATCCGAGCGGACGGCGATGGCGACGCGGCGCTGCCCCTTGGCGTCCTCGAACCGGCGCAGCTCGACGATGGAGCCGGGCGCGCTGTCGCCGGCGGCATCGAGGTCGGGCAGCTTGATGTGGTGGGTTCGCCCGTCGACGCCATCGACCACGGCATAGGCGGTGCCCCTCAGCTCGTCGTCCAACCCGCGATCGACCAGCCGGCCGATGACGGGAACATCGAGGCTTTCGCCCGCCAGCACATAGCTGGCCGACCCGCGCTCGATGCCACGCTCGGTCAGCGCCCGGTGCATCCGCTTGATGATGTCGCCGCGCTCACCGAGTTCGCGCAGCGTCGTCTCGGCCGCTTCGTTGATCGTCCACTGACCGCGACCGACCTCGACGGCGAGACTGAGGGCTTCGAGTTTGCGCAGCCGGCCGACCTTCGGCGCGTGATAGGCATCCGGCTGCCCACCAGGCGGTGGGGCCAGGTCGATAACGCCGGTATTCCTCGCATCGTGGAGAAGCTGGCGGTCGAGCTGAGTCCAGCGCTCCGCATCGACCTGACGGTCCAGCGCGCGGCGAATGTCGAGATCAGTTCGCGGTCCCAGTTCCTGCGTGATGAGATCACGCGCGCGGTCGCGCATGCCCTCCTTGATGTAATCGCGGGAGATAACGAGATCCTGCCCGTCGTCGCGGACACCGCGCACGATCAGATGGACGTGCGGATGCTCGGTGTTCCAGTGATCGACGGCCACCCAGTCAAGGCGGGTGCCAAGGTCCTTCTCCATCTGACCGACGAGATCGCGGGTAAAGAATTTGAGGTCCGTCATCTCCGCCGCATCGTCCGGGGACACGACGAACCGGAAATGGTGGCGATCGCCTTCGCAGCGTCCGGCGAAAGCCTTGGGATCGGCGTCATCCCCGCCAGGACCGAACAGCCGCGCCTTCTCCCCATCCCGGGTCACGCCCTCGCGGCGCAGATAGGTAAGATGGGCGGCGAGTGGCGCGGAGCGGGCGGTGTGGCGCACCACGCGCGCCTTGATGACCGCGCCGCGTGTGCGGGAGGTTATCAGGCGGTTTGCCTGTATGCTGGCGCGTTGTCCGCGGCCGAACCGCGAACGATGGCCGGACACGATCCGCCCCGAGCGAGAAACCCCGGCGCCGGCCTTCTTGGCGGCGGCGAGCGCTTGGGCGATGAAGGGCCGCGCGCGCTGGGCGCCGGATGAACGGATGCGGCCAGGGCGGATGCGGAAATCGGTCTCGTCGGTCATAGCCGAGACCCTGCACATCGCGCCAAGCGCCGGAATGCATGAGACAATCGGCAGGGCCGCGAGGTGCGCAGAAACGCCGCACCTCGCGAAAATTCCTCATAAGTCCTTGAAACAACACAACCGACCGAAGCCGCACCTCGCGGCCTTTTATCCTGCCATCCTTCGGTCGTGTTGCCTGCATTCCACCTGCGCGCCCTCCAGACCACGCCAGCGCCCGCTATCGTGCGATCGGGAGCCGCCATGCTCATCGCATCGTCCCGGTGTCGGCGCGGGCGATGAACAGACCGTTCGACTGCGGCACGATGGCTGAAACATCGCGCACGAGAGAGGGGGATGATGAAGCGCCCGGAGCATCATCCGACGCGCGTTTTTCCGGCGCGGGATCGGCAGTGGGCGTGCTTGCCCGTTGCGCGATGAACAGCGGCGCGCGGGTCCATGCGAAGGGATCGGCGGGAGCGATGACGGTCGTGCCGGAATCGCTGCCGCCGCCGAGCGCCGGTGAGACGGAGGCGACGTATGCGCGTGTCTCAGCAGGCAATGGCCGACCGGAAAGCGACGCCTCATAGCGTCCGGGACCCGCATTGTAGGCAGCGATCCAGCCGGGCGAGCCGTAGCGATCGAACAGCTCGCGGATATAGGCGGCGCCCGCGATGATGTTGTCGTGCGGATCGTAAGGGTCGCTGCCTAGCGACAAACGCATGCGCAGGTTCGCCCATGTGCCGGGCATGATCTGCATGAGACCCATCGCACCTTTGGGGGAGATCGCGCGTGAATCTCCGGCGCTTTCGGCGCGCAGAACCGCCCTGATCCATGCTGCCGGCAACGCGAAGCGCTGCGCCGCCTCGACGATATGATCGGCGTAGGGAGTTCCCTGCGACGGTCTTGTGATCGACGCCGGCTGTGCGAGGACACCTACCGGCAGGAGAGCGGCGAAGGACAGGCCGGAAAGGAGGAAGAGGACGGTTCCACGCATGGGATCAGTCCTTCCCGTCGCGCTTGGCGGCGCGGGTCCAGTGCAGCGACCAGCCCCGCCCGGTATCGTCGTCGCGGAACAGGTTGGCGCGGATCGGCTGTGCGAAGCTCGGGTCGTCAAAGAGGATGGCGATGTATTCGCCAGCCTTTTCGCCGGTGCGTTTCCATCCCGCGCCGATTTCGGCGGCGGTCTCGTTGTTCATCGCGTCGAAGACGTGGACGCGATAGTCTGGGGCATTCTCGGCGTCCGACGGTTCGGCGCCAATGATGATGACGTCCTGGCTCAAATTCAGGGTCGTCAGGTGCCCGACGAAGCCGCTTTCGTCGCGGATGAATGTGCCGATCTGTGGCATGGTGGTCTCCTTGGCGGTGGCGTTGGAAGCCCCATCGGCGAGCACCGCTCCCGCCGATGGGGATGCGGTCAGCGCGTGGCGGCGCGCCAGACGAAGCGACCGTCGCCGGCCTCGTCGGTGTAGAGCGGGGTGGCCTTGCCGATGACGGATCGCACCGCGGTCGGGCCAAAATAGCGGCCATCCAAGCTGTCCGGCACGGACGGATTCATGAGAAAGACCTGGCCGTCGCCGATGCGCAGGCAGCCCCGCCAGACGAGCAGCGGACGGCCGCGCCGGTCGCGGTCGAGTGCTTCGCCGAACGGCACGCCATCGACGGAGACGGCATTGCCGATCCGGCAAACTTCCTGTCCTGGAAGGGCCGCGACATGCTTCATCAGCGGCACGCCGCGGCCGATATAGCCGCGTGCGACCATGAAATCGGCGAGCGGTTCGTCGGGCGTCACGGCCACCAGATCGCCTTCGTGGAGAGGACCTGGGCGGTCGAGATCGTAGAGGCCGATCGGCACGCTGGCCGAGGCGTTCCAGATGAGGCGCAACGGCACCGGAACGAAGGACGCGATGGCGACGCCCATGATCGAGAAATACGTCGCCATGACATAGCCGAAGCGGGTCATCCCTCGATCTCCCGCCGCTTGAGCCACGCTTGATGGCGTTCTTGCGTGTAGGCGCGCGGCTCATGGCCTGCGATGAGGCGATGATGGACGTGCCGCCAGTGATCGGCGGACACCTCGCAGACGTCGATCCCGGCGCTCTCCACCGCATCGATGTGGCAGAGCACCTGCTGCACCTTCGGCCAGCCTTCGATCTTGAGGAGGATGTCGCCGCCGGGCCGCACGAAGGGCAGTGTCTGATAGGCTTCACCGGACTTGACCGCGCGCACGATGTCGATGCGCGAAATGATCGTGCCGAAGTCGTTGGAGGCCCAGCGAACGAAGGCGAAGATGCTGCCGGGCCGGAAGGCCAGGACACGGCGGCGGCGGTCGAGGACGGTTTCTCGCGCCTCGCGGCCGAACCTGATCCAGTTTTCGATCTTCTTCTCCACCCAGGTCAGTTCGACATGGGTGAGGTTGTCGGAATGCTGCGCGATCGGCACGGGACCGCCGCGCACGCGGGGAGCCGCGTTGCCGGTCATGAGGGGTCTCCTTCGGTGGTTGGGAATTCGCGCGCGAGCAGATCGCGCAGCATGTCGGCGACCGTGACGCCGCGCCGGAACGCGGCGATCTTGATCCGGCCGCGCATCTCGGGCGTCACGTCGATGGTGAGCCGCGCGGTAAAACCGGCAGCATCGCCATCGCGCGCGGGAACCTCCGCCGCCTTGATCCAGTGTTCGGGATCGGCGGGCCGGGCGGCGAAGCCGCGACGGGTCGGACGCTCGCTCATCGCGTCGTCCTCCCGATGCGAAGGCGGTCGATCTCGTCCGCCAACGCCGCGATCTCGCGCGCGGCGGGCGTGTCGTCGTCCAGTTCGAACACCAGCCGGCCCGACTGCGCGGCAGCCGCGAAGGCGACACGCTGGCCGATGGTGGCGGCAAGCACCGGCGGATCGTGATCGGCCAGCGTCTCGGCCGTCTCACGGGCGAGCACGGTGCGCGCACCACAGCGGTTGAGCACGAAGCGGGCGGCGAGGTCGGGGCGATAGATGCGCGCTTCGGCAACGAGTGCCAGCATCTCGGCCGAGGCCCAGCCGTCGAGCGGCGATGGCTGCACCGGGATCAGCACCAGATCGGCGGCGAGCAGCGCCGAGCGCATCAGGGCTGCGACACGCGGCGGCCCGTCGATGACGATCATGTCGGCGTCGCGGGCCAGCTCCGGCGCTTCGCGGTGCAGCGTATCGCGCGCCAGGCCGATGACGCCGAAGAGGCGTGGCCATCCTTCGCGAGCCCGCTGCTGCGACCAGTCGAGCGCCGATCCTTGCGGGTCGGCGTCGATCAGGGTGACGCGCTTTCCCTGCTGCGCCCATGCGCCTGCGAGGCTCAGCGCAAGCGTCGTCTTGCCGACACCGCCCTTCTGATTGAGGAGCGCGACGATCATGGCTCGCGTCCCGTTTCCGGGAGAGGAAGCATCGGCGTGGTCAGGGCATCGTGCGCTCGCGGCTTTGGCTTCTTGCCGGCGCCTCGAAGGCCTTTTGCGGCGTCACGGATGAGGTTTTCCACCTCGCACGCGCACTCTTCAAAGTTAGATTCTTGGTTAGACTCTAAGTTAAGGGCGTGGATTTCCGTTCTGGCGCCGTGGGTTAAACTCTGTTTCGGTTCCTGATGGCACGGCAAGCCGGTTCCTGATGGCACGCCGATCCGGGTTCCGGATGGCACGAGGGCTTCCACAGGTTTTCCACAGGGCGCCGATGGCTCGAAGGCGAGCAGCACCCGTCCTCCGATCTCGACCTCCGTGAACAGCGTGTAGCCCGGTAGCGGCTGGCGGCGGATGATGTCGCGCAGCTCGAAGGCGAAGCGCTTGAACGGCGACAGGCTGCCCGATTTCTGGTGCAGATGACGGAAGTCGAAGCGCCAACCCCGGCGTTGCCGCCCGCCATGCTTGCGCACGATCCGGTAGAGCCATCGCTCCAGCCCGCCCGTGAGATTGAAATAGGCCCGGTCGATGGTCAGCACGAGCGCGTCGTCGAGCACGGCCTGATAAAACCAGTCCGGCACGATCATCTCGATACCGTCGGGGCGACCATTGCTGTCGGTGCGTTCCTTCCACTCGTTGATCCAAGAGAAACGATGCCGGCGACCTTCGAGGGGCTGACGGATCGTGGTCGAGACCGTGGTGGATTGGAGCCGGTCGAGCGCGGCCTTTAGGCGCTGATAGTCGCGCAAAGACGTGCCGCGACCGATGAAGCGGAGGATTTCGTATGGCGTGGCAGCCATCAGGCGCGAGGTGCGAAGCCCCGCGTCGCGCGCCTCGACGATCTGGCTCGCCGCCCAGATCAGAATGTCGGCGTCCCAGATGGTCGCCATGCCGTGATCGGGAACGGCCTCGACCCGGATTGCGACATTGCCGGCGATGAAATCGATCGGCGCGACGCGATGCGACTTGGAGAGGGAGAAAAACGGATAGGCCATGAGATCCTGCGCGTCTCGGGGCGCGAAGTCGCCGGGGAGCGCCCGGAACAGGTCGAGCTGTCCGCGCTCCGAGAGGGACCGATGCCGCGCCGCCATTCGGGAACCGCGATCAGCGTGCGTAGCGGCCAGGCTGCGCCACGGCCGGCTGCACCTGGCGCTTGGCGGGCAGTACGTTGCCACGCGGATCGGAGGTAGAAGTGACGGCGCCGCGCGCCGCCCAGGCTTCGAGTTCTTCGACGGAATAGACGACGCGGCCGCCGAGCTTGCGATAGGCGGGGCCGGTCCCGTAGGTGCGGTGCTTCTCCAACGTGCGGGCGGAGAGGCTCAGGAATTCGGCGGCTTCCTTGGTGCGCAGGAAGCGCGGCGGCAAAACGGCGAGATCGGGTCGCATGGATCGGCCTTTCGTGATCTTCGGTGGGGCCGCCGATCATCGGCGGCGGATGAAGGTCACGATGGCGAAGGGCGAGCGTCGGGATGGAGGGCGAAGTCAGGGGGTATCAAAATCGCCCACCGGGGGCGCCATCGTCGCCTACGAAGCGCGGCGATGCCGAAGCAGTTTGCGATAGCCGCCCGCGATCATGGCGCGAGCATCGCGGATCAGCGCCTTGACGGCGTGGCGAGCTGAGGACGTCTGCCATTCGCTGCGGTCGAGCGCGCCGGTCCTGAACATGACCTGCGCGATCTCGCGCCCGGTCGCGCCGGCGCGATGACCGTCGAAGGCTTGCAGCATCCGTCGCAGCCGCGCTCTTTGCTGACGGGTCAGGCGGGTGTCCGGTGGAACCGCGCGACCATGCAGAGCAGCGAGCAGCCTGTGGACCGCTTCGAGCCGATCCAGCCCATCCACGCTGAGCGGGATGATCGCAGCGGTGGGCGCCATGCCGTCAAGAATGAGCTGAAGATGCTGGCCTTCGCCGAGATCGAACAACAGACAAGCGGCGCCGTTCGCAATCAGCGAAAGCGCCGCATCGATCTTCGGGAGCGGTCCGGCGACCGGCAGCGTGGATGGAGCGTCGCCGAGCACGACGACGCTGGTGTCATGCTGTGGCAGCCAGAAGACGGGGGCGTCAGGTGGATCGCGCAGGGGGTCGATCGGGAAATCGCAACCCCCAATGGTGGCGGACTTTCTCGATCAGCGTTTGTGGATTGGCATCGGGGCGGGCGAGCGATCCGAAATCATGGTCGTAATCTTCGTTGCGACGCAGCCATTCCCAAGCGAGATCGGACGCGGTGAGATCATCGACATGATCGTAGTGCGCGGACATGCGCCACTGGGATGCGTCTGGCGTCATCGCGTTCCTCCCCCTCGTTTTATCGACTTGCGGGGAGACCGAGATTTCCCGGAAAAGTTGAGGACTGGAAGTCCCGACGAAGGCAAAGAGTGATGCCGCAGCGGCATCGCCACGTTAGTGTCGCTGGCTTTCGTGGATGATTTCGCGGTAGCCGCATTCCGTCATCCAGCGTGCGCGGGCCAGATGTGCATCATGGATATGGCGGGAGCGTTGCGGATCGAGATCGGGATCGAGGCCGAAGAGAATTTGCACGGCTTCGCGCCAGTCGGCGCCATCACGGGCGGCGTCGAGCAGGCGCAGATACAGCGTCATGTGCTCCCGGTCATAGGGCGTCAGTCCCTGACCGGGAGGTGGTTCATCCAGAAACTGAGGCGCTGATCGTGTCACCGGACCATCCTATTCGCCTGATGCCATTCTGTTAACCAAATCCGCTGCCGTCATTGACGCAACACATGCGGACTGTGGAAAACCGACCGGATCGCCGCGGTGTCGGCGCGACGGCTAGGATGGGGATCGTCGCTGGTGTTCGTCATGAAGCCGCAGCACTCCTTCGCCCTTGTCGGTGGACAGAAGGACGACGCCAGCGGCTTCCAGTGCCCGCCTGACTTGATCGCGCGTCGTCTCATACACATCAAGCCCGCTTTCGGATTCGAGGCGTTTGAGAGCGGTCAGCGATACTCGGGCCTTGTCAGCGAGCGTCTCCTGCGTCCAACCCAGCAACGCGCGTGCGGCCCGTGATTGTCGGGCGGTGATCATGCATGATCACCTCCCACCGGCCATAACGCACTTGCCAGAACTACGGCTATTTTAGTCGCTCTTGGCGCGGGTGCTAGCAGAATTCAGCGTTTGTAGCGCTCATCTTCCGGCCATTCGCCGCTTTGCGCACCGAACTGATTCGGTTTTGGCGGGTAAGCGGCCCCGGCCTTCCGGCCGGGGCCTCGCTCCGGGGGGCTCAGTCGGCCCGGCGCCCGTTGGGGCGGGACCAGATGAGCGAGTAACCCTCGCCATCCTCGTCGTCGAAGAGGTTGGCGTAGATCGGGGCGTTGAAGCTCGGATCGTCGAGCTTGAGGCCCAGATAGTCGCGGCCCTCGTTGGAGCGTTTGGACCAGGCGGCGCCGATCTCGGCGCGGCCGACCAGGACGCGATGGCTGGGGGCGTTTTCGCCGGTGGCCCGCAGGTCGGGAACGATGCGCACGCCCTTGGCCTGGACGCTGAGGGTAACGATTTCGCCGCTGAACTCGTTCGAGCCGGTCTTCTTGAAGGTGCCGATGGTCGCCATGGTAAGTCTCCGTTTTTGCGTTTTCGAGCCCGCACCATGCGGCCTCGATGGCGATCGGTGGGCCGGAGGCGACCGACGACGCATCGCTTGCGACCGAAGCGGAGCGGAGGACGGCGCAGGCGCGACTTTCTTGTCTCGCGAGGAATGGGTGAAACCCAGGGGAAGAAAGTCGTGACGCGCCGTTGCGGCATAGGCGGTCGAGGCGAAGCCGGCCTTCGGCCAGATCAGGCCATTGGAGAGGCCGTGAGGTGCGCTCGTTGAACGGGACAGAGAAGGAGACGGCCGGCGGCATTTCGCGACCGGCAAGGGAACAGGACCTGCCGTTCACCGGCATCGCTGCATCTTGCAGGACAGGCAGGTTGTGATCCCTCCCGTGTCCAGCTCACCACAGAACAAGCCCGTCACCGATGTTCAGGTTCTGCCGCCGTTCGTTTGTGCCGCTGATCGAGCCTCGCGTGAGAATGCGGTGCTTTGGGGCGCGGCTCCGATTCGCCGCACCTGCGCAACATCGACACGATCTCTGGCAATGGGAGTAGAGTGCATCCCCGCTGTTCTGGTTTTGCCGCCAACTGTGTCGGGGTGTTTAAGCCCGCGCCAGCTCCTTGCTCGCTTGGACGGGTGTCGCCATACCCGCAACGCGCAGGAACGCCGTGATGCCCACTGCAACCGCGCCGACGACGGAGAACACGATCTGCCAGGTCTCCGAAGGCATGGTGTGTTTCACGATGCCGTGGACGGCGTGATACCCCGCGATGACGGCGGGCGCGAAGAAGATTGCCGCGATCGCACACTTGGCCCAGAGCGGGCGGACGGTCGCGAGCAGAACCTGGCCGATGCCTAGGGTAAGCCCGCCCGCGGCGATCCCGACGAGGATCGCGCCAAACCAGCCGGCGCCGGTGTGATAGGCCCAGGTTGCGGCGCTCAAGCCCGCGAACAAGGGCAGCGCGAAGACGGCCAGCGTAAAGAGCAGCCAGCAGAAGAAGCCGATGGCCGCGATGGATAGGAGAATGCCGAGAAAAATCATGGTGGTGTCTCCGAGACAAAAAGGTCTGACGATCGCGCCTCCACCACCACCACGGCGCGACAAGAACCATAGCAGAACATCGCTGCCGACGGGAGCGGAAACCGGAAGGGCTTCCGCATCGCACGCGATGATCTTCGCCCCGTCATGGGGCGAAAGGGTCGATTTCATCGACGATGGCGGCGCTGTCGCCGTCATATTCGGCGGCCGGTGTCACCGAGAGCGTGCCGTCGCCGGCGCGGAAGATGACGATGACGGCCATGAGGGTGGTGGCGAGGCTGAAGGCGAAGGCGTGTGCGTCGTGGAAGGACATCGATCCGGCTCCTGTTTCGAGCGGAGGTCCATCCCCCGCTGACAGGCGCCCGATGAGTTCGGCGGAGGGCCGCAATCACCGCGCAGGTGAAACCGAAGCGGCGGCACGCGCAGCGTAGTCCGACCCTTGATGGGGTGGAACGGCCCGCACCCACCGTTGGTGGTAAAAGACCGTGAGACCACCTCCATCAGAGAAGGACTTTTCAATGCAGGAAGCCGCCGTAATCGGCCTGGACTTGGCCAAGCAGGTATTTCAGGCTCATGGAGCGGATGCCGAAGGCACGCCGTTGTTCAGCCGCAAGCTACGCCGGGCAGAGGTATTGCGCTTCTTCGAAAAGCTGCCGCGATGCCTGGTCGGTATGGAGGCGTGTAGCGGTGCGCATTACTGGGGCCGAGAGCTCACCGCGCTGGGTCACGACGTGCGGGTGATCCCTCCCGCCTACGTCGCGCCCTTCGTCAAACGCGGCAAGACCGATGCGGGTGATGCCGAGGCGATCAGCGAGGCGGTGACACGCAAAACGATGCGGTTCGTCCCGATCAAGACGGCCGAGCAGCAGGCTGCCGCCATGTTGCTGAAAACGCGCTCGTTGTTGGTGCGACAGAGGACGCAGGCGATCAACGCGCTACGCCGCCATCTTACAGAACTCGGCATCATCGCCGGCGCGGGGATCGCGAAGGTCGACTCCCTGATCGCGATCGTCAGGGACGAGAGCGACAGCCGTCTACCGGCAGCGGCACGCTTCTCGTTGACCTTTATCGCCGACCAGATCGAGGCGTTGAAGGAGCAGAGCGGCCAGCTCGAGGATGCAATCGTTCGGGAAGCGAAGCTGGACGAGGAGATGCGCAGGCTTGTCACCGTCCCGGGCATCGGCGCTATCACAGCGGCGACGATCAAGGCGCTCGTGCCCGATCCGGGGGGCTTCAAGTCTGCCCGCCACTTCGCCGCCTGGATCGGACTGACGCCGAAGCCGCGATCGAGCGGCGGCAAAGAGCGATTGGGCCGCATCTCCAAAATGGGCAACCCGGATCTACGATCGCTCCTCGTCGTCGGCGCGACATCCGTCCTGCGCTATACAGAGAAGAACTCGAAGGCGATGCCCTGGCTGACAGGCATCGTCGCCCGCCGACCTTACAAGGTCGCCGCGGTGGCGCTGGCCAACAAGATGGCGCGGATCGTCTGGGCGATCCTGACCCGAGGCGGCGTCTACCATCGTCCCAACAGTTTAGCGGCCAGCACGATCACAGCGTGATCGGCGACGCCGCTTCAACGAGCTGCCCGGCAAGCCGGCAGAAGTGAGGTGCCCTACGCAGACGATGTATCCTTGGGACGAAATCCCGACGTGAGAGAGGCTGAAACCCGTGACGCGCTTCGAGCGCGCACCCTTGATTAAGCCACTCGCGCCGCGAACTTCATCGAGGCCAGCGGTCATGTGCCGCACCGATAGGCCGGACATATGACCGCACCGTTCCCATGCGATAAATCGAATGCCGAGAGCTCTTGCTACGCGGGCCGTTCCACATATTATGGGTTGATGGCGTCAGGCCGTCGGCTGAACCAAAGGATCAGCGCAGAAAAGAGGGGGTGGCACTCTGCAACCAAGCCGGTATCTGCCTGATTGCGCCGCATTGCTTTGCCTCGACGGAATCTAGCCTACGCCGACATTTCCAGCATCTCGGCGTCGTGAGACGCATTGCGGATGACGCCGATCAGAGATCCAGGGGGCGAACTTCCCGGATCAGATCGATCAGCAGGCGCAGCGCTGTCGGAACCTGACGGCGGCCGGAATAATAGACGTGGAAGCCTTCGCCCATCGATGACCATTCCGGCAGGACGCGCACGAGCGCGCCGCTTTGGAGATCGGCGCTGAAGACGGGCTCGGCTCCGTAGATGACGCCGACACCCGCGCGGCCAAAACCAATGGCCGCATGGCTTTCATCGACCGTCGCCGGGCCGGGCGTGGCGATCTCGACTGTCTCGTCGCCGCGCTCGAACTCCCACTTGTAGAGTTGGTCGTTGCCAAGCCGGATACCGATGCAGCGGTGGTCTGCGAGATCCCGGGGATGGGCTGGCGCGCCGAAGCGTTCGAGATAATCGGGCGAAGCGGCGGCGATCCAGCGTATCTCGGACGACAGGCGCTGCGCGACCATGTCTTCCGGGACCGTGCCGCCATAGCGAATGCCGGCATCGAAGCCGTTGCCGATTACATCGATCATGTGGTTGTTGACGGCAATGTCGATCTGCACGTCGGGGTAGCGGTCGACGAAGATCGGCATCACCGGTTCGAGCAGGAGCGAGACCGCATCTTCAAGGACATTGATCCGCACCCGGCCAGCGGGCGCGTCCCGATAGCGGTTGAGGTTTTCCGAAGCCTCGGCGACCTGTTCCAACGGTCCCGCGATCGCTGCGAAGAGGTCTTCCCCGGCGGCGGTCAGCGTTACGCTTCGTGTCGTTCTGTTCAACAACCGGACGCCGCGCCGCTCTTCCAGAGCCGTCATGGCATGGCTGAGCGCCGAAGGCGTGACGTTCATTTCGAGTGCAGCCTTGCGGAAGCTACGGTGCTTTGCGATAGCCAGAAAATAGGCGAAGTCGGCGAGATCGGTGCGGTTGAGGTCCATGCCAAATCATAGCTGATTGTTGAGCTGTGTTCATCATCTCATTGCTTGTGAGGCGGCTTATGGCCGACCTCACCAACGCCTAAATGGGGCTCATCAAGGCAATTCTCGTCCTGGAAGGAGCCGCAGGCATGGACATCAAACGCAAGGCCGACCTCGAAACGGTCGAAGGACCGGAGGCGTATTTCACCGGCAAGGCCACCATCACGGGGATGTTCGCGCGTCCCGACCCCTCTCGCCTGACGGGCGCCATCGTCCATTTCGAACCGGGCGCGCGCACCGCATGGCACAGTCATCCCTGTGGCCAGACGCTGATCGTCACCGAAGGCGTCGGCTGGACGCAGGTCGAGGGCGGGCCGAAATATGAGTTCTACGAAGGCGACATGCTGTGGTGCCCCGCCGACAAGAAGCACTGGCACGGCGCGACCCCGCACGAGGGCATGACCCATATCGCCCTGCAGGAAGTGGCTAACGGCACGAATGTCACCTGGATGGAGAAGGTGAGCGACGAGGACTATCTCGCGCCCGTCCAGAAGGACTGACTCACGTGCCGCATGTCATCGTCAAGCTGTGGCCGGGCAAGTCCGACCAGCAGAAACGCGCGCTGAGCGACGCCATCGTCGGGAGCGTGACCCGCATCCTCGGTTACGGGGCGGACTCGGTGTCCGTCGGGTTCGAGGAGGTGTCATCCGCCGACTGGATGGCCCAGGTCTATCAACCCGACATTGTGGCCAAATGGCCCGATCTCACGAAACAACCTGGATATGGAACCGGCCCGAGCGGCTCGGCCAATCCTTGAGAAAGAGAACACCATGCTGAACGAAACCTACACGCTGAACAACGGCGTTCTGATCCCCAAACTCGGCCTTGGCACCTGGTTCATCGCCGACGACAAGGCGGCGCAAGCGGTGCGAGATGCCGCCTCCATCGGCTATCGCCACTTCGATACGGCGCAGGCCTACGGCAACGAGCGCGGCGTCGGCGAAGGCATCCGCACCTGTGGCGTTGCTCGCGATGAGTTGTTTGTCACAACGAAACTGGCGGCGGAGATCAAAACGCTCGATGCGGCGCGTGCGGCGATCGACGGTTCACTCAAGACGCTTGGGCTGGACGTGATCGACCTGATGATCATCCACAGCCCGCAGCCCTGGATGGAGTTTCGCAAGGGCGAGCATTTCTTCGAGGGCAATCTCGAAGCCTGGCGCGCGCTGGAAGAAGCGCAGGCGGCAGGCAAGGTCCGCGCCATCGGCCTGTCGAACTTCGAGAAGGCCGACATCGAGAACATCTTGAAGCATGGCTCCGTGAAGCCTGCGGTCAACCAGATCCTCGCCCATGTCAGCAATACGCCGTTCACGCTGATCGACTACATCAAGAGCCAGGATATTCTCGTCGAAGCATATTCGCCCTTCGGACATGGCGAGATCCTGCAGAATGCGACCCTCGTCTCAATGGCGAAGACCTATGGCGTCGGCGTGGCGCAGCTCGCCATCCGCTACTGCCTGCAACTTGGCCTGCTCCCGCTGCCGAAGACCGCCAACCCCGCGCATATGCGCAGCAATGCCGAGGTCGATTTCCAGATCAGCGACGCGGATATACAAACGCTGAAGACCATCACGCCGATCGAGAATTACGGTGAGGCGACCGTGTTCCCGGTTTACGGCGAGAACGCTCGCAGCGCTTGAGTTCGATTTGTCGTCGTTCGACGTGTCGATGGCGGCGCTCACGCGCCGCCCAAGGTGAACCGATAGACCGGGATACCCAGCTTTCTGGCCTTGTCGGCGAGATTGTCCTGGACGCCGGTGCCGGGGAAGACGAGGACACCGATCGGCATGATCGCCAGCATGGCGTCGTTGCGCTTGAACGGAGCAGCCTTGGCGTGCTTCGTCCAGTCGGGCTTGAAGGCGACCTGCGGCACATGCCGAATTTCGGCCCAGCGGGCGGCGATCTTCTCAGCGCCTTTGGGCGAGCCGCCGTGCAATAGCACCATGTCGGGGTGCTTGGCGTGAACCTGATCGAGCTTGGCCCAGATCAGCT
>CALMZV010000109.1 GCA_937870755.1 uncultured Methylocystaceae bacterium
GCGCGGCGTTGCCCGGCGACAGCGCATCCATGATGGCGCGCATGTAGGGCGTGCGGTCGGTGCGATAGCGCCCGGGCTCGGCCGAAGCGCGCGGGCTCAGGAACCGATGCCGATCCGCCCATTCCGAGACGGTGAGCGCGGGATCGGGGGTCAGCCCATCGCGCCAGGCCTGGACGAGCGCATCGACGCCTTCGAAGGCGAACAGCTCCTCGGACCGACGGTCTGCGTCAGCGAAAATCTGTGGCGACCTCGGCGAGATCGGCGAGGTGCGCTCGGACATGGGTCTCCAGAACCTTCTGCATCGCGTGCGCTTCGAGGCCGAGCTCCGCCGCCATCAATGCCGCGATCCGTGCGGGCCAGTTCGCCCACGCATCGCGCTCCTCGCGCGCCAGTCGAAAGACGAGCGCCGTCGCCCGCGCGCGGTCGATGACCTCGCCCTTCATGCGCTGCAGACGCAGACGCCGTTCCTGAGCCTTCAGCACCTCGTTGGCGGTCTTGGCCTGGAGGAACGTGGTTCCGCCACCAGCCGGAGACGGCGCGATCCCGCTTTCGCGCAGCGTGTCGCCGACGGCGGACAGCGCCGCATCGGGGACGGGCTTCAGCTTGGCCTCGGCTCCATCCCGGCGCTGCTTCGAGGGGTCGGTCATCGACGCGCGGCGCGCATCGCTGGCCCGCGCATCGATCGAACCATCGGCATGCAGGACGAGCCGTCCCGACGTCTTCGCCTTCTGGATCGCGCCCCGCGACAAGCCGACATGGGACGCGTACTGGCGCTCGCTCATGCCCTGCATGTCCGCTCCGAAAACATAATGTTTTGATGCACTTATTGCCTTGATAAGCGCGCCGGACAGAGCCTGTATGGGGTCAGAAACCAAGGAGAGTTCCGATGACCCGCCAAGCCAAGAACGCCCAGGCCCTCGACGCCTTCATCGCCCGCAAGGTCGAGATCGACGCCATGCTGGCGCGGCTTGCCGCCCTCAGCGACGAGCATTTCGACGTTCATCCCGACGAGGTGCATTGGGGCCATGTCGGGACGCTCGCCCACTACGCCGAACTCCTGAAGCGCATCACCGACAGCGCCTTCCGCGAGGGCGAACACGCCGAATGATCCGGCCGACCTCCGCGCCAGCCCCGCGATTGCGGGGCTTGGCCTCGTAGAAGCGCCGCGATGGTCGCGCCGCTCTCGAACCGGAGGTTCCGATGACCCAGCTTTCCGACACCCAAGCCATCATCCTGAGCGCTGCTGCGCAGCGACCCGAACGCATAGCCCTGCCACTGCCCGACAGCTTGCGGGGTGGCGCTGCCGCAAAGGTCGTCAGCACGATGATCGCGAAGGGCTTGTTGCAGGAGGTCGAAGTCAACGCACGACGGGGCGAACTGGTCTGGCGCGAAACCGGCGACGGCCACGGCACGACGCTGGTCGCGACCGATGCAGGCCTTGCCGCCATCGGCATAGAACCGGATGAAGCCGAAACCGCACCCGCGAACGCAACGGAAGCGCCGCCGCAGGATCCCGCTCCGGATAGCGACGCCGAAGCCGCAAATTCGACGCGCACGCCGCGCGCCGGGACCAAGCAAGCCGCGCTGATCGCCATGCTGCGCGCGCCCGAGGGCGCAACCATTGAGGAGATCACCGTCGCCACGGGCTGGCAGGCCCACACGGTGCGCGGGGCCATCGCCGGTGCGCTCAAGAAGAAGCTCGGTCTCGACGTGAGCTCCGAGAAGGTCGAGGGACGCGGGCGGATTTATCGGATTCCCGCCATTTGAACGGCTGGCAGCTACAGGCACCGATGCCGCCATCCTCACGGATGGCGGCCCGAAAGCAGGTTGGCACTTTGCGTGGGACCAATCGGTCAATTTTCCTCAGAGTAGAGATCGACTTCATCCGGGAATGGGTAGATCAACCCAAGCCTTTGACACTTTAGCGTCGTGTGGAGGCCATCGTCGGTTAAGGCGTTCTCACCACCTATACCCCTGTCTCTTTTTCCCGGAGCTAACGTGCCGATCTCGTCCACCAGTTGGCGGACCATTTCAGTTGCGATGCCAGCGTTGCGATAATTTGCATTTACATTCCAACCAGTGATCTCGGCCGGCAAATCTTCCGTGCGTTCGTCAACTTCAAGCCGTCCGGTGGTAAATAGATCGCCGATTTGATTGCCGTCATGATAGGCGTAAGCACAATCCCCGAGCACTTCAATTCGGATATCTCGCCCCGCCTTGTCTCGGAAAACGACCATGTTCCGCATCCAAATATTCTTCCTAGGATGAGCATAACATGACGTCGGTGGCCGCACAGCAGCTCGTGACCTATTGGTGATGAATCTCGGTTGCAATCCCACGAAAATGCTAACGCCTCAGCCGCTCGAACAACCGTCGTAGGGCGAATGACCGGGCGATGCTGACCACGGTGAAGATCGCGCCGATCAACAGGTTCTCCGCCAGTGTCGTGTGCAGCCCGAACGAGGGGAAGACGAGCATCTGCGTAAGCACCGCGACGCCGTAGCCGACCACGACATTCGCGATGGCTTCGACCAGCGACATCGCGCGCGACTGCTTCATGCCACCGCCTCATCTGTCGGCCAGCAATTCAGCCGCGAGAGTTCTGAGCGCATGCGCCGCAACCAGCGGCACCACTCCGTTGCCACAGAGGCGAAGCCGGTCCACCCGGTGGGCCAGCCCATCAGCGCCTCGACGAACAGCGGGTTCAAGGTCCGGCGCATGTCGGAGGTGTCGCGCCCAGCCATCGGCGTCGTCAGGACCTGGCGGCCAAGCAGACCGTTCACTGGCGTGTTGGCCAGACTGGTTGCCCCGTCCTTGTGGTCGCGCGCCGCAGGACCCGTACTATTTCGCGGTGTGCTATGATTGTGTCGATAGGCAAGAGTCGCGAGGGTGTTTTGATGGCTGCATACTCCGAGAAAGCACAACCACATCTTGATGCGATTGCCGAAGGCGTGTTCGTTGACCAGCACATCAGGGACTGGATACTTCAGGGGACGCCACACGAAGCCGCCTACTCGGGCGCCAAGGTCCTCATCGAGGAACAACGAGCGGTGCGGTGGCATGCAAAACCCACAAAACAACCGTTCTGGGCAAACTATCACTGTGGCAAGGACAGCAGGTGTACTTGTAGGATCGAGGGCAGCAAGGCTCTCGAGTCGGATGCGATTTTCTTCTTCCAGAACGACTTCGGTCGGGTGCTAGCTGTTCACGTAGAATTCAAGCACACAGGTGAGCCCTTTGAATTCGGCCAACCGGAAGCATATCCCCTCCGTGCCGCCTGTTTTGCGCGGACTCATGCCAAGCGAAGCACACTGAATGCGCATCACGACTGGGTAACAGTCTTGTTTTGCGGAACGGACGCACTTTCGGATCCGCGCACAAAGAACTTCCAACGACGCATCATGCATTCCGAGGCACGGAAAAAGCTCGCCAACTATTCTGCATGACCGCACCGATGGCGTCATCGGCCTGTAGGTAGGCTAGCTATTTTTCGGGCTGCCAGCGCCGTCGGAGGTGCCGCTCCGTCGCCCAACCGCTCGGCCTTCACCTGCGCGAAGGTCCGTCCGTCGCCGTCGAGGATCGCCTCGCGTCCGGTGTCGGCCTGCCAGCGCTTGATGGCGACATCGACATAGGCCGGGCTGATCTCCATAGCGAAGACGCGGCGGCCATTGGCTTCGCCTGCCATGATCTGCGATCCCGACCCGGAAAACGGCTCGTAGCAAAGACCGCCGCGCGCCACATGCTGACGCATCGGGATCCCGAACGCGTCGAGCGGCTTCGGCGTCGGGTGATCCGGCCGGTCGTCCTTGGCGAAACTCGGCAGCGCCCAAGTCGATGGCAGCGTTTCCTCGGCCACCTTCGGCGGGCGTTTGCCCTTGATCCAGCCCATGAAGCAGGGCTCGTGCTTCCAGAGGTAGTGAGATCGGGTCAGAACCCCGCGATCCTTCACCCAGATGATCTGCTGATGGACGAACGCGCCCGCCTTCTCCCAGCAGGCTTCGAGCATCGCCTGGCGGCGCGAGGCGTGCCAGCAATACCAGGCAGCGTCCTCGGTGATCGCCTCGGCAACGGCCGCCGCGATGAAGCCGTCGTAAAGCTCAGCCCCCTGTGAACTGTCATCCCAGGTCACGCCGTAGGAAGGCGACCAGTCCTTGTTGCGGGTCGGATGGTTCGAGCCGTCGTAGTCGACGAGATAAGGCGGGTCGGTGGCGAACAGGATCGCCCGCTCGCCATTCATCAGGCGGCGGACATCAGCGGTGCTCGTGCTGTCGCCGCAGACCAGCCGGTGATCGCCAAGAATCCAAAGGTCCCCGAGACGAGATGCCGGATTGCGCGGCGGTTCCGGGATCACGACGGGGGCGACGCCCGCGCCGTCGGAGGCATCGGCGCCCGGTTCGAGCGCGAGCAGCCGGTCGAGTTCGCCGTCCGAGAATCCGATCAGCGAGAGGTCGAATTCGTCAGCGACGAGTTCCTGCAGTTCGCCCGAAAGCAGCGCTTCGTCCCAAGCCCCGAGTTCGGTCAGCTTGTTGTCGGCGATGCGGTAGGCGCGACGCTGCGATTCGGTCAGATGGTCGAGCACGATGACCGGCGCTTCGGTGAGGCCGAGCTGCGCG
>CALMZV010000110.1 GCA_937870755.1 uncultured Methylocystaceae bacterium
CGTGAATCTCCAGACTCGATCGAGAACCACCAATATTGAAGCAAATCCGACCTATCCAATGAGTGTGCGGAGATTGGTGAGGATGACCTTCGTCAAGGCTTCCGAAGACACCCCCAAGATGTTGGCGACGGCGGCAGCGGCAAGCGGCACGTCCACAGGTTCCGAAGGGCGGCAACCGGCCTGCGTGAAAGGACCATCGGTTTCGGTGAGGATGCGATCGCGTGGCAAGTTCGTGATGAGCTCGCGGCCACGATCGGTCCTCGTCATCTCGGCGTTGATCGAGAAATAGCAGCCGAGTGCAGCCGCCCGGCGAGCGTCGCTCTTGCTGCCGGTAAACCAATGAAGCACGACGGCTCCACGGTCGCGGGGGAGATGCGCTTCTATCATGTCCAAGACGGCCGGAGCGCTTCTCAAACTGTGGATCGTGAGGATTTTGCCTCCGGCTTCCGCGCACCGTTCGAGGACATGCCGGAACACCTGCTTCTGAACGTCGAGTGATTTATAGAAGCGTGGCCCGGCATCGAGGCCGACCTCACCGACATACCGTGCTTCGGGAAGATGTCGGTCCCATAGGGGCAGCTCGCCGGCACGCTCCGCGACGAGTTGGGGGTGTAAGCCGAGTGCGGCGCGGACATAACGTGTGTGTCGCGTCAGCTCGTGGTTGCGTGACCACGCCTTCGGCGTGGTCGTTACCGTTAGGGTATATATGCGGGCGGCTTCCGCTTTCGCGATAGCCGCCTGATGATCGGGATAGAGATCAAGGTGGCAGTGAAAATCCACGCCGCCGATCGACGAAGCATCGCTCATCCGGGTCGCGTCCGAACGCCGGTCAAAAGTGCCCCGACTTCCTCAAGCCCTCGCCGATAGACGTCCGCGAGGGCGGCTTGGCGTTGCGGGGATTCGTCGAAAAGCGGTCCGGGCTTGTGGATCAGGATCGGCGCCAGTGCTGGCCGCGCCCGCAGACGCTCGATCGCGAGCTGGAAGGAGCGCACCTGCACGCCCTCCGATTGGCGTGTGTCGAGCACCTGTGCGGCGAGATCGGGGACCGTGTAGACGGTCGGGTCGGTGTCGGGACGCAAGCCTTTGAGCAGGGCGGCGCGACGAATGAGGCAAGGCAGGCAGTAGCCGCAATGCTGCGTGCCGAGCCCCTGCCATCGACCTTTGGTCGGTGAGGCGCAGGACAGCGATGAAGGCGTGAGCTGGCGAAGCAGCGTGGGATTGGCGCAGGCTTCCGCCATCTCTCCCTTGGTCCGGTCCCAATAGGGGTTCTCA
Organism: uncultured Methylocystaceae bacterium; assembly: GCA_937870755.1. Classification (GTDB taxonomy): domain Bacteria; phylum Pseudomonadota; class Alphaproteobacteria; order Rhizobiales; family Beijerinckiaceae; genus JAJXWB01. The sequence continues at coordinate 1,273 of CALMZV010000110.1, forward strand.
ATCCGCCCCGATATCCCAAGTCCGGTCAGCGCATCATTCCACCGCGCGATGTAGAAGGGATGCGTAGTTCGGGTGCTCAGTGCGCCGAGCCGCAGCGGGTCGAGCGGCACGTTGACGGCGATCAGGCCGTTCTCAGGCACCTTGAGGGTGAATGGGCCTTCCAGGCCGGTGCCGGCGAACACACCGAGCGCGAAGAACAGGAAGGATCGCCCCCGCGTGGTGTTCTCACCCACTGATCCGCGGACGAAGCCGTCAGGAAACGCCATCCAGAGACGCAGGCGGTCGAAGGCGCGGCCACGATAATGCGTCTTGAGGGCATCGAAGATCGTCCCTTGGGCGTCACTGGTGGCGCCTTCGCCAGCATGGCTGATGAGGAGCGGGGTGCGGCCCGCCTCCAGCGCGTCGATCGCGCCAATCAAGCTGTCGAGGCCGCCTGAGAACAAGGCGAGATCGTCGAAGGTCGGGCCGAAAAGTCGTGCGGGCGGTGTCATAGCCACTCGCGCGAAGCGGCGGGGACGGGCGCGAAACCCCAATGACCAGCGATCGCCGGTCAGGAAATTCAGCAGTCGCACGAAGGTGGGAGCCGCCGCGCGCCAGCGGTCGGGATCTGAGACTGGGACGATCAGCCGAAGCTCGCGTGTCCAACCATCCTGGGATTCGCTGTCGCGCGAGACACGGGTGTCGGCGGCATGAACATGAGCTGCCAACACCAGAACGTCGACGCCCATTTCCGAGGGGAAGACACCGAGGCGTGACAAATCGGTGAGCGCATGACCGATCCCATGACCGAGCGATCGGTCTCCGACGACGAGATCGAGACGGGTTTCGACTTCTTCGTCTCCAAGCAGCATTCGGCTGCGGTCGCCTGGACCATAGCGGCCCGTAATGAGGTGTCGTCTCATGCGCCCTCCGCCTCCGCATCGCCCATGATCTGCAGGATGCCGAACGCCTGTTCGTAGATCCGCCCGACAAACGCCAGCACGCGATCCGGTGTCAGCGCCGCCGCAGCAGCCCGCGCTGTGGTGAGCGCGTCGGCGACGCCGCGCCTGATAAAGTCGTTGAGCTGTGCCTGGACGCGCGCGGCTTCCCGACTGTCGCTGGGCAGCGTCACCGTCCTCGCCCCGATGTCGTTACACAGCCGAGCCTCAATCGCATTCGTCGCGTAGAGCTCGAAGACGGTCTGCATCTGTTCGGCGGTGAGGCCGTCGAGGTCGGTGATGCCCGCGCCGGCGAGGTCGGCGATGGTCTCGATGAACGCCTCGCGAGCGATGCCCTCGTCGATCGAGCCGCCATCGGGGCACACATAGTCCGCGAGCCCGAGGAATATCTCTTCGATGGGGCGGCCCGCCAGGCCATCCAGGTTGAGCGCGCGGAGCGCTTCGGGGGCGCCGCGGGCGACCGCGTCCGACAGGAAGCCGAGAAGGCGGCTTCCCGCACCGCGGGCCGAACCCATCCTCATGGCGGCCGTCCGGGCGCCGCCGGACGAAGAGCCGACATAGTGGGAAACGGCACGGCCCAGGCTTCGGCGATCATCGCCGCCGGAGCCCGCGAAACGTGAGAAGTTGTTGCGCGCCGCCGAGAAGCGTGTGGGATCGGCGACAGGTGGAACGGGCGGTCTCGCCGGGGGCGCGGGCGGCGCATTCGGTGGTGCCCCATCAGCGGGGGCGCCATCGGGCGCGGCCGGCGGCGCGTCGTCATCGTCGAGCCAACTTGGAACGAGGGGCGTGCCGCCGCCCTGACCGCCGAATGCGCTGGACGTGCCCATCAGCGAGCCCCTTGGCGCGTGCGCAGCACACCGTTGGCGGCCGCCTTCAGCATGACACTGCCCTCCTTGCCCCAGGCCTGGAGCAAGCGATCGAACCGCTGGACGGCATCACCGTCCTTGAGGACGCCTTCCCAGCCGCCGCAGACCCAGGGGCCGAGCCGGTCTCGGGGCAAGGCGTCAAGGAAGTCGACAAGTTCGCCTTGCAAAGTGGAATGGGCCTTGGTCAGCACAGCCAGGCCGGCAGCGCCGGGGGGTTCGGTGTCGAAGGCGTCGGCGCCGACGATGCGACCGCGCACGGCCTCGAAGACTTTCGCCGCTTCCGGAGGTGCGAGTCGCTTGAGATCGGCTTCGAGGCCTTGGACGGCGAACTTGCCGCCGAAGAGTTGCTCGACGACGGTGGCCAAGTGTCCGAGAACGGAGGCAGCACCAAAATAGTCCTTCCTATCCTTCGCCACGAACAGGTAGGGGCGGAGGTCTTCCGCACCAATCATCGTAGGCACCGTCGCCCACGCATTGATCGCAGGTGATGTGAGCCATTCGGCAAGCAGTGCGCTCTCGACCGCCTCTACCACCTCGAGTTTGGGCGTGGACTTGGACGCATCTGCGTCCTTCGCGGACGATTTCGGCGGCTTGGCCTTCGGCTTGTCATCCTCCTTTGCGGTTGCGGCGGCTTCCAAGGCGGCCAGGTCGGCGCATTTGCCGTCGGTCGCGGTGGCCGCTGCGGCGGCGATCTGGTCAAACAGCCGGGGGATGAAACGTTCGGCCAGCATCAGCTTGGCGAGCACCGGTAGCTTCACGTCGTCACCGAAGCCGCGCGCTTCTGCGGTGCGCTGGCGTAGGACCAAGGTGTTGAGGAAGCGTTTGATCTGGCGCGGGTTACCTTTGGTGCCGCTGGCCAGGATCGGTCCGATCTGATCGCTCAGGGCCAGCGCATTGTTCGCGCGAGACGCCTTTTCGCCCAGCGCGGTTCTCACCGAGGCGGAGTCCAACGCGCCTGACGTCCATGGGCGTTTGAGGCGCTCGCGGGCGACCCCGATCAAGGTGTTGAACGCCGGATCGCTGTCGCCGAGCTCGGCGCCGACGAGCAGGAGAGTCACGTAAATACGTGTTTCCGTGTCACCCAGAGCGGGAATCCGGAACGGGACCTGAATCAGTTTCTCAAGGTAGTTGCGCGCATAGGTCTGCGGTCCGGTCGTGTCCGGGAGGTCCGGGAAATGCTTGCGCACGGCATATTCGATCATCGCCTCATCGGCGGCGACGACGAATGCCGTCCGCGATGTGAAGACGAAGAGCCGGACCGCTTCCAGGGTTTCGATGGCGGTGTCCGGGAGGCAGCGATCAAGGTCGTCGATGAGGACGACGAGCTGTTCAACACCAGCCCTCTCCAGCAGGTCGTCGAACGCCTTTCGGAAGGCGTTGATTTCCTCGGGGACGTTGGCGCCTTCCCCGTCCTTCTCCTTGAGCAGGCCTTTGACGCCGTCGATGGCCGACTGGACGTTATCCTTGGTGGCGAGCTTCGCCGGATCGGCGAGGAAGCCCTCCAGTGTGCCGACGATCGCGGTGATCTGGTCGGGCGCGGGGATGCCCGTGAAGGCGGTGAAGGCGAGGCCACCGGCCTTCTTCGCGACCTTGAGCCAGTCGATGCGGCGGAAGACGTCCTTCACCGCGTCGCCCGCCCGGGTGAGAGCCGGTCGCTTTTCGATCAGTCCCGTGACTATACCTTCGATCAGGGCGATCTTGGCGTCCTCGAAACCCTGGAAGCGCCATCCATTGAACTTGAGGCAAAGGACCTTCGACTCCGTCTCGAAACCGGCCTCGATCATCTCCAACACGCTCGATTTCCCGGCCCCCCAGTCGCCATGGACGCCGATGGTAACAGGTTGGTCTGGCCGGTCTCGAAGCAGTTTGATGATCGTCGTGGCGATCGCCTCGTTGTTGAGGAGATCGACCTTGGTCTCGTTGTCGGTCAGGATCATCGTCTCCCCCCAGCGGCTGGGCGCTTTCCTATTTGTTGACTGCTTCTTGTAAAATCGCGATTTTCGCAAGTATGTCTTCAAAAAATGGCGGGCTCTTATCGAACATCATGGGTGCCATTGCCCTGTAATCCGCACGGAGATCCTTGATCCTCATCTCCCGCGGCAAGAGCTGCAGCGTGCCTGGCCGAGCAGTTTCGTAACTGGCCCAGCTGGAACGGAAGAAAGTGGTCTTGTGCTTGGCGACCTGCACGAGGAGCGCAAAGTCGGTGGCGGCGGCCTTGCCCTCCTCTGTGTCGAGGAGCATGGCCAGATCGTAATAGTGCCGAGAGAAATATTGCGGTGTCGGCGACTCGGCAGGGCGATGCGCTTCCGCGTGGAGCGCGGTCGCTTTCTCCCAGAAGGTACGGCGCGCTGAAAGGACGATCACGCTCGTGTCCGGTTGCTCGAAGAAATCGGGATAGTCATCAGCCGCATAGGGGCGAATGATCCTTTCCTCGATTGGCCAGGGATCGCCGCGTGCGCCGAGTTCGAGCTTCACGCGCGGCGTGATGTAGGCCATGCCCTCATACTCGGTGGCGGACAGCGCCGTCGGATAGTGGAAATTGATGGTCTGGGCATCGCCAGCGTCGATCTCCAGCGACCACTCGCCGCTGGCCGGCTCACCGAGCTGTTCGAGAATCGCGGCGCGGAACGCCGGAAGAAGTTTTTCGGCAATGTGGCGTTCGACGTCGGCGACGAGGTCGTCGATGAGCCGGGACGCCCGCTTCTTGCTGATCCCTTCCTTCTCGGGATCGCGATCGCCGGTGTATCCGAGTTCGGCGCGATCGAACGACAGGTCGATGTCCTCGGAGAAGCGGCGGATGGCGCTGAACGCCTTGGAGAGCGAGGTGCCGCCCTTGAAGACGAGGCTCGCCGTCGTCCCTTTCGGCAAACCGAACAGGCGCCGCAGGCTCCAGCAGACCCAGAAGTCCTTCTCGATGATCGTGTCGGCGACGCCCCGCCCCGCGCCCGTCTCTCCGAAGAGAGCGGCGCGATCGTCGGCAGGTAGGCGGGCGACCTCATCCATCGATATCGGCCACCGCTGCGCTGACGATCGAGACGAGCGTGGGCCGCATCCAGGCGGGCGCCTGAACCGCGGTCAAGGCCAACGTCTTCTTGTCGTTGGCCGAAAGCCGACGCGCAGCAACCTGCACCACGTCAGCCGCCCGAACGGAGCCGACATGGCGAAGCGCCTGAACCACCGTACCGGCGGCGCTACCCGGTGCGATCAGATGCTTGGGCGAGGCGTGACGAAGGTCGACGACGCGCTTTCCCAGTACGACGCGCCGCGATGGACCATCGGTCAGGTAGGTGCTTTGGGCGGGAACCTGCGTCGAGAGGCCGAGTACGTTCGCGGCTCGCGCGCCGGCAATCTGCACCTGCGAGCCGGTTTCCCGGGCAAGAGCGCGGGCGACGTCGTCCGGAGCGGGCGACAACGGCCCGAGTTTCGGATGCAGCTTGGGGAAGTCGTAGAGCCCACGCGCGAGTCGGCGGAGGTGCCCGCCCTTCACCAGCCTAGAGAGGGCCTGATCGACGGCTGAGCGGGCGGCGATGGTGAGGAAGTCCCTGGGTGTGAAGACGCTACCGCGTCCGCTGGCGCGGACACGCTTCATTACCCGATCGGGGACGGAGGTGGCGATCGTCTTCATGTGTCAGAAAATAAGCTATCTTTTTCTGAC
>CALMZV010000111.1 GCA_937870755.1 uncultured Methylocystaceae bacterium
TCCGTCCAATCTCCGCCAAGCATGCTCAAGCTTCACGATTTTTGCAACAGAGCCCGCTGATCTGCCCCTGGGCCTCGCGCACGCTGATCGCGCGCAAGCTCAAGGGCCTCGACCAACTGATCGCGGTCAGCGTGGTCAATCCCGCGCTGACCTCCGAGGGATGGCGTTTCGGCGGCTATCCCGGCGCGGACGTGGATCCGCTGCACGGCGCATCCTATCTGCACGAACTCTACGCACGCGCCGACGCCCGCTTCACCGGCCGCGCGACCGTCCCGGTTCTTTGGGACGAGCGCCGGGACGTCATGGTCAGCAACGAGAGCGCGGACATCGTGCGGATGTTCAACACCGCCTTCGCGGACCTCGCGCCGGTCGGACCGGACCTCTATCCGGTCGAGCTGCGCGCTCGGATCGACGCGCTCAACGACGAGATCTACGGATTGCTGAACAACGGCGTCTACAAGGCCGGATTCGCCTCGACCCAAGGCGCCTATGACGAAGCGGTGGCCGGGGTGTTCGACATGCTCGACCGGCTCGAGGCGCGCATCGACGGCGCCTATCTGTTCGGCGACCGCTTCACCGAAACCGACATTCGCCTGTTCGTGACGCTGATCCGGTTCGACGCGGCCTATCACGGCCTGTTCAAGACCAACCGCAAGCGCATCGCCGACTATCCCAAGCTGTCGGCCTATATGGAGCGCGTCCTGCGCCTGCCGGGCGTCGCGCAGACGGTCGACATGGACCATATCAAGGCCGGCTACTATTCGATCAAGGCGCTCAACCCCAGCGGCGTCGTCCCGGCCGGGCCCGATCACGTCACGGCTCTCCTCGACGCCGTGGGCTGATGCGACGACATGGACCAATCTGCGCGACGAGAAACTCCCGCGCGATTGTTTCCTCTGCAAAAAGCTACCTGGGCGCGAAGGCGTCCGGGTCCGCGTGGTGAAGAACCGATCGCGGTCGCCGGCGATTTTTTAATCTGGCGTGGCGCCTCGAATATTGACCAGTCCGCGCACGTCGCTCAAATCCTCCCAGCGCACCGGCCGCGCAGGCCTGCCCTTCCCTGCGGTGTAGTGATCCACGAGGAAATCGGCGAAAGCTCTCGCCTGAGGCGGGACGTTGACGTTGCGCCTGTAACCGACGCCGAATGTTCCGATTGGAAAGATGTGGTCGATATTGAATATCGTGTAATCAGCCGCGTTCTCCAAGGGAGTGAGCGGCGGCGCGATGCACACGCCCAAACCCGATTTGACCAGTTTCATCGCCAGCATGAAATCGTCGATCGTGATGATCACGTTTTCAGGATCGCGAAGCTCGGGAACTTCCGGAATGACCGGATTCACATATCCGTCGAGCGTGAGCGCGATGAACGGCAATTCACAGATCTGGTCCCAGGACGGCGCCGTCGGCAAATTATAGGGATTGCCGGGAGGCGTGTATAAAAACGCTGAGCTGGGGTGCAACGCCTTGAATTTCAGATGACTTGGGATGCGGCTATAGATTATCAGCGCGAGATCGCAAATTCCGTCCTCCAGATTGCGCCAGACCTCACGCCCCGGCAAGAGCTGAAGAGTGAAGCGAACATCCGGGTGCATCTTCTGGAAAAGGAGAATGGCGGGAATGAACTGATGCGCCAGACGATTGAAGCTGGCGAGGCGAATCGTGCCTCGAATCACAGGCTTCGTGTCCGCGCTGGTCCTGAGCTGATCAATCGATTGCAGCGCAGCGAAGGTCGTGTCCTTGAACTGTCGGCCCGGCTCGGTGAGCGACAAGCCGTGGTTGTTTCTGTCAAAGAGGGAAAAGCCGAGGTCTTCCTCAAGTTTTCTGATGTGAAGGCTCACGGCCGACGGCGACATGCATAACGCGGCGGCGGACTTGTGGATGTTGCCGCATTGGGCGACTTCAACGAATGTCCGCAGCCACTGCAAAAAATTGCCCTTGGGTTGTCGGCGCATGAAGGGGCTCCGTGGGAATCTCTGCAATAATACCCGCTAAGAGAATTTTGGTGTGA
>CALMZV010000112.1 GCA_937870755.1 uncultured Methylocystaceae bacterium
GACGAGGAGTTCGCGGGCGCGGGTGGCCGCGACATACCAGAGCCGGATGCGTTCGCGGTCCAGCTCCTCCTTTTCCGCCTGGCGCGCGGTTTCGTAGCCCTCGGGCGTGACGCCCAGGACCGGGCAATAGAAGGTCTCGGTATGGCGGTCGATGACGGCGCTGTCGGGCGCCATGACGCCGGTCATGGTGTTGATCGGAATGACGATCGGCCACTCCAGCCCCTTGGCCGCGTGCATGGTGAAGAGTGCGACCGCTTCCTCCTGAGCGTCGGGCCGTCCCTCGACGGCGCGAGTCTCGTCGGACCACGCCGCTGTCATGGCCTCGGCGAAGGCGCGCAGGCCGCGCACGGCGTAGCCGGTCGACAGGCTGAGATAGAGATCGACATTGGCGAGCGCGCGCTCGGCTTGGCCGCGATGGCGCTCGAGGAGGAGCGGACGGACACGCATCACATCCACGGCCTGCGATAGCAGTTCGTGAGGTGTCGTGCTGTTGCTGCGCCGGGAAAGCGATTGCAGACGCTCGATGATTTCACGCGCGAGCGGGTGCGTGACGACGGCAGGGTCTATGCTGAGATCCAAGCGCGGAATCCTATCCGGCTGTTCCTCCGAGCGTGGAAGTCCCCAGACAATGTCCAGCAGGTCTTCTTCGGTGAGACCGACCAGAGGGCCGCGCAGCAGCGAGCCGAGCGCCAGCGTGTCGCGACGGTCGGCCAGGACACGGGTCAGCGCGATCAGATCCTGGATTTCCTGGCGGCGGAACAGCCCCTTGCCGGCTTGGGTCGCCACGGGGATGCCGCGGCGTTCCAGGGCTTCCTCATAGCGCCACAGCTCCGCGCCGGTTGGCGCCAGCAAGGCGATGTCGCCCGGCTGGCAGGGGCGCTCGGCGCCGCTGCGACGGTCGATGATGGGGTGGCTTTCGATCAGCCGGGCGCACAACTCGGCGATGGCGTCGGCTTCGGCGTCGCGCTGCTGTTCGGCGCTGGCCTTGCCGTTTTCGTCGGCCACGGCGATGTCGAGGGCCGCCACGCACAGGCCGCCCCGATCGTCATGGAACGGGTCGAGAGCGGTGAAGCCCGGCTGGCCGTCGGCCGAGAGCACGGCCTCGAAGCGCTCGTTGACGAAGGTGAGGATCGAGGCGCAGGAGCGGAAGTTGGTGGAGATCGACAGGAGGCTGCCGGGGTCCTGGGCGCGGAAGGCGTCGCGCGCCTGCACATAGGCGCCGACATCGGCGCCCCGGAAGCGATAGATCGCCTGCTTGGGGTCGCCGACCAGGAAGAGCGCGCCCGGCCGGATTTGGAACCGGGTCCAGTCGTCATCGCCATCGACCGGCTCGCCGCATAGCCGCCAGAAGATTTCGGTTTGCAGCGGATCGGTGTCCTGAAACTCGTCGACGAGGACATGGGCGAAACGCTGTCCCAGCGCCTGGCGCACGGCGTCGTGGTCGCGCAGCAAGTCGCGCGCGGCGAAAATCAGATCGTCGAAATCGAGCTGGGCGCTGGCGCGCTTGTGGTCGCGATAGCGTTGCAGGATCGGACGCGCTTCGTCGATCAGCGCGGCCAGGGCATGGCCGGCGACGGCCTGCGCCAACGCGACCCAAGCGTCGCAACAGGCGGTGTAGTGGGTCTCGGCTGCGTCGTTCAGCCGGTCGCCATCGGCCTTGGAGAGACCGGCCTGTTTGGCCGTGGCAGCCCATTTGCCCTTCTTGCGGTAGGACGCGAAGGTGCCGGTCTTGGTGCAAAGGTCCGGGTGGGGCCGCGAGGTCAGGAGCCGAACGAGGCCCGAAGGCGTAGCGGGATCGGGACCGTTCGCCACGGCGGTTGCCATTTCGGTCAGCCGTTCGACGATCGTCACCGTTTCCGGCTCGGCTGCCGCCGTGCCACCCATGAAGCTCGCGAAATCTGCCGTGGCCTGCCGGAACGCCGTGAGGTGGCCGTTAAGTGGAGAGACAGTCGGGGCCGAGAGTGTGGGGCGACGGCGCAGGTTTTCGGCGATCTTATGGATGAGCGCCACGGTTTCTCCGGGGCTGTGCAGCACCATCTCGGCGAGGATGCCGCCCTGTCCGCCGGACAGGCGTTCGCGCAGCCAGCCATCGACAATTTCGAGGAAAGTGAGGTCGGCCTGGTTGCGATCCATGACCGCGGCGCCGGGATCAATGTCGGCTTCCGCCGGATAGGGCTTGATCAGGCGCTGGCAGAAGCCGTGGATGGTCGAGCAGGTGATTTCGTCGATCGCAGCGCTGGCGGCGGCGAGATTGTCGCGATGGGTCTGGGACAGCCCATCGGGCAGCGCCACGCGCAGTTCGGTCGCGATCGTGCCGGCCGAGAGGTCGGCGACGAACTCGCGGACACGCGACAGCAGCTCGCTCGCGGCGAGTTCGGTGAAGGTGACGGCGGCGATGGAACGCGGCGCGACGCCTTCGGCCAGCATGGCGGCGATGCGGCCGGCCATGACGGCGGTCTTGCCCGAACCCGCGCCGGCCTCGACTAGGATCGAGCGATCATGGAGGCTGATCGCATCGCGGCGCGCGCCGTCGTCCTTCAGCACTTTGGGCACGCTGCTCATCATTCCGCCTCCCAGACCTGAGCGACTTCGCCAAGCCGCTCCGTGGCGGCCGGCATTTTGCGTTTGCAATAGGTGGCGCTGGCGTTGGCCGGCAGGGCGAAGGCGAGGTCGTCATAGTCGCCGCCGGTATCCGGGCCAGGCAGGGCCGCGCCTCCGGCGAGACTCGACCGTGCCGCGCGCAGATAGCCCGTGATCTCCTCGAGCACGGCCTCGGGATCGTCGAGCTGGAGATCGACGGGCTCGCGCGGGTAGAGCAGCGAGGCGCTGATGGCGACGTCGTCGCCGAGGAGCGCCTTCACCGCGAAGGCATAGAGACAGCGCTGAAGCTCGCGTCCGCCATTGAGGCGGATGTCGCCGCGCGGCGGCCGTCCGGTCTTGTAGTCCCGCACGAGGGCGCGCTTGCCGTCGCCCGAGATGTCGAGCCGGTCGATATAGCCGGCGATGTTGAAGCCCGTGTCGGGAATCGTGACCGGCGCGCTCGCATCCCAGGGCGTTTCCGCGTCGGATTTCGGCTCCAAGCCGCCGAAGGGCACCTCTCCGTAGGAGCGTGCGCCCGGCAGGACATCATCACCATAGGACAAGGCGCGGCCCGCCATCACGCGGGCGTCGTCGAGCGTGCGGCTCCAGATGACGGCCGGCGGAACCGGACGCTCGCTTTCCCAATCGGCGGCGACGGCTTGCGCGGCCCGCGCCACCGCCGCTTCGATGGTCTCGGCGTCGGCGGAGGCAAGACCGTCTCCGGTTTCGAGGTCGCGCAAGGCGCGGTCGAGAACCAAGTGAACGAGATCGCCGATCCCGAGCGCGTCGAGCACGAGCGGTTCGGCGCTGCTCTGCGGTTCACGCCATCCGAACGCATAGACCCACACGAAGCTGAGCGGATTGCGCAGCAGGCGGCGCAGCGAGCTGGCCGACTGGGTGCGGCCGAGGATGGCGAGAACGAGCGGATGATCCGCCCGCACGAGCCCGTCATGGGGAGTGATCTCGGCCTGCCGCCAGTCGCGCCAGCAGCCCTGCGCGCCGACCGCTTGCGGATCGGCGGCGAACTCCTGGGGCCGGGCCATGAGGCGGTCGGTCTCGCTGAAGGCGTGCGCTGGCGTCGCGTTGCGGCGCAGATAGGTTTCGTCGCCACGCCCGGCGAGCAGAGGGCTGCGACCCAGGAGACGCCCGTCGCTGTCGCGCCGGGCGCGCGACAGAACGACGGTGTCGGCCGTCGTGGCGAGGATCGTCTCGAAGTCGCGGCGGTCGGCGAGGTTGACCGGCAGCGGGTCGAGCACCGGGGTCGGGATGATATGGTCCGGGATCAGCCGATCCTCGGCGATCCCGCGCGGCCAGCGCGAGGAATTGAGCCCGAGGAGCCGCACGAAGCGGCGGGGCGATGCCGCCAGTGCGCTGGCCGGCATCCAAGCGACGCAGACGCACGCTTCCAGCCCGTCGTCCTGTTTCAGGGTTTCTAAAGTCGCGTCAATCGAGGCCGAAGGGCCGGAAAGCAGCGCCTTGCGCCAAATCGCGAGCGCTCGCCCCTTAAGGAAGATTTCGCCGATCTCGCTGGCGGCGTCCGGTCCTTTGGCCAAGGTCTCGACCACGGTGCGCAACGCTGGAACATGGTCGGCGCCGTCGGGCCAGTCTTCCGGCGTCAGCCGGCCCAGCACGCGGTTCCAGGCGGCTGACGTCGAGAGCGGCGCATCTGTGGGCAGCACCCGTAGCCAGCCTTCGGGCAGGGTCTCGAAAGGCCCGGTGTCCCGGCAGAGCGCCGCAAGGCGGCGCAGCCGCGACTGCGACAGGCCGCGAACTACGATGTCGGCCAGCGCCGCAGCCGCCTGGCCCTCGCGGGTGGCGACGGTGCGGATGCCATGGACGAAGTGAAGGTCGATGTTAGCGTCGGCGCGCAGGGCCAGGAAATGATCGTCATAGTCGGCAGGCGAGGCGGTCGCGATGGCGATCTCCGAAGCCGGGGCGCCCGAGGCGAGCAGGCCGCGCGCCCAGCGCATCGCCTCGATAGCCTCGTGATAGGCCGTCGCTGCACTGACCGCGCTGATTCCTGGCTCTTGCGCCGGTGCGCGCGTGACCGTGACGCCGGTGCCGTTCAGCCATGCGGGAACGCTCCTCGGACCTGCCGTCCACTGCACGGGGATATGGGCCGTAAGGGCCTGGAGCAGCGGCCGCCAGCAGGGCGAGAGTTCAGTAAGGCCGACGATCTCCATCGGGCCGAGGACCGTCGGAGCATGACCCATGCGGGCGGTTGCGGCGGTGACGATGTCGAGAGGCCGCATCATGCCTGGCGGAAGCTGGTCGAGGACGGCAGCTTCCAGGCGCGCGATGGCGGCAAGCCGCGGATGATCGGCCGCGTGTGCGGCCAGATCGATGCCCGCGCGCCAGGCTTTGTGGAGCGTGTCGGTGGCCGCATCGATCATGCCAGGAAGAGCCTTAATGCTCTCCATCTCGCCCATAGGCGTAGTTGGCAGGACGGCCTGGATAGCAGCGCGCAGGCTCTCGTCATCGATAGGGCGGGCGAAGCCGCCCGCCAGCCGGACGGCGGCCTGCTCGAAGGACA
>CALMZV010000113.1 GCA_937870755.1 uncultured Methylocystaceae bacterium
ATGTCTGTCGGTCACGATGATCGCGAATTCGTCTCCGCCAAGGCGCGCGATATAATCCGTGCTGCGGGATAGCGTGCGCAGTCGATCCGCGACTTAGCGCAGAAGTCTTTAACAAGCATCACACACATGTCGGAAGTGGCTATTGACGCAGATCATGCGTGTGATCATCAGGTGACGGGACTAGATTGCAACACGAGTTGTCAACAGTGTGCCGAGCAATTCCGGCGCGCAGCATGATCGCACGGAATAATCATGGATAGCGAAGCCCTTAGTCGGCTTACCGTGGCGCTGGCCATCGGGCTCCTTGTCGGACTGGAACGTGGCTGGCAAACACGGGATGCGGAAGACAATCGACGCGCCGCGGGATTTCGCACCTTCGCGCTTTCCGGATTGCTGGGCGGTGTAACCGGTCTCATCGCCCTTAAAACCAGTGCTGCGGTGATTGGATGGGTCTTCCTAGGGTATATGGGAGCGTTCGCGGCCTTTCACTGGCTGGAAGCGAGGAGCGAGGGCCGTGCCAGCGTAACGTCGGTTGTCGCGGGAATGCTGACCTTCCTGCTCGGGACCATGGCTGTCGTCGGGGATCTGCAACTGGCCATTGCCTGCGCCGTCGGCATGACGGTTCTTCTGGCATTGCGCGAACCACTGCATCGCTGGATCAACTCATTGAGCTGGCAGGAAATCCGCGCCGTCCTGACTTTGCTCGCGATGTCGTTCCTGCTGCTGCCGTTGCTGCCGAACCGGCCGATTGATCCATGGAACGCGATCAATCCACATCGGATCTGGCTTCTCGCGATCATGATAGCGACGATTTCGTTTGCTGGTTACGTCGCCGTCAAGGCGTTAGGCAATCGACTGGGAGTCTTCATGGCGGCCGGTGCGGGAGGGCTGGCATCCTCGACCGCGACCACGCTCGCTTTGGCGCGGCTGGCTCGCGAACATCCGTCATCATCGGGATTGCTAAGCGCGGGCATCCTCGTTGCCAGTGGTGTCATGATGTTGCGCACAGGCGCAATTGCCTTGGCGCTCAATGCTGCGCTCTTCTCGCCGCTTATTCCCGCGCTGTTGACTGCCGCGGCAGTGCTGGGTATCGGGGCTGCCGTTTTGTGGTTCAGAAGCGTCCAGCAGGAAACGCCTGACCTTCAGATCGCAAACCCGCTCGAAATCGGGACCGCGATCAAGCTGGCCGCGTTGCTTGCGGCGGTGATGCTGGCAGCAGAACTGGTGCGTCGCATGTTCGGCGGGATTGGCGTTTTGGTGGTGGCGGCCCTGTCCGGCGTCGCCGATGTCGATGCTGTGACGATCTCGATGGCCCGGATGGCAGGTGGCGACGTCGATCCGAATACGGCAGCCCACGCCATCATGATCGCGATCGCTGTCAACACTGTCTCAAAGACCATTGTGGCCGGCTCTGTTGGAAACAGGAAAGTCGGGTTTCTTGTCGGTGGAATAAGCGCCGCCGCCTTGGCCGCGGGGCTGGCGGTCGCAATCTAGCCTCTCAATGGCCCCTGCCGTCAACCGGTGGTTCGGACCTGCTTTGAGGTCGAACACGCCCCGGCAGGTGAAATGCGTCGATCTGGCGGTGTCCATCTGAAAGTAGCTTATGGGTGAGAACGGCACCGCGAACGACCTAATAGACGAACTCTGAATCGGCGCGTTGCGTATGGCGCCAATCAATGGACAATGTCCCCCCTTTCGTTGAGGGTCGACTTGGATGTGATATGAAGCGCCTGTTTGATGGTTTTTATGGATTTATCGTCAAGAAAGTTCATTCAAACGGGATGATTCTGTTCAGGTGTGATTCGCGCTATAAGGGCTACTGACGTTGACAATGGCAGAATATCTGGATTCGAATAAAATCGTTCTGATTGATCGATACTGGCGTGCCGCCAATTATTTGTCGGTGGGCCAAATCTATCTGATGGATAATCCGCTGCTGCGCGAGCCACTCGGGGCAAGCCATATTAAGCCGCGCCTGCTAGGCCACTGGGGAACGACGCCGGGGCTCAACTTCATATACGTGCATCTGAACCGAATTATCAAAGAGCGGGATGCAAACGTAATTTATGTATGCGGCCCAGGCCATGGCGGCCCCGGCATGATCGCCAATACGTGGTTAGAAGGCGTCTATTCGGAAATCTATCCCGACATCGGTGAGGACGCAGCCGGCATGAAACGGCTATTCCGGCAGTTCTCATTTCCAGGCGGTATTCCGAGCCACGCGGCGCCTGAAACGCCAGGCTCGATCCATGAGGGTGGCGAACTAGGCTATGCGCTTGTGCACGCCTATGGCGCAGTGCTCGACAATCCTGATTTGGTCGTAGCCTGCGTAGTCGGCGACGGAGAGGCGGAGACTGGCCCGCTTGCGGCCGCGTGGCATTCCAATAAATTCATCAATCCGGCTCGCGACGGAGCGGTACTGCCAATCTTGCATCTCAACGGCTACAAGATCGCCAATCCGACCGTGCTGGCTCGGCTTTCCGATGACGAATTGCGACAGCTGTTCATCGGCTACGGCTACGAGCCCCTCTTCGTCGAGGGTAGCGAACCTGTGGACATGCACCGGCAGATGGCGATGACGCTCGATACTGTCTTCGATCGGCTTGCGCAGATCCGCGAGAAGACTTTGTCGTCTGTCGGGCGGCCTCGCTGGCCGATGATCGTACTTCGCAGCCCAAAAGGCTGGACCGGCCCCAAAGTGGTAGACGGCAAGATGGTGGAGAACCATTGGCGCTCCCATCAAGTACCGGTCGACAACTGCCGCGAGGACGAAGGCCACCGCACGATTCTCGAAGGTTGGTTGCGGAGCTACGATCCTGAAGATCTTTTCGACGCGAATGGCGTATTGAAGCCGGAACTCAAGGCACTCGCGCCGGAGGGCACGCGGCGCATGGGAGCCAATCCGCACACTAATGGCGGCTTGCTACGTAAGGAATTGCGGACACCTGATTTCCGCAACTATGCCGTTAAGGTGAGCGAGCCCGGCGCAACGCAAGAGCAGGCTACGAAGGTGCTCGGTGACTACTTGCGCGATGTATTGCGGCTGAACGAGGCCGAGCGGAACTTCCGCGTGTTCGGACC
>CALMZV010000114.1 GCA_937870755.1 uncultured Methylocystaceae bacterium
CCCCTCTTGCGGGCGGGGATGGCGGAAGAAAAGCATACAATAGGAAAATAGTCAAGGGCGACGCCAGGGCGCAACGCCCGGCGCCCGTCGCCGCCGACTCGTGCTATTTCCCGGTTACGCTCTCAGCAGGGGTCATCGGTGAACAATCCCGACACGCTCGCGCTCCTTCGCCATCTCGCGACGCGGCCGGGGCACGACGAGGTAAAGTCCGACTTCCGGCAATTGCTGGTGGGCGAGTTCGGCGCGAACCTCTCCGACATTCGTTTCGAGCAAAGGATCGAAATCCACAGCCGCACCGACGCGCTCATCGGCCGAACGGTCTTCGAGGCCAAGCGCAACCTCGACGCCGAGCGCAAGGACGTCGAGCGCAAGATGCCGGACTATCTCGCCAACCGCGAAGCGGAAACCGGCGAGAACTTCGTCGGTCTGGCCTCGGACGGCCTGAAGTGGAACGTCTATGCGTTGCAGGCGGGCGCGCTGACCGAACTGCGCAGCTTCACGCTCGATCCCGAGAAGCCCGGCGCCTTCCTGTCGTTTCTCGACGGCGCGCTGGCGCTCAAATCCTCGCTGCCGCCGGACGCGCAGACGATCCGCGACGAACTCGGCCATCTTTCGGTCGCCTATCGCACCGCCGACCAGAGTTTGCGGGCGCTGTGGGCCAAACTGAAGGCCCGGCCGGACGTGGCGCTCAAGCAGCAGCTCTGGGCGGAATTGCTCAAGCTGGTCTACGGCCGCGACATCGACAACGACGCGCTGTGGTTTCAGCATACGTTTCTGGTGATCGTCGCCAAGAGCATCGCGCTCGCCGTCATGCGCCTGCCGGAGGACGATCCCAAACGCCTGCTGTCGGGCGACGCGTTTTCCTCGGCCGGCATCAACGGCGCGGTCGAAAGCGATTTTTTCGACTGGGTGGTCGCGGACGCGGAAGGCGAAACGCTGGTCCGTCGCATCATGAATCACGTGCGCCGGTTCCGGCTCGCCGAAGTCGAAACCGACGTTCTGAAAATTCTCTACGAGTCGCTGATCGATCGCAACGAGCGCCACGGGCTCGGCGAATATTACACGCCCGACTGGCTCGCTGCGAAAGTGGTGCGCAACGCTGTTGATCGACCGCTGGAACAAAAGGTGCTCGATCCCGCCTGCGGCTCCGGCGCCTTTCTGTTTCATGCGATCCGTGCATTCCTGGCCGAGGCGGAGGACGCCGGGCTCGACAAGGCGCGACAGGCGGCGGAAGTCTGCGCGCACGTGGCGGGCATGGACATCCACCCGGTCGCCGTCATCATCGCGCGCGTCACCTATCTGCTTGCGCTCTCGCCCGCGCTGTCGGCGCGCAAGGGCGCGATTTCGGTGCCGGTCTATCTGGGCGACGCCATGCAATTGTCGATCAGCCAGATGATGGCGGGCAAGGAACTGACCATTCGCGTGCCGCCCCCGGCGGCCGGCGACGGGCGCAGCGGCGAGACGGATGCAAATGGACGCGAGCAGCTCGATTTTCCGGATGCGTTCTGCCGCGAGCCGGGCCTGTTCGACAAGGCCATCGAACGCATGCGGTCCGGCTCCGAGCAGGGGCTGTCGCGCACGCAGATCGAGGCGGCGCTGCTGCGGATCGTCGAGCAGCATTTCAAGGCGGATGCGACCGGCGAACAGAAGCTCGCCATCGAAGACCTCGGCAAGACCTATGTGACATTCGACAGGCTGCGGCGCGAGGGGCGCGATACGGTCTGGGCCTATGTGGCGCGCAATCTTTCGCGCCCGCTCTTTCTTTCGGCGGCGGGCGGCTGGGCGCATGTGGTGGTCGGCAATCCGCCGTGGGTCGCCTATCGCCACATGAGTCCCGACCTGCAGAAACGCTTCAAGGAACTGGCGAAGGGCGAGCGTGTGTTCGTCGGCGGCAAATTCGCCACCCAGAACGATCTTTGCGCGCTGTTCACGGTGCGCGCGGCCGAACTCTATCTGCGGTCCGGCGGGCGCCTCGCCTTCGTGCTGCCGCTGGCGGCGCTCACGCGCGGCCAGTACCAAAGCCTGCGCTCCGGCTCGTTCCATTCCGCGCGCATCGCATGGGACGAGGCGTGGACGATGGACGAGAGCGTTCAGCCGCTGTTTCCGGTGCCGTCCTGCGCGGTGTTCGGGAGGCGGCGGGCGACCTCGAAACCCATGCCGGACAAGGTGCGCGCCTTTTCCGGCGACCTGCCGCTGCGCGATGCGCCGGAACAGGTTGTCGACGGGCTGATAGCGGACGGCAAATTTTCCGACCGCGCCGGCGTGCCGGCGCTGGAGGTGGCGCAATTCGAGGGCGGGTCGGCCTATCGCAAGGCGTTCCGGCAAGGGGCGACGCTGGTGCCGCGCATGTTGTGTTTCGTGGAGCGCAAGGCGCTCGGGCGGCTTGGCGCCGATCCGGGCGCGCCTCTGGTCGCAAGCCGCCGCAGCACGCAGGAAAAGCGGCCGTGGAAAGACCTGCCGGCGGTCGAGAACAAGGTGGAGGCGGAGTTTCTGCGCCCCGTGCTGCTCGGCGAGAGCATTCTGCCCTATCGCGTCTTCCAGCCGTTCGAGGCGGTGGTGCCGGTGGACGACAGGGGCGCGGTGCTGGACGCAAAGGCGGCCGCCGACCGTGGAATCGACGGGCTGCACGGCTGGATGCGCAAGGCCGAGAAGCTCTGGAAGGAACATTCGGAGACGACCGCCGACATCTCGCTCGCGCAGCAGTTCGACTATTACGGGAAACTGTCGTCGCAGTTTCCGCTCGCGCCGCTGCGGGTGGTGTATGCGAAGGCCGGCACGCTGCCCGCCGCCTGTCTCGTGCGCGACGCGCAAGCGGCGATCGATCACAAGCTCTACTGGATGCCGGCGGCGAGCCAGAACGAGGCGCATTATCTCGCCGCGATCCTCAACAGCGAGACGGCGCGCGCGCGCATCGCGAAAATGCAGTCGCGCGGCCAGTGGGGCGCGCGCGATTTCGACAAGGTGATGTTCAACCTGCCGATCCCGCGTTTCGACGCCAGCAACAAGCTGCATGGCGAACTGGCGAAGGCGGCCGGCAAAGCCGAAAAGATCGCCGCCGCCGTGGCGCTGCCCGAGGGCGTGAAATTCCAGCGCGCGCGCAGGCTGGTGCGCGACGCGTTGATCGACGCCGGCGTCGCCGGGGAGATCGACGCCTTGGTGGCGCGGCTGCTGGACGGCGCATGACCGGCGCCGGCACCAATTCCGCCGCCGAGCCGCGCGCGGGCGGGCCGGCG
>CALMZV010000115.1 GCA_937870755.1 uncultured Methylocystaceae bacterium
AAGTCCAAATGAGAGTTCTGGCCAGCCGTCATGATCGCCGCTCCCGACAACAGGAGTCGCGGACTCAGGCGACTCGCAACCGAGAGCCTATCTCATATCGTCACACGCGAACGCATGTCCGCTCATGCCGATAGTGGGGCCAGAAGTGGGGCCGAAAAACTGACGACTACACATTGCCCAACAGTTTCAATCTACTAAGAGATTGAATGGTCGGAGTGAGAGGATTCGAACCTCCGACCCCCTCGTCCCGAACGAGGTGCGCTACCAGACTGCGCTACACTCCGATTTGCCGCAGGCCGCCGTGGGCGACGCAGCGCGCGTCTTATAGTAGTCCGGCGGCGGATCGGCAAGAGGTTCGACAACGGCTGCTGATGGCGCCGACGCGGGCTTGCGGGGGCAGCGCCTGCGAACTATGGTCCCGCGCGCCTGCCGGTCGAGCGGCGGCGATCCGGGCCGCCCGGTTCGCAGTCCGTTCGACGATCGCCTGCATCGCCCCTCGCGCGCAATTGCGCCCGAACGGCCGATGCGCCGGCCGGTACGGTGGGGCGTCGCCAAGCGGTAAGGCAGCGGATTTTGATTCCGCCATACGGAGGTTCGAATCCTCCCGCCCCAGCCACACATTTCGCAAATGGCTAGACTTTGCCATGTCGCCCGCTGAAGCCGGCGTAGGAACAAGGTTGATTGGAGTTAGCGGCGACTGCGTAGCGATGACAGCCACGCCATTTCGATTTTCGGTAAATCTGACAGCGCGCGGATCAGGGCGGTAAAAGTGGCGGGTGGTGATGCGTTTCTGGCTCATATATAGTAACAAGCGAGCGTTCCTATAATATTTCGACAACCAATATGCTAATAAAAAGCACAATCTTATCGCCTTAGCTCATCCTATTGTGGGGCACGAGCGCTTTCGCAATTTTGTGCCTCTATTTGCATCAAATTACTTTTTCAGGAAACTATAATCATCTATAAGGCGCCACAGTTCAGCTCGCCGACTATGATAGGGCCGAACGGCTGAAACATGTTCCGCGAATGGGAAGTCGTTGAACGCGCTGAGGAAAGGCAGAATAATGCGTCGCAATAAGTGATGCGGTTTCGACTCAGCAGAAACGCCCCCGCCGAAGCGGGGGCGCGTCTTGGTTGGGGCGAATGATCTTGGGATGCCCAGCCCGCGCGAAGGATCACTTTGCTTGCGAAAAGCGACCGCCTCTCGTTTCACTACAATTATTACGCTAGCATTGCTCCGCTGCACCGTCAAAGCTTTTCAGGGGTAGGAGATGCGGGTTTTTGGCCTCGATATCGGAACGACTTCGATCGGATTCGCTGTTGTCGATCTAGATGAAGCGCATGACCAGGGAAGAATAGTGTCTGCGCCGGGTTGTCCTGGCCTTGGGGTGCGCATTTTCCCGGAAGCGAGGGAACCCGACGGAACGCCGCTCAACCAGCAGCGCCGCGCCAAGCGGATGATGCGCAGGCAATTGCGCCGCCGGAAGCTCCGCCGCCGAACGATCAACGAACTCCTCGCTGCGAATGGTCTCCTTCCGCTATTTGGGGGCAAGGAATGGGCAGATTGCATGACCGCCGATCCGTATGCTTTGCGGGCCAAGGGGCTGATAGAGGAGCTGAAGCCGCACGAACTCGGCCGCGCGCTCTATCACTTGTCCAAGCGCCGGCACTTCAGGGAACGCGATTTGGCGGAAAGTGGGGAGGACGTTGGCGCGCCGCAAGACGGCAACGCAGCCGATGGAACATCGCGCAACAAACCCAGAGCTCAACCAAAGAGGGATGCAGGCGACGGCGAAACCGAAGCAGCGCAAGCGCGGGCGCATTTCGTCGCCGAGCTGAAAGCCACGGGCCAGACTCTCGGACAGGCTTTGGCGGCGCGTCCCGAACACGCTCGACGGCGCGGCGAGCACGCGACGCGCGCCATTGTGGAAGCCGAGTTTCGTGGGCTGATCGAAGCGCAAGCGCCTTATCATCCGATCTTGCGCAATTCAGCAAATCGTGAAGCGATCGAGGCGGCGATCTTCGCGCAGCGGCCGGTGTTCTGGCGAAAGTCTACGCTGGGCACGTGTCCCTTGGCGCCCGATGCGCCACTCTCTCCCAAGGGTTCGTGGCTGTCGCAGCAGCGACGCATGTTCGAAAAGGTCAACAATCTCTCCATTGCAGGCGGCAATGCCCGTCCGCTTGACGCCGAGGAACGCGCCGCGATCTGCAGCGCGTTGGCGACGCAATACTCGATGAGCTGGGGCGGCGTTCGCAAGGTTCTAAAGCCGATCTGGAAGCGACGCGGCGAGAGCGAGATCGCGAAATTCAATCACGAGGTCAACGACGGGGACAGCGGACTCAAGGGGAACATCGTCGAGGCCGCGCTCGTGAAGATTTTCGGCGACGCCTGGGAGAGCCATCCACGCAAACAGTCGCTCCGCGACTTCATTCCGGATGCGCTCTGGAACGCCGACTACGACGAGATCGGAACCCAGCGTGTCGTTATCCGTGGCGAAAGGAACCGCGCCGAGAAAAGGGCGGCGATCGTCGGCCGCCTCGTGCAGGAATTCGGAGCGACGCACGAGCAGGCCGACGCGCTCGTCAAGCTCCATTTCCCGCAGGGCTGGGAGCCTTATTCAATCGAAGCGCTGGAAAAGTTTCTGCCGGAACTGGAGAAGGGCGTGCGCTTCGGGTCGCTGCTCAACTCGCCCGAATGGGCGGTATGGCGCAACGAAAATTTTCCAGATCGGGAGCAGCCCACGGGCGAATTCTTGAATTCCTTGCCGAGTCCACGCGCCGACAAGCGTGCAAAACCGGAGCAACGGGAAGAAGCCGAACGCATTGCGGCGTTGCGCAACCCGACTGTCGTCCGCGTGCAGAATGAACTGCGCAAGGTCGTCAACAATCTCATCCGGGTCTACGGCAAGCCGGACATGATTCGGGTCGAACTGGCGCGCGAGGTTGGAAAGTCGAAACGCGAGCGGGAAGAGATCACAGCGGGAATTCGAAGGAACGAGCGGAAACGCAAGGCGGCGCGCGACGACCTGGTTTCAAAAGGCATTGCCGCCCCCTCCCGGGACGACATCGAAAAGTGGATGCTCTGGAGGGAGACGCAGGAACGCTGTCCCTACACCGGCGATCAGATCGGTTTTGACGATCTGTTCCGCAGCGGCCGCTATCAGGTCGAACACATCTGGCCGCGCTCCCGTTCGCTCGACGACTCATTCCGAAACAAGACTCTGTGTCGGGAGGATGTGAACAAGGACAAGGGCAACCGCACGCCTTGCGAATACTTCAAGGCGAAGGATGCCGGGCTTTGGTCGGCCGTCACGGAACGTGTCTGGAAATTCGTCGGTCGCGACGGCATGTCGCCGGGCAAGGCGAAAAGATTTGTCGCGGACAAGATGCCGGATGACTTCACCAATCGCCAGTTCACGGACACTGCATATGCGGCCCGTCAGGCGATCGCTTTCCTCAAACGGCTATGGCCGGATGTTGGCCCGTCTGCGCCTGTGACCGTGCAATCGGTCACGGGCCGCGTCACGGCGCAGCTGCGACGGCGGTGGGGGCTCAACAACATTCTTTCGGACGATGGCGAAAAGACACGCGCGGACCATCGACATCATGCGATCGACGCTCTTGTGGTGGCCTGCGCGCATGGCGGGTACGTCAAGCGACTGTCCGACTGGTTCGCGGCCGCCGAGCGCCACGAGAAGCCGCATTTGCCGGAGCCCTGGCCGACCATCCGTCATGACGCTGAAGCTGCGGCGAATGCGATCGTTGTCTCCCATCGCGTGCGCAAGAAAGTCTCCGGGCCGCTGCACCTGGATACGACATACGGCGACACGGGCGAAGACGTGGTCGAGGGGCGCAAGGCCTACCGTCTGTTCGTAACCCGAAAGCCGGTCGAACGGCTTACAAAGGGGGAGATCGAGCGGATAGTCGACGATCGGGCGCGCATGAGCGTCGCCAACTGGGTCTCTGACCATGGCGGCGATCCCAAGAAGGCATTCGCGTCATTTCCGCTCATGAGCGAAGGCGGGCCCGAAATTCGAAGGGTTCGCCTCCGGACGAAGCAGCAGCTTTCGCTGATGGCGGAGATCTCGACGGGCTATGCAGACCTCGGCTCGAATCACCACCTTGCGATCTATCGTTTGGCGGACGGACAGATTGATTTCGAAGTTGTCAGCCTTTTCGAGACGGCGCGCCGGCTTGCAAAGAAGGAGCCGATCGTTCGCCGCGATCGGTACGGTGTTGGTTCGATTTTCTTGATGTCGCTGGCGACTGGAGACGCGCTGTATTTTCCGGCCGGTAAGATGGAAGGCTATTGGATCGTGCAGGGCGTCTGGGCAGCCGGACCGATCGTACTCCGGCGCGCTTTGGATGCGACGGGCGACTCAGTCGTTCGGCCCAATGCTGCGTCCATCATCCGCGCAGGCGCTCGCAAAGTCTCGATTGACCCTATCGGCCGCGTGCGGCCGGCCAACGATTGAGCCGGCGATGATCCGCAAGACCATCGAGATCGCTACTCCTGGCACGCGGCTTTCGGTTTCGCGCAAGCAGCTCGTCATCGAGCGGCCGGCACACAAGCCGGCCACTCTCCCGATCGAGGATATCGGCGTGCTTGTCGTCGACGATCGTCGCGCCGTATACACGCAGGCAGTTTTCGTCGAACTGCTTGCGGCCGGCGCGACAATCATGGTCACGGGGCCGGATCACCTGCCGGCCGGCATGATGCTCCCGCTCGACGCGCACCACGTTCAGACAGAACGGCACCGTGCGCAGGCCGAAGCAGCCGAGCCCGCAAAGAAGCAAATCTGGCGCGCGCTCGTCTCCGCCAAGCTCGTCCAGCAGGGGGCCGTGCTCGAACATTTCGTGGGCGAGCCCTTCGGCCTCCCGGAAATGGCGAGACGGGTCCGCTCCGGCGATCCAGACAATCTCGAAGCGCAGGGCGCCCAGCGCTACTGGCCGGCGCTGTTCGGCAAGGATTTTCGGCGAGATCGTTCCGCCGAGGGAATCAACGCCGCACTCAACTACGGATATGCGGTTGTCCGCGCCGCGGCGGCGCGCGCCGTCGTCGCTGCTGGCCTGCTCCCCTCCCTGGGAGTGTTCCACAAGAACCGCTCCAATCCCTTCTGTCTCGCCGACGACCTGCTGGAGCCCTATCGGCCCTATGTGGACTGGCGCGTGAAGATTCTGACGATCGACAATCCCAACCCGCCATCGCTGGAGGACCGCGCAACCCGCGCGGTCCTGCTCTCTCTTTTCAACGAAACAATTCTCGTGGGCGGCCGCAAGTCGCCACTGCTGCTCGCGCTCTAGACGAGCGCGGCTTCGCTGAGCCGCGCCTTGACTGGAGACGACCGCAAGCTGGCCTTGCCGGAGGGGCTGCCGCTGGGACAGGACGCGCTTTCCGGCGACGAAGAGGGCTGATGGCGTGGCCCACGCGCGTCCTGTCCCACAAATTCCCTGGGGGTGGCGGACGATGTGGGTGCTCGCCATGTTCGATCTTCCGACCGATAGCAAAGCCGCCCGAAAAGCCTATGCCCGATTCCGCAAAGATCTGATCGAGGACGGGTTCACAATGATGCAATACTCCGTCTACTCGCGGCACTGTGCGTCAATCGAAAATGCCGAGGCGCACGTCGCCCGCATGGGCCAGAAACTGCCCCCCGCCGGCGAGGTGCGCTTTCTGACAATCACCGACCGGCAGTATTCCCGGATTCGTGTCTTCTGGGGAAAAAAGAGGGCGAAGACAGAGCCTTCGCCCTCCCAGATGGAGCTATTCTAATGCGTCGTGCCCATTTTCTTGTGCTAATCCAATGGATTACGCGCAGGGCAGTGTAGCGAAACGAGAGACGGCCGCAATCCGCAGCTGGAACTTGTTGCTGCATGGCGCTGACGATAGTGTAGCGAAACGAGAGACGGCCGCAATCCGCAGCTGGTGAGGCTCGCCATTGCTCTCGCGCTGGAGTGTAGCGAAACGAGAGACGGCCGCAATCCGCAGCGCGGAGGCCAGATAGGTCGCGCGGATCGCGAGTGTAGCGAAACGAGAGACGGCCGCAATCCGCAGCCCGCAACTATGCAACCCACATTGGAACGGGAAGTGTAGCGAAACGAGAGA
>CALMZV010000116.1 GCA_937870755.1 uncultured Methylocystaceae bacterium
CTTCATGGAGGGCCTCGTCGGCTCGCTGGCGCCCGATACCGGAGGGCTCCAGGCGCGCGCGGACGAGGTCGCCGACGCGATCGCGGATTTCTGTCTCGCGGCGGTTTCTGGATCGGGGGCGATCCAAACCGGCCAACGTCGCGAGGGCGTCGCACCCGCCCCGTTGCGGCGCAAGCCTTTCGCCTGATTCCCGGAGCCGTGTCCGCCGCGCGTCAGCGCATCATCACGACCGGCGTGCCGACGCTCACGCGGCTGTAAAGGTCCGCCACGTCCTCGTTGTACATGCGAATGCAACCGAACGAGGCGGCGGTGCCGATGGAGGCGCGCATCTTCCGCGTCGTGCCGTGGATCGCGATCTCGTCGCGGTCGAGCGTGAGCGCGGCCACGCCCATCGGGTTGTTGGGCGCCCCGCCGGGGATGACGTCCGGCAGGCTGGGGTTGGCGCGGCGCACCACGGCGGGCGGCGACCAGTCGGGATTCGTGAACTTGCCGTTGATCCGGGCGTGGCCGGACCATTCCGCGCCGTTGCGCGGCACGGCGATCGGGTAGCGGATCGCCCGGCCCGCATCGACGACGTAGTAGAGCGAACGTTCGCGCGCGCGGATGACGATGGTGCCGGGCTGCAGATCGGCGCCGGCCGGAAAGGCGACGACGCCGTCGCGCGGCGCGGACGCGCGGCCGGGCCGGGCCTCCGCCGCAGGCGCAAGAAGCGCCAGCCCCAACGCCGCCGCCACGGCTGGCGCCAGACGTGATTTCGCAAACGGGTTCATGCGAAAATTTCCCTTGCAGTTCAGCGCCCATTTACCGGCGGCCGAACTTAAGACGAAGTGAAACAGCGCACGTCCCTGTGGTTTGGCGACAGGAAATCGCCGGGTGTCGCAGCGGCGCCACATTTTCGCCTCCGGTTTTTTGACCCGCGCGCTCGCCCGCGCGATAAGCCTCGCATGGCCGAAACCGCCGCCCTCATCTTCGACCGCGCGCTCCAGCGCCGGCGGCTGGCCCGCGCTCTTGCGAACGGTCGGGCCGATTTTCTGTTCCATCACGTCGCCGAGGAACTGGTCGCGCGGCTGGCGGGCGTGCAACGCGACTTTGCCGTCGCGCTCGACCTCGGTTCGGCGACGCCCGGCCTCGCCGCGCTTCTGGCGCGCCCCGGCCGCACGGTCGTGCGCGCCGGCCCGATCGCCGACGCGGGCGGCGATCTGGTCGCCGACGAGGAGGCGCTGCCGTTTCGCGACTGCCTGTTCGATCTGGTCGCCTGCGCGCTCGCGCTCCAGAACGTCAACGACCTTCCCGGCGCGCTGGTGCAGATCCGCCGCGCGCTCAGGCCGGACGGGCTGTTCATCGCGGCGCTCGTCGGCGGGCGCAGCCTGTTCGAATTGCGGGCCGCATTCACGCAGGCGCAGGCCGAGCTGGAGGGCGGGGCGAGCCCGCGCGTCGCCCCGTTCGCCGATGTGCGCGAGCTCGGGCGGCTGCTGCAGCGGGCGGGCTTCGCGCTGCCGGTCGCCGACAGCGAGGAAACCGTCGTGCGCTACGATTCGATGTTCGGTCTGATGGCGGACCTGCGCGCCATGGGCGCGACGAACACGCTGCTGGCGCGCGCGCGCACGCCGCTGCGCCGCGCAACGCTCATGCGCGCGGCCCAAATCTACGCCGAGCGCTACGCCGATCCCGACGGCCGCGTGCGCGCGACGTTCGAGTTCGTCTGGGCGTCCGGCTGGGCGCCGCACGAGTCCCAGCAGCGCCCGCTGGCGCCGGGCTCGGCCAAAATGCGGCTCGCCGACGCGCTTTCCGCCCTGCGGAAAAGCTGACGCGCCGGGCGGACACGCAAGGCCCGCCCATTGCGCCGCCGGGCGAACCGGTGTCACATGCGCAGAAAGATTTGTGGAGGAACGCGATGACCGCCCTCGCGATGGACAACCACTGGCTGCCGTTTACGCCCAACCGCGACTTTCATGACGAACCCAAGCTGTTCTCGCGCGCGCAGGGCGTTTTCTACTACACGCCCGACGGCCGCGAAGTGCTCGATGGCAGTTCGGGCCTGTTCACGACGCCCGCCGGCCACGGCCGCAAGGAGATCGCCGAAGCCGTCTACAAGCAGATGCTCGAACTCGATTTCGTGTCGAGCTTCCAGCGCTCGCACCCCAAGGCGTTCGAGGCGGCCGAGCGGGTCGCGCGGCTCACGCCCGACGGTCTCGACCGCATCTTCTTCTGCAACTCCGGGTCGGAAGCCGTCGACACCGCGATGAAGATCGCGCTCGCCTATCATCGGGCCAGAGGCCAGTCCTCGCGCACCCTGTTCGTCTCGCGCGAGCGCGCCTATCACGGCGTCGGCTTCGGCGGCGTGGCGCTGTCGGGCCTCGTCAACAACCGGCGCACCTTCGGCCCCGGTCTGCCGAACACGGTGCACATGCGCCATACGCATCTCAAGGACGTGCGGTTCGTGAAAGGCGAGCCGGAGCAGGGCGCCGACCTCGCCGACGATCTCGAACGGCTGGTTCAGCTGCACGGCGCGGAGAACATCGCGGCCTGTTTCGTGGAGCCGATCGCCGGATCCACGGGAACGCTCGTGCCGCCGAAGGGCTATCTGAAGCGCCTGCGCGAAATCTGCGACAAGCACGGTATCCTTCTGGTGTTCGACGAGGTCATCACCGGCTTCGGGCGCACCGGCCATGCTTTCGCGGCGCAATCGTTCGGCGTGAAGCCGGATGTCATCACCATGGCCAAGGCCATCACCAACGGCGTGCAGCCGATGTCGGCGGTGGCGGTGCACCGCAGGATCCACCAGACGGTGGTGGAGGAATCGCCCAATCCGAAAGAGGTCATCGAATTTTTCCACGGCTATACGTGGTCGGCCCATCCGGCCGCCTGCGCGGCGGCCATCGCCGCCATCGACATTTACGAGCGCGAGCGGCTGTTCGAACGCGCCAACCAGATGTCGGCCTATTTCCTCGAGGGCCTGTTCTCGTTGAAGGACATCCCCGTCGTCACGGACATTCGCGGCTACGGCATGATGGGCGGCGTCGACGTCGCGCCGCTCGCCGTGCCGGGCGCGCGCGGGCACGCGCTGCAGAAGAAGCTCTACGACAACGGCCTGCACATCAAGACGACGGGCGACTGCGGCGTCATCGCGCCGCCGTTCACCTTCGCGACCGACCATGTCGATCGCTTCGTGGACGTCATGCGCAAGACGCTCACGGCGCTCTGATCTTTCCTCTCCGGTATTGCGCGCCCGCCACGTTGCGCGGGCGCCTTCCTCGCGCATGCGGCGCGACAGGGACTTGAAGATGAACGCTGACCCCAACATCGACTATATCGGCAAGCCCGTGCGCCGCAGCGAGGATTTCGCGCTGGTGCAGGGCAGGGCGCGCTATTCGGACGACGAGGCGGCCGCCAACCAGGCTTGCGCCTACGTTCTGCGCTCGCGCCATGCGCATGGCCATCTGCGCGCGATCGACGCGAGCGACGCGCGGCTGATGCCAGGCGTGCTGGCGATCTACACCGGCGACGACCTCGCGCGCTACAAGCCCATGCGCAGCCCCTTTCCGATCGTCGATGCCGACAGCAATCCCATGCGCGGCAACGGCACGCAGTTCTTCGCCACGACCAGGGTGCGCTATGTCGGCGATCCGATCGCGCTGATCGTCGCGGAGACCGAGATGCAGGCGCGCGACGCCGCCGAGGCCATCGTGCTCGACATCGAGGAGCTGCCGGCGGTGACGGACGCGCGCGCGTGCGATGGACCGGGCGTGGTCGCGATCTACGACGACACGCCGGGCAACCTGTCGGTCGAGGCGCATTTCGGCCACACGAAAGAGGTCGAGGCCGCCTTCGCCAGGGCCGCG
The DNA here is from genome assembly GCA_937870755.1 of uncultured Methylocystaceae bacterium. Taxonomy (GTDB): domain Bacteria; phylum Pseudomonadota; class Alphaproteobacteria; order Rhizobiales; family Beijerinckiaceae; genus JAJXWB01. The sequence goes on from CALMZV010000116.1 coordinate 3,843, forward strand.
CATGTGGCGCGCCTCAACATCGTCAACAACCGCGTCGTGGTGAGCGCGATGGAGCCGCGCGCGGTGCTGGCGCAGTACGATCCCGCGAGCGAGCGGTTCACGCTGCACATGCAGACGCAGGGCGTTTACGGCATGCGCAACAATCTGGCCGCCGCCCTCGGCGTGAAGCCGGAGAAGGTGCATGTCGTCACCGGCTCGGTCGGCGGTTCGTTCGGCATGAAGGGCGTGGTCTTTCCCGAATATATCGGCATCGCCCACGCCGCGCGCGCGCTCGGCCGGCCGATCAAATGGACGGAGGCGCGCTCGGATTCCTTCGTGTCCGACCATCAGGGCCGCGACCACGACATCGACGCGGAGCTGGCGCTGTCGCAGGACGGCGAGTTCCTCGCGCTGCGCATGAAGGGCTACGGCAATCTCGGCGCCTATATGTCGCCGTTCGGCGTGATGATCGCCGCGCTCAACATTCATCGCAACGCGCAGAGCGTGTATCGCACGCCGCTGATCGAAATGACCATGCGCTGCATGTTCACCAACACGCCGCCGATCGGCGCCTATCGCGGCGCGGGCCGGCCGGAAGGCAACTACATCATGGAGCGCATGATCGACAAGGCCGCGCGCGACATGAAGATCGACGCCAACGAGCTGCGCCGGCGCAATCACATCCAGCCCGCGCAATTGCCGTTCAGGACCGGCGTGGGGACTGAATACGACAGCGGCGAATACACCGCGCTTCTCGATGCCGCGCTGAAGGCCGCCGACTGGGACGGCTTTGACGCGCGCAAAGCCGACAGCGAGCGCCGCGGCAGGTTGCGCGGGCGCGGCGTGGGCCAGTATCTTGAAATCACCGCGCCGCCGATGAAGGAGCTGGGCGCGCTGCAGTTCGCCGAGAACGGCGATGTGGTCATCGTCACCGGCACGCTCGATTTCGGCCAGGGCCACGCCACGACCTTCGGACAGGTGCTGGCCGATAAGCTCGGCGTGCCGTTCGAGCGCATCCGTCTCGTGCAGGGCGACAGCGATCGGGTGACGGTCGGCGGCGGCACCGGCGGCTCAAAATCGCTGATGGCGTCCGGCGCCGCGATCGTGGAGGCCGGCGACAAGGTGATCGAGAAGGGCAAGCAGGCGGCCGCGCATTTTCTGGAGACGGCGGTCGCCGATATCGAATTCGGCCGCGGCCGGTTCCGCGTGGCCGGCACCGACCGCGCGATCGGGATCATGGAGCTTGCGCAGAGGCTGCGCGAGGCGCCGCGCCTGCCGGACGATCTGCCGAAAACGCTCGACGTGTCGCATGTGCACGACGCCGCGCCTTCCGCTTATCCCAACGGCTGCCATGTGGCGGAAGTGGAGATCGACCGGGACACAGGCGTCGTCGAGGTCGTGCGCTACGTGATGGCGAACGATTTCGGCGTGGTGGTGAACCCGATGATCGTGGAGGGCCAGGCTCACGGCGGCGTGGTGCAGGGCATCGGCCAGGCGCTGATGGAGCGAACCTACTTCGACGGCGCGGGGCAGTTCCTCACCGGAACCTATACCGACTACGCCATGCCGCGCGCCGACAACGCGCCGTTCTTCGAAATTCATTCGCGCCCGACGCGCGCGACCACCAACGTGCTCGGCGCCAAGGGCTGCGGCGAGGCTGGCTGCGCCGGCGCGCTGCCTTCGGTGATGAACGCGGTCGTCGACGCGCTCGCCCCGTTCGGCGTGGACCACGTGAACATGCCGGCGACCCCGGAAGTCGTATGGCGGATCGTGCGCGGCCAATGAAATTCGCCGGGCGCGACGTCGCGTCCGGCGGCAAGCCGCGCTCGACAAGCGGCGACCGGGAGGAACGCATGATGAGACGGATTTCGGCCTGCCTGCTGGCGGGTCTTGCGACGTTGCCCGCCTTTGCGCAGGACGCCAGGCCGCTGAGGATCGCCATTCTCGAGGACATGTCCGGCGTCTATTCCGACCTCAACGGTCCGGGCGCCGTGGTCGCCGGTCAACTCGCGATCGAGGATTTCGGCGGGACGGTGCTCGGCCGCAAGATCGAGCTTCTGTCGGCCGACCACCAGAACAAGGCCGACATCGGCGCGGCGACCGCCCGTCGCTGGCTGGAGTCCGAAGGCGTGGAGATGATCACCGGCCTCGGCAATTCCTCGGTCGGGCTGGCGGTGCGCGGCATCGCCCATTCGCTGAAGAAGATCGACATCAACACCAGCGCCGGGTCCAGCGACCTCACCGGCAAGGCTTGTTCGCCGACCGGCTTCCACTGGGTCTACAACACCTACGCCGCCTCCAAGACCGTGGGCGCGGCCACCGTGCGCGCCGGCGCCGATTCCACCTTCTTCGTCGCCGCCGACTATTCGTTCGGCCACGCGCTCGCCCGCGACGGCGCGCGGTTCGTGGAGGAGGCCGGCGGCAAGGTGCTTGGAACCATCCGCGCGCCGCTCAACACGGCCGACTTCTCCTCCTACATCCTGCAGGCGCAGAATTCGAAGGCGAAGAACATCGGCCTCGCGCTCGCCGGTCAGGACCTCGTGAATTTCATCAAGCAGGCGTCGGAATTCGGCATCCAGCGGCAGGGCCAGTCGCTGTCGGCTTTCATAGCCTTCATCAGCGACATCAAGGCGCTCGGGCTTAACACCACGCAGGGTCTCTTCCTGCCGGAAGCCTTCTACTGGGATTTGAACGACGACACGCGCGCCTTCGCCAAACGGTTCCACGAGCGCCGCAAGGCCATGCCCAACGGCATGCAGTCGGGCATCTACAGCGCCATCACCCACTATCTGAAGGCCGTGAAGGCGGAGGGCTCCGCCGATGCTGAGAAAGTGGCGGCCCGGATGCGCGCGACGCCGATCAATGATTTCTTCTCCAGGGACGTCCGCATCCGCGCCGACGGCCGCGTCATCCGCGATTTTCATCTGTTCCAGGTGAAGAAGCCCGCGGACTCCAAGGGCGACTGGGATCTGCTGACGCGCGTTCAGACGCTGAAGGGCGAGGAGGCGTTCCAGCCGCTCGCCGGCAGCGAGTGCCCGCTGGTGGCGCAGGCCGGCAAGTAGCCGGGCGCCTCGCGTCGGCCGGCATTGTCGTGTAGAAGGCCGGCCAGAATGAACGACGCCTCGCCAACGCCTGCCACGCCGGCGACCGGCGCGGTCAAGCCCTCGCTCGTGGGGGCGACCCGCGCCGGCCTCGCCGACTTCCTGCGCGCGCTCGACCTGCCCGAGCGCGAAATCCGCATGCGCGTCAACCAGCTCTGGAACTGGATCTATTTCCACGGCGCGCGCGATTTCGACGCCATGCTCAACGTGTCGAAGGCGCTGCGCGCGAAACTGTCGGACCGCTACACGCTGGCGCGGCCCGAAATCGTGACCGAGCAGGTGTCGGTCGACGGCACGCGCAAATGGCTCATCCGCATGGCGCAAGTCGGCGCGCAGAAGCCGGCCGAGATCGAGTGCGTCTACATTCCCGAGGCCGACCGCGGCACGCTCTGTGTGTCGAGCCAGGTGGGCTGCACGCTCACCTGCACGTTCTGCCACACCGGCACGCAGCGCCTGGTGCGCAATCTCACGACCGCCGAGATCATCGCCCAACTTATGGTCGCGCGCGACCGGCTGGGCGATTTTCCGGGCCTTGCGGCGCCGACCGATGGACTCGTGCCGTCGGGCGAGGGCGTGCGCGCGGTGTCGAACATCGTTTTCATGGGCATGGGCGAGCCGCTCTACAATCTCGACAACGTGGTGGACGCGCTGGGCGTCATGACGGATGGCGACGGCCTGTCGTTGTCGCGCCGGCGCATCACCGTCTCGACATCCGGCGTGGTTCCGCAGATCGGCGACCTGGGCGCGCGCTCCGGCGCCATGCTCGCCATTTCGCTGCACGCCGTGCGGGACGAACTGCGCGACCGTCTCGTGCCGCTGAACAGGAAATATCCGATCGCGGAATTGCTGGCCGTCTGCCGCGCCTATCCCGGCGCCTCGAACGCGCGGCGCATCACCTTCGAATATGTGATGCTGAAAGGCGTGAACGATTCCGACGCCGAGGCGCGCGAACTCGTGCGGCTGCTGAAGGGCGTGCCGGCCAAGATCAATCTCATTCCGTTCAACCCCTGGCCCGGCGCGCCTTACGAATGTTCGGACTGGGAGCGGATCGAGAAATTTTCCGACATCGTGTTCAATGCGGGCTACGCCAGCCCGGTGCGCACGCCGCGCGGCCGCGACATTCTGGCGGCCTGCGGGCAATTGAAGAGCGAAACGGAAAAACTGCGCGCGCGGGCGCGGCTCGCGGTGGAATGATCACCCGTTGCGGTTGCGCAGACCGAACGCCGCGGCCAGCGCCAGCGCGGCCGAGATCGGCGCGTTCCAGTTGGCGAGCGACAGGCCGAACACGCGCAGCGCCACCTCGTCACACCGCACCACCTGCACGCTCTGCAACTGTTTGCGGAAGTCTTCGAGCGAAGCGGGCGCATTGAACGCGCCCGTGCAATCGGCGGGGCCCGGCCACCATTTCAGCTCCACGCCCGAGTGGTAGACGGCGAACAGCGCGTTGAGCGCGAAGAAAACCCCCGCCAGCGCCAGCGCGCCGATCGCGTAGCTGCGCATGCCGGCCCGCTCGGCCAGCAGCGCGGCGGCGGCCAGCGGAATGCCCGCGTAATAGGCGTAGCGCTGCTTCAGGCACAATTCGCACGGCGCATAGCCGAGATATTCGAAGACCCAAGCGCCGGCGATGGTGGCGAACCCGGCCAGCAGAACCAGCCAGGCCGCGCGGGAAAAATCGATCTGGCGCAGGAACGCGGCCATCACACGACCTTGGCGGCGAGATAGAACCCGAACACGATAAAGAAAACGAGGATCAGCATAAAGACGCCGAAATGGCGTTCGAGATAGATTTTGATCGTGTCGCCGAACCGGTTGAGCATGGCGGCCAGAATGAAGAACCGCGCCCCGCGCGTGACGAGCGAAAGAACCACGAACAGCAGGAAATTGTAGCCGAGCACCCCGCTGACGATGGTGACGAGCTTGTAGGGGATCGGGGTCAGTCCCTTCACCAGAATGAAGATCGCGCCCCACTGGGCGTAGAACTCCTTCAACGCATCCATCTTCTGGGCGTAGCCGTAGAGATTGATGAGCCACTGGCCGATCGTGTCGAACAGAAAGGCGCCGATCAGATAGCCGACCACGCCGCCGGCGACCGAGGCGACGGTGCAGACGGTGGCGTAGAACCACGCCTTGCGCGGCTGGGCGACGGTCATCGGCGCCAGGATCACGTCCGGCGGAATGGGAAAGAACGAGCTTTCGGCGAAGGCGATCAGCGCCAGCGCCCAGGTGGCGCGCGGGGAATCGGCGAGCGACAGCGTCCAGGCGTAAAGTCTTTGGAACATGTTTCCCCGATTCGGCTGGGTCGGGGCGGGACGTAGCATTGCGCCGCCGGGCGCGCCAGCCGCCGGGTTCCGGGATCGGTTGACGGGGGACGGCCTCTGGCTAATATCCGCGCGCCGCGCCGGGCCCTCCCGCCGCGCGCCCCTGTGGCGGAATTGGTAGACGCGCTCGACTCAAAATCGAGTTCCGCAAGGAGTGCTGGTTCGATCCCGGCCAGGGGCACCATTCAACCCGGACGGGCGCGCCCCGGTCGACCGCCCTGCGGGCGCGAAATCGCCGCCGGGCCATTTCAACCGGGCCGTTTTGTGCCTACGCTCCCCTCGGCGCCCTGCGCGCCGCATCCTGGGAGGGACCGCACATGTCGAAGGGTAGACTTGCGACGGCATTGACCTTGGCCGCCGGTCTGGCGCTGGCCACGCCCGCGCTCGCGCAGAAAAAATACGACACCGGCGTCACCGATACGGAAATCAAGATCGGTCAGACCATTCCGCTCAGCGGCCCGGCGTCGGCCTACGGCGCCATCGGCAAGGTGCAGGCCGCCTACATCCGCATGATCAACGAGCAGGGCGGCGTCAACGGGCGCAAGATCAACCTCATCCAGTACGACGACGCCTACAATCCGCCCAAGACGGTGGAGCAGGTGCGCAAGCTGGTCGAAAGCGACGAGGTGTTCGTCACCTTCCAGATCATCGGCACGCCGCCGAACGCGGCCGTCCAGAAATATCTGAACGACAAGAAGGTGCCGCAGCTGCTCGCCTCCACCGGCGCCACGCGCTTCACCGATCCCAAGAACTTCCCGTGGACGATCGCCTACAACCCGAACTACCAGTCGGAAGCGCACATCTACGCGAAATACATCCTGAAGAACCATCCCGCCGCGAAGATCGCCATCCTCTACCAGAACGACGATCTGGGTAAGGACTACGTGAAGGGACTGAAGGACGCGCTCGGCGCGAAGGCTGCGTCGATGATTGTGTCGGAAGCCTCCTACGAACTGTCCGATCCGACCGTCGATGCGCAGATGGTGAAACTGAGATCCTCCGGCGCCGATCTCTTCTACAACATCACGACGCCGAAATTCGGCGCGCAGGCGATCAAGAAGGCCGCCGAACTCGGCTGGAAGCCCGTGCATATCCTCGACATCAACGCCACGCCCGTCAGCCAGACGCTGGTGCCGGCCGGACTGGAGAACGCCAAGGGCATCATCTCGGTCAACTACGGCAAGGACCCGCTCGACCCGCAATGGAAGGACGACGCGGGCATGAAGAAATACAAGGCCTTCATGGCCAAGTATGCGCCGGGTGAGGACGTCAACAGCGGCATCTCCACCTATGGTTATTCGACCGCCGCCATGCTCGTGCAGATTCTCAAACAGGCCGGCGACGAACTGACGCGCGCCAACATCATGAAACAGGCGACCAACATCCGCGGCTACGTGCCTGATCTCGCGCTGCCCGGCATGTCGATCGCCACCACGCCGGACGATTGGCGCATCAACAAGCAGTTCCAGATGATGCGGTTCGACGGAACGCGCTGGGAATTGTTCGGGCCGATCCTGACCGACGATTTCGTGATGAACTGAAGCGAACGGGATCGGGCGGCGCGCAGCCGCGCCCGGTCCCGCCCTTCATCGCGCTCAGCCTGTCAGGATCAGTCCCGACCGCGCGATCGCCCAGGTCGCGACCAGCACGAAACCTGCGAAGCCGAGCGCCGACAACACAACCATGCGGCGCAGGATGGCCGGCATGGCGTGCGCCAGACTCGCCGGCGTGCGCACGAGCCCGAGCGCGCCGGCCGACGCGCCGAGCGCGGCGCCGGCGAACAGCGGAGCATACAGCAGAAAGCCGAAATAGGAGTATTCGCGCTTCAACAGGCAGAACGGACAATGGTGGTGCGGATGCTCGTAGACATAGAGCGAGATCGCCGAGACCACCGCCGCCAGCGCGACGGCGAAGAACGCCAGGCTGACGACGCCGTAGAGCGGCCGTGCGCGCGCGCTGCGCCGCGCGAGCGCCGCGCCCGCCAGCACGACGCCGAACCCGCCGTAGAGCATTCCCAGCGCCATGCGCGGATCGAGCCCCGCCATTTCCGATGCGATGGTTGGCCGGTCGGACGTGAACAGCTTGCCGCAGCACGAGGTCAGCGTGTCGGCCTTCAGGTCGAGGAAATAGGCGATCGTCAACCCCGCCTCCGCCAGCGCGAGCGGCGCGAGCGCGATCAGGAGCCCGTATTTCCAGCGCGTGAGCGGATAGTCGCGGCCGCGCGCGTCCACGATGTCGGCGGCCAGCCACAGGCTCGCGCCGAAGAACAGCGCGATCTTGGCGAACAGCGCCGGAAAGCCATAGACGCTGGCGTTGAGCGCGCCGACCGCGCACATCGCGCCCACGAACATCGCCGACATGCGGTCCGCATTGAACACGAACAGGACGAGCGCGGCGATCTCGACCGCCATCGCAAACCGCAGCGCGACGGCGACGAGATAGGTGCGCTTTTCGAGATCGATCTGCGACTGCGCGCCGCTGGCGAGGTTCCAGCGCCCGAGCAAGCGCACCGCGAAGGCGCTGGCCGCCACGAGCGCGCCGGCCGAGACGAGCGCCGCCAGCGTGAGCGCCAGGATCGGCGGATGCAGGATCATGCCGCCTCCACGATCCGGCCGTCCGCCATCTCCACCACGCGGTCGACCACATTCGCGCTCCAGATGCGCGGGTCGTGGCTCGTCATCAGGACTGTCTTGCCGCGCGCCTTGAGCGTGGCGACGATGTCGAGAAACTGCGCGGCGCGCTCGCTGTCCAGATTGGCGGTCGGCTCGTCCGCGATCACCACGCGCGGGTCGTTGATGAGCGCGCGCGCCACCGCCACGCGCTGCATCTCGCCGCCGGAGAGGTCGTCGACATTAAGGTCCAGCCGATGCGCCACGCCGAACGTCTCGGCGAGCTCCAGCGCGCGGGCCTTCAGCGTATCGAACCGCGGCGCCAGCGGATAGGCCGGCAGGACGATGTTTTCGAACGCGGTGAGGCCCGCGATGAGGTTGAACCGCTGGAAGGCGAAACCGAACGTCCTGCGCCGCACCTCGGCCAGAAATTTCTCCGGCAGGCCGGACAGGATTTCGCCGTCGAGCAGCACGCGGCCCTGCGTCGGGCGCGCGAGGCAGCCGATGATGGTGAGAACGGTCGTCTTGCCCGAACCGCTCGGCCCTTTCAGCACCGTCACCCTGTTGTCCTGCAACGTCAGGTCGAGGTCGCACACCGCCGCGATTTCGTTGCTGCGGCCCTGACGGTAGATTTTCGACACGCCCTGAAGTTCGATCATGGGGCCTCCGGTCGCGCGGAACGCGGACGATTCAACGCATCACGCGGTCGGGATCGGCCGAGGCCGTGCGCCAGATGGGCGCGAGCACGGCGGCGATGTAGGGGAGCAGCGTGAGAAAGGCGAGCGTCGTCACCTGCAACGCATCGACATGCGGGGTGAGCGCGAAGCGCGGATAAAGCGTGGACCAGCCCTTCAGCACGGTTTCGATCAGCGGCGCCGACATGGCGAACACGTGCAGATAGGCGAGCGTCATGCCCGCCACGAAGGCGGAAACCGAAATCAGTCCGGCCTCCCACAGCTTCATGCGGATGATGTCGGACGTCTCCCAGCCGATCGCCTTGAGGATGCCGATCTCGCGCCGCTCCTGCGCCGAAAGGCCGGACGCCTTGTCGAAGGCGAGAATGGCGAAGGCGAGAATCGCGCCGGTGGCGATGGCGAGAAGCAATCCCTCGCGCCACGAGAACAGAGCCTCGTAGGTGCGCGCCATGTTGGCGCGGGTGATGAACCTGTAATGCGGCAGCGCGAGCGCGCCCTTTCCGGACACCGTGCCGACTTCGCTCGGGTTGCGCACGCGCATCGCGATGTCGGTGAACTGATCCGGCGCGAGTTCGAAAAAGGCGCGGAAATCCTCCGCCGACACCAGAACGAGATCGCTCGAGACGAGCGCCGACTCCGGGGAGAGCACCTTCTTCACTTTCGCCTTGAGCAGCCGGCCGGCGGGCGAAACGAGAAACAGATGTTTGCCTTCCGACAGCTTGCGCAGGCGCGCGACGCCCTCGCCGACGATCGCCTCGCCCTTCTGCAACGCAAGGTCGGGCGCGTGGGCGGACGGGGTCTGGAGCGTGTAGTTGGCGTCTGTCGACGTGTCGTAGAGATAGCCCCATAGGCGGCCTTCGATCCGGTCGGCGCCACGCACGGATTTCAGTTTCGCGATGTCGGACGCCAGCGCCATGTCGTGCCGGCCCATCCGCATCGCCTGCGCCACGACATCGGGCGCGTCCCGCAACACCAGCGCGGCCTCGCGCCGGATGGCCGAGCCGAACAGGATGACCGAGCCCAGGATGAAGACCAGCGCGGCGAAAATCGCCCACAGCACGAGATTGCGCCCCTTGCGCCGCCACAGGGAGGCGCTCGCGTAATCGAGGAGATAACGTTGCCGCGCCCACCAGCCGCTCATCGCGCGCCCCCGTTGCGCAGCCCGGCTGCGGGAAAATCGCGCGCCGGCGCCACAAGCGCGCCGCTCGGGAAATGTTCGAAACTCAGCGGCCCATCCTGAAACGCCGAATGCAGGTCCGCCATCGCCGGGTGGCGCGCATAGCGCGCTTCCGTGAACAGCGCGAGATCGGTCAGTCCCGCGCCTTCGGCGAGCGCGCGGGTCGCCTCGAACCGCGTCGTGTCGCCGCCTCGCCAGACGCCGTGCGCGATCGCGAGCGCCGCGCCGCCCGCCAGCGCCGCCGCCAGAACGAAGACCGCGCTCGATCCCCGCTCGATGGCGCGGACGCGCGTCATTCGAAACGGCCCTCGTCGAGACCCTTGAGCAGCGCGGCCGTCACCTCGTCGAACCGCAGGATGCGGCGCCCCTTGTGGTCTTTCGTGAATTCGGCGGCATCGGCGGCGTCGGCCTGCGGCACGAGTTCGTGGCCCATCGGGCCGAGCACGTCGGAGCCGACGACATAGAGCGCGGCGCGTGCGTCGATCCGGTCGGTGGCGTAGTAGTCCGTCACGCCGATCGCCTTCACCTGGTCGCGTGTGCGGCCGCGGGCGTATTTCGGCATGTCGAGCCAGTATTTGAAGAAATCCTTGGCGCCGTCGAAATGGTCGGCATGACCGTCGGCGAACAGCACCGTCGCCGTCCACATCGGATAGGGCTGGACGAACATGCCGCAGACCGGGCACACGTCTTTAGGTCCCGGCGCCGGCGTCTGCACGGTGGGCGCGCCGGCCCGCGCCGGCAGGCCGGTGCAGGCGAAGGCCGCGCCCGCCGTCAAGCCGCGCAACACGCCGCGCCGCGACGGCGCGCCGAAATTCGAACGTCTGCACATGGAAACCTCGCGCGAAAGGAGCGCGGAAGGGCGCGAGCGCGCCCTTCCGCGGTTCGTTATTTCGCTTGCGCCTTCTGGCGCCGCTCGGCCCGGCGTCCCCGCACCATGATGGTGTCCTCGGCCATGTTGAGATAGGCCTCGCGCAGCGCCCCGTTGAAGTCGACCACGCGCGCGCCAGCCTTTGCGGAGGCCTCCGCCGCCGCGACGGCCTGCGCCTTGGACTTGTCGGCATAGGCGAAGTTGCTGACCTTGGTCATCGTGCCGGGCTTGCTGGCGTCGATGACGTAGAAAGCCTTGTCGACCGACACGAGCGGCTTGATGTCGCCGTCGGCGCCGGCATCGCCCGCATACAAGCCCTTGGGGCCGCGATCCATGTTCAGCGAAAGTCCGATCGCGGCGCAGTGCAGGGAGCACGTTCCGTCCACGGCGTCGTCCTCGAACACGATCAGGTGGCGCGAATGGCTGAATTTCGCGCGCTCCATGCCGCAATAGCGGCAGCGCGGATATTTCTTCAGTTCGTCCTTCAGCGGCTCCTTGTCCTTCGGCAGGTCGCGGATCAGACCGTTCCTGTCGGTCCATTGCCAGGGTTCGAGCGGCTTGTCCTGCGCGCGGGCGCCGGTGGCGAAAGCGAGCGCGGACGCCGAGACGGTCGCGATCATGCCGCGACGATTGAGGTGCAATGTCATGATGGTCTCTTTCGGAATGAGCACGGGCTGACCCCGCGTGCGAACGCGCCGGGGGCGGGTCGATCAAATGGCGAAAGAGACGGGCGGACCGCGTGCGCTGCCCGCATATGCGAAACTGTGAACCGTGCTGGGCTCGCGGACGAACCAGACCGCCCTCGCCGGCGTGCGAATGATTTCGACATTCGCGCCGGGCGGGGCGCTGACGCCCGCCACGTTGCAGGCGGCCGACGCACAGAGCGCACAGGCGTCGACCGCCCCGCGCGCGGGCCGTTCCGGCCCGCCGCGCGATTCGGGTTCGCTGACACAGAGATGGAGGAAGCCCGCCGCCTCGACGCCCGAGAGCGCGCGCGCGCCCTGCGCGCCGAGATGCTCGGCTGCGAACAGGATCTGCAGTAACAGGGCCCACAGCGCCAGCGCCGCACGCCAGTCGGCGTTGCGCAGGATCAGCGGACCTCTGGAGCCGACGGTCACGGCGCCTCTTCCTCACGTGTCTCCGCCCGGGAGGGCGACGAACGGAGCGCAATGTCGGCCGTCCGGCGCCGGCTATCCTTGACCGATATCAAAAACGCCCGCGCGACAAATGCGCCGGCTCAGCCGCCTTGCGTCGCCCAGTCGGGTTTGCGCTTCTCCACGAACGCGCGCGTGCCCTCGCGTCCTTCCTCGCTGCGCACGGCGGCGACGAAATCCTCCGCCGCGCGGTCCAGCAGCGCGTCCATGCCGACGCCGCCCTGCGCCACGCGATGCATCAGCGCCTTGGTGATCGCGACGGCGCCGGGCGAACATTTCAGGATCTGCGCGACATGTTTCTCGATCAGCATTTCGAGTTCGGTGTTGTTGGCGGCGACCTCCGTCACGATGCCGACATCGCGCGCCTGCTCGCCGTTGAGTCGCGCGCCGGAGACGCCGAAGCGTCGCGCGGCCGTCAGGCCGATGCGCCGCACCACGAACGGCGAAATCTGCGCCGGCACGACGCCGATCATCACTTCCGTCATCGCAAGCTGCGCGTCCGCCGTGGCAAGCGTTATGTCGCCGAGACAGGCCATGCCGAACCCGCCGCCCATCGCCGCGCCTTCCACCACGACGATGGTGGCCTGCCGCGCCTCGTCGATCAGCTGGAACAGCGCGCCGCCGCGCCGGTTCGCTTCCTTCAGCGTGTCGCGTTCGCCCGGCGCGAGCGGCTTCGAAGCCGCCGCGAAACCCTTGATGTCGCCGCCCGCGCAGAACGTGCCGCCGGCGCCGCGCAGCACGACCACGCGCACGTCCGCCATGGTCTTGAGCGCATCGAACGTCGCGTAGAGTTCGTCGCCCATGCCGGCGACGAGCGCGTTGCGCATGTCGGGCTTGTTCAGCCACACATGCAGCACGGGTCCCTTGCGGTCGAGCTTGATGAATTCCGTCGTCTGCGGCAGGCCCATCGTTTCCTCCTCCACGCCGTTCCGGCGCTTTGGCGGCGAATTTGAGGACGGTTCAGAATTTTGTCAAACTAGCCTATTCCGCCGGTTCCTGTAGGATTGCAGACGAATGGCGAGGCGCCGCCAGAGCGCCCGCCGTGCGAGGAACGTCTGGAGAGATTGATGACGAAATCGAAAATCCGCATCGGCGGCGCGTCGGGCTACTGGGGCGACACCAACGCCGCGCCCGCGCAACTGATCGAGAGGGGCGACATCGATTATCTCGTCTTCGACTATCTCGCCGAAGTGACGATGGCGATCCTCGCGAAGCTGAAAAGCCGCAAGGAGGAGGAGGGCTACGCGCGCGATTTCGTGTTCAACGTCATGAAGCCGCTGCTGCCGCGCATCGTCGAGAAGAAGATCAGGGTCATCGCCAACGCCGGCGGCGTGAATCTCGAAGCCTGCCGCCAGGCGCTCGAACAGGTGGCGAAAGAGGCGGGCGTGTCGATCCGCATCGGAACGGTCGAGGGCGACGATCTGCTGCCGCGCGCCGACGAACTCAGGACGTTCGACGTGCGCGAGATGCGCTCGGGCGCGCCCCTGCCGGACAGGTTGATGAGCGCCAACGCCTATCTCGGCGCCTTTCCGATCGCCGCCGCGCTCGCCGCCGGCGCCGATGTGGTGCTCACCGGCCGTTGCGTCGACAGCGCCGTGTCGCTCGCCCCGCTCATTCACGAATTCGGGTGGACGGCGCAGGACTACGACAAGCTGGCGCAGGGTTCGCTCTGCGGCCACCTGCTCGAATGCGGCGGACAGGTCACGGGCGGCAATTTCACCGACTGGAAGGATGTCGAGGCCGGCTGGGACGATGTCGGCTTCCCGATCGCCGAATGCACGCCCGACGGCGCCTTCGTCATCACCAAGCCGCAGGGCACGGGCGGCGCCGTCACGCCGTTCACGGTCGGCGAACAGATGCTCTACGAGATCGGCGATCCCGCCGCCTATCTTTTGCCGGACGTGGCGTGCGATTTCTCGCATGTGACGATGGTTCAGGAGGGCAAGGACCGCGTGCGGGTGGCCGGCGCGCGCGGGCGCATGCCGACGACGACCTACAAGGTCAGCGCGACCTACGCCGGCGGGTTCCGCTCCGTCGGATCGACCGTCATCGCGGGGTTCGACGCCGCCGCGAAGGCGCGCCGCACCGGCGAGGCGATCCTGAAGCGCGTGAGCCGCATGTTGCAGGAACGCGGCCTGCCGCCGTTCGGCGCGACCGCGCTCGACGTCATCGGCGACGAGGCGCTCTACGGCGGGAGCGCCGACAGGAGCCGGCCCGCGCCGCGCGAGGTGGTGCTGCGGCTCGCCGTGCAGCATCCCGGTCGGGAAGGGGTGGAGCTGTTCTCCAAGGAATACGTCGGCACCGGACTTTCCATGGCGACCGGGCGTTGCGGAATCGAGGGCGGTCGCCCGTCCGCCTCGCCGATGGTGAAGCTATTTTCCTTCCTCATCGACAAGGCGCGGGTGAAGATCGAGGTGAAGCTCGACGGCGCGCCGGTCGCCTTCGCGCCCGCGCTGCCGCCGGCCGGCCATATGGACATTCCGCCGCGTGTCGAAAGTCCGCCCGACAGGCCGATCGCCGGCCGCACGATCGAGGCGCCGTTGATCGCGCTCGCGGTCGCGCGCTCCGGCGACAAGGGCGCCGACGCCAACATCGGCGTGATCGCGCGCAAGAGCGAATATCTCGACGCCATTCGCGCGAGCCTCACGCCGCAGTCGGTGAAGGCGTATTTCGCCCATCTCGTGCAGGGCGAGGTCGAGCGTTACGAACTGCCCGGCGTCCACGGATTGAACTTCATGCTGCGCGACAGTCTGGGCGGCGGCGGAACCTCCTCCGTGCGGCTCGACGTGCAGGCGAAGACCTACGCGCAGTTGCTTCTGTCGATCCCGGTGCGCGTGCCGGAAGCGTGGGGCAACGAGTTGGGGCTCGCATGAGCGGCGCTATTTTTGCACGAGTGCGCGCAGAGCGTCCGCCGTCTTCGCGTCGGCGGGAAAGAAAGATTCGATCGCCAGTTCCGACAGCGTCACATCGACCGGCGTGCCGAACACGGTGATGGTGGAGATGAACGACAGTTCGCCGGCCTGCGTGCGCAGCACCAGCGGCACGGCGATGGCGGGCGGCGTCGCGCCGCGCGCGCGCGTTTGCTTCGGCTTCGGATAGGAGTCGAGTTCGGCGTAAAGTTCTTCGAGCGTCTCGTCCGCGCTGGCCTCGATCTGCGCGCGCAGGCGCGTCAGGAGATGGTCGCGCCATTCGCCGAAATTGACGATGCGTGGCTGAAGCCCCTCGGGATGCAGCGCCAGCCGCAGGATGTTCACCGCGCCCGTCAGTAGCGACGGCGAAACGCCCTCCAGCAATGGCGCGACCGTGCGGTTGGCGGCGATCATCGTCCAGTGCCGGTCGACGGCGAGCGCGGGATAGGGCTCGTGGCTGGCCAGCACCTGTTGGACCGCCGCGCGCGCGGCCGCCAGCGCGGGATCGTCGAGCGGGCGCGCGGGATAAACGGGCGCGAAGCCCGCCGCCAGCAGGATGTGATTGCGCTCGCGCAGCGGAATGGCGAGAGCGTCCGACAGGTGCAGGATCATCTCGCGCGAGGGCTGCGCGCGGCCGGTTTCGACAAAGCTCAGGTGGCGCGTCGAAATCTCGGCCTCGCACGCGAGCGCGAGCTGGCTGAGACGCCGGCGCTGGCGCCAGCTTTTCAAGTGATCGCCGACGGGTCGCTGATATCCCATGGGCGCATGGTAGCACGCCGCCGCGCCCCACCCATTACCTGCCGGGTAATCGACGCGCGGCCTTCCTCATAGCAACCTGGCGACAACCGCCGCAGGACGGCTGCGCAACGCAGACGGGCGCCGTGACCGTCGGACAGCCGCCCCGCAAGCACAGGAGGTAGACATGCGTATGATCGTTTCTTCGCCGCTGCTGCGCAACGTGCTGATCGTCGACGCCGCCTTCAGCGGCGCCGCGGGCGTCACGCTCGCCGCCGCCGCCGGGCCGTTCGCAGCCATGTCCGGACTGCCACACGCGCTCGTGCTCGGCGTCGGCGTGTTTCTCATGCCGTATGCGCTCGTCGTCGGCTCGCTCGGCCTGTGCGCCCTGCTGCCGCCGGCCGCGGCCCGGCTCGTGGTGGCGGGCAATGCGCTCTGGGTGGCGGCGAGTCTCGCCGCGCTCGCGCAGACGCAACCGACATCGTTCGGGGTTGTCGCGGTCGTCGGTCAGGCGGTCGTGGTCGCGGCGCTTGCAGCGGGACAGGCGGTGGGCCTGAGGAGATCCGCGCCGGCGACGGCCTGAAGAGCGCTTCGCAGTTTGGTCGCGCGCTTACGAGCGCGCGCCGTATGGCGCGAACGCCGCGCAGACTTTCTCGTACACCGGCCGTTTGAACGGAATGATCAGTTCCGGCAGCCGCTCCATCCGCTCCCAGCGCCAGGCGTCGAACTCCGGCTTGTGGCCGGGGCCTGGATCGTGGATGTCGATCTCGTTCTCCTCGCCCGTGAACCGCAGCGCGAACCATTTCTGCGTCTGGCCGCGAAAGCCGCCTCGCCACGCCGTGCGGGCGATGTCCGCCGGCAGGTCGTAGGAAAACCAGTCCGGCGCCTCGGCGATCAGCGCGACCGAGGACACGTTCGTTTCCTCGCGCAACTCGCGCAGCGCCGCGGCGTACGGCGCCTCGCCCTCATCGATGCCGCCCTGCGGCATCTGCCATTCGTAGCCGGGCGCGACATGCTCGGGCTGCTTCTTGTCGCGCCGGCGACCGACGAACACCAGACCCTGATGATTGATGAGCATCACGCCCACGCACGGGCGATAGGGCGGGGGAGCGTCGCGGTTCATTGCGCGGCGGGCCTGCGTGCGGAAACGGAGGGGCCGGCGTTGAGCATGGCGCTTGCCGGCACCAGCGCGACGCCGCGCTGCTCGAGCGCGCGCGCGAACCGCGACACGCGGTCGATGCTCGCCGGCAGCGCGTTTGCAAAGCCGAGCGCGACGCCTTTCTGTCGGGCCTGCGCCTCCAGCCGGACGAGCGCGGCCTCGATCGCCTCGGGGCGGGGATCGGCGTCGATCACGATGTCGGCGCGCGCGCTCGGCAGGCCGATCCGTCCGGCCGCGTCCAGCGCCAGCGATTGCGGCGCCGTCGCATCGTCGATGAAGGCGAGGCCGCGCGCCGACAGTTCGCGCAACATCGGCGTCAGCGCGCTGTCGTTGGCGAGAAATTTCGCGCCGAGAAAATTCACGAGGCCGACATAGCCGGAAAAGCGGGTCATCAGCCAATGCAGGTCGGCCGTCGCCTGATCGGGCGCGGAGTCTGTCTTGAGCGTGTGCGGACCGGGATCGCTGCGCGGCGCGTCGAACGATTCCATCGGCGCCTGCAGGAACGTTTCGTGGCCGCGCTCGCGCGCGCGGCGCGCCTCGCCCGCCACGTCCTCGCCGTAGGGCGCGAATGCGAACGAAACCTCGGCCGGCAGCTTTTCGAGCGCGGACGTGGTGGTGGCGCTCGACAGGCCCAGCCCTCCGACGATCAGCGCGATGCGCGGCGCGTCGCGTTTCACCCGCTGCGACAGCACCACCGGCCGCGCGTAGACGTCGACCGGCCTGGCGCCGTCCGGCCCGATGCGCGGCAGAACGCCGTGGCGTGATCTTTCCGACAGGCGCCGGTCGGGCGCGGGCGCGAGCGAAATGCCGGAGGCGGGCTGGTCGAGCTGAATGATCATCGCGCCGGGGGCGTCGCCGCCGCCCGCGCGCGTCACCTTCACGCCGGTCGCGCGCTCCACTTCGCCCGCCGTCTGCGCCGCCGGCGGGCGCTCGGCCAGCCGGTCGGCGGCGGGCGCGCCCTGGGCGATCGACGCCGTCGCGTCGGCGACCTGCGGCGGCTTGACCGTCTCGATCCGCGCGACCGCGCGCGGCCGCCCGCCGTTCGGATCGCCGTAGAGCGCGACCGCCGCCACCGCGGCGCAGGCCGACAGGGCCGCGCCGCCGATCAGCCATGCGCGCACGTCGAGGACCCCGCCAGCCACGCGCGCGGCGGGTTCGCTCTGTCCCAAGGGCTTGTGAAGATCGTCGGGCCCGGGCCCCATCGAGGTCTCGCGGTAATCGCCACGCGAATCAGGCGGGCGCATCGACCATTGTGCCGACATGCGAACGCCGCGTCGAGACGGCGGTCGCGACGCGGCGTTGCAGGAGCGTTCGCCTCAGTTCTTCGGCGCGGCCGGCTGCTGGACGGCCGGCGGCGGCGCGAGCTTCTCGGGCGGCGCGGCCGGCGCGTCCTTGGCGGCGTCTTTCGGCGCATCCTTTGGGGCGGGCTTGGGCTGCGACTCGGCCTGCAACTGGGCGACCGTCTTCACCCCGCGCAGGAGCTCCTGCGCGGCGATCAACTGCTTGTCCTTCGTCACGTCCGGCGGCACGTAGGCCTGCGAGCCGGATTTCTCCTCCTCGCCGTTCTTCAGGTGGCCTTTCAGCGCGGCCTCGCCCTTCGTGTCGTCCTTGCCTTTCAGCTCGTCCGGCACGTCCTGCAGCACCTGGATGTCCGGGTCGATGCCCTTGGCCTGGATCGACCGGCCCGACGGTGTGTAGTAGCGCGCGGTCGTCAGCCGCAGCGCGCCGTTGTTCTGGCCGAGCGGCAGAATGGTCTGCACCGATCCCTTGCCGAACGAGCGCGTGCCGAGAATGGTCGCGCGCTTGTGGTCCTGCAGCGCGCCGGCCACGATTTCGGACGCCGACGCCGAGCCGCCGTTGATGAGGATGACGACGGGCTTGCCCTTCGACAGGTCGCCCGCGCGCGCGTTGTAGCGCTGCGTCTCGTCGGCGTTGCGCCCGCGCGTGGAGACGATCTCGCCACGGTCGAGAAACGCGTTGGAGACCGAAATCGACTGGTCGAGCAGCCCGCCCGGATTGTTGCGCAGGTCGAGAATGTAGCCCTTGAACTTGTCGGCCGGTATTTCCTGCGAGAACTTCTGGATCGCGTTCTTCACGCCCTCGAACGTCTGTTCGTTGAATTGCGTGATGCGGATGTAGCCGATGTCCTCGCCTTCCTTGCGCGTGCGCACGGACTTGATCTGGATGACGGCGCGCACGAGTTTGATCTCGACCTTGTCGCGCTTGGCGCCGCGCAGGATGGTGAGCGCCACCGGCGTGTTGACGGCGCCGCGCATCTTGTCGACCGCCTGATTGAGGGTCATGCCCTGCACGGTCTCCCCGTCGATCGCCGAGATCAGGTCGCCCGCCATCACGCCCGCGCGTGAGGCCGGCGTGTCGTCGATCGGCGTCACCACCTTCACCAGCCCGTCTTCCTGGGTCACCTCGATGCCCAGACCGCCGAATTCGCCCCGCGTCTGCACCTGCATGTCGCGGAACGTCTTGGTGTCCATGTAGCTCGAATGCGGATCGAGCGAGGTGAGCATGCCGTTGATGGCGGATTCGACCAGCTTCTGGTCGTCCGGTTTTTCCACGTAGTCGGCGCGCACTTTCTCGAACACGTCGCCAAACAGGTTGAGGCTGCGGTAGGTGTCGGCCCCCGCGGCCCGCGCATTGGCGGATGTGAACAACATCTGCTGGCTGACGACGGAAGCCGTCGCGCCCAGCGCCGCGCCCATGAGGACGAGATGAGCCTTTCGCATTATCCACGAACCTTTTTCACGTCGCCCCGCGCCCACCAGGGCGAAGGGTCGATCGGGGAGCCATCTTTTCTGAACTCAACATAGAGGATGGGCTGGCTTGCGCCAATGGCGGCGGTCGAAGCCGCGCGCGTGGCGCCCTCTCCCATCGTGGCGACGGGCTCGCCGGCAAGCACGAACTGGCCATGCGCCACGTGAATGCGCTCCATGCCCGCAAGTACGACGTAATAGCCTTCGCCCGCGTTCAAGATGAGCAATTGTCCATAGCCGCGGTAGGGCGCGGCGAACGCCACCCAACCGTCGGCTGGCGAGACGACGACCGATTTCGGCCGCGCCGCGATCGACATGCCCTTCTCGGCGCCGCCGAACGCGTCGTTGTCGCCGAACGCCTTCAAAATCTGGCCGTTGACCGGCATCGGCGCGCGCCCCCTGGTGGCGGCGAACGCGACGGCTGGCGCGAGCCTGGCCGTATCCTTGAATGGCGAAGCCGCGATCCGCGCCTTCTGTTCCTCCGTTTCGAGCGCGGCGGTCTGCCTGCGCGCGTCCTCCGCCTTCCTGGCCTCGTCCGCCGCGCGCTGGGCGCCGGACAGGTCCGCCTCCATCCGCGCGATCAGATCTTTCAGGCTGCCCGCCTGCCGGGCGAGGTCTTCGGCGCGCCGGCGCTCGGCGTCGAGCGCGCTCTGCGCTTCGCCGAGCGCCTTCTGCCGCGTTTCGAACAACGCGGCGAGCCGCGTGCGCTCCTCGCCGAGCCCGCGCTGCTCGAGCGCCAGCCGCTCGCGCTCGACGGCCATGCCGGCGCGCACGTTTTTCAGTTCCTGCAGGTCGGCGGCCAGCGCCTGCGTCTCGGCACGCAGTTCCGGCAGCACCGCGCCGAGCTGCATGGAGGTGCGGATGGCCTGCAGCACGTCTTCCGGATTCGCCAGCAACGCGGGCGGCGTGCGCCGCCCCATGCGCTGCAAAACGCCGAGAATTTCTCCGACCAGCGCGCGCCGCCCGTCCAGCGAACGTCGAATGCCGTCCTGCGAGCCGGCGAGCGTATCGAGCCTTCGCTCCACGTCGGCCAGCCGCGCATCGGCCGCGCCCACGCGCGCCGTCGCCTCCATCAGCGCTTCGTTCAGCCGCGCGCGGTCGACGCCGATGGCGGCGACCTCCATTTCGATCTTCTTGCGGTGCGCGGCCGAAACGCCCAGCGTGTCCTCCACGCTCTTCAGTTCCAGCTTCTTGTCGCCGACCGGGTCTTCCAGCGGCGGCGGAGGCGGATTTTGGGCCTGGGCGGGCGCGGTCAGGGCGGACGCGGAGGCGAGCGCACAGGCGAGCGCCAGCGCAAGCCACGCGGCAAGCCGCGCGCGCCATCCCTCCGCCAGCCGTTTGTCCTGAATCCGCACGATGTCCGTTATCGAAAGCTCGCGAATCGCCGCGCTCCAGTGTGAGCCCGCGCGCGTTCCGCGCAACGACGCTCTTGTGTGACCCACGATTTCGGCAAGGGCGTGGCGGCGTCAGACGGCGATCAGTTTGGCCGCATCGCGGACGATCCGGCGGTGATCGAACGCAAGCTCGGCCCGCCGCCAGTCGGCCGCCCATTCCACCGCCGCCGCATCGTCGCCCGCCACGGCGCGGCGCGACAGCGCGCGGCCGGCGAAGGCGACCGACACGGTATGGCCGCGCGGGTCGCGCGCGGGATCGGAATAGACGCCGACCAGGCGCAGCCGCCCGGCCTTCACGCCGGTCTCCTCCGCCAGCTCGCGCCGGCAGCCGTCTTCCACCGTCTCGCCGATGTCCACAAAGCCGCCGGGCAGGGACAGCCAGCCGGAGAACGGCGGGTTCCGGCGCCGCACGAGCAGCAGGCGTCCCGCACGGTCGAAGATGACGGCGTCGGCTGTCAGTTTCGGCGTGTTCGGCAGCGGCATCCCGCGCCCTCCGTTCAGGCCCTGTGGTAGGGGTGGCCTGCCAGAATAGTCGTCGCGCGATAGATTTGTTCCGCCAGCACCACCCGCACGAGCTGGTGCGGCAGCGTCATCGCGCCGAACGACAGCACGGCTTCGCTCGACGCCCGTACGCTTGGATCGAGTCCGTCCGCGCCGCCGATGAAAAACGTGAGCGCCCTCGCGCCGTCGTCGCGCAGGCGCTGCACGAGAGCGGCGAATTGCGTGCTTGCGATCGTCCTTCCGGTTTCGTCCAGTGCAATGGCGCGCCCGCCGGCTTCCAGCGCGGCGAGCAGCGCGCGCGCTTCTTCCGCCTTTCGGTCTTCCGCGCGCCGCGCGCGGCTTTCGGCGCATTCGCGCACAGACAGCGGGCCAAGGCCGAGCGCCTTGCCGCCGGCGGTCGCGCGCTCCGCATAGCGGGCGAACAATTCGCGTTCCGGCCCGGCCTTCATCTGCCCGACCGCAGCAACCACCAGACGCATGCGCTCAGCTCGCGCGCTTCTCGCCCGGCCTGTCGGCGCCCCACATCTTTTCCAGATTGTAGAACTGGCGCACTTCCGGCCGGAAAATGTGCACGATCACATCGCCGGCGTCGACCAGCACCCAATCGTTGTGCGGCATGCCTTCCACGCGCGGGGCGGGATGGCCCGCCTCCTTCACCGCCTTGATGACGCGCTCGGCGATCGCGCCGACATGCGTGTTGGAGCGGCCGGAGGCGATCGCCATCG
This sequence comes from uncultured Methylocystaceae bacterium, assembly GCA_937870755.1. Taxonomy (GTDB): domain Bacteria; phylum Pseudomonadota; class Alphaproteobacteria; order Rhizobiales; family Beijerinckiaceae; genus JAJXWB01. The sequence continues at coordinate 25,935 of CALMZV010000116.1, forward strand.
TGTCGGCGAGCGTCGTTTTGCCCTTGAGGTCGATGAGCGCCACGTCTTCGGCCTTCGCGTCGTCGAGGCTGGTCGAGATGGCGGCAAGGAGCGTTTCGCCGGCATGAGGCTCGGTGGAGCCGGCCGCCGGATGAAGGGGCGCGCTGCCCGCTTCGGGAATAGGGATCGCTGTCAGTTCAGACGCCCTCTGATGGCGCGGCGCAACAGGCGCGCCGCATTTCAAACATGAGCCGTGATTCGCGAAATTTCAATCCGCGACGCCCCCGTCCGCCCGGCGCGCCCGGAGCGCGGTGGAGGAAAGGTCGAGCCGTCGGTCGTGCAGAAAGACCAACCTGGGCGGCGCGGCGGCCGCCAGCAGGGGCGCGTCCGCCTCCTTCATCAAGAAGGGCGCGAGCGCGTGCGCCGCCTTGGCCGCGCTCGCCTTGAGCGTCGCGCCGGGGCGGTCGACGGCGGCGATCGGCGTCAGGTCGGCGATGGCGCGCCAGCGCTGCCAGCGCGCGAACTGGATGAGATTGTCCGCGCCCATGATCCAGACGAACCGCACGAACGGCGCGCGCTTTCGCAGGTATTCGATCGTGTCGTAGGTGTAGCGCACGCCGATCCGCGCTTCGAGATCTGTGACGACGATGCGCGGATCGTCCATCAGCGCGCGCGTCGCCGCCATGCGCGCGGCCAATGGCGCCAGGCCGCGCGTCTCCTTCAGCGGATTGCCGGGCGTCGCCAGAAGCCATATGCGGTCGAGGCGCAGCCGCCTGAGCGCGATCGCGCAGACGAGGGCGTGGCCTTCGTGCGGCGGATTGAACGAGCCGCCGAACAGGCCGATGCGCATGCCCGGCGTGTGCGGCGGCAGAATGACGTGGGCCACGTCGTGGACCGGCGCGGCGTCGCGCGCGACGGCCGGGGCGGCCTCAGCCGCGCGTCTGTCCATCGCCGCGCACGCGATATTTGAAACTCGTCAGCTGCTCCACGCCGACGGGCCCGCGCGCATGCATGCGGCCCGTGGCGATGCCGATCTCCGCGCCGAAGCCGAATTCGCCGCCGTCGGCGAATTGCGTCGAGGCGTTGACGAGCACGATGGCCGAATCCACCTCGCTGAGGAAACGCTCCGCGGCGGTCGCGTCTTCCGTCACGATGCAATCGGTGTGGTGCGAGCCGTAGGTCTCGATATGGTCGATCGCCGCGTCGAGCCCGTCGACCACGCGCACGGAAATGATCGCGTCGAGATATTCCGTGCGCCAGTCTTCTTCCTGCGCGGGCTTCACCCGCGCGTCGGCGGCTTGCGTCTGCGGATCGCCGCGCACCTCGCAACCGGCGTCGATCAGCATGGTCACGAGCGGCGCCAGATGCGTGGCGGCGCAGGCCCGGTCCACCAGCAGCGTTTCGGCCGCGCCGCAAATGCCGGTGCGCCGCATCTTGGCGTTGAGCACGATCTTCTTCGCCTTGTCGAGGTCCGCGCTCTTTTCGACGAACACGTGGACGATGCCTTCCAGATGCGCGAACACCGGCACCCGCGCTTCCCTCTGCACGCGCGCCACCAGGCTCTTGCCGCCGCGCGGCACGATCACGTCGAGATCGCCGTCGAGCCCCGCGAGCATGGCGCCGACCGCCGCGCGGTCGCGCGTGGGAACGAGCGAAATGGCCGCCTCCGGCAGACCGGCCGCGGCGAGGCCCGCGACGAGACAGGCGTGAATGGCGCCGACCGAGCGAAAACTCTCGGACCCGCCGCGCAGGATGGCCGCGTTGCCGGCCTTCAGGCAGAGCGCGCCGGCGTCGGCGGCGACATTGGGCCGGCTTTCGAAAATCACGCCGATCACGCCGAGCGGCGTGGCCACGCGTTCGATCACCAGGCCGTTCGGCCGCTCGAAACGCGCCAGCACCCGCCCCAGCGGATCGGGCAGAGCGGCGATGTCTTCCAGGCTCCGGGCGATCGCCTCCACGCGCGCGGCGTCCAGCGTCAGCCGGTCGAGAAACGAGGCGGCGGTTCCGCGCGCGCGCGCGTCGGCGACATCCTGCGCGTTGGCCGCGAGCAGTTCGTCGCGCCGCGCACGGATGGCGGCGGCGGCTTCGGTCAGCGCCCGGTTGCGCTGGCTCGCCGGCGACAGCGCCAGGCTGCGCGCGGCCGCGCGCGCGGCGCGGCCGACCGTCCGCATCGCGGCGGCGACGTCGACGCCGGCGTCGGAAATCTGGGCGAGCTTGTTCATGGACATGGCGTTCGCTGCGGTTTCGAAGCGCGATCGCTACCAGAAATCACCGTAGCGCGGAAGCAAGCTTGCGTAGCGCGGTCCTGAGCGGAATGAACCGCGCCTCGAGAATGGGCGTCGAGCCGGGGATGGGCCGCAGATAGGCCGGCGTTCCGGCCGGCAGGGGCGGCGCGGGCGGTTGCGGCGCGACGACGACGCCGATCAGCGGCGGGCGCGGCGGGGGCAGCGGCGCCTCGACCGTCGCCTGCAACGGCGCGGCGACGGGCAGGGCGGCCGGCGCAGCGGGTCTGGCGGGCTCCGGCGTGCGCGCGGCGAACTGTTGGGGCGGTTGCGTCGCCGCGCTCTGGCCGGGAAACAGCGAGGCGACGGCCGTCTGCACGCCTTTGATGAAATCGCCGGTTGCGGCCGGCGCCTCCTGCCGGCGCGCCTTCGCGATCATGATGTTGGGCTGCGGGGCCGGCGCGTTGCAGTTGCGGAACCCCATCGCGATCAGTTCGGAGCCGCGGATCACCTTGTAGTTGCGCGTGAGAAAGCCCAGCCGCGCGCGCACCGCCTGCGGATAGGAGGTCCAAAGTTCGTTGGTGACGCCGAGGTCCACTTCCTTCGTGTTCTGGTTGTAGGCCTGGTGAAACTTGAGCTGGCTCGTCGGATAGACGCAGACATTCGGCAGCGACAGCGCCAGCGTGCAAGCCGAGCGGCATTCGTGCAGCCGCACCTCGCGGTTCTGCGAACGGTAGAGTTCGGTCCGGTCCTGATAGTCGCGCACCAGCCCGCCGACGTCTTTCACGACGACGATGGGGGCGGGCATCGGCGGTGGTTCGAGATAGCTCAACGTTCGCGTCCGTCTGGCCCCAACTCAACCGAAGATGGTGAACGGAACCTTAATGACCCGACGAATCGGCCAAAATCGCGGCGCGCGCAAAGGCTTGAAACGAGGCGGATTCAGCAGACGGAGGCGACGCGATGGTAGCCGACGGCGATCCCGTAGCGGTCGTAGACCGGCTGTCGCAGCATGCAGGGAACCTGCGCGGGATGCGTGCGCCAGGCGTTGGGATCGTAGCTGTAGGGTTCGAACCCGTCGTAGCGCAGCTTGCGGCCAAGCACGCCGCGCGTCTTCCAGCGATGCAGGCGCGGCGGCGCGTATTCGACGGTCGAGGCGTCGAACCCGCCGCCGCACGGCGCCGCGCATCCGCCGGCCTGCGCCGCATGTCCGGCAAGCGCCAGCGCGCTCGCCGCGCCCATGCCTATCAGCCAGGCCTTCATGGTCCGCTCCTCGTCCGACAGGACAATGTGGCGGGGCAGTCGTTAAGAATCGGTCGCATGGGCCGGTCCGGGCTCGACCCTATGCGCCGCCGAGCGCCATGTCGTCGCGATGGATCATCGCCGCGCGGCCCGCGTAGCCGAGCAGTTTCTCGATGTCGCGCGAGGAGCGGCCCATGATCCGCATCGCCTCGATCGCGTCGTAGGCGATCAGCCCGCGCCCGATCTCGCCGCCGTCCGCGTTGCGGATGAGCACGCAATCGCCGCGCGCGAAGCCGCCCTCGACCGCCGTCACGCCGGCGGGCAGGAGGCTCTTGCCGTTGGCGAGCGCCTGCGCCGCGCCGGCGTCCACGCGCACCACGCCCTTGGGTTCGAGCGAGCCGGCGATCCATTTCTTGCGTGCGGTGACGGGATTGGACGGCGTGAGAAACCACGTGCAGCGGCCACCCTCCGAAATCCGCTTCAGCGGATGGTCCACCCGCCCGTCGGCGATCGCCATGTGCACGCCGGCGGTGGTGGCGATCTTCGCCGCCTCGATTTTGGTCGTCATGCCGCCGCGCGACAGTTCGCTGACGGCGCCCCCCGCCATCGCCTCGATCTCCGCCGTCACGCGCGGCACGATGGGAATGTGCCGGGCGTTCGGGTCGCTTGCCGGCGGCGCGGTGTAGAGCCCGTCCACGTCCGACAGCAGCACCAGACAGTCCGCGCTGGCCATCGCGGCGACGCGCGCGGCGAGCCGGTCGTTGTCGCCGTAGCGGATCTCGTGCGTCGCCACCGTGTCGTTCTCGTTGATCACGGGCGTCGCGCGCATTTCGAGCAGCCGCTCGATGGTGGCGCGCGCGTTCAGATAGCGCCGCCGCTCCTCCGTGTCGCCGAACGTGACGAGAATCTGGCCCGCCGTCATGCCGTGCCTGCGGAACGCTTCCGACCATACATGCGCGAGCGCGATCTGCCCGACGGCGGCGGCAGCCTGGCTGTCTTCCAGTTTCAGCGCTCCCCTGGGCAGTTGCAGAACGCTGCGTCCGAGCGCGATGGAGCCGGACGAAACGACGAGAATGTCCGCGCCGCGCGTGTGGTGCGCGGCGAGATCGTCGACGAGCGCCTCCAGCCACGCGCGCCGCAGCGCCCCGGCCTTCGAATCCACCAGCAGCGCCGAGCCGACCTTCACCACGATGCGCCTGAAGGCGCCGAGCGCCGGCGCCTTCTCGCGTCTGGCTTTCGCGGCGCGCGCGGTCATGGCCGCCACTCCTGTTTCTGCGTCCGCGCCGTTTCCTCGCGCCGTCGTTCGTCGATCGTCGCCAGCAGCGCGCGCAGGACCGCGGTCACGTTCTTGCCCGTGGCGGCCGAGAGCATGTGCGGTCGCGCGCGCTTCTCCCCCGGCGCCGGCGCCGGTCCATAGGCGGCGATCGCGCGCCGCAGCCGCTCTGTCTGCGTCTTCAGCGTCGCTTCGTCCACGATGTCGACCTTCGACAGCGCGACGATCTCGTGCTTGTCGGAAAGGCCGCCGCCGTAGGCGTCCAGCTCCTGCCGCACGATGCGATAGGCGCGCCCCGCGTGCTCGCCGCTCGCATCCACCAGATGCAGCAGCACGCCGCAGCGCTCCACATGGCCAAGAAACCGGTCGCCCAGCCCAAGCCCCTCGTGCGCGCCCTCGATCAGCCCCGGAATGTCGGCGAGCACGAATTCGCGGTCGTCCACCGCCACCACGCCGAGACCGGGATGGAGCGTGGTGAACGGATAGTCGGCGATCTTCGGTCTGGCCGCCGAGACGCGCGCCAGAAACGTCGATTTGCCGGCGTTGGGCAGGCCGATCAGGCCGGCGTCGGCGATCAGTTTCAGCCGCAGCCAGATGGTGCGCTCCTCGCCCGCCTGTCCGGGATTGGCGCGGCGCGGCGCGCGGTTGGTGGCCGTCTTGAAATGCGCATTGCCGAAACCGCCGTTGCCGCCCCGGCAGATGACGACGCGCTGGCCGACCTGCGTGAGATCGGCGATCAGCGTCTCGCCATCCTCCTCGAAAATCTGCGTGCCGGCCGGCACTTTCAGCACGGCGTCGGCGCCGCGCCCGCCCGCGCGGTTCTTGCCCATGCCGTGCATGCCGGTCCTGGCCTTGAAATGCTGCTGGTAGCGATAGTCGATGAGCGTGTTCAGCCCTTCGACGCATTCGGCCACAACATCGCCACCGCGCCCGCCGTCGCCGCCGTCGGGCCCGCCGAATTCGATGAACTTTTCGCGGCGGAACGAGACCGAGCCCGCGCCGCCGTCGCCGGAGCGCACGTAGACGCGCGCCTGATCGAGGAACTTCATGCAACCCCTTCATACCAGCGGCGATCGCACGAAATCCATGGCCGCCGGCTGACGCGTGAACCGCGCGCCCCTTGCGAGGGCGCGCCGATCATTAAGTGGGCTGAAGCGTCCTGTCACGCGCCGAAAACGGCAGTCCCGCCTCGCGCTGCGGCCGCAGCAGTTCGAACCGCTCGGCCGCGATCTGCCCGCCCCGCGCGGGCGCCGTGCAGGCGCTGTCGCCGGTGGAAGCGAAGCCGCACGCCAGCAGCACGTCGCGCGAACGCGCGTTCCCGATCATGATGTCGGCGATCACGCGGTCGATGTCGGTCGTCAGCCACACCAGCCACGTCAGTTCGCGCACCGCCTCCGCCATCAGGCCGGCCCCCCAGTAGGGCTGGCCGAGCCAGTAGCCGACGATCGCGGTCGCCTCGTGGGCTTCGAGCGAAATCATGCCGATCAGCGATTGCGGCCGCGTGCGCAGCGCCAGCGCCATGTTGAGCGCGCCGCCATCCAGATTGGCCTGCCGCGCGGCGACGACGAACCGCTCCGCCGCGCCGGGCGGGTAGGGATGGGGAATGTGCGCCGTCCATTGGGCGACCTGCGCCTCGCCAGCGAATTTCTCGATCTGGGCGGCGTCGGCTGCGGCCGGCCAGCGCAGCCACAGGCGCTGCGTCTCTATCCGGAACACATCGTCGCGAAAGAAATCGGGAAACATGGATATCTCCGATCCGGCGGTCGCGGGCGAACCCGCAAACGAAAAGGGGAAGCGCGGCGCTTCCCCTTCGATCTAGGATCGGATCGGCTCGACCGGAACATGCGTTCCTGGGCTGACCTCTCGCCGGGGCTGGCGCCGGCGGAGGTCTGGTGTCCTCCGCCTATTCTGCGGCCGCCGGTTTGGCGGCGGGAGCGACCGATACGGTCGATCGGCCCTTGCCGAGCGTCTTGAACGTGACGACGCCGTCGACGAGGGCGAACAGCGTATGGTCCGAGCCGATGCCGACATTGCGGCCGGCGTGCCATTTCGTGCCGCGCTGGCGAACGATGATGTTGCCGCCGCGCACGGCCTCTCCGCCGAACTTCTTCACGCCAAGACGACGGCCGTCCGAATCACGCCCGTTGCGCGACGAGCCGCCTGCTTTCTTGTGAGCCATTTCATTGCTCCAATTGTGACGCGGTCGCCTTTTTCAGGCCCGCGGGTATGTCCTGAGGGCGCCTTACGCGATCCCGGTGATCTTGACGAGCGTCACGTCCTGCCGGTGTCCGCGCTTGCGCTTGGAGTTCTGGCGGCGGCGCTTCTTGAAGGAGATGGTCTTGGGGCCGCGGCCGTGCGCCACGATCTCGCCCTGCACCTTGGCCTTGGCGCCGAACTCGGCCGAACCGTCCTTGCCGACGAACAGCACGTCCTCGAACGTCACCTTGTCGCCCGGCTCGCCGGCCAGAGACATCACCTGAATTTGTTCATCGGCGGCGACGCGATACTGCTTCCCGCCGATCCTGACGACTGCGAACATCTTGTCCTCGTGTTCGTTTCCGGCCTGACGATTCGAAAAACGTCGGCCGGCTTTTTGGCAGCGACCCCGCGCGGGAAAACCCGGCCACGGGACGATCGGAATTGCTCGCGGGCGAAAAACCAAACGGCGCGGCTGGTGACCGCGCCTCGCGAAGCCCGCGTTCACTAGCGAAGGACGCGCATTCTGTCAACGAAAACGGCTGAAAACCGCATGCGCCCGACCGGGTGGCGCGCCTGTCCGCGCCCGCGTTGCGAATTGGCGCCGCAACCGGCTTGTTGAAAAGCGGCGGCGATGTTATTTCCGCCGCGACCACGCCCCCGGCCCAAAGCCGGACGGCCTCGCGGAGAGGTGGCAGAGTGGTCGATCGCGCCGCACTCGAAATGCGGAGTACGTGCAA
>CALMZV010000117.1 GCA_937870755.1 uncultured Methylocystaceae bacterium
GACGTTTACGTCACCTGCGACGTCTGCAAGGGCAAGCGCTACGACCGCGAGACGCTGGAGGTGAAATATCGCGAGAAGTCGATCGCCGACGTGCTGGACATGACCGTGGAGGAAGCCGCGCAACTGTTCAAGGCCGTGCCGTCGATCCGCGAAAAGATGGAGACGCTGGCGCGCGTCGGCCTCAGCTACATCAAGGTCGGGCAGCAGGCGACGACCCTGTCGGGCGGCGAGGCGCAGCGCGTGAAACTCGCCAAGGAACTGGCGCGGCGCTCGACGGGCCGCACGCTCTACATTCTCGACGAGCCGACGACCGGCCTGCATTTCCACGACGTGGCGAAACTCCTCGACGTGCTGCACGAACTGGTGGATCAGGGCAATTCGGTTCTGGTGATCGAGCACAATCTGGAAGTGGTGAAGACGGCCGACTGGATCGTCGACATGGGACCGGAGGGCGGCGACGGCGGCGGGCGCATCGTGGCGACGGGCGCGCCAGAAGATATCGCACGGGCGGCCGGCAGCCACACCGGACGTTTCCTGAAAGAACTGATGGCGCGCCGGCCGCAGAAGGCGCGACCGAGCGAAGCGGCGGAGTAGCGCGATGGAGATCAGACGCGGCGGGACGCAACCGTCCGAAAAGGGACCGGCGGACTGGTTCACGGGGTCGGTGCGGATCGATCCCCTGTTCAGCGCGCCCGACCCGGCGCGCGTCGCCTGCGCGAGCGTGACGTTCGAACCCGGCGCGCGCACGGCGTGGCACACCCATCCGCTCGGGCAGACGCTGATCGTCACCGCCGGCTGCGGCTGGGCGCAGCGCGAGGGCGGCCCGGTCGAGGAAATCCGCCCCGGCGACGTGGTGTGGTTCGCGCCCGGCGAAAAACACTGGCACGGCGCGACCGCCACGACCGCCATGACGCATATCGCCATTCAGGAAAAGCTGAACGGCAGGGCGGTGGACTGGATGGAGCATGTGAGCGACGCGCAATATCGGCGCTGAAGAGATCGTTTGCATACCGGCGCGGCGCGGCGCAGATTTTCCCGATCGCCTCGGCAGCGGGGCGCGGGAGGAACGCCATGCTCACACGACGCGGATTTTCCGGCGGGTTCGCCGGCATCGCAGGCTGCATCCTGTGCGAGATTTCGACCGGCTTCCTGGCGACCGAGGTTTCGGCGCAGACGGCGCCGGCCCCCACGCCCGGCGTGCGGCGCAAGGTGCTGTCGCAGGTGGACGGACCGGCCCCCGGCTACACGACCGTCATCATCGAGGGCGAGATCGACCCCGGCGCGCTCGTGGCGCGGCATACCCACCCCGGCATCGAATCGGGCTACATCATCGAAGGGGCGCTCGAACTGCCGGTCGATGGCCAGCCCACACGCGTGCTGAAGGCCGGCGACGGGTTTCAGGTTCCGGCCAACACGCCCCATGCCGGCTCCAGAAACGGCGACAAACTGACCCGGTTCACCTCCACCTACGTGGTCGAAAAGGGCAAGCCGCTCGCATCGCCCGCCTGATCGCGGCTCAGGACGGCTTCGCGTCCTGCGACAATTCGCGCTGCGGTGCACCTATGCACAATTCGCGGTCCGAGGCTGCGAATTGGTCCCATATTGGCCACATATCGCGACAACCCCAGCCGTTCCCTGCGAATTTCGCCCGCAAGCCATCCATATTATGCATAGCTGGGTCGCGAAATAGCAACCTTCTATTAGTTTCGACATGATCTATATTGCATCGCATCAAACGACGACCCGGGCCGTTATGCCGGGCCGCCAATGCGGTTCAGGAGAACTCCCATGTCGATTAAGGACATCGCTCACAAGATTCAGGAATGGCGCCGCTATCGCGCGTCGGTTCGGGAACTGTCCCAGCTGACGGATCGCGAGTTGCACGACCTCGGCCTGAACCGGGCCGAAATCGAGTATGTCGCGAAGAAGGCTTCGCATTTCTGATCCTCTCGCATGACGCCGTGGTCGGACTTCCTCCCATTCCGACCCTCCGACATGCCGCGCCCGCCGGATTCCTCCCCCCGGCGGGCGCTTTCTTTTGTGGCGGGCCGGAGCGCGGATAGATAGGGTCCGGCCCCATGTCAAAACCCGTTCATGTCATCGGCGGCGGCCTCGCCGGCTGTGAGGCCAGCTGGCAGATTGCTCAGGCCGGCGTTCCGGTCGTGCTGCACGAAATGCGCCCGGTGCGGGTCACGCCCGCCCACCAGACCGCGGCTCTGGCCGAACTCGTCTGCTCCAATTCCTTCCGCTCGGACGATGCGCAGACAAACGCCGTCGGCGTGCTTCACCGTGAAATGCGGGCGATGGATTCGCTCATCATGCGCGCGGCGGACGCCGAACAGGTGCCGGCCGGCGGGGCGCTGGCGGTCGACCGGGAACGCTTCGCAGACGCGGTATCGGCCGCGATCCAGTCTCACACCCTGATTCAGGTCGTTCGCGAGGAGATTCCGAATCTTCCGCCAACCGACTGGGATAGCGTGATTATTTCTACGGGGCCGCTGACCTCGCCGGGGCTGGCGGACGCGGTCGCGCGGCTGACGGGAGCGGAAGGACTCGCCTTTTTCGACGCCATCGCGCCGATCGTCCATCGCGACACCATCGACATGGATGTCGCCTGGTTCCAGTCGCGCTACGACAAGGCGGGGCCTGGCGGCACGGGCGCCGACTACATCAACTGCCCGCTCACGCGCGACCAGTACGAGGCCTTCGTCGACGCGCTGATCGCCGGCGAGAAGACCGAGTTTCGCGACTGGGAGCTGACCAGCGCTGGCAAGGCGACGCCCTATTTCGACGGCTGCCTGCCGATCGAGGTGATGGCCGAACGCGGACGCGAGACGCTACGCCACGGGCCGATGAAACCGTTCGGCCTGACCAATCCGCACAACCCCGCCGCCAAGCCTTACGCCGTCGTGCAACTGCGGCAGGACAACGCGCTCGGCACGCTCTACAACATCGTCGGCTTTCAGACGAAGCTGAGACACGGCGCGCAGACCGCCATTTTCCGCGCCATTCCGGGGCTGGAGCGCGCCGAATTCGCGCGGCTCGGCGGCATCCATCGCAATTCGTATCTCAACTCCCCGTCCCTGCTCGATCGTCGGCTGCGGTTGAAGGCCGACCCGCGCCTGCGATTCGCCGGGCAGATCACCGGCTGCGAAGGCTATGTCGAAAGCGCCGCGGTCGGACTGATCGCAGGCCGGATGGCGGCGGCCGAACGGCAGGGGCGCGCGCTCGATCCGCCGCCGGCCACCACCGCCATCGGCGCGCTTCTCAACCACATCACCGGCGGCCATGTGACGACGATCGACGCAGGGCCGCGCTCGTTCCAGCCGATGAACGTCAATTTCGGGCTTTTTCCGCCGCTGACCGAAGCGCCCAAAGCCGATGACGGGCGGCGGCTGCGCGGGCCGGAGAAGGCGCGGGCGAAGAAACAGGCGCTGTCGGCGCGCGCGGCGCGCGATCTCGACAGGTGGCTGTGCGGCGGACCTGTTCCGGAATGACGATCGGTCAGCCGATCTTTCGCATGAACCTCCGCACGCCGGTCCACATGGCCCACTGGCGGCGCCATTGGGCGACCGCGACATCCGTCGAGAACGGATGGTAGTCGGCGCGCTCCATCGCCTTGAGATAGAGCGGCGCCACGGCGAGCGGCGCGAAGGCGACGCGGGCCTGCGGCTCGACTCCGGCGATCGCCTCCAGCGCCTGATCGTGGCGCCGGCGCGCGAGCGCGCGCAGGTCGCGCAGCGCCTCGACAAGACCCGGCGCCGCGGGCCGCACGATGGCGGCCGCCGTCGCCACGCCGCGGGCCGCCAGCACGTCGGTCGGGACATAGAGCCGTCCCTGCGCCGCGTGGAACGGAAAGGCGCGGATGAGGCCGGTGAGCGCATAGGCGACGCCGGCGTAGCCCGCCGCGTCGGCGCCGCCCGGTTCGCCGCCCCCGGCCAGCACGATCGTGGCCAGACGGAACAGCAGCGACGAGGTCGCGCCGCAATAGGCTTCGAGCGCCTCCACGTCCGGAAACGGCTCGTCGTACAGATCGAACCTGCGCGCCTCGATGAGACTCGTGAAAGCCGCGCGGGGCAGTTTGAACGTGAAGATCGTGTCGATCAGAGCGCTGGCGACCGGATGCGCGCGCACGTCGCCGCGCGTCTCGCCCTCGATGGCGTCCACCCACCATTGCATGCGGATTTCGCCGGGGCCGGGATCGCTGACGTTCTCGCGCACCCGCGCGATCTCGAGCGCGAAGGCGTAGATGGCGTGCAGATGTTTGCGCGCGGCGTCCGGCGCGAAAAGACAGGCGAGCCACCGGTCGCGGTCGTGTTCGTAGAGCAGCGCGCCGCAGTGCTCGTAGTGGGCGGCGAGGCGGTCGGCGGACGGGGTTGGCTCGTTCATGGCAGTCTTCGCGCGCGCCTGCCGGCGCCTTTCCGAATCATCGCCCCCACGGCTTGCCTCTCACCCTACCCTCTCCCCGCAGGCGGAGAGAGGGGCCCCTCACCCTACCCTCTCCCGGCAGGCGGGAGCGGGCGCAGACTTGTCAGACCGCGATGAGAGCCGCCGCGACCCGGCGGCGTTCGCCGAGCAGAATGTTGTAGGTGCGCGCGGCCGCGCCCGTGGCCATGGGCTCGGCGACAATTCCGGCGGCTCTGAGGGTCTCGCGCACGGGCCGGGCGAGCGGGGCGAGATCGCGCCCCGTGCCGACGAGCAGATGTTCGATCAACCCTCTCTCCTCGGCCAACACGCGCGCCAGACTGGCTGCGTCGATGTCGGCGGCCTGTCTCACGTCCCACGCGTAGAGGCCCGACGGCAACGCCAGCAGCGAACCGCGATGCGACATGTCCGCGAATTTGAAACCGCCGGCGCCGTAGGCGTCGATCGGATGCTGGCCGGGCAGGAAACCTTCGTGCGGCGCGCTCATCAGACCGCCTCGACCGCCGCCTCCTCCTCCCGCGCCTCGCGCGCATGTTCGGTGCGCAGCCCGAGATAGATCAGCATCGGCGAACAGATGAAGATCGAGGAATAGACCGCCACGCACACGCCCCAGGTCATGGCCAGCGAGAACGAACGGATGACCTGTCCGCCGAACAGCACCAGCGAAAACAGCGCCAGCAACACGGTGGTCGCGGTCATGAGGGTGCGCGGCAGAACGGCGTTGATCGACATGTCGATCAACTCGTGGGTCGGCATGCGCTTGTACTTGCGCATCATCTCGCGAATGCGGTCGAGCACCACGACCGTCTCGTTCAGCGAATAGCCGACAATGGTGAGAATGGCGGCGATGGACGTGGTGTTGAATTCCAGATGCGTGAGCGAAAAGAAGCCGACCGTCAGCAAGAGGTCGTGCATGGTGGCGATGACCGCGGCGATGGCGAATTGCCACTCGAACCGGAACCATAGATAGGCCAGCACCGCGATGATCGACACCACGACGCCGAGCGTGCCCGACTGCACCAGCTCGCCGGAAACGCGCGGGCCGACGACTTCGGTGCGGCGGATTTCGTAGCCGTCGCTGACCGCGTCGCGCACCTTTTCGACGGCCGCGGCCTGCGCCGCGTCGCCGCCCGGCTGCACGGCGAACCGGAACGTGACGTCCGACTGGGCGCCGAAGCTCTGCACCTCGACTTCGCCGATGGCGAGGCGTTCGCCCAGATGCCGCAGCATGGCCAGATCGGCCTGGCCCTGTTTGGCGCGCAGTTCCATCAGCGTGCCGCCGGCGAAGTCGATGCCGAAATTCATGCCGAGCGTAAGGAACAACGCCACCGAAATCAGCGAGAGCAGCGCGGAGAACGGATAGCTCACGCGGCGGAACCGCATGAACGGGAATTTGGTGTTTTCCGGCGTGAGACGCAGGAGTTTCATGTTCGTCCTCCCGCGTCAGATCGGCAGTTTGGTCGGGCGCGCGTACCGGTACCACACCGCAATCATCATTCGCGTCATGGTCACGGCCGTCACCACCGTCGTCAGAATGCCGAGCGCCAGCGACACCGCGAAGCCGCGCACCGGTCCCGAACCCAGGAAGTAGAGAATGGCGGCGGCCACGAACATCGTGACGTTGGAATCGATGATGGTCGCGAACGCGCGTTTGAAGCCCGCGTCGAGCGACGACAGGATGGAGCGGCCGAGATGGTTCTCCTCGCGAATGCGCTCGTAGATCAGTACGTTGGAATCGACCGCCATGCCGATCGTGAAGACGATGCCGGCGATGCCGGGCAACGTGAGCGTCGCGCCCAGCATGATGAGCGCGGCGAAGATGAAGACGATGTGGATGAACAGCGCGATGTTCGCGAACACCCCGAAGACGCCGTAGGTGACGAGCATGTAGAGCGCCACCAGCGCGGCCGCGACATAAGACGCGATCTTGCCGGCCTGAATCGAATCCTGCCCCAGGCCCGGCCCGACCGTGCGCTCCTCCACGATGGTGAGCTTGGCCGGCAGCGCGCCGGCGCGCAGAAGAATCGCCAGATTGTTGGCCTGTTCGACCGTGAAGCGGCCGGAAATCTGCCCGGAGCCGCCCGTGATGGCGGTGAGAATGCGCGGCGCGGAGATGACCTTGCCGTCCAGAACGATGGCGAACGGACGACCGACGTTCTTGGACGTCACCTCGCCGAATTTCTGGCCGCCGCGGATGTTGAAGCGGAAATTGACGACCGGCTCGCCGTTGCGCTGGTCGAATCCGGGCTGGGCGTCGGTCAGATCCTCGCCCTGCACCATCACCTGTTTCTCGACCGGAATCTGCCCGCCCTCGACCTGTTCGAGCGTCTCGACATCGGCGGGATTGGCGCCGGGGTCGGCGACGAGCCGGAATTCCAGTTTCGCGGTCGTGCCGAGAATTTCCTTCAGCTTGCCGGGGTCCTGCAGGCCCGGCACCTGCACAAGAATGCGGTCCGCCCCCTGGCGCTGGATGTTCGGTTCGGTGGTGCCGAGCGCGTCGACGCGCCGGCGCAGCACCTCGATCGACTGATCGACCGCGCGGCGCACCTTGTCGGCCACGCCGGCCTCGGTCACCGTCGCCTGCACCAGTCCGTCGCCGGAGGCGTTGACCTCGACCGAGGGGCCGCCCTGCGAGCCGAGCAACACGTTGCCGGTCGTCGTGCCCACGTTGCGCAGCTTCGGCAGGGCGCGCGTCGCGTCCGCCGGATTGGTCAGACGGAACTGCACGCCACGCGCCTGCATGGCGATGCCGCCGGTGATCGGGATGCGATCCTCGCGCAGAATGCGCCGCACGTCGTCGCGCAGGTTCTCCACCTGCGTGCGCGTGACCGCCGCGGAATCCACCTCCAGCAGCACGTGGCTGCCGCCCTGCAGATCGAGACCGAGCACGATGGTCTTGGCGGGCAGCCATTTGGGCAGGCCCGCGCGCAACGAGTCGAGCGCGCCGGTCGACAGGAGCGAGGGAACGAGAATCAGCAGCGCCAGCAGCGACATGCCGACGATGGAGACGACTTTCCAGGGTGCGAAGCGAAGCATCGGCCGGTCTCGCGCGCGCCGGTCAGGCCGCGGTGTCCTTCACGGGTTCGCCCTTGGAGCGCACCTCGGCGACCATCTGGCGCATGACGCGCACACGCACGTTTGGCGCGATTTCCAGTTCGATCTCAGAGCCTTCGGCGACTTTCGTCACCTTGCCGATGATGCCGCCGGACGTGACGACCGTGTCCCCGCGCCGGATGGAGGAGATCATGTCCTGCGCCTCTTTCGCACGGCGCTGCTGCGGCCGGATGATGAGGAAATACATGATGACCATGATGATGGCGAACGGCGCCATCTGCAGGATGATGTCCGCGCCGCCGGCGGCCGGCGCGCCGGCGGTCTGGGCGAAGGCAGGCGAAATGAAGTTCATGGGCCTCTCGTCAGTCCCGTCTGCATTTTCGGAATTTGGCGGTCGCCGGAACGGGCCGGGAACGCGCGCGGACTATAGCCATAAGCCGTCCAAAGGCAATGGCGCGAACACGCGGGCAGGCCGCGCTCAGGCGGCGTTCAGCGCGCCGAACATCTTTTTCAGCTCGTGCGGCAGCGAGGCCGGCAGGAGCGACGACAGATCGCCCGCGCCGGGGCGCGCGGCGGCGTAGGCCATCGCCCAGTCCGGAAAGTCGCGGTCGGCGATCGGTTCGTCGCGGACCGTCACCACGCCGGAATGGCGCGCGTCCGCGCAAATGCGCGCATACAGGGTCGCGACCGTCTCCGGCGCGCCCTCGAGCGCCTGGATGAAGTTCCGGCCGTTGTAGAGCAGAAGGCCGGTGACGGCGTTGGCCGCGTTGAAACGCCGCGCCTGCGCCAGGATGGCGTCGATGTCGGGCTGGTCGAGCGAAAGCGCCGCCGTGGATACGTAGACCAGTCTTCTCAGCATCGCGCCCCCGCCCTTTGCGGCAAGTTCGCGCAAATGCGCGCGCGCCGCAATCGCCGCCCGTCGGAACGCAACTGTTTATCGACGCGGCGGCGCGCCGCTATAGTCGTCGGCCGGAAGGGAGCGAACAGATGCAGAAGGAACGGCTGACGGCGTTCAGCGACGGCGTGATCGCCATCATCATCACCATCATGGTGCTGGAGATGAAGGCGCCGCATTCGGCCGACCTGGCGGCGCTGGTCAAGCTGTGGCCGGTCTTTGTCAGCTATGTGCTGTCCTTCGTCTATATCGCCATCTACTGGAACAACCATCACCATCTGCTAGCGACCGCCGATCATGTGACGGGCGGCGTGTTATGGGCCAACATGCATCTGTTGTTCTGGATGTCGCTCATTCCGTTCGCGACGGCCTGGATGGGCGAGAACCAGTTCGCCAGGCTGCCGACCGCGCTCTATGGCGTGACGCTGCTGGGACCGGCGGTCGCCTACTTCATCCTGCAACATTACATCCTGCGCGCGCACGGTCCGCATTCCGTGCTGGCGCGCGCGCTCGGCGCCGACCTCAAGGGCAAGGCCTCGGTCGTCGCCTATCTGTGCGCAATACCGCTCGCCTTCGTGCATCAGGCGCTGGCGGCGGTCATCTATGTGGGCGTGGCGCTGATCTGGCTGGTTCCGGACCGGCGCATCGAGCGCACGCTGCACGACGTGGAACACAAAAGGGGAAAAGCGCCATGACCGCCCATATCGATCCGACCAAAGAGACCTTCGCCGCCTTCCGCGCCGCCGACCGCGCGGGCCCGATCCATATGCTCAATCTGGTGAAGCTGCGGGCGGAGGCCGCCTATCCCGACGGACGCGCGGCGACGGGCGCGGAGGCCTATCGGTCCTATGCGCGCGAAAGCGGGCCGGTGTTCCGGCGCCTGGGCGGAAAACAGGTCTGGATCGGCAAGCCGGAACTGATGCTGATCGGGCCGCAGGACGCCGAGCAATGGGACATCGCCTTCATCGCCGAATATCCGAGCGTGCAGGCGTTCGTCGACATGCTGCGCGATCCCATTTATCGCGAAGCGGTCAAACACCGGCAGGCCGCGGTCGCCGACTCGCGCCTGTTGCGGCTGGCGCCAGCCGCCGCCGGCGCGGAATTCGGCGAGATCGAATAAGCATGCAGCGCCCGCCGCACGAAATCGACGCGTTCTTCGACAGAATTCTCAACGTGCGCGCCCATCGCCTGCACGGACTGGAACTCGTGTCCTGGTCGCCCGGACAATCCACGCTCGCCTTCACGGCCGGTGAGGAGAGCCTCGGGCCGACCGACAGCGTGCATGGCGGCGTGGTCTCGCTGCTGCTGGAGCCGACGGCGCTGTTCGCGCTTTTTCCCATGCTGCCCGCCGACCGTTATGCCGTGACGGCGGACATCCACGTGCAACTGCTGCGGCCGGTCCGGCCGCATGCGCGCGTCACGCTCGAGGGGCGCGTGCTGCGCGTGGGATCGCAGCTCGCCTTCTGCGAGGCGAGCGCGCGCGACGATGGCAGGCTGTGCGCCTCGGCGCGGCTGACCAAGGCGATCGTGGCCGCGCCGTCGGTCTGAAGACCGGCCGAGGGGGCGCCCCGGCCGTCGCGTTCATTCCACGAAATCCCAGGTCTTGCCGTTGAACCGCTGCAACCGCATCGTGTTGATGACGCGGTAGTCGGTCGGGCTCGTGTTGATGGAGACGCCCGGATAGAGCAGATCGAACCGCCAGGCCCGGAGGTTGGCGGCCTGTTTCATGATGTTCTCGCGGGACAGGTTGTCGCCGGCCTGCCTGAGAACCTGTTCGAGCGTCTGCCCGTAGGTATAGCCGGCGACGACGAGCGAGTCGTTGATGTCCGTGCCCGGCATGTTCTCCTGCGCCCACTGCTTGAACGCCTTCACCGCCGCGTCGTCCGCCCATTTGGGATCGGTGACGTCTTTCATGAAGCCGGCGGTGAGAATGCCGACCGACTTGTCGAGGCCGGCGGGCCGCAGCGTCGCGCCGACAGACGACGCGCCCAGATGCAGATAGGTCGCCGGCTTCCAGCCGAGTTCGTGAATCTTCACGATCGATTGCGCCGCCTGTTTGGCGTAGGTGAACAGGAACAGCGTGTCAGCGCCGGAATTCTTCAGCAGCACGAGCTGGGAATCCACCGTCGGGTCGGCCGCCTGGAACGACTGTGCGTTGACGATCATCTTGTCAGCGTTGGCGCCCAGTCCCTCGCGCAGGCCGTTCAGCATGTCCTTGCCGAAATCGTCGTTCTGGTAGAGCACGGCGATCTTCGCCTTCGGATTGCGCTTCAGAAGATCGGTCGCGTAGAAATTCGCCTCCGAGCGCAGATTGGGCTGCCAGCCCATGGTCCATGGAAAATTCTGCGGATCGTTGAAGGCGGACGATCCCGCCGCGATGAAGATCTGCGGCACCTTCTTCTGGTTGAGATATGGCCGGATCGCCATGTTGATCGGGGTGCCGAGCACGCCGAACACCAGCGCGACATCGTCCTCCTCCACCAGCCGGCGCGCATTCTCGACGGCTTTGGGCGGCGAGAACGCGTCGTCGCGCGAGATGAACACGATCTTGCGCCCGTTGATCCCGCCCTTTGCGTTCAGCGATTTGAAGTAGGCGTCCTCGGCCTTGCCGAGCATGCCGTAGGCCGAGGCCGGGCCCGAATAGGCGATGGTCTGCCCGACGCGGATTTCCTTGTCGGTCACGCCGGGCGTCTTCGACTGCGCGAGCGCGGCGCCTGTTCCCAGAAACATGCTGGCGGAGATCGCCGCCAGAGACAGCATTGTGCGCATTGCCTTCCTCCCTGTCCCGCGTGCGCGGGCGCCTGTCGCTCGACGCTGGCGTGAACGCGTCCGCGACGCGCGCGGAGGCGTTCCGTTCGTCGCTATTCGGCCAGTTCCCACGTCTGTCCGTTGAAGCGCTGGAGCTTCATATAGTTGACGACGCGAAAATCGGTCGGGCTCGTGTTGATCGCGCCGCCCGGCAGCATCAGCGAAAAGCGGAAGTTCTTCAGGTTGGCGGCCTGCTTCATGATGTTCTCGCGCGAGAGGTCGGCGCCAGCCTGTTTGAGCACCTGCTCCACCGTCTGCGATTGCGAATAGGCCGCGGCAATCAGCCAGTCGTTGACATCGGCGCCGGGCATGTAGGTCTTCACGAAGTTGAGGAATTCCTTGACGTCCGGATCGTCCGCCCATTTGGGATCGGTCGGGTCCTTCATGAATGCGGCCGTCACGATGCCCTTCGATCGTTCGAGGCCGGCCGGCTTGAAGGTCGCGCCGATCGAGGCGGACCCGAGGTGGAGATAGGTCTCCGGCTTCCAGCTCAATTCGTTCATCTTGACGATCGCCTGCGCGGCCTGCCGCGCATAGGTGAACAGCATCAGCACGTCGGCGCCCGCGTTCTTGATGAGCACGAGCTGCGAGTCGATCGTCGGATCCGACGGTTGGAAAGATTGCGTGTTGACGATCATCTTTTCGGCGTTGGCGCCGAGACCTTCACGCAACCCGTTCAGCATGTCCTTGCCGAAATCGTCGTTCTGATAGAGCACGCCGATCCTGGCGTTGGGCAACCGCTTGAGAATGTCAGAGGCGTAGAAATTCGCCTCCGACCGCAGGTTCGGCTGCCAGCCCATCGTCCAGGGGAAGTTCTGCGGATCGTTGAACGCCGAGGAGCCGGCGGAGATGAAGATCTGCGGCACCTTCTTGCTGTTGAGATAGGGGCGGATCGCCATGTTGATCGGCGTGCCGAGCACGCCGAAGATCAGCGCCACCTCGTCGCTCTCCACCAGCGCACGCACATTCTCGATGGCTTTCGGCGGCTGGTAGGCGTCGTCCTTCGACAGAAACACGATCTTGCGGCCGTTGATTCCGCCTTTGGCGTTCACGGCGCGGAAATAGGCCTCGTCCGTCTTGCCGAGGATGCCATAGGCGGACACCGGGCCGCTGTAGGCCATGGTCTGGCCGATCTTGATCTCGGTCGCGGTCACCCCAGGCGTCTTGGTCTGGGCCGTCGCGAGGCCGGAAGCGAAAACAAGTCCGAGGGCGAGCGCCGCCCTTGTCGCCGAAAACATCATGGTCTCCTCCGCGGCGTCCGCGCTTGGTCGACGGACTTGAGATGCATTCTGCCCCGTTTCCACCACAAGTCCAGTTATGTTTGACCCGGCCGGCGCCGGTTCTCCCGTTTCCCGGAGCCCGGCCAAACGGCGGCCGATCTAGGCAGGCCGGCCAAAAGCGTCTAACTCACGCCGCCATGAGCTCGCACAACGACGCCCTCCTCGCCCGCATCGCCACCGCGCTCGAGCGCATGGCCCCGCCCGCCCCTCGCCCGCCGGATTTCGACGGCGCCGACGCCTTCGTGTGGCAGGCCGCGCAGGGCCATCTGCAACCCGTGCCGAAGGTCAACCGGGTCGAGATCGCGTTGCTGAAGGGCATCGATCGCGCGCGCGACATGCTGGTGGAGAACACCGAACGGTTCGCGCGCGGACTGCCGGCCAACAATGCGCTCCTGTGGGGCGCGCGCGGCATGGGCAAATCCTCGCTGGTGAAGGCCGCGCACGCCGACATCAACGCGCGGCTCGCCGGCAAGCGCGGCGTGCGGCGGCTGAAACTCGTCGAGATCCATCGCGAGGACATCGAGAGCCTGCCACAGCTGATGGTTCTGGCGCGCGACAGCGCGCACGGCTTCCTCATCTTCTGCGACGATCTTTCGTTCGACGCGGGCGACGCCAGCTACAAATCGCTGAAAGCCGCGCTCGAAGGCGGCGTGGAAGGACGGCCCGACAATGTGCTGTTCTACGCCACGTCAAACCGCCGCCATCTCATGCCGCGCGACATGATGGAGAACGAACGTTCGACCGCCATCAATCCGGGCGAGGCCGTCGAAGAGAAAATCTCGCTGTCCGACCGCTTCGGGTTGTGGCTCGGCTTCCATAAATGCAGTCAGGACGAATATCTGGCGATGGTGTTCGGCTATTGCGACCACTTCGGCCTGAAGGCCAAGCGCGACCGGATCGAGGCCGAGGCGCTCGAATGGGCGACGACGCGCGGCGCGCGCTCCGGGCGAACGGCGTGGCAGTTCGTGCAGGATCTCGCCGGCCGGCTCGGAACCAAACTGCGCTGACCGCGCGCCAGATCAAGGCGGCGATGCGCGGGCGCGCGCATCATTATCTTATGAAAAGGCCCATTCCGTCCGCCGTCGTCCTCTTGTGCGCGTTGTGCGCGCCGCATGCGATGGCCTCCGGGCCCGTCGCCATGACCATCGCCGGCTGCGTGGTCGACGGCGATTTCGTCAGCGACAGGGGGCATGTCATCAACGTGCGATCGGCGCGCTCGCAGGCGCCGTTCGCGCTCGCGCGCTACGAGGGCCGACGGATCGAGGCTGCGGGCGATCTGCTGCCGAGCGACCGGTTCTACATCCACGCGCCGCCGCGCGACCTCGGCCCCTGTCTCGATCCGCCGAAGCGGCTCTTCCCGAAATAGGCTCAGCGCCGCGCCGGCCAGTTGACCATCAGAATGCCGAGCGCGACCAGCGCGACCGCGGACAGAAACTGCAACGTGAGCTGATCGCCCAGCAGGAAATGCCCGGCCGCCACGCCGAAGATCGGCGTGAGGAAGGTATAGGCCGAAAGTTCGCCCGCGCGATATTTCTTCACCATCCAGAACCACACGACGAACGTCACGCACACGACCCACACGACCTGATACGCGAAGGCGAGCGCCACCATCGGCGACAGGCGCAGCGGCATCGTCTCGCCGCGCGCATAGGCCGCCGCGCCGATCACGACGGCGGAGAGGGCGAGCTGGTAGAGCAGCGCCTTTTCCGCGCGGGCGCGCGCCAGCCCCGTGCCCTTGATGATGAGCGTCGTCGCCGCCCACAGGGCGCCGGCCGCCAGACACAGCGCGTCGCCGACGAGCGTTTCGCTCGATCCGAACGAAACGCCCATGGCCAGCGCCACGCCCGCGAACGACAGCGCCAGCCCCAGCCACTGCACGCGCGTGAGCCGTTCGCTGGGCACGATCCACGGCAGGCCGAGCGCGACAAAGAACGGCGCGCTATAGAGAAACAGCACCGCGCGGCTCGCGGTGGTCCATTGCAGGCCGAGATAGAGCACGATGAATTCGAGCGCGAAGCCGACGCCGCAGAACAATCCGCCCCAGAGCGAGCCGTCGCGCGCGAATAGGTTCGGCGTGCGCGCCAGCGCATAGGCGCCGAGCACCACGAAACCAAGCGCCGACCGCAGCGCGGCCTGTGTCAACGGCGGAATTTCGGACAGCGCATATTTGGCCGTGACCTGATTGAGGCCCCAGCTCGCGCACAGAATGAGGATCAGAACGACGCCGAGACGGTCGAGCGACCGCGGCGACGCGACGGGCGCAGCCGGCGAAAGCGGCGCCGCCGCGCCGATATTGGTCGGCGCGCTCAAGCGCGGGCCGCGCCACGGCGCGCCCCAAGCCGAAACCCGGCCATGTTTCCTCCCGTCTTTTCGTTGCTCTCATTGGTAGCCGGCGCCGGCGCGCGACCGCAAGTTCTGGCAGGTGCGCGGATTGAGAATGGCGTCGCCCGGCTCAGCCGCGACGCCTGCGCCAGGCGCGAAACCGTTTCCACAGATCCCGGTCGAGATAGACCGCGAACGCCGCCGTGGCGACGAGGATGACGTAGAAGCTCAGCGGATCGTCGGCGCGTTCCACACGCACCAGCGTGGTTCCGAAGCCACGCGAAAAGGCGCCGGAGCCGGTCAGATTCCAGACGGAATCGGTGAGCGCCGCAGAGACTGCGTTCGCAATCGCGGCGAACGTCACCAGCGCCGCGATCGTCACCAGCACCACATTCGGGGGCGAATAGTCTCCGTCGTCCGCCATGTCGCTTCTCGCGCGCGCGCCTGTCGCGCCGCGACAGGCCCGGCGAACATCTGCGCACAGGCCGCGCAAAATGTCTGCAGCAAATGCGGGTCTTGAGTTTCTTTGGCCCGCCGATCGTTCGTGCATACGCTTGTCCGAAATGTCTCCGACTTTTCGGGCGTATGCATATGAATGCGGCGGGCCTTGAGTTTCTTTGGCCCGCCGCAAAATGAATGCGGCGGGCCTTGAGTTTCTTTGGCCCGCCGCAAAATGAATGCGGCGGGCCTTTCTTGGGACCCGCCGCCTTCTCGCTCCGGTTCGTGTCTCGCGGCCGGAGAATTCGCGTCGCTGTCAGAGACCGGCGAGGAAATTCGTCGGGTCGACCGGCGAGGAGCCCTTGCGCAGCTCGAAATGCACCTGCGGCGTCGAGACGTTGCCGGTCTGGCCGGCCTTGGCGATCGTCTGGCCACGCTTGACCTGATCGCCGCGTTTCACGTCCAGCGATCCGTTGTGGGCGTAGGCCGACACAAAGCCGTTGGGATGGCGGATGAGCACCAGATTGCCGTAGCCCTTCAGTTCGCTGCCGGCGTAGGCGACCACGCCGCTCTCGGCCGCCTTCACCGCCGTGCCTTCCGGCACCGCGATGTTGATGCCGTCGTTGCCGCCCGCCTTGAAGCCCTGGATGATGCGGCCGCGCGCCGGCCAGCGGAACTCCGGATTGGCGCTGTCGCTCTTGCTCTCGCTTCTCGCTTCTGTCGGCGGCAGGCTCGCGGTCGGCGTGGAATCCACTTCGGGCTTCCGTGTCTCGGCGACCTTCGTCTCGACGACCTGTTTCGTGTCGGCGACCTTCCTGGGCTCGGGTTTGGCCGGCGCTTCAGCGGCGACCTTCTTGGTTTCCTTCGGCTCCTGCCGCTTGGCTTCGGCCGCGCGCTGGCGCTCCTTGGCGGCATCCGCCTTCGCCTGTTTGTCGGCTTCCGCCTTCGCAAGCTTCGCCTTGTCGGCTTCCGCCTTCGCGGCCTTGGCCTTTTCGGCCTCGGCCTTCACATCCTTCTTCGCTTCCCGCGCAAGCTCCTTCGTCGGCCTGGCAGGATCGGCTTTGGCGGCCTTTTCGGCCTTCTCGCTTTTTTTCTCGCTCCTGGCGGCCTTCTCGCCGCCGGCCGGTTCCGGCCCCTTCACGAAGCGCAGGTTTTCCTTTTTCGCCGCAGGCTTCTCCTCTGCGCGCGCGACAGGTTTCGGCTCGACCTTCCTGGCCTCGGCGCCTTTTGCCTCGGCGACTTTGGGCTCGGACGCCTTGCCCGCGCCGGGGCGGTAGACCGGAACCACGATGCGCGAACCCGGCTGCACCTCGGCGGCGCTCGCAAGGCCGTTGGTTTTCAACAGCGCATCCGTCGGCACGCCGTAACGGGTGGACAGCATGGAAGCCGTTTCGCCCTGCCCCACCACGATGCTGGCGCCGCCTTCGGCCGTCCAGTTGCCGGAAGTCGCGCCGGAAAGGCGCGCGGGCGCCACCGGCTGGGGGGCGACCGGCTGGGACGCGGGCGCGGAGGACGGCGCCGCCAGAGGTCGCGATTCGATGCGCGTGGAGGTCGCGGGCGCGGCCGGGCGCTCCTTGATCGCGCCCGTCGGCGAAGGGTCGTAGGTCGCTTTCGCGCTCGGACCGAATGGATTGGAAAATGGATCGGCAAGGCGGGTGGAATCCGCGCAACCGGCCAAGAGCGCCGCGGCGCCGGCCGCAAGCATCAGACGAAAACCCAACCGGGAGCCACGAAGGCGTTCGCTCGCACGCATCACACAACCCACTGCACGCCACTTTGTCGCCGTCATCTAATCGCGCGTGGGTTAAAGGAGCGTTTAAGATGAATCGAAGTTCACAAAACTCCCGACAAAATTAATCTTAAGGCGTCGTTCATATTCACCATGCGCTCACAGCGCGGCCGCCACCCCCGCGAGCGGCCGGCCGAGCCGGCACGGCTGCAACCGCTGCACCACCCCGGGCGACACGATGGCGATGCGCTCCCCTTCCCGCCCGTCGAGTCCGCAGACGATTCGACCGCCGGGCTTCAGCGCGACAAACAGACGTTCCGGCGGCGCGGGCAGCGCCGCATGCACGACGATGCGATCGAACTGGCCGTAACGTTCGGGCGCCGCGAATCCGTCGGCCACGACGATCTCGGCGTTCGTCACGCCGAGCCGCGCCAGACGCGCGCGCGCCTCGACCGCAAGCGAACGAAAGCGCTCGAACGACACCACTTCGCGCGCGAGCCGCGCGAGAATGGCGAGCGCATAACCGGCGCCCGCGCCGATCTCCATCACCCGATGGTCCGGCGCGAGATCAAGCGCCGTCAGCATGGACGCGATCACGCCGGGAGCGTGCATCGTCTGGCCGCACGCGATCGGCAGCGGGCAATTGCGATTGGCGAGATCGCGCAGGCGGAACGGGGTGAACAATTCGCGCGGCACGGTCTCGATCGCGCGCAGGACGTCGACATTGGACAGGCCCGCGCGCCGCAGTTCCAGAACCAGCGCGCCGCGCGCGTCGTGCATGGCGGGATCGCGCGCGCCGTTCACGCCGCTCAATCGAACAATGCGGCGAGCCGTGTCATCGTCGGCTCGTCGGTGAGGTCGAGACGCAGCGGCGTCACGGAAATGCGGTTCTGCGCGAGCGCCAGCAGGTCCGTGCCCGCGCCCGGCGTATAGGCGCCGCGCTGGAAGGCGATCCAGTAATAGGGATTGCCGCGCGCGTCGATCCGCGCGTCGAGCCCGATGAGTTCGGCCGAACGCGCGCCCTGCGCGGTGATGGCGACGCCCATCACCTCGTCGGGCGGGCAATCGGGAAAATTCACGTTGAGCAGCGTGCCGGCCGGAACGCCCGCCGCCACCAGCTTCTTCAGCAGCGCGGGCGCATGCGTCTCGGCCGTCGCCCAGTGCGGCGCGGTGCGCGCGGTGACGATGCCGTAGCCCTGCGAGAGCGCGATCGAGGGAATGCCGAGGATCGTGCCTTCCATCGCGCCGGCGATGGTGCCGGAATAGGTCACGTCCTCCGCGCAGTTCTGCCCGCGGTTGACGCCCGACAGAACAAGGTCGGGCTTGCGGTCCTTCAATATCTTGCGCACGCCCATGATGACGCAGTCGGTCGGCGTGCCGCGCACCGCGAACCGCCGCTCGGAGATCGGACGCAGGCGCAACGGGTCCGACAGCGACAGCGAATGGGCGACGCCGGATTGGTCAGTCTCCGGCGCGACGGTCCACACATCGTCGGTCAAACGGCGCGCGATGCGCTCCAGAACTTCCAGCCCCGGCGCGTGCACGCCATCGTCGTTGGTGATGAGAATGCGCATAGACCTGTTTAACCCGCCCGTTCGATTCGTTCGAGACCGCCCATGTAGCGGCGCAGAACCTGCGGGATTGTGACCGATCCGTCGGGATTCTGGTAGTTTTCCAGCACGGCCACCAGCGCGCGGCCGACCGCGACGCCGGAACCGTTGAGGGTCGCCACGAACCGCGGCCCCTTGCCGTCGGCCGGGCGATACCGCGCATTC
Organism: uncultured Methylocystaceae bacterium; assembly: GCA_937870755.1. Lineage (GTDB taxonomy): Bacteria > Pseudomonadota > Alphaproteobacteria > Rhizobiales > Beijerinckiaceae > JAJXWB01. The sequence continues at coordinate 18,727 of CALMZV010000117.1, forward strand.
ATGCGCCGCGCCTGGAAATCGCCGCACACCGAACAGGACGAAATCTCGCGAAAGCGCCCCTGCCCCGGCAGCCAGACCTCGATGTCGTAGGTCTTCTGCGCGGAAAAGCCCATGTCGCCGGTGCACAGCGCCACCACGCGATAATGCAGGCCGAGGCGCTTGAGCACTTCTTCCGCGCAGGCGGTCATGCGCTCGTGTTCGCCAAGCGCCTCCTCCGGAGCCGTGATGGAGACGAGCTCCACCTTCTGGAACTGGTGCTGGCGGATCATGCCGCGCGTGTCGCGCCCGGCAGCGCCCGCCTCCGCGCGGAAACAGAGCGTGCCGGCCGTCAGGCGCAGCGGCAGCTGCTTTTCCTCCACGATGCTCTCGCGCACGAGATTGGTCAGCGGCACTTCGGCGGTCGGCACCAGCCAGAAATCCTCGCGCGTCGGCGCGCGCCCGAGCGCCGCGGCGACCACGTCCGGCAGCGTGATCTCCTTGGCGGCAAGGCGCGACGTCTCCTCGTCGGTGGCGTATTGCAACGCCTCCTGCAGAAGCTCCTCGCGCGATTTCTGACGCGCAGCGGTGAACTGGTCGTCGACGAATTTCGGCAGTTGCGCCGTGCCGAACATCGTCTCGTCGCGCACAAGGATCGGCGGGTCGATTTCGGTATAGCCGTGTTCGTCCGTGTGCAGATCGAGCATGAACTGCATCAGCGCGCGTTCGAGCCGCGCGAGCCTGCCCTTCAGCACGACGAACCGCGCGCCGGAGATTTTCGCCGCCGCCTCGAAATCCATCAGGCCCAGCGCCTCGCCGATCTCGAAATGTTCGAGCGGGCGGAATCCGTCCGGGAAGGATGGCGGCGCGCCCACGCGGCGCACTTCCACGTTGTCGTTCTCGTCGGCGCCCTCGGGCGTTTCGGGCAGCGGCAGGTTGGGCTCACGCGCGAGCGCGGTTTCGAGCGCGCGGGCGGCCGAGCGCTCGGCTTCCTCCAGCGCCGGCCAGGTCTCCTTGAGCGCGGCGACCTCGGCCTTCAGCGCGTCGGCGCGCGCAGCGTCTTTCTCGCGCAGCGCCATGCCGATCTCCTTGGAGGCGGCGTTACGGCGCTCCTGGGCGGCCTGCAACGCGCCGATGGCGGCGCGGCGGGCGTCGTCGAGCGCAAGAAGATCGGCGGCGAGCGGCGGCAGGTTGCGACGGCGCCGGCCCTCGTCGAACGCGACGGCGTTGTCGCGAATCCATTTGATGTCGAACATGTGCCGCCTCCAGCGCCCGACCGGCGCGAGAGGAGCGCGCCGCTCACGGCGCGTTCAGGTTGCGGCGGCGTCTTCGCCCGTGTCGTCGCGCTCCGCGGCCCGTCTCTTCTCGATCATGCCGACCGAAATGATGGACGCCTCGTAGAGCAGCACGCCGGGGATCGCAAGCGCGAGCTGGCTGAAAACGTCCGGCGGCGTGAGCACCGCCGCCACCACGAACACGATGACGATCGCATAGCGGCGATTGCGGCGCAGGAAGTCGGAATCGACGATGCCCACGCGCCCGAGCAGCGTGAGGACCACTGGCAACTGAAACACGACGCCAAAGGCGAAGATCAGCGTCATGATCAGCGACAGATATTCCGACACGCGCGGCAGGAGTTCGATCTGCGCGCGGCCCGGCGTGTTGGCCTGCTGCATGCCGATGAAGAAATGCAGCAAATTCGGCATCACCAGAAAATAGACGAGCAGCGCGCCGGCGGCGAAGAACACGGGCGTCGCAAGGAGATAGGGCCGGAAGGCGGCCCGCTCGTTGTGATAGAGGCCCGGCGCGACGAAGGCGTAGATCTGCGAGAACACGATGGGGCACGACAGAAAGGCGGCGGCGAACATGCCGACCTTGATCTGCGTGAAGAAGAACTCCTGCGGCGCGGTATAGATGAGCCGCGCCTCCGGCCCCGCGACATGCTGATAGGGCAGCACGAGGATGTTGTAGATGTCCTTGGCGAAATAGAAGCAGACGAGGAACATCACGACAAAGGCGATCAGCGAGCGGATCAGCCGCTGGCGCAGTTCGATCAGATGATCGATGAGCGGGGCGCGCGAGGCGTCGATATCGGCCTGCGTCATGGCGATCTTCCCGACCCGTCTTCGGATCTATGCGCCAGCCGGCCCGGCAGGCGTCGCGCGCGGCCGCTGCGGGCGGCGCGCGCGGCGCGGGCGCGGGCGGCGGCCGTGGCGCCGGGCGCCGTGGACATCGTCGCGTCCTCGTCGTCCCCGTCATCCTCGTCGCGCGCGTCGGCTTGCGGGTTCGGCGGCGCGGGGCGCGGCGGAGCGCCGATCATCGGCGTGCGCATGTCGTCGAACCCGTCGATGGCGGGCGGCGCGGTCATGTTCCTGAGGTCGGCCATCAGATCGATCGCGCCGGCGTGCGCGGGCGCGGGCTGCGGCGCCTCGACGGCGCCGGGGCCGGTTCCGCTCGCCGCGATCGTCTCCTCGACCGCGGCCGGGGTTTCGACCTTCTCCAGACCTTCGAGCGCAGGCGCCGCGGGCGTCTCGGCCGCGGGCGGGTTCAGCGCGCCTTCCATCTGCGCCTTCAGATCGCGCACGGGATTGAAATCGCCGACGCTCTTTTTCGTCGAATCGGCGATGTCCAGGATTTCCTTCTTGAGCTGTTCCTGATCGGCCTCGCGCATGGCGTCCATGAACTGGCCCTGAAACTCGGCCGCCATGCGGCGCAGCTTGCCGACCGCCGCGCCCAGCTGACGCAGCACGCGCGGCAAATCCTTCGGGCCGATGACGATCAGCGCGACGATGGCCACGAGAATGAGTTTTCCGGCGTCGAATTCGAACATGAAGCCCTGACGGTCGCCCCGCGTCGTCGCGGTCGGGGCGCGATTTTGTCACGACGCCGGCGCAGGCGCCCCTCTTGCGTGGCGCGGCCGGTTCAGACCTTGCGGACGTCGGCCGACTTGTCGACGGTCGCGCCCGGCTGATGGTCGATGTGCTTCATCGGCTCGGCCGGGCCGGCGTTCTTGGCCACCTCGTCCTCGGGCTCCTGAAGGCCCTTCTTGAAGCTCTTGATGCCCTTGGCGACGTCGCCCATGATATCGGAAATCTTGCCCTTGCCGCCGAACAGCACGAGCACGATCACGCCCACGACCAGCCAATGCCAGATCGAAAAACTACCCATTGCACGACTCCAGATGCGTGCGGCCCATGTGGCTGCGAATTGGTCGGAACCTAAGGCGAGCGGGTAGCAAAAACAAGGCGAGTCACCGCCTGGCGTAGCGCGGCTCGATGCGCTCGACGCCGCCGTCGACGGCCCGCACGAGGCAATAGCCCGAGGGGCGCGGCCCCCATGCGGGAATGTCGGCGCGCTCCAGGCACACCGGCCATTGCTCCAGGCATTGCGACTGGGTGGAAAAGCTCTGGCCGCTGCGGCGGGCGAGGCTATCGGCGCCTTCCATCGCGCGGGCGCAGAAGGCGGCGTCGAAGGCCGCCACGCAGGTCGCCCGGTCGGCGACCACCGTCCCGCCGGGGCAATCCGGCCTGAAGGCGAGATAGCCCATGAGCGTCGCCACGGCGGCGATGAAGACGAAGACGAAGCGCATCGCGCCTTTCGTTACAGAGCGCACGGCGGCGGTAAAGCTTTATTCAAGTTAACAGGCGAACGACCGGGCGTCGCAGCGTCCCTTCTTGGCCTTTGGTAAGGATCGGCGGGTCAGATGGTTTCGCAAGGACCATCTTTATGCGCGGCATTTTTTCGATTTCCCTTCTGGCGGCGGCGCTCTCGCTTTCGGCGCAACCCGCGCGCGCGGGCGAGAAACCCGACGAGCGGGTGATCGACGGCGCCATCGGCGCGGTGGCCGGAATGGTGGTCGGCGGCCCCATCGGGCTCCTGGCCGGCGCCGCGCTCGGATACGCCATCGGACCGGAATTGACCGGCGGGCAGCTGCTGGCCGACCAGTCGCACCGGAAGGAAGGCGCCAAACGCCGCATCAAGCGGCCGAAGGCCCGTTACGCGCAGGCTGTCCAGCCGGCCTATTATCCGCAGCCCTACCCGCCGCAGCCCTACGCCGCGCCGTATCACCCGCAGGCCTATCCCGCGCCCTACCCGCCGCAGGCATACGCGCCGGTCCAGGTCATGGCGCCCTATCCGCCGCCGGCCTATCCGCCCTATCCGCCGCAGCCATACCCGCAGCCCTACGCGCACCCATACCCGCACCCTTACCCGCAGCCCTATCCGCAGCCCTACGCGCAGCCATATCCGCCGCAGGCCTATCCGGCCCCGCAGCTCCATGCGCAGCCGCAGCCGCAGCAGAGCTACATGGCGCCGGCCCCGCAGCCGATGCCGCACCCCGTCCACGCGCCGGTCAATTCCAACCCGCGCCACAACCCGCCGGTGCCGCCGCCGGCCGTCGTGGCCGGAACGGGCGCGCACGGCGCAGGCTACGGCGCCGCGCCCTGGGCGGTCGCCCCCCTGGTGGCGCCCGTGCCGTCGCCGACGCCCCGGCCGTAACACAACCATCACAATCAAGGCTTAGGTCGGGCCGGTCTGGAGATCGCCCGATGAGAAACGCTTTCGCCGCGCGCGCCGACGAGTTGTCCGCGCTTCACCACGCCGTGATGAACGTGCGCGCGCAGGTCGCCGCAGGCGCGCAGGCCACGCTCGACGCCTGGAAGCCGCTGGCCGACGTCCCGCTCGGCGCCAACGCGCGCAATCTCGCCGAATACCTGTCCTTGCGGCGCATCGACATGAGCGCGCTGCAGGCGCGACTCGCCCGCTTCGGCCTGTCGAGCCTCGGACGCAGCGAAGCCCATGTGATGGGCTCGCTCGACGCGGTCACGGAGACGCTCGCGCAATTGTGCGGCCGGCCCGAGCCGCTGCAACCGCCGCTTCACGGCGTCGATCTTCTCGAAGCGGCGACGGACCGGCTTTTCGGCCCCCGGACGGGCCGCGCACGCGCGTGATGGCCACGCTGCCGAGCGAGGCGGCGTCCGATCCCGAACTCGCGCGCGCGTTGATGGAGGCCGGCATGGACTGCGCCCGCATCAATTGCGCCCACGACGACGCGGCCGCCTGGCGCGCGATGGCCGCCCACGTGCGCCGCGCGGCGGAGGAGACCGGGCGCGCGTGCCGCATTCTGATGGACGTCGCCGGACCGAAGTGCCGGATCGAGGCCGTGCGGGCGCCCGGCAAGCCACGCGTGCGGCGCGGCGACCGGTTCGCGCTCGTCGCGGACGGGGCGGCCGACGGGAGCGACGCCAGGGAAATTTCCGTGGCGATCTCGTTTCCGGAATTTCTCGCCGACCTGCAGCCGGGCGCGCCGGTCTGGATCGACGACGGCAAGATCGGCGCGCGCGTGGTCGCCTGCAACCAGGGACGCGTGCGCCTCGAAGTCGTCAGCGCGCGCGAGAAAGGCGTCGTGCTCAAACTCGAGAAAGGCGTGAATTTCCCGACCGTCGAGAATAGGCTGCCGCCGCTGACGGAGAAGGATCTGGCCGATCTGGACGTCGTCGCCGATCTCGCCGATCTCGTCGGCTTCTCGTTCGTGCAGCGTGTGGAGGACATCGTCCGGATGGCCGACGAACTCGGACGGCGGCGCGGCGCCCGACCGCCGCAGGGGCTGGTGCTGAAGATCGAGACGGCGCTGGCGGTGGAAAACCTGCCGCTGCTGATCGTTGCGGCAGCGGCCCGCCATCCGGTCGCCGTCATGATCGCGCGCGGCGATCTGGCGGTGGAAGTCGGCTTCGCGCGGCTCGCAGAAATTCAGGAGGAAATCATGTGGCTGTGCGAAGCCGCGCGCGCGCCCGTCATCTGGGCGACGCAGGTGCTGGAGAAACTGGTGAAGGAAGGCACGCCCGCGCGCGGCGAGACAACGGATGTCGCCATGTCGCAGCGCGCGGAATGCGTCATGCTGAACAAGGGGCCGTTTCTGGTCGACGGCGTGGCCTTCGCCGCCGACGTGCTGACGCGCATGGACCGGCACACCCTCAAGAAGACGCCGCGTTTCGGCGCGCTCGAAAGCTGGAAGGACCTCGTGGCGGCGCCTTGAGCCGCGCGCGCCTCAGACCAGGCGGCTCTGGCGCTTGGCCGCCTCGATGAAGCTGGCGAACAGCGGATGGGGCGCGAAAGGTCGCGACTTCAGCTCCGGGTGATACTGCACGCCGATGAACCACGGGTGATCGGGCAGTTCGACCGTCTCCGGCAACAGCCCGTCCGGCGAGGTTCCCGCGAAACTCAGGCCGCATTTCTCCAGCGCCTCGCGATAGCGCATGTTCACCTCGTAGCGGTGGCGGTGACGCTCGGAGATGACCGTGTCGCCGTAGATGTCGGCGATCCGCGAGCCTTCCTTCAACAGCGCGCGATAGGCGCCGAGCCGCATCGTGCCGCCGAGATCGCCGCCCGCCGCGCGCGTCTCCAGCTCGTTGCCGCGCATCCATTCCGTCATCAGACCGACGACGGGTTCATCGGTCGCGCCGAACTCGGTCGAACCCGCGCCCTTCACGCCCGCCAGCGACCGCGCGGCCTCGATCACCGCCATCTGCATGCCGAAACAGATGCCGAAATAGGGCACGCGGCGCTCGCGCGCGAACCGCGCCGCCAGAATCTTGCCCTCCGACCCGCGCTGGCCGAATCCGCCGGGCACCAGAATGCCGTGCACGTGTTCGAGATGGGGCGCGGGATCCTCGCCCTCGAAAATCTCGCTCTCGATCCAGTCGAGATTGACCTTCACGCGGTTGGCGATGCCGCCGTGGGCGAGCGCCTCGATCAACGATTTGTAGGCGTCCTTCAACCCCGTGTATTTGCCGACGATGGCGATCGTCACCTCGCCCTCGGGATTGTGGATGCGCTCGGAGACCGCCTCCCAGCGCGTCATGTCCGGCCGCGGCGCGGGCTCGATGCCGAAAGCGGCCAGCACCTCGCGGTCGATGCCGGCGGCGTGATAGGCGGCCGGCACGTCGTAGATATTGCCGGCGTCGCGCGCCTCCACCACCGCGCTTTCGCGCACGTTGCAGAACAGGCCGAGCTTGCGCCGCTCCTCCGCCGGAATGGGCCGGTCGGTGCGACACAGCAGGATGTCCGGCTGGATGCCGATGGAGCGCAGCTCCTTCACCGAATGCTGGGTGGGCTTGGTCTTGAGTTCGCCGGCGCTCGGAATGAAGGGCAGCAGCGTGAGGTGGATGTAAACCGAGTGGCCGCGCGGCAGATCGTTGCCCAGCTGGCGGATGGCCTCGAAGAACGGCAGTCCCTCGATGTCGCCGACAGTGCCGCCGATCTCGATCAGCACGAAATCCACGCCCTCGTTGCCGGACAGGACGAATTCCTTGATGGCGTTGGTGACGTGCGGGATGACCTGCACCGTGCCGCCGAGATAGTCGCCGCGCCGCTCCTTGGCGATGATCTCCTGATAGATGCGACCTGTGGTGATGTTGTCCTGCTTGTTCGCCGGACGGCCGGTGAACCGTTCGTAGTGGCCGAGATCGAGATCGGTCTCGGCGCCGTCGTCGGTGACGAAAACCTCGCCGTGCTGATACGGGCTCATCGTGCCCGGATCGACGTTGAGATAAGGGTCCAGCTTGCGCAGGCGGACCGTGTAGCCGCGCGCTTGCAGGAGGGCGCCGAGCGCCGCCGAAGCCAGACCTTTTCCGAGCGAGGAGACCACGCCGCCGGTGATGAAAATGTACCGCGCCATGGGATTCGACCCGTATCCTCTTTCAATCGATTCGGGGAGACAAAACCGTGCTTGTCCCCCGCCAAAAGAAAAGGGCCGGCGAGGCCGGCCCCTTTGGCCTTTATTGCGAGCGCGGCGCGGTGGGCGTCGCGGGCGCCGCCGGGGCGGCCGGCGGCTGCGGGGTCGCGCCCTTCTGGTCCTGCATCTTCTTCAGTTCGTCGAGCAGGCCGGCGGGCGCCGTCTGCCCGGCGGGCGCGGACTGGCCGGCGGGCGCGGACGTGTCGAGGATCGACTTCTGCGTTCCCCGGCCCCAGCCGGCGAGAATCGTCAGCGCGATGGAGGTGATGAAGAAGATGGTCGCCAGAATGGCGGTCGCGCGCGTGAGCGCGTTCGCCTGTCCGCGGCCGGTGAAGAACCCGCCGCCCCCGCCGCCGCCGATGCCGAGCGCGCCGCCCTCCGAGCGCTGCAACAGCACGACCACAACCAGAGCTGCGACCACCATGAGGTGGATGACGATAAGAACGGTTTGCATGGACGAGTCCGAATTTGAAATGCGCGCGCCGCGGGCGCATTCGTCGCCGCGGATGTAACCCCCAAAGGCGGCCCGCGCAAGGGAGTGTCCGGATGCGGCGCCCAGGCGCGCGCGGCTCTCCCGATGTTTCAACGGTCGCCGACGACGCCCTATACGCTGATCCGGCAAACCAGCGGACACAATTACTTCGCCACAGTCGGCGGATGCGGCGGGGCCGGGATTGCCCTACGGGCGCCGCCTGACGCGGCTGTCGACCCTGCGCGCCGGGTTATCCCCTGCGCGGGACGGATGGTTTTGTCAGACTCTACAAGCATTTGCTGATGAACAGCACAATACGTTAGTAAACAAATTGCTAATTCTTGAGCACATGGCATACTAGACCCGTCCGGTCAGTAGCGCATGGGGGCGTGTCATGATTTTTTCCGGCATAAAATTGTGGAATAACAGGCATTTTCCTGCATTCCCAAAATATAATCCGACAACGACTCCGCATGATTTGGACCAGAGCGCCAAAATCGCCGAAGTAAAGCCCGACATCAACGCTGCGATCCATGCCCTCGGCGTTTATCACGAGGCTTTGCGCACGCGGTGCGAGACCGCCTACTCCACCGTCAAGTCCTTCCGCACGGCGGCCGAGGAGATCGAGTCCCTTTTCGGGGATTTCGGCGAGATCGCGCGGACGCACAAGCAGCAGAACACGACCCTGCTGGAGCAGGAGGCGCTGATCGGCCAGCAGGCCGGCGCTCTCGATGCGCAAGCGGCGCAATTGCGCGCGCTTCAGCTCTCCAACGCCGAACTTGGCAGCAAGGTGGAGAACCTGTCGGCGGCGCGCGCGGCCGCCGAAAGCCAGCTGGCCGTGCAGGAGGCGCATCTGCAAACGATGCAGGCCGAACTGAAGGACCATATGGCGGCCGCCCGCGCCCATGAGCAGGAGGCAGGCGCCGCCCGCGCCGCCGCCGCCACGCAGGCCGACGAGGTCGCGCGACTGTCGGCGCGCCTGAAGGAGTCCGACAAGGCCAACATCGAACTGGCCGAGGAGCGGCGCACGTTGCGTGAACGCATGATGTTCACCAACGAAGAACACATGAAATTGTGCAAGCTGCACGAAGACCTGACGGCCGACGCGCGGCAGAAGAAGCGCGAGTTGAGCGAGACGCAGACGGAGCTCGACAAGGCGCGCAGGGCCGGCGCCGATCTGGAGACGAAACTCGCTCAAAGCCTCGCCGACGCGGACGCGCTGCGCCAGGCGCTGCATACCAGCCAGGCCGGCCATCAGGACGACAAATATTCGCTCACCCTGCAACTGGACGCGCTGAAGTCGCGCATGCGGCTGACCGAGCAACTGCTTCAGAAGGCGCGGGAGGAATCCCGCCGCACGCAGGACGAACAGACGGCGGCGGAGGATCTGCGCCGCCGCCTGCTGCGCGCGGAAGCGCAGGCGGAAGAAATGCGCGCGACGCTCGACGAGAAGAACAAGCACATCGCAGGCGCCGAGCAGGCGCGCGACGCGGTGATCGACCGCGCCAACAAGCTGCTGGGCAAGGTCCGCGAGAAACAGCAGTTGAACGAGCTCGCCGCCGAGCGCATCCGCGTTCTCCAGGAATCGCTCGCCGCGCTGGAAGCCAAGTCGCTGGAGGAGGCGCAGTCGCTGCGGGCGCAGCTCGCCAAACTCGGCGACCAGCTGGAAAAGGAGCGGACCGACCGCGCCTATATCGAGGGCGCGCTCCAGATCGCACGGCGCGATCGCACGCAATTGCAGGGCATCGTCACCCAGAACAAGTCGGCGCTCGCCAAACACGCGCCGCTGTCGCTGGTCGAGGTGGAGACCGCCGCGCAAAAAGAAACCGAGGAGTTGCGCGACAGGCTGCGGGCGAGCGCGCCCAGCGGCGTCGAGCCGCTGCCCACGCAAACGGCCGCTCAGTAACGGGCGGAGAAATCCGGCTGCGCGCCCGCGTCAGGCCGCAAGAGGCGGGATGTGCGCGCATCCCTCTTCCCGGCTCTCTCGCCGCTTGCGGGGGAGAAGGCTGCCTCGGCCTTCGCCTTCCCGCAGGCGGGAGACGGAATGCCGCTACCTGTAGACCGCCGCGATCCCCATGAAGTCGGCGCATTTCAGGCTCGCGCCGCCGACCAGCGCGCCGTCGACGTTTTTCACGGCCATCAGTTCGGCCGCATTCGACGGCTTGACCGAGCCGCCGTAGAGAATGCGCACGCCCTCGCCCTTCGCGCCGTAGAGCGCCAGGAGCCGCGCGCGAATGAACGCGTGGACCTCGGCCACGTCGGCTGCGGTGGGCGTCAGGCCGGTGCCGATCGCCCAGACCGGCTCGTAGGCGACCACGATCCTGGCCGGATCGAAGCCCTTGTCGAGCGAGCCGTCGACCTGTCCGCCCACGACCGCGGTCAGCTGGCCCGCCTCGCGCTCGCCCTTCGTCTCGCCCACGCAGACGATGGCGGCAAGGCCCGCCGCCAGCGCGGCGCCCGCCTTGGCGCGCACGATGTCGTTCGTCTCCCCGTGGTCGGCGCGCCGTTCCGAATGGCCGACGATCACGTAGCTCGCCCCGGCGTCCCTCAGCATTTCGGCCGAAACGTCGCCGGTATGGGCGCCCGAAACCCTGGGGTGGCAATCCTGCGCGCCGATGGCGAGCGGCGAGCCCTTGCAGGCCTCCACCGCCGCCGCCACCAGCGTGAACGGCGGGCAGATGGCCGTTTCCGCCCGGCCCGCGCCGCCGGCGGCGGCCGCGTCGCGGATGGCGGCCAGTTCGGCCAGCGCGGCCTTCAGGCCATTCATCTTCCAGTTTCCGGCGACGAGCGGGCGCGGGGCGGTCATGGCTTTCTCCAGAGAAATTCGCGCCGCCGCGATAGCAGAAAGGGAACGCCCAAGCCAAGGCCGGACGGCTGTCAGCCCCTCGACAGCAGCTTGCGCAGCGTTTCGGCGTGGCTGAACGGCAGATCCCGGGTCGCCGTCAGCAAAGTGAGCGGCCCCTCCTTCGCCTGCCGCCGCAATTGTGCGAGTCCCTCGTTTGCCGCGAGTTCGGCGCGGTATCGCCTCTCGAATTCCGCGTGGCGCTCCGGCCTGTGGCCGTACCATTTGCGCAAGGCGGCGCTGGGGGCGATGTCCCTGCGCCATTCGTCGCAGGCGACCGCGGCGCGGGAAAGACCGCGCGGCCACAGGCCATCGACCAGAACGCGCGTTCCGTCCTGGGGCGCGGCAGGGTCGTAGACGCGCTTGATGGCAACCATGACCCTATATAGGGCGCATTGCATCGGCTGGCCCGCGTGGCTATGGTCCGCGCCGCTTTTTCAAAGGAATCCCTCATGCTCGACGGCCTGCGCACGGCGTCCAAAAGCTGGTTCGGCAAAGCGATTTTGACGGTCGTCTTCGGCCTCATCATCGTGTCGTTCGCCATCTGGGGCATCGGCGACATGTTCCGCGGCTTCGGCCAGGGTCGGCTCGCCGCGGTCGGCGACACCGAGATTTCAGCCGAATCCTTCCGCTTCGCCTACCAGAACGAATTGCAGCGGTTGCAGCGCCGGTTCGGCCGCGTCGTCACCAACGACCAGGCGCGCCAGGCGGGTCTCGACCGGCAGGTGCTGGGCAGGCTGGTGACCGAGGCCGCGCTCGACCAGAAGGCCAGGCGCCTGGGCCTCGCCATGTCGGACGCCGACGTCGCGAAATCAATCATGACCGACCCGACCTTCAAGGGACCGGACGGCGCGTTCGACAAGGGGCGGTTCGACAGCATCCTGCGCGACAACGGCTACAACGAACGCACCTTCGTGCGCGAGCAGCGCGCGGTCTATCTGCGCCAGGAGCTGGCAGACGCGCTGATCGCCAAAATCGAGGCGCCGCAACTGGTCGTCGAATCGATCGACCGCTACCGCAACGAAACGCGCAGCGTCGAATATTTCGTGCTGCCGGCGTCCTCCGTCGCCGCACCGCCCGAACCGGACCCCGCCACGCTCCAGAAATTCTACGACGACCGCAAGGCCGCGTTCGCGGCGCCCGAATATCGCAAGATCACCGCGCTCACGCTCACGCCCGCCACCGCCGCAAGGCCCGAGGACGTGCCGGAGGCCGACGCGCGGAAACTCTACGAAACGGTGAAGGCGCAGCGGTTCGGCTCGCCCGAACGGCGCAACGTGCAGCAGATCGTCTATCCCAACGAGGCGGAAGCGCAGGCGGCCGCCGACAAGATCAGGAACGGCGCGACGTTCGAAACGCTGATCGCCGACCGCAAGCTGAACGACAAGGACGTGGACCTCGGCCTCGTCACGAAGAAGCAGATCGCCGACGCCGCCATCGCGGACACGGCGTTCGCGCTGAAGGAAGGCGTCGTCAGCGGGCCGACGAAAGGCGCGTTCGGCGTCGCGCTGTTGCGCGTGACGCGGATCGAACCGGAGAGCGTGAAGCCCTTCGCGGACGTCGCCGGCGAACTGCGCAAGGAGATCGCGCAGGAGCGCGCGCGCAAGAGCGTGCAGGAATTGCACGACAAGGTGGAAGACCAGCGCGCCGGCGGCAAGCCGCTGTCGGAAGCCGCCAAGGCCGCCGGGCTGACCGCGCGCACGATCGAAGCGGTGGACGCGCAGGGCCGCGACAAGAACGGCGCGGCTGTCGAGGGCGTCGCCGGCGACGCCGATCTCCTGCGCGCGATCTTCGCCTCCGACGTGGGCGTGGACAACGAAGCGATCGCCACGCGCGACAATGGGTACAAGTGGTTCGAAATCTCCGCGGTCGAGCCGGCGCGCCAGAAGACGCTGGAGGAAGCGCGCGTTCCCGTTCTCGTCGCCTGGCGCCTGCAGGAGACGCAGCGGCTGTTGACGCAGAAGACCGCCGACATCGTGAAGCGGCTGCGCGCGGGCGAGAAGTTCGACGAGATCGCCAAAGCCGAGAAGGCCGAGGTGAAACATTCGCCGGACGTCAAGCGCATCGGCGCCGAAGGGTTCGACGAAGCGGCGGTGGTGCAGATATTCGACCAGCCGAACGGCGGATTCGGCTCGGTGGCGACGCCTGCCGGCCGCATGGTCTTCCATGTGCTCGACAGCGCCACGCCTGACTTCAACCCCGACAAGGACGTGAACAAGCAGATCGCCGAACAAATGAAGTCGCAGATCGGCGAAGACATTCTCGGCGAATACGTGAAACGGCTTGAGAAGGATTACGGCGTGCGACTGAACGAAGCCGTGTTCCGCGCGGCGGTGGGCGGCCAGGAGCAGTGAGCGTCGACGTTTCCTTCGACGCGTTCGCGCGCGTCTACGAAGCCGGCGCGCCGCAACTGGTGGCGACGACGCTGGTCGCCGATCTCGAAACGCCCGTCTCCGCGTTCCTGAAGATTTCGTGCGGGCGCGAAGGCAACGTGTTCCTGCTCGAATCCGTCGAAGGCGGCGCCACGCGCGGGCGCTATTCGATGATCGGTCTCGATCCCGACATCGTCTGGCGCGCGCGCGACGGGAAAGCGGAAATCAACCGCAAGGCGCTGACCGACGCGGACGCCTTCGTCCCCTGCCCCGAAAGGCCGCTCGACGCGCTGCGCGCGCTGATCGCGGAAAGCGCCATTCCCGCGCGCGAGGGGCTGCCGCCGATGGCGGCCGGCGTGTTCGGCTATCTCGGCTACGACATGGTGCGCGAGATGGAGCGGCTGGCGGCGCCGAAACCCGATCCGATCGGCGTCCCGGACGCGATCATGATCCGCCCGACCGCGATGGTGGTGTTCGACGCCGTGCGCGACGAAATCTCCATCGTCGCCCCGGCGCGCCCGCAGCCGGGCGTGAGCGCGCGTGCGGCCTACGATCGCGCGCTGGAGCGCATCGACGCGCTGGTCGCGACGCTCGACTCGCCGCTCGAACACGACGCGTCAGCCGACCCGCGCCTGATGGCGCAGGCCCCCCGATCCAACACGCCCGAACCGCGCTTTCTCGAAATGGTCGCGCGCGCAAAAGAGTACATCAAGGCCGGAGATATCTTCCAGGTCGTTCTCTCGCAGCGCTTCACCGCGCCGTTCGCGCTGCCGGCGTTCGCGCTCTATCGCGCACTGCGCCGCGTGAACCCCGCGCCGTTCCTGTGCTTTCTCGATTTCGGACCGTTCCAGGTCGTCTGTTCGAGCCCGGAAATCCTCGTGCGCGTGCGCGACGGCCAGGTCACCATTCGCCCGATCGCCGGCACGCGCTGGCGCGGCGCGACGAAGGCGGAAGACGAGGCGCTCGCCGCCGAACTTCTCGCCGACGAGAAGGAGCGCGCTGAACATCTCATGCTGCTCGACCTCGGGCGCAACGACGTGGGCCGCGTGGCGGAGATCGGCACGGTCGACGTCACCGAGCAATTCGCCATCGAGCGCTACAGCCACGTCATGCACATCGTCTCGAACGTGGTCGGCCGGCTCGACCCGCGTCACGATTGCATCGACGCGCTGTCGGCGGGCTTTCCTGCAGGCACCGTCTCCGGCGCGCCGAAAGTGCGCGCCATGGAGATCATCGACGAACTGGAAGTCGACAAGCGTGGAATTTACGGCGGCTGCATCGGCTATTTCGGCGCTTCGGGCGAGATGGACACGTGCATCGTGTTGCGCACTTCCATCGTGAAGGACGGGCTCATGCACGCGCAGGCCGGCGCCGGCATCGTCTACGACTCCGAACCCGAATACGAACACCGCGAATGCATCAACAAGGCGAAGGCGCTGTTCCGCGCGGCCGAGGAAGCGGTGCGGTTCGCCACACGCGCGAAACGCGGGCAATAGACGGCGCGCGCGATGGCCGCGCGCGCATCCTCGCATCAGCTCGGCGTCGCATTCGCTCCT
>CALMZV010000118.1 GCA_937870755.1 uncultured Methylocystaceae bacterium
ATATAATTATTCGCTCGCTTTCAAGCGTCGAAGCGTCCGGCGTGTTGCGGGAGTTCACCCGCGACAACATCATTCGTCCACTTGCAAGAACGATTGGCCAAAAGACCGACACCAGAGCTGCGGTGATCGCCTCGCTGCTGGCGGGGATAGGAATACTTAGAAATGTGCTCCGCATTGACCCGCTGACCGAGGTCGAAGGTGGAGAACTTGAAACGCTCATTGCTCAAATCATCAACGGCGTATTAGCCGCGGATTGCTCGTCCGGATAGGAACGAGCGCTGCAATCATATGGAGAACTTACCATGGATGCCATGACACGCGTTGCGATTGGGAAACCGAAGCTGCCAAAGCTGCCGTTGCCTGAAGGGCATCTCAGCGAGGAAAAGTTTCGAGCCATAGATCGGGTGCGCGAGGCTTTGACCGCGCAGGCGACTGGCGGGCTTTCACCAGCGTCGCTTACGATGGCTTTCATGGACTGGTCGATCCATCTGGCATCCGCGCCGGGAAAGTGTCTGGAGCTTACAATCAAGGCCAGTCAAAAGGCGGCCCGGCTGGGTGCTCACATCGCGGCCGCAGGCCTCGACAGCGATGAACCTCCCTGCATTGAACCGTTGCCGGGCGACTACCGTTTCACAAATGAGGGCTGGCGCAAGCCGCCGTATAATTTCTGGGCGCAGGCATTTTTGCTCCATCAGCAATGGTGGCACAATGTCACGCATGGGGTGCCTGGCGTTACACCGCACCATGAAGACGTGGTGTCCTTTGCCGCGCGCCAATGTCTCGACATGTTTTCTCCGTCGAACATTCCCTTCGCAAATCCAGAAGTGGTCGAGAAAACCATCGCGACCGGAGGACAGAATTTCGTTCAGGGATTCCGGAACTGGCTTGAGGATGCGAGCCGTGTCGCAACACAGCAGCCTCCTGTGGGCACCGAGAAGTTCGTTGTTGGAAAAGACGTTGCCGTCACCCCTGGAAAGGTCGTTTACCGAAACCGTCTGATCGAACTGATCCAGTATTCTCCGGCGACGGAAACCGTATTCGCGGAGCCGATTCTGATCGTGCCGGCATGGATCATGAAATATTACATTCTCGATTTGTCGCCACAGAATTCGCTGATCCGATATCTCGTCGGACAGGGGCATACCGTGTTTTGTATCTCCTGGCTGAATCCTGGCGCCAGTGATCGCGGTCTCATCATGGACGACTATCGGCGATTGGGCGTCATGGCCGCGCTCGATGCCATCAGCGCCATCGTTCCCGGCTACAAGGTTCATGCATCGGGATATTGTCTCGGGGGAACATTGCTCGCGATTTCCGCCGCTGCGATGGCGCGTACCGGTGACGATCGTCTGGCATCCGTCACACTGCTGGCCGCGCAGACTGATTTCTCGGAGCCCGGTGAACTGGCGCTATTTATCGATGACAGCCAGTTGCATTTCCTCGAGAGCATGATGTGGAGCAAAGGCTACCTGTCCGCCGACCAGATGGCGGGAGCCTTCTCGCTTCTGCGTTCCAATGACCTTATCTGGTCGCGCCTTGTACATGACTATCTCATGGGCGAGCGGACGCCGATGATCGATCTGATGGCGTGGAATGCGGACTCAACGCGGATGCCTTATAAGATGCATTCGGAATATCTCGAGAAGCTTTACCTGCGTAATGAGCTCGCCGCAGGCTGCTTTATGGTCGATGGCCGGCCGGCAGCCCTGCAGAACATTCGCGCTCCGATGTTCGTCGTCGCGACCGAGCGCGATCACGTCGCGCCTTGGCGCTCTGTCTACAAAATTCATCAACTGGCCGATACCGACGTTACATTCGTACTGACAAGTGGCGGTCATAATGCCGGCATTGTCAGTGAGCCGGGACATTCTGGCCGTCGTTTCCGGACTGCGCTCAAGCACAATGCGGATACCTGTCTTGGTCCTGACGAGTGGGTGTCCGCCGCCACTCAGAAAGCCGGATCGTGGTGGGTGGACTGGCAGAATTGGCTGGCCGGGCATTCGTCGCAGGAGCGCGTCCGGCCGCCCGTCATGGGAGCGGCGGACAAGGGCTACGCACCGGTCTCAGACGCGCCCGGCACTTACGTTGCTCAACGGTGAGGTCGTGATGGATTCGGGAATGCTCAAGAACGTCACATTCGATGAGATGCAGCTCGGTGAAAGCGCTTCACTGGCTCATGTCGTCGGGCGCGACGACATTGCCCTATTCGCTGCGGTCTCGGGCGACGTGAATCCCGCGCATATGGATCCGAAATATGCCGCAACCGACATTTTCGGACACATCATCGTGCATGGAATGTGGACCGGCGCACTGGTTTCGGCGGTTCTCGGTACAAAGTTACCCGGCCCAGGAACGATTTATCTGGGGCAAGATCTTAAATTCCTGAAACCGGTATCCCCCGGCGACACCATCACCGCCACCGTGACCGTCAAGGAGAAGCGGCCGGAAAAGCATATTGTGCTCTTTGAAACGATCTGCACCAATCAGAACGGTGTTCAGGTCCTGTCGGGGACGGCGACGGTGATCGCGCCGAAAGCGACGATCGAGTGGCCGCGAACAAGAGTTCCTGAGGTTTCTATCCGCCGCCATGATCGTTACGATGCTTTCGTGATGGATGCTCGTAGCCGCCCCGCAATCCGGGCGGCCATCGTGCATCCGTGTTCCCCGGAGGCGATCCTTGCGGCTGTTGAGGTTCATGAGGAAGGACTATTTGACCCGGTTCTGGTCGGCCCCGAGGCAAAAATTCGCGCCGCTGCAGAGGCTGCACATGTTTCGCTCGACGGCATGACGATCGAATCTACGGCGCACAGTCATGCGGCCGCCGCACACGCTGTCGAACTCGCGGTTGCTCGCAAAGTTGCCGTGCTTGTAAAAGGCAGCCTTCACACTGACGAGTTAATGGAAGCGGTGGTGGCTCCAGGGTCCGGCCTCCGGACTGAGCGACGCATGAGTCACATCTTTGCCATGGATGTGCCGGCCTATAACAAGCCGCTTTTTGTCACTGACGCTGCGATCAATATTCGCCCGACGCTAGAGCAGAAATGCGACATTTGCCAGAATGCGGTCGACCTACTGCTCAAGCTCGGCATGAGGGAACCCCTTGTGGCCGTGCTCGCGGCCGTGGAGACCGTGAACTCCAAGATGCCGTCGACGCTTGACGCGGCGGCGCTGACCGTGATGGCGGCGCGGGGCCAGATTACCGGGGCCAAGGTGGATGGTCCGTTGGCCTTTGACAATGCCATCAGTCTCGATGCGGCAAAAACCAAAGGCATCCTGTCACCGGTCGCCGGTCAGGCCGACATCCTGTTGGTGCCAGATCTCGAGGCGGGCAACATGCTCGCCAAGCAATTGACCTATTTTGCCGGCGCGACCGCCGCCGGCCTCGCCCTCGGTGCACGCGTCCCCATCGTGCTGACCAGCCGGTCTGATTCCCTGACGACGCGGATCGCATCCGCTGCACTTGCGAAACTGGTCGCGGAGCCACGCGCCATGAAGGGCCTGCCGTCATGAGCGCCGATCTGCTGATCACGTTTAATGCGGGTTCCTCTTCGGTTAAGATCGGTTTGTTTGAGGTCGACGGCGCCGTGTCCCGCCGACTGGCAAGCGGGGTGATCGATTTCAGGAAAACGCCGCTGAGCTTTCGGGTTACAGAAGGGCCGGCGATCTTCAAGGTCGATCTCAAGGCCAGGGCGACGGATGATCTGAGCGAGGTGTTGGCCGAGACGTTTAGCTGGCTCGCAAAACATTTCGACCTCAGCCACATCACCGCGGTTGGGCATCGCGTGGTGCATGGCGGCGATACTTTTGCCGGACCCGTTCGAATTGATGAAACCTCCATTGAGGCAATCGATGCCCTGAGCGCGCTCGCGCCGTTGCATCAGCCGCAATGCCTGCGCCTGATCAGAGCGATTCAGAAATTGCGGCCCGATGTGGTGCAGGTTGCCTCCTTCGATACATCATTCCACCGCACCAACGCAGACATGGTTCGGCGGTTTGCCATTCCTCGTGCGCTGCACGAGTCCGGCATCAAGCGCTACGGCTTTCACGGATTATCCTACAAGTATATCGCGGGCGAGCTGGCGCGCCGCGATCCAGACGTAGCGCGAGGCAAGGTGATCATCGCCCACCTCGGCAGCGGCGCAAGCCTGTGTGCGATTGAGAATGGTGTCAGTCGCGACAGTAGTATGGGATTTTCCACGCTCGACGGCATTCCCATGGCGACCCGTTGCGGCGCGCTCGATCCGGGTGTGCTGTTGCATCTTCTCGGTCCGTTGGGCCGTACATTCACCGAGGTCGAGGACACGCTCTATCATCAGAGTGGGCTTCTCGGCGTGTCGGGAATCAGTGCTGACAGCCGCGAGCTTTTGACGAGCGACCGACCGGAAGCACGGGAAGCCATCGCGCTCTTTACCTTTCGCGTCGCCGGAGAAATGAGTCGACTCACAGCAACGTTGGGTGGCATTGATGCCCTGGTCTTTACGGCAGGTATCGGCGAGCATCAGCCGCAAATCCGCGCCGGAATATGTGATCGTCTTGCATGGCTTGGTCTCGAACTCGATTCGGCAGACAACGCGGCAAACGCCGAAACGATCAGCTCCCGTTCCAGTCGCATCGCAGCTTACGTCATTCCAACTAACGAGGAGCAAGTCATCGCGGATGAGGCGCTCTCGGCTCTGAACGAAAGGCTTACAGCGCCATGACAGCCATTGTCGATTTGGTAGGCAAACGCGGTCTGGTCGTGGGTATCGCAAACGATCATAGTATTGCTGCGGGATGCGCGGCGGCGTTCGCGCAGGCGGGCGCGGAGCTTGCGATTACCTATCTCAACGAAAAGGCGGAACCGTATGTGCGGCCCGTCGCGGAATCCCTCGCCGCGCCAATGATCGTTCCCTGCGACGTCCGGATTCCGGGACAGTTGGAGAGCGTGTTCGAGGCAATCGAGAAACAATGGGGCCGACTCGACTTTGTGCTGCACTCCATCGCCTTTGCGCCACGGGAGGATCTGCGCACTGGTGTTGTCAATTGCTCGGCCGAAGGGTTTGCACTCGCCATGGATGTCTCTTGTCATTCCTTTATTCGCATGGCGAAGTTGGCTGCTCCGCTGATGACCGACGGCGGTTGTCTGCTTACGGTCAGCTTCTACGGGGCAGATCGTGTCGTTGAAAATTACAATTTGATGGGACCCGTAAAGGCCGCCCTCGAATCCAGTGTGCGCTATATCGCCGCCGAACTTGCAAGTCGGAGGATTCGCGCTCACGCAATTTCGGCGGGTCCAATCAAGACGCGCGCGGCTTCCGGGATCGACCGATTTGACGAACTACTCGATGAGGTCCGTGTGCGCACCCCGGCAGGCCAACTCGTAACGATCCAGGAGATTGGCCGCGTCGCGGCCTTTCTGGCGAGCGGTGCCGGTGCGCCTCTGTCCGGTTCGATTATCTATGCTGACAACGGCTTTCACACGATGGCATAGTGACATACTTATCGTAAAGTATATCCCCGGCATAGTAGTAAAAGATAGATGATCGACACCTTCGACGATAAACGCCACGGTCGCGTTCTTTGGCGCGGCGACGGTGTTGCTTGTTGCCTGCGGTTTGCAGCCCTTGTTGTTGGCCTTGTGCTGGCGGGATGTGCTGCCCGCCCGGGACCCGAGGTGTTGAATCCGGTGCCGACCTCCCTGCCGGGCGCAAAAATGGTGACCGTGTATGTCGCGACAACGGCCGAGCGCGAAATTCCTGACAGCAATGTCTTCGCAAGCGGTCGCGCTCGAAGTTTGAACTATGCCGAGTTCAAGATCTCGATCCCGCCGCGGCACCAGCCCGGAAATATTGAATGGCCAATAGGGAACCCTGATCCGGCGGTCAGCTTTGCAACCGTGCAACAGAGCATTCTGGACAAGCAGACTTTCGATCGACGGGTTACGTCTGGGGCAAGCAGCTCAAGCCGTGCGAAGGTCGGGGTTTTCGTTCACGGGTTCAATACAAACTTCCAGGAGGCGGTTTACCGGCTCGCGCAAATGGCAGCTGACGCCGATGTCGATGGCGTACCGATCCTCTTCGCGTGGCCATCCGCGGCAAAGGCTACCGGATATGTCGCGGACAAGGAGGCGGTGACGTATTCCCGGGATCGATTGGCCGAACTCCTGACGACGCTTTCGCGCAAAACATCCGTCGAGAGGATCAGCCTGATTGGGCATAGCATGGGCGCCTGGTTGACGGTGGAAGCATTGCGCCAACTTCGCTTGGCCCGCAACGATGCCGTCATCAATCGTTTGAATGTTATACTCGCTGCTCCGGACATCGACGTCGACGTGTTCCGCTCCCAGATGGAAGTGATCGGCCCGCTTTCACCACCAATGACAGTGCTTGTGTCGCGAGATGACATTGCTCTCAGAATATCCGCCAAGATAGCAGGAGAGCGGCCGAGACTTGGTATTCTCGATGTAGACGATCCGAGAGTTCAGGAGGCCGCACTGAAGGCAAATCTGCAGATTGTAGATATTTCCAGCCTGAAGGCGTCCGACGGCTTCAATCACGATCGTTTCGTTGGCCTCGCGACGCTTCATTCCCGGCTGGCTCAAACCGAGGCGAGCGGAGCAGGCCACGATATACGCCGCGCCGGCGCATTTATCTTCAATACGGTCGGCACAACGCTCTCCGCTCCATTTAGTTTCATTGGGGGTGCGATTGCTGGTGAATGACATGGCAAGATACTTGCGATGCAAATGACCATGAAAAGAGAAAAAATCATCGCGCGCGTCTATAGATGGCCGAACCCAACTCCTCCGAGATCGGTCTGCTCCACCGCGATGAAGCAGCCAGCGCTGATGCCGCCGGTCGTGAGGGCATCGGTGGTGAGGCGAGCAAAATAAAAAGACCGCCTTACGGCGGCCTTTCCGCGCCTAACCCGTGCTCGATCAAGCAGCTCGTTTAAACGCTTCCCGCGCAGCCTCATTGGCGCGATCGAAAGCAGCGCGCGTTTCCGTCAAAGCCGCCATGAGTGCAGACCATGACTGGTTTCCCGCCTGGCTCAGCTTCCTGAGCTTTTGTTCCGCCTCGGCTGCATCGTCGATCATACGCTTAACGGCCGCGTCGATACCGCCCCGGCGGTCAGAAGCGAATTTCTTGGCATCGCTTTCAAGCCTGTCGGCTGCTTCGCGCCACGCTTTCAGCTGGGCATCGGCTTGAAGCTTGAACGTCGTCTGCTGGTGCTCGATTCGCTTGGCGAAGCTTTCAACATACTTCTCGACCTCGGTCTCGAACAATCGCCAGTCTGCCGCTAGTTTTTCTTTTGCTTGGATCCAGGCCGTTTCGTTAGCCTCCGACTGCTTCTTCATGGTGTCGCGGAAGTCATCACGCTGCTCGCGCAGGTTAGCAAGAACCTTCTTGGCCTTGTCGCGGACATCGGTTTGCACCTCGACAGCCTTGCCCTCAAGCGAGGTCACCGTTGCATCCATTTCGTCGAGACGTTCCTTGGCCCAATTTGTAAAGAAGTGGACGTTGCTTTGCGAAACCATTTGCTCGTCTCCATGAATGTCGAATGATGCCCTGTCGCTCATTAGGAACATGCCGCGCCAAACATCCTTAATGTGAGTCAATATCAAACCTCAGAGTGGCCCGCGAGTGCGCTGGCGCCATCGGCCAGATCGGCCTCTGCGACCTTACCAAAAACCAGTTGCCATATGGCGCGACTATCGTACAGTCGAAGTTAGTCAACAGCGGTTGATGTGGATCAACATCGCACTCTGTCGCCTTGGCTAAAGTTACGCGTTTAGAAAGTTAGGCAGAGAAATGGAGACGGCAATGGCGATCGAAAACAACTCCTCTAAAGCGCAAGCACCTGTGGCCGATCTGAAATACCTTTTCTTCAGCAGTTCAGAGTGGCTGAAGTCTTTTTCTGAAAATCCTAGAAAATTATATGGCGTGTGGAACCAAGCACTTAGCTTCACCGCATCTCGCCTCCAGGAACAGGCCGATTATGCAAAGGCGCTATCCGAATGCACGGATGTCGCCGAAGCGCTAAAATATTCCGCTGAGTTCATGCAAAATGCATGGAAGAAATCCTACAGTGACGGATCGAAATTCTTTGAGGCTTGGCGCGAGAATCTGCCTTCCGCGGCGCAGGGCAAGTAACCTTTATCCTTGCCCGTACGCGGGATGACATTTCGTGCTGCTAGACGTTATCCGAACAGGCAGTCTAGCATTTCGCGAACGATGCGCTGCTGAGCAGATTCACAAGAAGGGCAATTGATGACCATTACGAAATCCACAAAGCCTTGGCTTATTGCCGCTCTCGTCGCGATCCTCGCCGGGGGCGGCTATTATGCTTGGCAGAAATTCCTCAGAAGCGATCCTCTTGAAGGGATAGCGCGTGGCAACGGCCGGATCGAGGCGATCGAGATTGACGTGTCGACTAAAGCGCCGGGACGCGTCAAAGAAATATTGGTCAATGAGGGGGATTTCGTTACCGCCGGGCAGGTGCTTGCCCGTATGGATACGGAGCAGCTCGAAGCGCAGCGTCGCCAGGCCGAGGCGCAACTGCATCGGGCAAAAATCAGCATTGATACCGCCAAGAGCCTTGTCATTCAGCGGGAGGCCGAACGAACGGCGGCGGCTTCGGTTGTCGCCCAGCGCGAGGCGCAGCTTGACTCAATTCAGAGAAAGCTTGCGCGATCCGAGCAGTTAATCACCACCAACGCAGTTTCTCAGCAGGTGCTGGACGACGACCGGGCGAATACCCAAGGGGCAAAGGCTGCAGTAGCAACGGCAAAAGCACAATTTGCCGCGTCGGAGGCCGCGATCAGTGCAGCAAACGCACAGGTGGTTGATGCCGGTGCCGCGGTCGAAGCAGCCAAAGCCTCCCTCGAGAGTATCGGCGCCGATATCAACGATAGTATCTTAAAATCACCTCGCGACGGGCGCGTTCAATATCGTGTGGCGCAGCCCGGCGAAGTTCTTTCCGCGGGTGGGCGGGTTCTCAATCTCGTTGATCTCGGCGACGTCTACATGACTTTTTTCTTGCCGACAGCGCAGGCGGGGCGCGTCGCAATTGGCGCCGATGTGCGTCTCATACTTGATGCCGCTCCTCAGTATGTCATTCCGGCTAAAGTCACTTTCGTCGCCGATGTCGCCCAGTTCACGCCCAAGACAGTCGAGACTGAAGAAGAGCGGCTAAAGCTTATGTTCCGAGTCAAGGCACAAATTGCTCCGGAATTGCTCCGAAAATATATCCAGCAGGTCAAAACCGGCCTTCCGGGCATGGCCTATGTCCGGCTCGACCAGAAAGTGGAATGGCCAGCCAGTCTGCAGAGAACGCTGGCACAATGAGCGACCTGCAGCCCAAAGACCACCCTTTGGCTTTGACGCCGGTCGTCCGCCTGGACACTGTCGGGCTGTCATACGGAAAGACCCGGGCACTCGGCTCCATTACGCTCAATATGCCGGCGGGCTGCATGGTCGGGCTGATCGGACCTGACGGTGTCGGCAAGTCCAGTCTCCTTTCGCTGATTGCGGGCGCTCGCGCCATTCAGCAAGGCCGTATTACCGTGCTGGGTGGAGACATTGCCGACGCATCTCACCGGGCGATGGCTTGTCCGCGCATTGCGTATATGCCGCAGGGACTCGGAAAGAACCTCTATCCGACACTTTCGGTATTCGAGAACGTTGACTTTTTTGGCCGTTTGTTCGGTCAAGACAGGCAAGAGCGCGAGCGTCGCATCGGCGAACTGTTGCAAAGTACCGGCCTGGCTCCTTTTGCGGATCGACCAGCGGGTAAACTTTCGGGCGGTATGAAGCAGAAGCTTGGTCTTTGCTGCGCCCTGATCCATGATCCTGATCTCCTGATCCTCGATGAACCAACGACCGGCGTCGATCCTTTGTCACGGCGGCAATTCTGGGAGTTGATCGACCGGATTCGGTACGACCGCTTGGGTATGAGCGTCATTGTCGCGACCGCCTATATGGAAGAGGCTGCGCGCTTTGATTGGCTGGTGGCGATGGATTCGGGCAAGGTGCTCGCAACCGGTACGCCCACAGACCTGCTGGAGCAGACCGGCGCTCTTAATCTCGATGCCGCATTCATCGGCCTGCTCCCGGAAAAGGAGCGTGCGGATTACAGGGAAGTGGTGATTCCACCTCGCTCCTTCGAGCACGATGAAGAGATTGCCATCGAGGCCGAGCATCTTACCGTCCGCTTTGGAGACTTCACGGCGGTTGATGACGTCAGCTTTCGCATCAGCCGAGGCGAAATCTTCGGCTTCCTCGGCTCGAACGGCTGCGGCAAATCAACGACAATGAAGGCGTTGACTGGACTGCTGTCGACCAGCCAGGGCAACGCGAGGCTGTTCGGACACCAAGTGGATCCGAACGATATGACTGTCCGGCGCCGTGTCGGCTACATGTCGCAAGCCTTCTCGCTATATTCGGAGTTGACGGTTCGGCAGAATCTCGATCTGCACGCCCGTTTATTCAGCATCCCTTTGGATGCAATTCCCGCGCGAACCCAGGAGATGGCGCAGCGCTTCGATCTCGCCGCTGTTATGGATTCTTTGCCGGACGCATTGCCGCTCGGTATCCGTCAACGACTATCGCTTGCAGTCGCGATGATTCACTCTCCCGATATCCTGATCCTTGACGAGCCGACATCCGGTGTCGATCCCGTCGCACGCGATGGCTTCTGGCAAATTCTGTCCGACCTTTCGCGCAAGGATCATGTTACGATTTTCGTTTCCACGCATTTCATGAACGAAGCAGAGCGTTGCGACCGCATCTCGCTCATGCACGCAGGCAAGGTCCTGATCAGCGACACTCCGGCTGCAATAACACAGAAGAGAAGCGCTAAAACGCTCGAAGACGCTTTCGTTGCCTATCTCCTGGATGCCAGCGGACAGAAGGAAAAATCGTCCCCCACAACAACGCCTGTGCCGCTATCTTCGGCCGCGGCAGCTGACACACAGAATAAAGTCGACAGAAGAACAACGGCGAATCGGCTTTTCAATTTCCGGCGCATGTTCGCCTACACTCAGCGTGAGGCGCTCGAACTGCGTCGCGATCCGATACGCG
>CALMZV010000119.1 GCA_937870755.1 uncultured Methylocystaceae bacterium
TTTCAGTTTCTTCGCGTCGAAGCCACCGGACGAACACAAGCCACCCATGCCAAGGACGCTCAACTCAGCCAACTCGACCGACCGCATGCCGGGGCAGGCAACCGGGAAAGAACGCATTCTTGCATCGGCGATGCTGCTTTTCGCGCGGATGCCCTATTCCGACACCAGCCTGCGCGACATCGCCGCCGCGGCTGGGGTCGATGTGGCCTATGTCCATCGCGCCTTCGGGTCGAAGGCCGAGATATTCCGTCAGGCCTTGCTGGCGCTTGCGCCCCTCGATGACATCGCCGCAGGGGACCCCGATGGCGCGACCATGATCAACCGGATCTGCGATCTGGCCTTCCTGCGTGATCCGCGCAAGGTAGAAGATGTCAGGCCGCTTCATTTACTGACACAGTCCAGCCTCTGCAGCGAGGCGCGGGCGATCATTGCGCAATTCTTTGGCACGTCACTAGCCCTGCCTCTAAGCAGGGCGTTTGGCCATGCGGATCCGGGACGGGCGCATTTCGCGCTTAGCCTTCTCAGCGGTTTCGTGACCCATCGTGCGATTTTCGGGCCTGCGGATTTGCTGGCTATCCCCGAGGCGGATCAGCGACAGATGCTGCAAACCGCCCTGATGAACGCAATGCTGCCTGGTTGTTCAGATGGGGTATTCGGCTGGCGTCCCATCTAGACCACTATCTAAGTCAGCTTGCCAACTGCGATCCTGTATAAGTCATGTTGGGATTTCCGCGTTTCGTGCGGAGATTTCAACACGATTGATCGGACGCCTCAGGTGCTTTCAGGCGGCTATATACGGTCGGTCAGATGGCCGCTTGGATCGAGTGTCGGTCTCGTAGGTAGCGCGCCCCCGCAACCAAACAAATCAACGATATCAAAATGTTGGAGCCCGACTTAAACCGTCGGGTTTTTGCTTTTGAAATTCTTGTCAACACCTGGTCAACATTTGCAGAGGCCCCCATCGAAGGCCCTGCGGATGGGCGAGTGCTTCCATTTTCCCGATCAATGGAAATCCCGACTCGGAAACAGCTTCCGTGCCTGTTCGCGGGGATGGCGCGCTGTTGGTCTCCTGCTGCCGCCAGTCGGGCGCCTGGTTTCATCGGCGCGACCGTCGTTGGGCGGGATCAGGACGGGGCGGCCCAGAGTGGCCAGCAGAGGGGAAACATCCTCGACCCTCTCGGCGATCAGATGGGTGACCGGGCCATCGCGCTCGATCCGGCCGGTCACGCTCACGAGCCGCCCGGCGATCACCGCCTTGCGAAAGGTCTCGTAGACCTTCTTCCAGACCACGACATTGGCTGTGCCGGTCTCGTCCTCCAGAGTGAGGAAAATGACGCCCGACGCCGTGCCGGGGCGCTGCCGGGTGATGACAAGGCCGGTGACTGTGATGCGGCCACTGGCCTGTGGCAGGCGATCATGGGCCAGGCTTTCGGCCAGGCGCGGTCGCAACAGCTCCATCGGATGGGCGCGAAGACTGAGCCGCAGCGACAGGTAATCCTCGATCACCTCCTGACCCAGGGTCATCTGGGGCAGCTTGACGTCGGGTTCGGCAGCTCCCTCGCCGTCGGAGCCAAAGAGGGGCAGCGGCGCAGGGGCTTTCAGCGCCTTGGCTGCCCACAGAGAGTCTCGGCGATTGAGACCGATGGCGGCAAAAGCATCAGCCTCGGCGAGCCGTTCCAGCGCATCGGCGTGCACGCCCGCCCGGCGCCACAGGCTTTCGACATCGGGATAGCCGTTACCGCGCGCGGCTGCGATCCAGATGGCGTCCTCTTCCCTCATCCCCTTGATCTGCCGGAAGCCGAGCCGCAGGGCCAGCGCCCCATCGGGGCGCGGTTCCAACGTGCAGTCCCAGAACGAGTGGTTGACCGAAATGGGCCGCACCTCCACTCCATGATCGCGGGCGTCGCGGACCAGCTGTGCAGGTGCATAGAAGCCCATCGGCTGCGAATTCAGAAGCGCGCAGGTGAAGACCGCCTGATGGTGGCATTTCAGCCAGGCGGAAATATAGACCAGCCGCGCAAAGCTGGCGGCGTGGCTCTCGGGAAAACCATAGCTGCCGAACCCCTCGATCTGGGCAAAGCAGCGCGCCGCAAAATCGGCGTCATAACCCCGCGCGAGCATTCCGCTGACAAAGCGGTCGCGGAACGAACCGATGGTGCCCATGCGTTTGAAGGTGGCAAGCGACCGACGCAGGCGGTCAGCCTCGGACGGGGTGAAGCCTGCCGCGACAACGGCGATTTGCATCGCCTGTTCCTGAAACAGCGGCACACCATAGGTGCGGCCCAGAACCTCCATCATCGCGGGACCGAGATCTTCGACCTTTTCGCGCCCCATGCGGCGGTTGATGAAGGGATGCACCATGCCGCCCTGAATCGGGCCGGGGCGGACGATGGCGACCTCGCAGACCAGGTCATAGAATTTGCGCGGCCGCATCCGGGGCAGGAAGTTCAATTGCGCCCGGCTTTCGACCTGAAAGACCCCGATCGCATCGGCGCGGCAGAGCATATCGTAGATCGACGGATCCTCGGGCGGCACATTGGCCAGCGTCAGCTGCTGCCCGCGATGCTCATCCAGAAGCGCAAACGCCTTGTGAATGCAGGTCAGCATGCCAAGCGCCAGAATATCGACCTTCAGAAGGCCAAGCGCGTCGATGTCGTCCTTGTCCCATTCGATGATGGTGCGGTCGTCCATCGCCGCATTTTCAATTGGGCAAAGTTCGTCCAGACGGCCTTTGGTGATAACAAAGCCGCCTACGTGTTGCGAAAGATGGCGAGGAAAGCCGATGATCTCGCCGATCAGTCGCACGGCCAGTTGCACGCGGCGGTC
>CALMZV010000120.1 GCA_937870755.1 uncultured Methylocystaceae bacterium
CGCGATGTCCTATCCGAACCAGGGCGCCGGAAACGACGGCGGCAAGATCACATGAGCCTATTCGAATAGCGGCGCCAGCTTCGCCAGAACCTCATCCATGATGGCTTCGGGAACGCTTTCGAGCTTCTTACCGGCGCGTGCCTTGAGATCGAGGGCGCGAGGCTGATCGCAGCGCACGACGCCAGTTGTCTGCGTTCCCGCTCCCATCAACGATACCGTGAAACCTGCCATGCGGGCAAAATTGCCGCCGCTGGTGATCGGCAGCACGATCGGCACGCCTGTGAAGCGGTTGAATTTGCCCGGGCTTACTATGAGAACCGGGCGCTTGCCCTGCTGTTCATGGCCGGAGGTTGGATCGAGCGAGACGAGGTAGATGTCGCCGCGTTCCATCAGATGACCTCGCGGCCCACGGCGGGCGCATCAATCCATTCGTGCTCTTCGACGCTTGCGGGCGCATCTGCGCTGCACTGGGCGAGCAGGTCATCGAGCGTGTAGCGCGGGCGCGCCTTGGGCTCGACCAGCAGCTTGCCGGCTTTGACGCTCATGCCCACCGAGGCATCCGACTTCAAGTCGAGCGCGTCGAGCAACGCGGGCGGGATCGCCAGCATGACCGAACCACCGACTTTGCGCAGACGTGCCGTGTGGGGCATCAGACTCTCCATAAGTTATATTGCAATATAACACGAGCCTGCCGGAAAGCAAGGAGCCAACAATGACGCGCGCCCGCCATGCGCCTGTCCGCGACAAGATCATCGCCGAGGCGCGCTCATGGATCGGCACGCCCTATCACCATCAGGCGGCGCTCAAGGGCGTCGGCTGCGATTGCCTCGGTCTCGTGCGCGGCGTCTGGCGGGCCGTCTATGGCGCCGATCCCGAACACCCGCCCGCCTATTCGCGCGATTGGGCCGAGACGCTGCGCGAGGAAACGCTGGCGGATGCCGCCAGCCGTCACATGATCCCGCTGGCCCTCAACGCCTTCGAGCGCGGCGATCTCCTGCTCTTCGCCATCAATGACAACGCGCCGGCCAAGCATTGCGCGATCCTCGTCGCGACCGATCGCATGATCCACGCCATCGAGTCACACCCGGTGGCAGAGGTTTCGCTCGTGCCGTGGTGGCGCAACCGCCTGCGCTTCGCTTTCCGGTTCCCCTGAATAACGTCACGCTTCGCGAATCAAGAGCTTCCACTTGAATTCATCAGAACACGGCGAGTTCTCTTTCCCCAGGCGCTGAAGGCGAACGCGATATCCATCGAAGGTCAGATCGTACTTTATGAGCTCTTCGATACTTTCAATTTTCGCTTTATCCCACGCCATCCATTTCGTGCTGGCAGTTGAAACCCCCATGTAAACTGTTCTCGATTTATTGCTGCAATACATCATCAAGCCATCGCTTAGATCGAAATCACGATCAGAAACACTGAAAAGCAGCGTACTTTCTCGTTTGTAGAAATTCAGTCTTGATCGCGGAGGCCATCGAAACTGCTCGCGCGACTTTTCATTAATCGTCATTTGCCTCTCCTAATTCGATTAACTGAATTTATGCCGGGATCGTTAGTCCTCTTCATCCGGTTCATCGAAACGGATGGCAGCGATGGCGATCCCGTTACTCTTGTCGATGGTCACGGTAACCCCGGTGCGGCGCAGCGCTTTTCGTATCGATTTGATCGTGTCCTCTCTCGCGTCACTCCCCCTCTCGACGTTCGAGATAGTCGAGGCGGACACGCCGGCCGCATCTGCCAACGCAGCTTGATCTAAGCCGGCGAGCATTCGCCCCGCTGCGATCATCCGTCCCAAAACCGTTGCGCTTGCAATTTCCATGTTTGGCATCCCTGGCTGCTGGCCATCAATGGCTCAAATCCATCTATAGTGGATTAATGCCATAATTGGCACGATTGTCAAGTTTCACTTCGCTTAAGACGAGAAACGAATGGCCGTTCTGCTCCTCACCGCCGCAGCCTCAGCGCTGACGGCGGGCGCCTCGGCGTTTGTCCAGATCGCTGCTGCTGCGGCGGCGACCGCTGTCGGCAGCTTCATCGACAACCGGCTGTTCGGCCCGTCGATGGGCAACACGACGCAGGAAGGGCCGCGTCTCGACAGCTTGCAGGTTCAGGCCTCAACCGAGGGCGCGGCGATCCCCGAGATCGCCGGCCGGGTGCGGATCGCAGGCCAGATCATCTGGGCGACCAAGTTCAAGGAGGTGGCGACCACGACCACCCAGCGCTCCGGCGGCGGCAAGGGCCGCGGTGGCGGCGGAGGTGGAGGGTCCGTCGTCACCTCCACCACCTATTCCTACTATGCCAACTTCGCGGTCGGGCTGTGCGAGGGACCGATCGACCGGATCGGCCGCATCTGGGCCGACGGTAAGCCGCTTTCGCTCGCCAGCATCACCATGCGGGTCTATCGCGGCACCACCAGCCAGTCGCCCGATCCGTTGATCGAAGGCGTCGAAGGCACCGGCAACGCGCCCGCCTATCGCGGCACCGCCTATGTGGTCTTCGACAATCTCGCGCTCGAAAAGTTCGGCAACCGCCTGCCGCAGCTGACCTTCGAGGTGTTCCGGCGCGTGTCCTCGTCCGTAGGAGACAGCCTCGAGACCATGATCCGATCCATCAACATCATCCCGGGCGTCGGCGAGCGCGCCTATGACACCAAGGTCCAGAAGCGCGATCTCGGCGGCGGCTCGACCACGCCCGAGAACGACAGCGCCGGGCGCTCGACCTCCGACTGGTCGGTGGCGCTCGACGATCTGAAAGCCTCGCTGCCGAACGTCGATACCGTGTTTCTCGTGGTGGGCTGGTTCGGCGACGATCTGCGCTGCGGCTCGTGCACGATCCGCCCCAAGGTCGAAGTCGCCAACAAGGTGACGACGCCGGACGCTTGGGAAGTGCACGGCCTTGCCCGTTCCGGCGCGCTCGTCATGTCGCTCAGCTCGGGCAAGCCTGCCTATGGCGGCACACCTTCGGACGACACGGTCGTTCGCGCCGTTCGCGATCTGAAAGCCCGCGGCTATGCCGTGGTGTTCTATCCGTTCGTGTTCATGGACGTGCCCGCCGGCAACGCGCTGCCGAACCCCTATGGCGGCACCGGCCAGCCCGTCTATCCCTGGCGCGGGCGGATCACCTGCCATCCCGCCGCTGGGCAATCCGGCACGGTGGACAAGACGGCGGCGGCAGCTAGCCAAGTCGCTTCCTTCTTTGGCTCGTGCCTGCCGTCGCACGTCTCGGTCTCGGTCAATGCCACCACCGATGCGGTGACGACCAGCTATTCCGGCCCGGCCGAATGGGGCCTACGCCGGTTCATCCTTCACTATGCCAAGCTCTGCGCAGCGGTGAACGCGATCGATGCCGGGACCATCGACGCCTTCCTGATCGGATCGGAGTTCCGGGCGCTCTGTTCGGTGCGCGACAGCGCCACCAACTTCCCTGCCGTCGCCCGGCTGAAGACCCTCGCCGCCGATGTGAAGGGTATTCTCGGTGGCGGTGTGAAAGTGAGCTACGCCGCCGACTGGTCGGACTACAACGGTTATCGGCCCGCCGACGGTTCGAACGATGTCTTTTTCCATCTCGATCCGCTGTGGGCCGACAGCAACATCGATTTCGTCGGCATCGACTGGTATGCGCCGCTCGCCG
>CALMZV010000121.1 GCA_937870755.1 uncultured Methylocystaceae bacterium
GTACCCATCCGGTGAAGCCCGCGGGTTATTCGGGTTGCGATTGCTCGGCGGGGTTTATGCGGCGGCGACGACTGCAGCCGGCTTCCAGTTCCATGGGAGCAGCGCGTCGAGGGTTTGGACGGGATGATCCGCAATTCGGGCGAGCACGTCGGCGAGCCATGCCTGCGGATCGATGTCGTTGAGCTTGCAGGTGACGACCAGCGAATACATGGCCGCCGCACGCGCGCCGCCGCGGTCGGAGCCGGCGAACAACCACGATTTTCTGCCGAGCGCGATGCCGCGCAGCGCCCGTTCGGCGGCATTGTTCGTGATGCAGATCCGGCCGTCGTGGAGAAAGCGCGTGAAGGCGTCCCAGCGTTTGAGCACATAGTCCATGGCCTTGGCGACGTCATTGTGGCGCGACAGGCTGGCGCGTTCGCCGCGCATCCAGGTTTCGAGGTCGGCGATGACGGGCGCGCTCCGCTCCTGGCGGGCGGCTTTGCGTTCGGCGGCGTCAAGACCGTTGATCGTGCGCTCGATGTCGAACAGCGCGTCGATCTTGCGGACCGCGTTGAGCGCGAGCGGCGAAATCGGCGACGGGGTCTTGTTCGACGCTCGTCGTCGCGCGCTCGTTTCGATGTCGGCCAGCACGAAGAACTTACGGCGCGCGTGAGCCCAGCAGGCGGCCTCCAAAATCGGCCCGGGACTGCGGCCCGGTTCGTACAGCCTGCCGTATCCGCCATAGGCGTCGGCCTGCAGGATGCCGGAATAGCCCGCCAGATGACGCTCGGGATGTTCTCCGGCCCTGTCGCGCGAATAATGGAATGCCGCCGCCGGCGGAGCCCGGCCGCCGAACGCTCGGTCGTCGCGGACATAGGTCCATAATCGCGCGGTCGCGGTCTTGCCCCTGGCGAGCACCGGGATGGTCGTGTCGTCGCCGTGCAGGCGTTCGGCGGAAAAGACGTGCGCCTTGATGCGTTCGATGATCGGCGCCAGCACACCGACGCAGGCGCCGACCTGGTCGGCGAGGGTCGACAGGCTCAGCGGCACGCCTTCCCTGGCGTAGCGTTCGGCCTGGCGGTTGAGCGGCTGATGCTGGCCGAACTTCTCGAACACGATCATCGCCAGCAGGCTGGGGCCGGCCCAGCCGCGGGGAATAACGTGGAAGGGCGCCGGCGCCTGGGAAATGCTCTCGCAGTCGCGGCACGTGAACTTCTCGCGCACATGCTGGATGACCTTCCATTGCCGGGGAACGACCTCCAGCGTCTCGGTCACGTCCTCGCCGAGCCTGGCAAGCCGCAGGGAGCCGCAGCAGGCGCAGTTCGTCGGTCCCGGGACAATGACGCGTTCGCGTGGCAAGTGCTCTGGAAACGGCTTGCGCGCCGGCCGCTTGCGCGTGAAGGCCGCAACCTGTGTCGTTCCGGCTCGGGCGGCGGCCTGCTCGGCGGCGAGATCGTCCTGGCTTGCGGAGGTCTCCAGCTCCTCGAGCTGCAGCTCCATCTGCTCGATGAGCCGCGCCGTGCGCTCCGACCGTGTTCCGAAGAACTCGCGCCGCAGCTTCTCGATCTGCAGCTTCAGGTGCGCGATCAGCGCCTCGGCGCTCGAGACCTTGGCCTTCACGGCCGCCGCCTCGGCCTTGGCGGCGATGGCGTCGGCCTCGGCGGCGATCCGGCGACCGCGCTCGACGATCAGCGCGGCCCGCAGCGCTTCGAGGTCGTCGGGAATGTCGAGGAAATCGTTGCCCATCCCCGGCACGAAAGCACAAAAGCGGCGGTTTGTGGCGCCCCTATCTGGCGCCTGAATCAATATGCCGCGCCTCATCCAGCGGCGTGCGGCCGCCATGTTCGTTGGGGGTGGCGCCAGTCGATCCCCTCAAGCAGATAGCCGAGTTGCGCCGGGGTGATGACGACCGCGCCATCGGCCGGCGATGGCCAGATGAAGCGTCCGCGCTCCAAGCGCTTGGCGTAAAGCGACATGCCCAGGCCATCGTGCCAGAGGATCTTGATCAGATCGCCGCGCCGTCCGCGAAA
>CALMZV010000122.1 GCA_937870755.1 uncultured Methylocystaceae bacterium
CCGAGGCGCGCGGGATCGAGGCTGTCCGCCAGGACCGCGCCGCCTACGATCTGCCGCCCGGCGATCCCCGGCCCGCTTCGCTGGCCAGCCCCGTCGTCTTCGGGACGCCGGAAGTGGTGATGCTTGACCTGCCGCAGATCAGCGAAGACCAGCCCGCACATCGGCCCCTGATCGCGGCCCATGCCAGTCCCTGGCCGGGCGAGATCGCCGTGTTCCGCAGCGCCTCCACGGATGGCTTCGCGTTGCTGACGACCTTCGGTAGTCGGGCGCGGATCGGCACGCTGGCCTTCGACTTCTTTCCGGGGCCGACCTCGCGCTTCGATCTGGGCAACGCGCTGGTCGTCGATCTGCTGTCCGGAACGCTGGAGAGCGTGACGGACGTTGCGCTGTTCGGCGGGGTCAATGCGCTGGCGGTCGAGGCGGCAGCAGGGGTGTGGGAGATCATCCAGGCAGGCGCGGCGGAACTCATCGCCCCCGGCCGCTATCGCCTGACCCGCCTGCTGCGTGGCCAGCGCGGGACGGAATACGCGATGGGCACCCCGGCACCGGCTGGGGCGCGGGTTGTGGTCCTGGACACCGCGCTGTCATCGCTGCCCATCGCCGAAGCCGACCTCGGTCTGCCTTGGAACTGGCGCATCGGCCCTGCGGCACGGGCCGTCAGTGACGCAAGCTATGCCGCGCTGGGCTTCGCCCCCTCCGGCCGGGGGCTTGTCCCCTTCGCGCCGGTGCATGCCGAACAGCCGTGGCGAACGGCCCGCAACACGGGCGATCTGACCATCCGCTGGACACGACGGTCCCGCGCGCTGGTCGCCGATGCCTGGGAGCAGGTCGAGGTACCCTTGGCAGAGGACCTGGAAAGCTACGACGTCCAGATCCTCGACGGGGCTGCGATCAAGCGCACTCTGACCAGCAGCACGACCTCCGTCCTCTACGCCGCCGCCCAGCAGACCACTGATTGGGGCGCGCCGCTCGGGCCGGGGCAGACGCTGGCCATCCGCATCTTCCAGCTCTCGAACCGCCTCGGCCGCGGCACGCCCGCCGCGGTCACGCTGCAATTCTGATCCCAATCCACGGGAATCCCCATGTCCGACACCACGACCCATCTGGGCCTGCCTTACCTCCTGGCGGCGCAGGCGCAGAAGCATGTCACCCACAACGAGGCGCTGCGCCTGCTCGACGCCATGGTGCAGCTCTCGGTCCTCGACCGCACGCGCACCGCGCCCCCGGCCAGCCCGGCAGACGGCAACCGCCATCTGGTGGCCTCCGGCGCGACCGGCCTCTGGGCTGGGTGGGACTTGAACGTGGCCTTCTGGGTTGACGGCGCGTGGATCCGCCTCGTTCCTCGCACCGGCTGGATGGTCTGGGTCGCGGCCGAGGGGCTGTTCCTCGTCTGGAGCGGCAGCGTCTGGGAGGTCGTGGGCGAGCCGCGCGACGTCTCCGATGCCGTGTTCAGCCTGGTGAACGATGCGGACCCAACGAAGAAGGCGACATTCTCGCTGGCGGGGATCAGCACCGGCACCACGCGGAGTTTCACCCTGCCCAACACCTCCTCTGAACTGGCAATCCTTGCAGGCACCCAGACCTTCACGGGCAACAAGACGTTTTCGGGGACTCTGACCGCCTCGGGCACGGTCACCGTCTCGGCAGCGTCCGCCAGCATCGGCACGGCCACGACGACCGCGACCTACGGAATGGGCACCGGGGCGACGACCACCGGCGTCACCAAGACCGTGAACCTCGGCACCGGCGGCGCCTCCGGATCGACCACGGTCGTGAACATCGGCTCTGCGACGGCTGGCGCAGGCGGCACGACGGTGGTGAACACGCCCACGGTCACCTTCGCCAATGCGGTCACGCAGGTCGGCATGCCGCAGGCGAACCTGACTGCTCAGCTTCTCGGCCTCGGCGGGGCCACGGCGGACAGTTACAACCGGGTTTCGGTCAACACTCCGGCACTGCTGTTCAACAACGCAGGCGCAGGCATCGAGGCCACCGTCAACAAGGCGGCCGCCGGAAACGATGCAGCTTTCGCCTTCAAGACCGGGTTTTCGGCGCGGGCGCTGATTGGCTTGCTCGGCAACGACGATTTCAGCTTCAAGGTCAGCCCTGACGGATCCACGTTCTTCGACGCGATCCGGATCGACCGCACCAGCGGCCAAGTGGAACTGCCGCAGCCGACGGTATTGCCGGGACTGGCGGCCGCGCCAACCCCGCCGCCCGCAGGCAAGGCATCGGTCTATGCCCGCAACCGCGCCGGAGCGCCGTGGATCGACGTCATGCGTCCCTCGGGACGGGATTTCCCCTTGCAGCCGCACTTCGGGGTGAACCGGATCGCAAACTGGTCGCCCTCGGTCAGCACCACGATCACGACCGAAGGCCTGCCGATCACCTCGGTCGGCACCGTCTCGCACCCGACCCTCGCCGCGACGAACCTCGCCGCCTCGATGCGGCGCTGGCGTCTGACCTCGGCGGCCGTCGTGGACTCGGTCGCCGACCAGCGCTCCGCAGGCTGGGCCTGCTGGCGCGGCAACGCGGCGGGCTTGGGCGGCTGGACCTTCGTCACCAGGATTTCGCTCACGACACTGCAGGCGACGGGCATGGGCTTCTTCGGCCTCTATGGTTCAACGGCAGCCCTTGCCACCACCCTGACACTGGCCGCAGCCATCAACTGCATTGGCATCGGCTTCCAGCGCGGGACGCACACCCGTTGGCAGCTGGTCGCGAATGACGGCACCGGGGCGCCGACGCTGACCGACTTGGGCGCGAGTTTCGGTATCGCCACAGGCGGAGTGCTGACGCTGTTCATCGCCGCGCCTCCGAACGGAAGCTCTGTCTGGGTGCGGGTGGTCGACGAGGTCTCAGGCGCGGTGTTCGAGCAGGAGATCACCGCCGACCTGCCAGCCACGACGCAATTCCTATCCCCACGGCTGTTCATGAACACCGGCGCGACAGCCGCCGCCGTCGCCTACGACTGCGCCGGGGTCTACGTCGAGACGGACTTCTGATCCGGCTTGGTGGAGAACCAGCTCGTGTGAAGCCCGGGCCAGGCGACATCAGAACGGGAAGCGCCGAACGCCTCGACCGCGGCGCATCGCCCGGCCCGGATCACGGGTTCACGGTTTCAAAAAGCGGCAGGGATTCGCTGCGCCGGAATGGTTGCACAGCTAAGCGGCATCTGTCCCCTGCGGCGATGGGCACAAATCTGCACCTTGGATCAGGCCGAAATCTGAACCACGCTTTCCCCGAAGTCTCTGTTCTGGCAATGTTCCATCCTGTCTTTATGATTCCCGGACCTTCGCATGTGTAATTTGTATTCCCAGACCAAGAGCCAGGACGCCATGCGCCATGTCTTTGACGACATGCGCGGGGATGACGAGGACTTGGTCGATCTGACCGGCAACCTGCCACCCATGACCGGAATCTTCCCCGACTATCCCGCGCCGATCATCCGGCACGGGGCGCAAGGTGGCTGGCAATTGACCATGGCGCGCTGGGGTATGCCGACACCGCAGGTGTTTCTGGCAGGCAAGCGCACCGATCCGGGCGTCACCAATATTCGCAATGTCGCTTCGGCCCATTGGAGACGCTGGCTCGGGGTGGAGCATCGCTGCCTCGTCCCCTTCACCAGCTTTTCCGAGATCGATA
The DNA here is from genome assembly GCA_937870755.1 of uncultured Methylocystaceae bacterium. GTDB lineage: Bacteria > Pseudomonadota > Alphaproteobacteria > Rhizobiales > Beijerinckiaceae > JAJXWB01. The sequence continues at coordinate 3,646 of CALMZV010000122.1, forward strand.
GCCGCCCGGGCGCACCGCGCAACCATCCGGTCTGGTTCGCGCTTGGCCAGCATCGCCCCTTGGCCTTCTTCGCGGGCATCCGCACCGCATGGACCTCGGTGCGCAAGCTGAAGGAGGGCGAGGTGACGGCAGAACTGTTCGGCTTTCTGACCTGCCCACCCAATGCCGAGGTTGCGAAGATCCATCCCAAGGCAATGCCGGTGATCCTGACCAGGCCCGAGGAGTGGCGGCGCTGGCTGACTGCACCGGTGGCCGAGGCCCTGCCGCTGCAACGCCCCCTGCCCGACGGTACGCTGCAGATCGTGGCGGAGGGAGTGCGGGAAGATGCGGCCTGAGACCTTGCGCCCTGAACTGGCCCACGCCGACGAATTCGACCTTTGTGGGCGACGTGTGCATGAAGCCGAAGGCCGCGGTCGCCGAACCTTTGCGCTGTTTCAGGCGGTGCGGCATCCCGGCCCGCTGGTCTGGATCCTGCCCGCCCATGTGCCGGAACTGCCGATGCTGCGCGGGTTGCCGAAAGGTGTCGGCGAACGGCTGCACCTGTTCCGCGCCGAGGGCGAGACCGATCTGCTGTGGTGCATCGAGGAGGCACTGCGCTCGGCTCCCGTCGGCCTTGTCATCGCCGAACCGGAAAAGCCCCTGTCGCTGACCGCCGGGCGTCGCCTGCAACTGGCGGCCGAGGCCGGGCGGACCACCGGCCTGATGCTGATCCGCGAAGGCGCGGGCAGCAATGCCACCGAAACGCGCTGGGCCTGTGCCCCCGTAGCAAGCCCGGCGGCGGACTCGACTCTGCATTGCTGGACCCTTAATAAGAACAAAAAGGGAACTTGCGGAAGTTGGATTGTGAACTGGAATGGCGCGACGGCTGCTGTCCATCTGGTTTCCGAGGCTGGCCAGCGACATCAGCCTGCGGAACCGCCCGGTTGAAGGGCCCCTTGCCCTGAGCCAGCGCTCGGGCAATGCCGATCATCTGCATTGCCTGAACCCCGCCGCCACGGCCCGCGGCCTGCATCGCGGCATGGCACTGGCCGATGCCCGCGCGATCTGTCCCGATCTTGCCATCCGCCCCGCTGATCTGGCGCGTGAGGCGGCGGCGCTGGTGTCCTTGCGCCGCTGGGCCAGCCGCTATGCCCCCATGATTGCCACGGATGGCGCGGACGGTCTTTTGGCCGATATCTCGGGCGTGCCGCATCTGTTTGGCGGCGAAGCCGATTTGCGCGAGGACTTGCACGCGCGACTGACGCGGGCGGGCCTGCATCCGGAAAGCGCCATAGCAGGAACCCGAGGCGCAGCCCATGCGCTGGCTCGTAACGGCGGCGGCATCGTGCCTGACGGGCGACTGATCGAGGGAATCGGTCGCTTGCCGGTGACAGCCCTCAGAGCGAATCCTGAAACGGCCGAGGCGCTGGCGCGGGTGGGTCTGGCACGTATTGCCGATTT
>CALMZV010000123.1 GCA_937870755.1 uncultured Methylocystaceae bacterium
CAGAGGCTCGGGGCGTCCAGTTGCGGAGCCTTCGCAAAATCACGCATGAGCGCGGTGGCCGGTCGCAGAAGGTGCTTTTCGGCCTTCACGATGGTTATGCCGTTGAAAGCGTTCTGATCCGTCGCCACGACGGACACACCGCCTGTATTTCATCACAGGTTGGATGTGCCTTCGCCTGTCAGTTCTGCGCCTCCGGCCAAGCCGGCCTCAAGCGCAACCTTTCGTCGGGCGAGATCGTCGAACAGGTCGTTCAACTCGGGCCGAAGGTCAATCGGATCGTGTTCATGGGCATCGGTGAGCCATTGAACAACTACGAGCAGGTGATGAAGGCGATTCGCATCCTGCGCGACCGGCGAGGGATGAATTTCCCCACCACGGGGATCACGCTTTCCAGCATAGGCATACCGAAGGCTCTAGCGCAATTGCGAGAAGAGCATTTGGCGATCAACCTGACAATATCGCTGCATGCGACGACGCAGGAAGTTCGCGACCGTCTCATCCCCGGATCGCGTAAGCACGACATCAATGAAGTCATCGCACGCGCTTCATCATGGGCAGAACGGCACAACCGGATTGTCACCTTTGTCTATCTGGTCCTACCCGGTATCAACGACACGCTTGCTGATGCGAAACGGCTTGCCGGTCTGATGAACAAGCGACGGGCACGCGTGAACCTTATGCGCTGGAATCCCGTCGATGGAATCGCGCTTGATCGAACAAGCGACCGCAGCCTTGGGCTTTTCCGTGAGATGCTGGATCGCGCCGGTGTGCCCGTGGTGGTGCGGGATACACAGGGACGGGATATTTCGGCAGCATGCGGTCAGCTCTGGTTGCGCGATCTGCGCGGCATCCCTGTCGAGAAACGTGGAGCCGCGACGCAGGCCGCATAGCAGGAGCGCGGGATGCGGCGTTCGAGAAGACATGCGAACGACGCGTTCCGATCAAGTGAAACGCTGCTCGGGTCGCGCATACCTCTCATGTCGCTGATCCAGACGCTTGCGGTCGCCGAGCATCTGAACTTCCGCCACGCGGCGAACGCACTCGGGGTTGCACAATCCAGCGTCAGCGCGCGCGTGAAGGCTCTGGAGCAAGACCTTGGAATCCTCCTGTTCGAGCGTCACGCACGCGGCGTCCGGTTGACCGAGGCCGGACGCCATTTCGTCGAGCAAATAGCAGCGGGCGTCGATCAACTCGACCATGCAGTGAAGACTGCCGGCATGGCAGCGGCGGGGGAATGGGGCCGCCTGCGCATCGGCGTCCATGCGTTGATCCCCCACAGCTTCCTCGCCGAGTTGATTGGGCAGTATCGGGAAGATCATCCCGGTATCGAGGTCGAAATCACGGAGGGCACCGCCCGCGATGCAGTCATGCGGCTTCGCGCCGACCGGCTGGACGTGGTGTTCGTCGCCGGGAAGCCCGAACTGCCTGACTGCCATACGCGCCCGATCTGGACCGAACCGTTGATGGCCATTCTGCCGGATGGGCATCGCCTTGCCGGGCAATTGGCAATCACTTGGGCCGATCTGGTCGGTGAGACATTCCTTGTCCGCCATGGCGGCACCGGCCCGCAGGCGCATGACCATATCGTGCTGCGCCTTGCCGGGCGCTGGCCTGCACCGTCGATCCTGCGCTTCGATGTGGAGCGCGCCACGCTGCTATCCATGGTCGGACAAGGCTTCGGCGTCACCATTGCCGGAGCGGCCACGGCGCTGCTGCCAACGTCCGGCGTCGCCTTTCTGTCGTTCGCGGACGAGCCAAAGCCGATCACGTTCTCGGCTGTCTGGTCGCCGTCCAACCGCAGCGCGGCGCTTCGCAACCTGCTCACCCTCGCCAGCGACATGGGCCGGCCGGTCCGCACGGACTGATTTTCCGCCGCGATTCGTTTCTGCCAGCCAGCATAGGCACCAGCAACGACGATCCCGGTGCGATCCGTCCTATTTGCCGCCGATAGTATCCGGCAGCCCTCCGGCATCCTCTTTCCTGTTGCCCGTCCCGATTTTGCCTACTCTCTGATCGGCTCCGTCTCTTTTGCCGACTGGAGCCTGCATTGCGCGGAGGCCGAATCCTTTGGGGTCAGATCGCTGTCGTCTTCGCCATCGTTCTGGTGATGACGTGGACGGCGACGCAATGGGTCGCCTTCCGACTCGGCTTCCAGCCGCAGCTTGGATCGCCATGGTTCGAGCTGGGCGGCTTGCCGGTCTATTATCCGCCGGCCTTCTTCTGGTGGTGGTTTTCGTTCGATGCCTACGCGCCAGCGATCTTCGTCGAAGGGGCGATCATCGCAGCGTCCGGCGGCTTCATCGCCATCGCCGCCGCCATCCTCATGTCGATCATTCGAGCGCGGGAAGCCCGCAACATCGCCACCTACGGATCGGCGCGATGGGCGGAAGACAAGGAAATCCGCGCGGCCGGATTGCTCGGCCCCGATGGCGTAGTGCTCGGCCGGCATACGCAAGACTATCTGCGCCATGACGGTCCCGAGCATGTCTTATGCTTCGCCCCGACCCGCAGCGGTAAAGGCGTCGGCCTTGTCGTCCCGACACTGTTGACATGGCCGGGAAGCTGCATCGTCCATGACATTAAAGGCGAGAACTGGACCATCACGGCCGGCTTTCGCGCGAAGCATGGCCGTGTCCTGCTGTTCGATCCAACCAATGCTAGATCGTCGGCCTACAACCCGCTGCTGGAGGTCCGGCAAGGGGAATGGGAGGTCCGCGACGTGCAGAACATCGCGGATATTCTAGTGGACCCGGAAGGTTCCCTCGACAAGCGCAACCATTGGGAAAAGACGAGCCACAGCCTGCTTGTCGGCGCGATCCTGCATGTTCTCTATGCGGAGAAGGACAAGACGCT
>CALMZV010000124.1 GCA_937870755.1 uncultured Methylocystaceae bacterium
TTCCCGTATACACACTTTCCAGGCGTGCGCCTTCAACCACTCGGCCACCCCTCCGGGTCGCTCGCGGATATAGCAGCCGGGGGCGGCTGGCAAGGGTTCTCGCGCGCGGTCGAGGGCGTCCGGGCAGGCAGGAGGGTCGAGTGTACGAAATCGAAGCCGTGGTCGTGGGCGCCGGAGTGGTGGGTCTTGCGGTCGCGCGGGCGCTCGCGCGCGCCGGGCGCGAAACGGTCTTGCTCGAAGCCGCAGGCGCCATCGGCACGCAGACGTCGGCGCGCAATTCGGAAGTCGTCCACGCCGGGCTCTATTACCCCCCTGGCAGTCTCAAGGCGCGGCTTTGCGTGGCCGGACGCACTGCGCTTTATCGATTCTGCGCCGATTTCGGCGTTCCGCACAGAAAGCTCGGCAAGCTGGTCGTCGCCACGGACGAAGCGGAGCGCCCGGCGCTGGCCGCCATCGCCGCCCGCGCGCGCGCCTGCGGCGTCGACGATCTGGGCGAACTGTCGGGCGCGGCGGCGCGGGCGATGGAGCCGGAACTATCTTGCGCGGCGGCTCTGTTCTCGCCCTCGACCGGCATCGTCGACGGCGCGGCGCTGATGCGGGCGCTTCTGGGGGACGCGCAGGCGCATGGCGCGAGTCTCGTGCTCGCCACGCGTATGGTCGAGGGCGCCGTCCGGCCCGACGGGTTCGAGATCGAAACGCAGGGCGCCGACGGCGCGCGCACGCATGTCCGGTCGCGCCTTCTCGTGAATGCGGCGGGCCTCGACGCGCAGGCGGTGGCGCACAGTCTTTCCGGCTTTCCCGCCTCCGCCATCCCGCAGCTTTTCATGGCGCGCGGCTGCTATTTCGCGCTCGACGGCCGCGCGCCGTTCTCCCGCCTCATCTATCCCGTGCCTGTCGAAGGCGGTCTCGGCGTACATCTCACGCTCGACCTCGGCGGCGCAGCGCGGTTTGGACCGGATGTCGAGTGGATCGCCGCCAAGGATAATTCGGTCGACCCGCGCCGGGCCGGCGCCTTCTACGCCGACATCCGCCGCTATTGGCCCGCATTGCCGGACGACGCGTTGCGCCCGGCCTTCGCCGGCGTTCGCCCCAAGATCTCCGGCCCCGGCGCGCCTGCAGCCGATTTCAGGATCGACGGTCCAGCGGCGCACGGCGTCGCCGGCCTGGTCAATCTGTTCGGCGTCGAAAGCCCCGGCCTCACCGCCAGCCTGGCGATCGGCGACCACGTGGCGGCGCTTCTGTCCGGGTGATCGTTTCGGGTGGTGATTTTCAGTTTCGCTCTGCGGAATTGCAATGACGCTCTGGAAATCGCGTCGATCCCCGCTTAGAGTGCCGCCGCTCCTGCGCTCACGCGCGGGAGGGGAGGATACGCCGCACGTCTGTCCGCAACCGGACAAGGCGACCGGATTGGGCCGGCGCGCGATCGATTCCGACGCCGCGTTCGTGCACGCGCATGAACGGCGAAGGCGACCGTGTCGGCGAGAAACGCCTAAGGAGCGCATTCAGATGAATTTGGACAGTTCCATTTCCGCCGTCGTCACCGGCGGCGCGTCGGGTCTCGGCGCGGCGACGTCGCGCATGCTGGCGAGCCACGGCGTGAAAGTCGCGATCTTCGATCTCAACGAGGAGTTGGGGGAAAAGCTCGCGAAGGAAATCGGCGGCGTGTTCTGCAAGGTCAACGTCGCGTCGACCGAAGACGTCGAGGCGGGCTTCGCCAAGGCGCGCGCCGCCCATGGGCAGGAGCGCGTTCTGGTCAACTGCGCGGGCGTGGGCGGCGGCGCGGCGCGCACGGCTTCGATCGACAAGGAAACCAAGAAGCCGAAGGAATATCCGCTCGACAATTTCGAACGCATCATCAACGTCAATCTCATCGGCACGTTCCGCTGCATCACCAAGAGCGCGGCCGGCATGTTGACCCTGCCGGTGCTGCCGTGCGGCGATCGCGGCGCGATCGTCAACACCGCCTCGGTCGCCGCCGAAGACGGTCAGATCGGTCAGGTCGCCTATACCGCCTCGAAGGCCGGCGTCGTCGGCATCACGCTGGTGGTGGCGCGCGATCTGTCGGGCGACAGCATCCGCTGCAACACCATCCTTCCGGGCATTTTCGACACGCCGCTGCTCGCGCGCGCGCCGGAGAACGTGAAGGCGGGACTTGCGGCGATGGTGCCGCATCCGCGCCGTCTCGGCCGGGCGGAGGAATACGCCCAGCTTGCCCACACGATGATCACCTGCGGCTATTTCAACGGAGAGGACGTGCGCCTGGACGGCGCCATCCGCATGGCGCCGCGCTAATCCATAACTCCAACCTCGGAAGGAAACATCATGTCAGAAGCCTGGATCATCGACGCGGCCCGCACACCGCGCGGCATCGGCAAGGCCGGCAAGGGCGCGCTGTGGGAAATTCACCCCCAGCAGCTCGGCTCTACCGTTCTCAAGGCGCTGGCCAAGCGCAACAACCTCAATACGGCCGAAGTCGGCGACGTGATCTGGGGGACGTCCTCGCAGGTCGGCCCGCAGGGCGGCGATCTCGGCCGCATGTCGGCGCTGGACGCCGGGTTCGACGTCCGCTCCTCCGGCATCACCATCGACCGCTTCTGCGGGTCGGGCATCAGCGCGGTGAATTTCGCGGCGTCCTGCATCATGTCGGGCATGGAGGACCTCGTCATCGCCGGCGGCACGGAGATGATGTCCTTCACCGGCCGCCGCGGCGCCGCGCCGGTCATGGACCAGGGCAACATGCGCCTGCGCCTGCATCATCCCCAGACGCATCAGGGCGTTTGCGCCGACGCGATCGCCACGCTCGAGAACATCTCGCGTGAGGCGCTGGACGAAGTCGGCTACCAGAGCCAGCAGAAGGCGGAGGTGGCGATCAAGGAAGGCCGCTTCAAGAAGTCGATCGTTCCCGTCTACAAGGAGGACGGCACGCTCGCGCTGGATCACGACGAGTATCCGCGCCCGCAGACGACGCGAGAGGGCCTTGCCCAACTGAAGGCGGCATTCCCCGCGCTCGCCGACGCGCCGCTCGACGAGCAGGGCACGACCTATCGTTCGCTGATCCTGCAGGCCTATCCCGACCTCAAGATCGACTTCAAGCATCACGCCGGCAACTCCTCCGGCGTGGTCGACGGTTCGGGCGCGGTGCTGCTGGCTTCGCCGGGCTACGCGAAGTCGCAGGGCTGGAAACCGCGCGCGCGCGTCGTGGCGATGGCGAACATGGGCGACAGCCCCGAGCTGATGCTGAACGCGCCCGTTCCGGCCGCCAGAAAAGTGCTGGAGAAGGCCGGCCTCAAGAAGGAGGACATCGACCTCTGGGAGATCAACGAGGCGTTCGCGGTCGTCGCGGAAAAGTTCATGCGCGACCTCGAACTCGACCGCTCTAAGGTCAACGTCAACGGCGGCTCTATCGCGCTCGGCCATCCGATCGGCGCGACCGGCGCGATCCTGATTGGCACGGTGGTCGACGAACTGGAGCGCACCAACAAGCGCTACGGCCTCGTGACGATGTGCGCGGCGGGCGGCATGGCGCCGGCGATCATCGTCGAGCGGATGTGACGAGCCGAACGGGCGCCCGTCGCGGCGCCTGAAACCCGACAGACAGAAAACCCGCCGGCGACGGCGGGTTTTCCTTTTGCACGTTCGGCCGACTGCGCCGGAACGAATGGCGCGCGAGCCGCTCAGAAGATTTCGAACAGGCCCGCCGCGCCCTGGCCGCCGCCGATGCACATGGTCACGACCGCGAGCTTGCCGCCGCGGCGCTTGCCTTCGATCAGCGCATGGCCTGTCAGACGCGCGCCCGACACGCCGTAGGGATGGCCGACCGCGATGGCGCCGCCGTTGACGTTGAGCCGGTCGTCCGGAATGCCGAGCTTGTCGCGGCAATAGAGCACCTGCACGGCGAACGCCTCGTTCAGCTCCCACAGGTCGATGTCGGATACTTTCAGGCCCGCTTTCTGCAACAGTTTCGGAATGGCGAACACGGGGCCGATGCCCATCTCGTCCGGCTCACAGCCGGCGACCGCAAAGCCGCGGAACGCGCCGAGCGGTTTCAGGCCGCGCTTTTCGGCCAGCTTGGCGTTCATCACCACGACGGCGGCCGCGCCGTCCGAAAACTGGCTGGCGTTGCCGGCCGCGATCGTGCCGCCCTCGAACACCGGCTTGATCTGGCTGACCGCCTCGTATGTGGTGCCGGCGCGGATGCCTTCGTCGGAATCGATCGTCACTTCCTTGTCGACCACCGCGCCCGTGTTCTTGTCGGTCGCCTTCATGACCGTGGTGACGGGAATGATCTCGTCCTTGAACCTGCCGGCCTTCAGACCGGCTTCCGCGCGCTGCTGCGATCGGGCGCCGTATTCGTCCTGCCGCTCGCGCGGGATGCCGTAACGCTTGGCGACCTGCTCGGCCGTCTGGAGCATGGTCCAGTAGATTTCCGGCTTGTGCTGGACGAGCCACGGATCTTTCCCGTGCGTGCGGTTGGCTTCGTTCTGGACGAGCGAGATCGACTCGACGCCGCCGGCGACCAAAATGTCGTTTTCTCCCGCGATGATGCGCTGGGCGGCGGTGGCGATCGTCTGCAGCCCCGAGGAGCAGAAGCGATTGATGGTCATGCCGGGCACGGAGACGGGGCAGCCGGCGCGCAGCGCAATCTGGCGGGCGATGTTCTGGCCCGTCGCGCCTTCCGGCGTCGCGCAGCCCATCACCACGTCCTCGATTTCGTCGAGGCCGATCTTGGCGCGGTCGGCGGCGGCCTTGACGGCGGCGCCGCCCATGGTGGCGCCATGGGTGGCGTTGAAGGCGCCCTTCCAGGACTTGGCGAGGCCTGTGCGGGCGGTCGAAACGATGACGGCTTCGGTCATATCTTTTCCTCTTGATCGGGCGCGCGCGCCTGCGCGGCGGATGTCGCCGCCGAACAGGCCGCCCGCCACGTTCGGCGCGAAAACGGCGGCATGCGCATCAGGCGCGTCCCATCCGGTCGTTTCCTCGCGCCGCGTGCGGGGCGGCTGTTCGTTGCGGCGAGGTTATCGCAAGCCGGAGGGACGCCGCAACCGGCGCGCGCATCAAATCTTTACACCGTAAATGTTTTGTGCGCAGGATGCGTTCGGCGAGCGGAGGCGGCCGATGCGGCGCGCGTTGACGGGCGAGGAAGTGGAAGCGTTTCGCGCGCGCCTGTGCGCGGCCGCCGAGCGCGCCTTCGCCGAACGCGGCGCCGACGGCGTCACCTTGCGTGAAATCGCGCGCGCGGTCGGCGTCAGCGCCATGACGCCCTACCGCTATTTTCGCAACAAGGACGACATTCTCAGCGCCGTGCGGGCGGCCGCCTTCGACCGGTTCTCCGAACGGATGGAACGGGCGCAGGCCTCCGTGGGCGCCGCCGGGCGCAAGGGTCGCGCGGTCGGCGAGGCCTATCTGGCGTTCGCGCTCGAGGAGCCGGACGCCTATCGGCTGATGTTCGATCTCTCCCAGCCTGACGAGGAAACCTACCCCGATCTTGCGCGCGCCCGCGCCCGCGCCACCCGCACGATGACCGCTTACATGGAAGACCTGGTCGCCGAAGGCCGGCTGGCGGGCGAGCCGAAGAAGCTCGGTCTCATCTACTGGGCCGCCGTGCACGGGCTGGTCAATCTCTACATGGCCGGCAAGCTCGGCGACGAGGCCATGTTGCGCGAGGCGCACGCCACCATGATGCGCACCCTCACGCGGGGCGCCCGTTCGCCCCCCCGTTCCGGCCGGCGCCAGGCGCGCGCGGGGCCTGCCCGCGCCGCGCGCGGCTGACCATGGCGCCGCGCGCGGGGCCTATGCGCGCCGCACGCCGCCGACGATCACGCAACCAAACGCATGAACCGACCAACCACAAAGGAAACGCCATGTCCCTGCCGCCCGTCTTCAATCGCCTGCGCCTGCCGCTCATCGCCTCGCCGCTGTTCATCATCTCCAATCCGGATCTGGTGATCGCGCAATGCAAGGCGGGCATTGTCGGCTCGTTCCCCGCGCTCAATGCCCGTCCCGGCCCGGTTCTGGAGGAATGGCTGAAACGCATCACCTCCGAACTCGCCGAATACGACGCCAAACATCCCGAGGCGCCGTCGGCCCCGTTCGCGGTCAATCAGATCGTGCACAAATCGAACGACCGCCTGCAGCACGACATCGACATGTGCGTGAAATACAAGGTTCCGATCGTCATCACCTCGCTCGGCGCGCAGGAAAGCCTCAATCAGGCGATCCATTCCTACGGCGGAATCGTGCTGCACGACGTCATCAACCAGTTCTTCGCGCGCAAGGCGATCGAGAAGGGCGCTGACGGGCTCATTCTGGTGGCCAGCGGGGCCGGCGGCCATGCCGGCGTGCAGTCGCCGTTCGCCATCGTTCAGGAAACGCGCGAATGGTTCGACGGGCCGATCGCGCTCTCCGGCTCCATCGCCACCGGCGGCGCGATTCTGGCCGCGCAAGCCATGGGCGCCGATCTCGGCTACATGGGCACGGCGTTCATCGCCACCAAGGAGGCCAACGCCGCCGAGGCCTACAAGCATGCGATCGTCGCGGGCTCCGCGGGCGACATCGTCTACACCAACCTCTTCACCGGTGTGCACGGCAACTATCTGCGGCCCTCCATCGAAGCCGCCGGCCTCGACCCGGACAATCTGCCCGTTTCGGATCCCTCCAAGATGAACTTCGGCTCCGGCGGCAACACGAAAGCCAAGGCGTGGAAGGACATCTGGGGTTCCGGGCAGGGCATCGGCGCCGTCAAGTCCGTGACGACCGTCGCCGAATTCGTCGACAAGTTGAAACGCGAGTACGCCGAAGCCAGGCGACGCATCGCGGCCTAGAGCGCATTCGAGCGATGCGGCTACCGGTTCGCGGGAAGAAAATCCGTCAGAACAGATAGCTGGAGCATCCCTTCCGATTCCGTCGGAAGCGAAAACGCCCCAGCCTCGCCGCGCGCCTGCGGGGCGCTTGACCGCACGGGGCGAACCGCCCAAGTCTTGCTGACGCGCGCGTCCGTACCGGGCGCTGCGCGGCGGGACAGGCGTCATGACCGTGGAATTCAATCTCAACGGCCGCAAGGTTGCGGCCGTCGGCGCGCCCCAGTCGCCGTTATTGTGGGCGCTGCGCGACGAACTCGGGATGGTCGGCGTCAAGTTCGGCTGCGGCGCCGGCCTGTGCGGCGCCTGCACCGTCATTGTCGACGGCGCCCAGACGCGCGCCTGCCAGACCAGTCTCGCCGACATCGCCGGCAAGAACATCGCCACCATCGAGGGCCTGTCCGGCCCGGTGTTCGAGGCGGTCGTCGCGGGCTGGACAAGAGCCCAGGCGCCACAATGCGGCTACTGCCAGCCCGGCTTCGTCACGGCCGCCACGTCCGTCATCGCCGCCGACCAGAACGCCACGCCCGAGTCGGTGCTGGCGCAGCTGACCAACATCTGCCGCTGTGGAACCTACGACGCGATCCGCGACGCGGTCGGTCTTGCGCTCGAGACCCTGCGCGCGGACGCGCGCAAGGCGGGAGGCGCGAAATGAGCCGGGCCGGAACGATCGCGCGGCGCACCTTTCTGATTGCGGCCGGCGTGGTCGGCGGCGGCATGCTGGTTGGCGCCGGCGTGGTCGCGACGCGGCTCCACCGGATCGACGGGTTCAGGCTCGACGCCGGACCGGGCGAAACGAGTTTCGGCGCCTGGCTGAAACTCGGGTCGGATGGACGTGTGGAGGTCGCCGTCCCTCATCAGGACATGGGGCAGGGCATTTACGCGCTTGCGGCGCTGCTGGTCGCCAATGAACTTGGCCTGTCGCCGGACCGCGTGCGACCCGTTCAGGCGCCGATCCACGCGCGCTTCGCCAATCCGGTCATGCTGCTCGATGGCCTGCCGTTCGAAAACGAGGGCGTGCTGCAGCGCGCGGCCTACTGGAGCTTCGAGAAGATCCTGCGCGCCGTCGGCATCCAGGCGACGGGCGGCTCCACATCCACCCGCAACATCGCCGAGCCGTTGCGCGCGGCCGCCGCCGCCATGCGCGACATGCTCGCACGCGCCGCCGCCGCGCACTTTGCAACCACTGTCGAGCGGCTCAAATTCGTCGACGGCGCCGTGCTTGCGCCCGACGGCAAACGCGCGACGTTCGCCGAACTCGCCGACGCCGCGGCTAAACTGCCGCCGCGGGACATCGCGCTCGCGCCTCTCGCGCCCGACGGCTTGATCGGCAAGGGCGCGCCGCGCGCCGACGTTGCGCCGAAAGCGCGCGGACAGGCGGCCTACGCCATCGACGTGCGCGAGAAAGGCCAGCTTTACGCAGCCATCCTCCATGCGCCGCGCCTCGGCGCGAAACTGAAGAGCGCGCGGCTGCCTGGCGAGGCGCCCAGCGTGCGCGGTCTGGTCGAAGGCGCCGACTATGTCGCGGTCGTCGCCGAATCCTATGCGATCGCCGCCGCCGCTCTCGACCGGCTGCAACTCGCATGGGACGAAACGAACGCGCTCGCCGTTTCGACGAAGGATGTCTTCGCCGCCTGTCGCGCGGCCCTCGACAGAGGCGCCGACTATCGCAAACGCTGGGTTCAGGAAACGAAGGGCGACGTGCGCAACGCCGCCGGCGCGCAGATCACGGCTGTCTATTCGGCGCCGTTCCTCGCGCATATGACGATGGAGCCGATCAACGCGACCGCGCTCGTCACCGACATCGGCGCCAAGGTGTGGGCCGGCACGCAGTCTCCGCAACTCGCGCAGATGGCGGCGGCCGCCGCCGCCGGCGTCGACACGGCGAAAGTCGAAATCGTCACGCCGTATCTAGGCGGCGGATTCGGGCGGCGCGCCGATGTCGGCTTCGTCGCCAAGGCGGTCGAGATTGCAAGAAAGTTCAAGGGCGTTCCCGTGCAGACCATCTGGTCGCGCGCGCAGGACATGCGCGACGATGTTCTGCGCCCCGCCGCCCTCGCCGATCTGTCCGCGACGCTCGACGCCAACGGCCTGCCCGCCACGCTCGTCTATCGCGTCGCGACCCCCTCGATCGTCGATCAATTCGTGGCGCGCGTGATGCCGCGGGCCGTCGGCGGCCTCATGGCGGATCGAACGGCGCTGGATGGCGCGCTGAGGTCCTTTTACGGCGTGCCCAACGTTTCGCTCGAACATTTCGCGGTCGATACGGGCGTTCCGGTCGGATTCTGGCGCTCGGTCGGCTTCAGCCTCAATTGTTTCTTTCTCGAAAGTTTCGTCGACGAACTCGCGGCCGCGGCGAAAGCGAAACCGCTCGACTATCGCACGCGGCTTTTGGCGGTTTCCGACAATTCGCGCGCGGCCAAACGCGCCTGGCGCGTTCTGGAGACGATGGCGCGCTTCGACGTCGCCGAGCCGCTCGAGGCGCCGCGCGAGGGCGGAAGGGTCGGGCGCGGGTTCGCGCTGACCGAGCCGTTCCATTCCTTCGTCGGCATGACGGCGGATGTCGAGGTGACGGGATCCGATATTCGCGTGCGGCGCGTGCATGCGGTCGTCGACTGCGGCCTTGCCATCGATCCGCAGAACGTGATCGCGCAGGTGCGCGGGGGCGTGAACTTCGGACTGAGCGCGGCGTTGCATGGCCGGATCGATTTCGAGAACGGCGCGATCGTGCAGCAGAATTTCGATTCCTATCCGCTTGTGACGCTGGCCGATGCGCCGCGCATCGCCGTCGACATCGTCAATTCCGGCGCCGACATCGGCGGGGTCGGCGAGATCGGCGTGCCGGCGGTTGCGCCGGCTGTCGCCAACGCCGTGTTCGCCGCGACCGGCCAGCGCCTGCGCGCGATGCCGTTCCAGCTCGCTCGGACATGAGCGACGACAGGAAGACCGCATGACCGAATTGTTTGTTCGACAGGGCGCGCTCGAAATCGCGCCGGCGCTGCATGATTTTATCGAGCGCGAGGCGTTGCCGGGGACGGGCGTCTCGTCGCAAACCTTCTGGAGCGGCCTTGAACGACTTTTGGTCGATCTCGCGCCGAAGAACCGGGCGCTCCTGAAACGTCGCGACGAGTTGCAGGCGCGCATCGACGCATGGCACGCCGCCCGCAGGGGGCGCGCGTTTGATCCTGCGGCCTACAAATCCTTCCTGCGCGAGATCGGCTATCTCGTTGCGCCCGGTCCCCACTTCACGATCGGCGTCGAGAACGTCGACGCCGAGATCGCCCGCATCGCCGGTCCGCAGCTCGTCGTGCCCGTCACCAATGCGCGCTACGCGCTCAACGCCGCCAACGCGCGCTGGGGCAGCCTTTACGACGCGCTCTACGGAACGGATGCGATTCCCGGCCGCGAGACGGCCAAACCCGGCTACGATCCGGCGCGCGGCGCGCAGGTCATCGCATGGGCCCGCGCCTTTCTCGACCAGAGCATTCCGCTCGAGCGCGGCTCGCATGCGCAGGCCGTGCGCTATGTCGTCGAGCAGGGCGCGCTCGCCGTCGCGCTGCAGGATGGCGCGCGCACCGCCCTGCGCAATCCCTCGCTATTCGCCGGCTATCGCGGCGCGGCGGATGCGCCGTCCGCCATTCTGCTCGCCCATCACGGGCTTCACATCGAGCTCGTCGTCGACCGCGCGCACGCCATCGGCCGCGAAGATCCGGCCGGCGTCGCCGATGTCGTGCTGGAATCGGCGGTCACGACGATCCAGGACTTCGAGGATTCGGTCGCCTGCGTCGACGCCGACGACAAGGTCGCCGCCTATCGCAACTGGCTCGGCCTGATGAAGGGCGATCTCGGCGACACGTTCGAAAAGGACGGGCGCCGGATGACGCGGCGGCTCGCGTCCGATCGCGTCTATACGGCGCCCGACGGCGCGCACAAGGTTCTGCACGGTCGCGCGCTCCTGCTGGCGCGCAATGTCGGCCACCTGATGACGAGCGATGCGATCCGGATCGCCGGCGCCGAGGCGCCGGAAGGCATGCTCGACGCCATGATCACGAGCGCGATCGCGCTCCACGACCTGCGCGGGTCCGGCGCATTGAAGAACTCGCGCGCGGGATCGATCTACATCGTCAAGCCGAAGATGCACGGACCCGAGGAGGTCGCCTTCGCCGACGAGATTTTCGCGCGCGTGGAGGACGTTCTCGGCCTTGCGCGCAACGTCATCAAGATGGGCGTGATGGACGAGGAACGGCGGACAACCGTCAACCTCGGGGAATGCATCCGCGCGGCGAAGGATCGCCTCGTATTCATCAACACCGGCTTCCTCGATCGCACCGGCGACGAGATCCACACGTCGATGGAAGCAGGCGCCATGGTGCGCAAGGCCGACATGCGCGCGCAGAAATGGATCGCGGCCTACGAGGATTCGAACGTCGATACGGGGCTGGGGGCGGGCTTGCGCGGCCGGGCGCAGATCGGCAAGGGCATGTGGGCGATGCCGGACATGATGGCCGACATGCTGCGCACGAAGATCGGCCATCCCCGGGCGGGCGCAAACACCGCCTGGGTGCCCTCTCCGACCGCCGCGACGCTGCACGCCACGCACTATCACGCCGTCGACGTCGCGCGCGCGCAGGACGAAATCGCCAAACGCAGGCCCGCCTTGCTCGACGACATTCTCACCCCGCCGCTCGCCGACCGCGCCGACTGGTCGGCGGAGGATGTGCAGGCCGAACTCGACAACAATGCGCAGGGAATTCTGGGTTATGTCGTGCGCTGGATCGATCAGGGCGTCGGATGCTCCAAGGTTCCCGACATCCACGACATCGGCCTGATGGAGGACCGCGCGACGCTGCGCATCTCCTCCCAGCACATCGCCAATTGGCTGCGCCACGGCGTTTGCAGCCAGGAGCAGGCGATCGCGACGCTCAGGAAGATGGCCGAGGTCGTCGACCGCCAGAACGTGCACGATCCGCAGTACCGGCCCATGGCGCCGCGGTTCGACGGAGTGGCGTTTCAGGCCGCCTGCGATCTCGTGCTCAAGGGGCGCGAACAACCCTCCGGATATACCGAGCCGATTCTCCACGCGCGCCGGCGCGAAGCCAAGGCGCGGCAGGGGCGACTCTGAGGCTCGTGTGCGCTTGCCGGCCGCGCGGGGCCCGCCTATAGCCATGCTGCCGCCGCGATTCGGCGCAACCATGCAGACATCGCCGCGCGTCGAGTCGCGCTTCTCCCCAACGCTCATCCCCGACAGCGCATGGCCCATCTTTTTCATCATCCGCTTTGCCCCCATTCGCGCTTCGTGCGCCTCGCGCTTGCCGAATACGGACTTGAATTCGACCTCATCGAAGAACGCGCGTGCGACCGGCGCGAGGATTTCCTGCTGCTCGACCCCGCCGGCCGCACGCCGGTGCTCGTCGCCGACGGCGGGCTGGTGGCGTCCGGCGCTGGGCCGGTCGCCGAGTGGCTGGACGAGGCCTACGGGCCGGCCGATCCCAACGCGCGCCTGTTGCCGAAGGACATCGCGGGACGGGTGGAGGCGCGGCGGCTTCTCGATTGGTTCAATGGCAAGATGTTTGCGGAAGCGACCGACTGGCTCGTGACCGAGAAGGTCTACAAACGGTTCATGTCGCGCGAGCAGGGCGGCGGCGCGCCGGACATGGATCTGGTGCGCGCCGCGCGCGCCAACATGCGGCATCACCTGCGCTACATCGGCTACCTCGCCGCCTCCCGCAACTGGCTGGCGGGCGATTCGCTGACCTTCGCCGATCTCGCCGCCGCCGCGCATGTGTCGGTCGCCGATTATCTGGGCGACGCGCCCTGGGAAGAGGACGAGCACGCAAAGGCCTGGTATGGCCGCATTAAGTCCCGGCCCTCGTTTCGCCCCCTGCTCGCCGACCGCGTGCCAGGCATGGCGCCGAGCGCGGTCTACGCCGATCTCGATTTCTGACCGGTTCGCTTGCGGCGCTTGCAACGCGCGCCGTTTACCCTTCAGGCTGCGGTCATGAACGCGCGCGCGCCGGACCCCGTTTCGCTCCTCGCTAGCCTGCGGGCCGAGGCGCGCAGGCTCGGCTTCGATGCGTTCGGGGTCGTGCGCGCGGCCGATGCGCGCGACAACGCCGACCGGCTCGGCGCGTGGCTGGCCGCAGGCGCGCATGGCGACATGCACTGGATGGCCGAAACGCGCGAACGGCGCGCCCACCCGTCCGCCCTGTGGCCGGACGTGCGTTCCATTCTGGTGTTCGGCATGAACTACGGGCCGCACGCCGGCGAGCGCCGCCCCGCGCAGCCCGGGCCGACCGGCGTCGTTTCCGTTTACGCGCGCAATCGCGACTATCACGAACTGATGAAAGGCCGGCTGAAACTGTTCGCCGCGCGATTGCAGAAGCTCGCCGGCCCCAATGAACTGAAAGTTTTCGTAGACACGGCGCCCGTGATGGAGAAACCGCTCGCGCAGGCCGCCGGCCTCGGCTGGCAGGGCAAACACACCAATCTCGTGTCGCGCGAATTCGGATCGTGGCTGTTTCTCGGCGCGCTGTTCACCACGCTCGATCTGCCGGCGGACGCGCCGGGCGACGATCTTTGCGGGGCCTGTCGCGCCTGTCTCGTCGCCTGCCCCACCGCGGCGTTCCCGGCGCCTTACAGGCTCGATGCGCGCCGCTGCATCGCCTATCTGACGAACGAGCACAAGGGCGTCATCGCGCGCGAATTCCGCGCCGCCATCGGCGATCGCATCTACGGCTGCGACGATTGCCTGGCCGCCTGCCCGTGGAACAAGTTCGCGCAGGAAGCGCGCGAGGCCAAACTGCTCGCGCGCGCCGATCTCGAGCGCCCGCGTCTCGATATGCTGCTGGCCCAGGACGAAGCCGCCTTTCGCGCATTCTTCGCGGGCAATCCGGTCAAGCGCATCGGACACGCGCGTTTCTTGCGCAACGTGCTGATCGCCGCCGGCAACGCGGGGGCGCCCGCGCTCGCGCCGCTTGTCGAGCAGCTTCTCGGGCATGCTTCGCCGCTGGTGCGCGGCGCGGCGGTCTGGGCGCTCGCCCGGCTTGCCTCGCCGCAAATGTTCGTCACAATCGCGGCGGCGCGCGCGGTCGCCGAAACGGACGAAAGCGTGCGCGAGGAATGGCGCATCGAAAGCGCCGAAAGGTCGGTTGCATGAACCTGTTCGTTTTTGGCCTCGGATATTCGGCGGAGCGGTTCGTGACGCTCTATCGCAATCGATACGGAAAAATGGGCGCGACCGTTCGCTCGCCCGAAAGCGCCGCGCGCCTTCGCCCGCTCTTTCGCGATGTCGACATCCATCTGTTCGACGGCGCCGCGCGCAATCCGGCGGTCGCGGCCGAGCTTGCCGCGATGGATGCGCTGCTCGTGTCCGTGCCGGCGGTCGATGGCGATCCGGTGCTCGCCCATTACGCCGACGACATCGCCGCCGCGCCGGTGCGGCGTATCGTCTATCTCTCCACCATCGGCGTCTATGGCGACCACGCCGGCGCCTGGATCGACGAGACCGCGCAGGAAGCGCCCGACAACGCGCGGCTGCACGCGCGCGTCGCGGCCGAGAAAGCATGGCGCGAACTTGGCGCGCGCGCCGGCAAGGACGTGTTCGTTCTACGTCTGTCCGGCATCTATGGTCCCGGCCAGAACGCTTTCGTCAATCTGCGCGCGGGCGCGGCGCGCCGCATCGTGAAGAAGGATCAGGTGTTCAACCGCATTCACGTCGACGACATCGCGCAGGCGATCGCGGCCGCCCTGGCGGCGCCGCTCGCCGGCCGCATCGTCAACGTCACCGACAACGAGCCTGCGCCGCCACAGGATGTCATCGCGCTCGCCGCCGAACTGATGGGCGTGCCGGTTCCGCCGGAGATTCCGTTCGAACAGGCGCAGATGACTCCGATGGCGGCCAGTTTCTGGTCGTCGTCCAAACGCGTGTCGAACGCCACGCTGCGCAACGATCTCGGCGTGCATCTCAAATATCCGACCTATCGCGAAGGTCTGGCGGCGCTCGCCGAAATCGATGGATGACAGGGGGCCAAAGGCCGACAGCGTGATCGAGCCCGGACAGGAAACGCCCCCGGCCCCCGAAGGCGAGCGCAGCCTGTTCTTCCGCATCTTCCCCTCGATCGTGCTGCCGATGTTCATCGCGGTCGTCGACCAGACGATCGTGGCGACGGCGCTGCCGGCCATGTCGGCGGCGTTCGGCGAGGCCGAGCGCGCCGCCTGGATCGTCATCGTCTATCTCGTGGCCAACACCATCGCCGCGCCAGTCTACGGCCGGCTCGGCGACGCGTTCGGCCGCGCGCGCATGATGACGTTCGCGCTGCTGCTGATGATGGCGGGGTCCGTGGCCTGCGCGCTTGCGCCGAACATGGCGGGGCTCGTCGTCGCGCGTTTCGTTCAGGGTCTTGGGGGCGGCGGCCTGATGACGCTGTCGCAAGCGCTGATCGGCGAAACCATCCCGCCGCGCGCGCGGGCGCGCTATCAGGGCTATCTGGCGGCCGTCATCGTCACGTCCAGTTCGTTCGGTCCCGTCGCCGGCGGCTTTCTGACGGGCGCGTTCGGCTGGCGGTCGATCTTCTGGATCAACCTGCCGCTCGGGCTGTTCGCGCTCGCACTGATACGACGCCTGCCCAAGAAGCCGCCCGCCGGAATCATGAAGACATTCGATTCCGGAGGCTTGTTCCTGTTCGTCTGTTTCATCGGCCCGGCGCTGGTGGCCGTGGAGCAGGCGCGCAAGCTCGACGCGGCGCTCGCGCCGTTGATCCTGTCGCTCTGCGTGCTCGCGCTCGGCGCCCTCGTCGCGCTGATCCGCCGCGAGAGCCGGCAGGAAGATCCGCTGCTGCCGATCGCGCTCATGCGCAATCCGGCGATCTGGCGGTCGGATGCGATGGCCGCGTGTCATGGCGCGGCGCTGGTGTCGCTCATCAACTACACGCCGCTCTATCTGCGCGCGGCGCGCGGTCTGTCAGCGAGCGAGACCGGTTATTTCCTTCTTCCCATGGCGCTCGGCGTCGGCGTCGGCTCGCTCATCACCGGGCGTCTCGTCAGCCGCACCGGCCGCACGGCGATCTTTCCCTCGCTGGCGCTCATTCCCGCCAATATTCTGTTCTGCGTTCTCGCGCTTTTCCACGCGCGCCTGCCGCTGGCGGCCCTGCCGGCGCTGTTCGGCGCCATCGCACTGTGCATGGGCAGCGTGATGGGCGTGGTTCAGGTGACGGTGCAGAACGCCGCAGGACCCGCGCGACTCGGATCGGCGGCGGCCTCGGTGCAGTTTTCGCGCGCGGTCGGCGCGACATTCGGCACCGCCATCGTCGGCTCGGCGCTGTTTGCCGTCTTCACCGCCGACGCCGACGTCGGGCGCGATGCGTTCGCTGCTCTGCTGGAACACGGTCCGGCCGCCCTGCAGGCTCTGGCGCCGCCCGCTCAGGCTGGCGCGCAGGCCGCGCTGCACGCCAGTTTCCGCGCCGCCTTTCTCGCCATGAATCTCTTTGCGATGCTGGCGCTCGCCTGCGCCTGGTCCATCCCCGCCCGCAGGCTTTGAGACGGCGGCCGTTTCCCCTTTCGGGCGGTTTGCGCTAGTTTCGGCGTGCGGGAGGCTGCCACGTGAAGAACATTCTTGTGCCCATCGAGGAGCACGACCGGCTCGACGCCGTTCTTTCGACCGCGCGCGCTTGCGGCGCGCTGTTCGACAGCCGCATCGAAGGCGTCGCGCTCGGGCCCGATACGGGCGATCTGATCGCAGCCGATTTCGCCATCGCCGGCTCCATTTTCGATGAGCGCACGCGTCGCGAGATCGTGGAGCGCGCGCGCCGCGCGTTCGAGGACCATATGAACCTGCACGGCGTGCCGCCGGCGGCCCCAGGGGTGGCAGGCGTGTGCTATGGCTGGGCCGGCGGCGAAATGAGCACCGACAGCGCGCTGGGCGCCTACGGGCGCCTGTTCGACATCATCGTGGTGGGCCGCCCCGGCGCCGGGCGCGGCGATCCGCGCCGCGCCACGCTCGAATCCGCTCTGTTCGAATCCGGGCGTCCGCTTCTGATCGCGCCGCATCAGGCGCGCGCCACGTTCGGCGAAACCATCGTCATATCGTGGAATCGCTCCACCGAGACCGCGCGCACGGTCGGCTTTTCCATGCCGCTGCTGAAGAAGGCCAGGCGCATCGTCGTTCTTTCGGTCTCGGGCGCGCTGGCGCCGGGCCCCTCTGCGGAGAGCCTCGTCAAGGCGCTTCAGCGTCATGGTCTGCCGGTCGATTTCGCGCAGGCCGACAGCGGCGCGCGGCCTGCAGGACGGGTCATTCTCGAACAGGCGGCGGCGCTGGGCGCGGATCTTCTGGTCAAGGGCGGCTACACGCAAAGCCGGCTGCGCCAGATGATTTTCGGCGGCGCGACCAACGATATTCTGGCTTACGCCGAAATCCCCGTGTTCATGGCCCATTGAACGCGCGCATTCGGCGGCGCGCGGGACGGATATGCAGAAGCTTTTCTTCGCCTTTCCGCTGTTTGTCCTTGCGCTCGCCGTCCAGGTTCTGGCGCCGGCGAGCGCGCAACGCGCCATGTCGCGTACGGCGCTGGACCGTCAGGCGGCCGGCGTTCATTGCAGCGCCGCCGGTCATACGCGCGGCGACGCCGGCGCGGCGCTCGAAAATGCGTGCTGCGTATTGTGCGGCTTCGCCACGCACGGGGCCGCCGCGCCGCCGGTCGTCGAAATCCGGCGTGCGGTCTGGCGCGTCGTCGCGCGCGTGTTTCGCGAACGGCCTGCCGCGATCACGCGCGTCGGTCTTCCAGACCCCGCGCGTGGACCGCCGCGCGCGGTCTGAACCTGTCTTGCCCCCTGGGGCCGTTTCATCGAAAGCGCGGGCGCGACGCCCGCCAACCGTATTCTGGAGAAAACATGATGAGAAAAACGTTCGCCATCGCATGCGCCGCCTTCGCCCTTTCGGGCGCGGCGAGCGCGCAAATGGCCGCCACGCAGACGGTGAACGCGGGTCCGCTGCGCATCGAGGCGCCGTGGACGCGCGCCACGCCCGGCGGCGCCAAGGTCGCCGGCGGGTTCATGAAGATCACCAATACCGGAACGACTCCCGACCGGCTCGTGTCGGGCAGCGCCGACGTGTCGAGCCGCTTCGAAGTCCACGAGATGGCCGTCGTCGACGGCGTGATGAAAATGCGCGAACTCGCCAAAGGTCTCGAAATCGCGCCGGGCGCGACGGTCGAGCTGAAGCCCGGCGGCTATCACGTGATGTTCATCGAGTTGAAGAAGCCGATCGTCCAGGGCGACGTCGTGCGCGGCACGCTCGTGTTCGAGAAGGCCGGCAAGGTGGACGTTTCGTTCACGGCGGCGCCGATCGGCGCGCCGGCCGCTGGCGGCCACAAGCACTGATGAAAGCTGCGCGCGCGGTCGCCGGCCGCGCGCGCGTTCAGCGCGGCCGGGCCGCGGCGATTTCCTCGGGCGTCGCGCACAACTGTCGTTCGGCCATCCACAATCCGAGGGCCGGCGCGGCCGTCGCGCGCGCGAACGGAATGGCCAGAACGAGGCCGGCGACATAGGGCGCCGCATAGGCCAGCGCGCCCGGCGCTCCGACCGCAAGCAGAACGACGACGACCAGGCCGAACAGCGTTCCCGGCCAAAACGCGGCCGCGCATGCGCGCCACGAGAGACCCTGCGCGTCGCGCTGCTGCGCGCCCCAGCCGAGACCCGCGCCAAACGGCAGGCCGAGCAGGAACAGGCTGGTGCGGAAGCCGACCGCCGCCGACAGAAGAAACGAGGCGACGAGTTCCGCCAGCGCGCCAACCCAGAACAGGCCCGCGCCGCCATAGCGCGCCGTCTCGCGTCCGACCGCGATGTCGGCCAGGCCCGCAAGCTTCGGCGCGAGTCCGACGGCGAGATAGACGGCCCAGAACGCGATGGCCGACGCCACCGGAAACGACGCCTCGCCATCGAAGGGCTTGAGCGCGCCAATCAGAATCAGCGCCTGCGACGCCGGCAAACCGAGGAACATCAGCATCGCCCAGGCCAGCTGAAACCGGCTGGTCGGCAGAAGGCCCGGCAGACGCAGCAGCGGCGCGTACTGCATGTTGCCCTGGCACCAGCGCATGTCGCGACGCGAGAACTCGATCATGTCCGGCGGATTGTCCTCGAACGATTCCGTCTCCACCGGCAGCACGCGCGCCTCGTAGCCGGCGCGCCGCATCAGCACCGCCTCCACCTGGTCGTGCGACAGGATCGGCCCGCCCAACGGCGGCTTGCCCGGCAGCGCCGGCAGTTCGCAATGATCGAAGAACGGTTTCACCCGCACGAGCGCGTTATGCCCCCAGAAGGGCCCGCATTCGCCGGTCCACCAGGCCGCGCCCATCGTGTAGGAACGCATGCCGTGGCGCATGCCGAACTGAAACAGCCGCGCAAATGCCGACGAGGAGGGCGCGCCGACCACGAGCGATTGCAGGATGCCGATGCGAGGCCAGCGCGCCGAGATGCGCGCGAGCCGCAAGATGGCGGCCGCGCTCATGCGGCTGTCGGCGTCGAGCGCGATCATGGCGTCGACGTCGTCGTAATGCGCGCGGCAGAAGTCGCGCAGATTTCCGGCCTTGAACCCTTCGTTATGCGCGCGGCGCCGGTAGAAAATGCGCGCGTCCGGCCTGCGCGCCCGCCAGGCCGTCACATGCCGCTCCTCGTCATCGCCGACAGCGCCGATCGAGGTGTCGCTCAGCACGTGGAAGGAAAACATCGCCGCCTCCGGCGTATGCGCAAGTTCTTCCTCGATCGCCTCGAATCGCGCGAAGGCGCGCGCGCAATCCTCGTTGCGCAAGGTCATGACGACGGCGATGCGCTCCACGGGCGCGGCGGCCGACAGCGCCGGGTCGGCGAACGGCGCGGCGCGCGCAAGGCCGTCGCGCGCGAACCGCAGCAGCCACAGACCGAGCGTCGCATTGACGAATCCGACCACCGCCCAGGGCGAAGCCATGAGAAAGCAGAGGAAGAACGCGACGTCGACCGCGCTCCAGCCATCGACGCAAAGGATGGTCGCCAGCCACGCCGCAAGCCCGCCATAGAGCGCGAGATTGCAGGCGACCGCGAGAAGGCGCCGGCGAAAGAGCGTGTTTGTCCGTTGCAATCCGGCCGGCGTGGCGGCGTTGGTCATGGCGGGCCCCGCATCCGGCGACGCGGGCGCCGGGCGATTTGTCTTTTGGATCAGTTCGCCCGCCGAAACAATCCGCTGGAGCGCAGCTGCGCTCTGGCGCACTATCGCGCGGAGCAAACCAGCGGATCTGCATGACCAACCCCGACCGAACCGCCCGCGCCCTGTGGTATGTCGCCCCCGGTCGCGCCGAACTGCGCGCCGCGCCGCTGCCGGCTCCGGGCGCGGGCGAGGTGTGCGTGCGCACTCTTTTTTCCGTGCTCAGCCGCGGCACCGAGCGGCTGGTGTTCGAGGGCCGCGTGCCGGCGAGCGAACGCCACGCCATGCGGGCGCCGTTGCAGGCGGGCGATTTTCCCTTTCCGGTCAAATATGGCTATTGCGCCGTCGGCGAGATCGAGGACGGCCCGGCCGAACTCGTCGGCGCGCAGGTGTTCGCGCTGCATCCCCATCAGGATCGCTTCGTCGCGCCCGTCAGCGCGGTCGTTCGGCTGCCGGCGGGCGCGAGCCCGGCGCGCGCGACGCTCGCCGCCAATATGGAAACGGCGCTGAACGCGCTGTGGGATTCCGGCGCCGGGCCCGGCGACCGCATCGCCGTGTTCGGCGCGGGCGCGGTCGGCCTGCTCATCGCCGCGCTCGCCGGGCGCCTGCCGGGGGCGGATGTGACGGTGGTCGACCCGGACGGCGCGCGGGCCGCGCCCGCGCGGGCGCTCGGCGTAGGCTTTTCGACGGATGCTACGACGCCGCGCGATTGCGACATTGTCTTTCACGCATCCGCGAGCGATGCGGGACTTGCGGCCGCGGTCGCGGCGTGCGGCCTGGAAGGCAGGATCGTCGAAGCGAGCTGGTATGGCGCGCGCGCGACGACGGCGCCGCTTGGCGGAGCGTTCCATGCGCGTCGCCTTTCGCTCGTGTCCACGCAGGTCGGCCATGTCGCGCCCTCGCGCCGGCCGCGCTGGAGCCATCGTCGCAGGCTGGAGAAGGCGCTCGAACTGACGCGCGACGAACGGCTGGACGCGCTCTTGACGGAGCGGATCGCTTTCGGCGAGCTTGCCGGCGCCATGCCGCGCCTGCTTTCGCCCGGCGCGCCGGGAATTGTCACGCTCGTCTGCTATTGAAAGAGGCTCATGTTCGCTGTCGAGGTGCGCGCCCACATCATGATCGCCCATTCCTTTCGCGGGGAATTCTTCGGTCCGGCGCAACGGTTGCACGGCGCGACGTTCGTCGTGGATGTCGCCTTTTTCCGCCGCGCGCTCAACGAGCATGGCGTCGTGGTCGATATCGGCCGCGCGCACGCCGCGCTCGAAGCCGCGCTCGCGCCGCTCGCCTATCGCAATCTCGACGAGCTGCCCGAGTTTTCCGGTCGGCAGACGACGACGGAATTTCTCGCGTTTCATATTTTCGAGAAGATGGCGGCGGCTGCGCGCTCGGGCGCGCTCGGCGCGGGCGGCGAGGCCTTGAGCAGGATTCGCGTCACCCTGCACGAATCCCACGTCGCACGCGGCTGGTACGAAGCCGACTTGTGAGCCCAGCCCCCGCCCTCGGTTTCGCCTTTCCCGGCAGTCTCGACACGCCCACCGGCGGTTATGTCTACGACCGCCGCATGATCCGCGCTCTGCGGGAGCTGGGCGCGCATGTCGAGGAATGCGCGCTGCCCACGCGCTTTCCATGGCCCACGCAGGCCGACATCGCTGAAACGCTCGCGCGCCTGCGCGCGGCGCGGGGCGATGTGCTGGTCGTCGATGGCCTCGCCTATGGCGCGCTGCCGGACAGCGCATTGGCCGACCTTGCAACGCCCGTGGTCGCGCTCGTGCATCATCCGCTGTTTCTGGAAACCGGCCTCTCGCCGGATATGAGCGCCGCGTTGAAGCAAACCGAAGGCGCGGCGCTGCGGCGCGCGGCGGCGATCGTCGCCACGAGCGCGTTGACCGCGCGCGTCGTGCGCGAAACGTTCGGCGTGCGCGACGTTCTGGTCGCCGAACCCGGCGTCGATCCGGCCCCGCGCGCTGCCGGCGCGGGCGACGGCGTCGTCGATCTGCTCGCCGTCGGCGCGGTGTCGCCGCGCAAGGGCTACGACACCCTGTTGCGCGCGCTGGCGGGCGTCTGCGGCGCATGGAGGCTGACGATCGTCGGCGCGCGCGATCGTGCGCCTGATTGCGCGCGCACGCTCGACCGGCTGGTCGACGAATTTGGATTGCGCGAGAGCGTGGTCTTCAGCGGCGCGCTGGAGGAGGCCGCGCTCGCCGCGGCCTACGCGCGCGCGGACGTTTTCGTCCACCCCGCTTTTCTCGAAGGCTATGGCATGGCGCTCGCCGAGGCGGTGGCGCGTGGCCTGCCCATTCTGGCGAGCGCCGAGGCGGCGGCGGCGGGCGCGGCCGAAGGCGCGGGCCTCGTCACCGCGCCGGCCGGCGATGTGACGGCCTTCGCCGCGGCGCTCGGGCGTCTTGTCGCGGATGAAGAATGGCGTACGCGGCTGGCCGCGCGATCGTGGGATGCAGCCGGGCGCCAGATGCGGTGGCAGGACAGCGCGCGCAAGATGCTGCGCGCGCTCCAACTGGCGCGGAGCGCATATTCATGAGCGGTTTCGAACCCGACTGGCTCGCCTTGCGCGAGCCCGAGGATCATCGCGCGCGCGCCGGCTCCGTGGCGCGTGCGTGCGTCGACCACTTCGGCGGTCGACGCTCGCTGCGCATCGTCGATATCGGATGCGGCGCAGGCTCCAACCTGCGCGCGCTGGCGCCGATGTTTGCGCTCGAACAGAGCTGGCGCCTCGTCGATCACGATGCGCGGCTGCTCGCGGTCGCGCGCGCGCGCCTGTCGGCCTGGGCCGACCGGTCGGAAGAAATCGACAACGGCTTGCGACTGTCGAAAGGCGGGCGCGTGATCCATGTCGTGTTCGAACAGCGCGATCTTGCGCGCGACCTGGACCCATTGTTCGCGGCGACCGCCGATCTCGTCACGGCGGCGGCGCTGTTCGATCTCGTGTCGGCTGACTGGATCGATCGCTTCTGCGCGGCGCTGTCGGCGCGCGGCCTGCCGTTGCTCGCGCTGCTCACCTACAACGGCGTCGAGGAATGGCGCCCGCCGCATCCAGCCGACGCCGCCGTTCTCGCCGCGTTTCACGCGCATCAGGCGCGCGACAAGGGCTTTGGCCCGTCGGTCGGCCCGCGTGCGCCGCAGGCCCTCCTCGCCGCGCTTGAAAAGCGTGGCTATCGCGTGTCGGCGGGTGCGAGCGACTGGCGGCTTGCGGCGGGAACGGCGCTTGCGCGCGCGCTGGCCGACGGCGTGGCGCAGGCCGCCCGCGAGACCGGTCTCGTTCCCGGGCAAGAGATCGAACAATGGCGCCTTGCGCGTCAGAACGCGCAGGCGCGCATCGGGCACGAGGATCTGTTCGCCGCGCCTGCCTGAGCTACGGCAACATGCGGCGGATCACGCCGTCGCCGCGCAACGCATGCAGGAGGCCGCCGCCGATATGGGCGACAAGCACGAGAATGAGCAGGAGCGCGCCCGCCATATGCGCCTTGAACACGAGCTTGGCGAATTCTTCGTTCTTGCCCGTCAGCGGCGGCGCCTGGAACAGGCCGAAGAAATCGACCGGCGCGTCGAACGCGCTCACGCCGATCCAGCCGAGGATCGGCATGATCAGCAGCAGGGCGTACAGGAGCCGGTGCGCGATGTAGGAAGCGACGCGCTCGAACGGCGTGAGAACGGCGGCCGGCGGCGGCGCGCCGACGGTCAGCCGCACGCCCAGTCGCGCCACGGTCAGCATCAGCACGAGCAGGCCGAACGATTTGTGGAAGAAATAGAGTCTGTCCTGCAGGGGGCCTGGTTCGAGATTGTGCATCACGATCCCGACCGGAATGAGAATGAACACGCAAAGCGCGGTGATCCAGTGGATCCATTTGATCGCCGCCGGATAGGTTGTGCGCGCCGCACTCATGTTCGCCTCCCGATGTCCGTTGCGCAATACTCGGATGCAGACACCCCCGCTTCGAAACAGTGGGCAGCTTAGCCCTTCAGCGCGCAATCGAACAACACGTCGTCGGCGCCTAGTCGATAAATGTCGGTCTGCGGTCGCCGCGCGTCGGCCAGCCGCCGCAGCGGCGCAAGTTCGAGACTCGGTTTACCGGAGCCGATCAGCATGCACGCGACGAGCACATGCAGCCGGTCGACGCATCCGGCGTCGATGAAGCCGGAAACGGTCCGCGCGCCGCCCTCGATCAGCAATCGGCGCAATCCGCGCGCGTGGAGCGCGGCGACGATCTCGTGCGGCGCGATGGCGCCGTCGACGTGCGGCAGCGCGATCGTCTCCATGTCGCACGCCGGCCGGGCGTCCGCGCGCGTGACGAGAATCCGGCGCGTCCCGTCGTCGCGCCGCCAGGCGCCGTCGCCGTCGAGTCGCCCGCGCGGGTCGATCACCACGCGGGCGGGGTTGGACCCGGCGGCGCGCCGCACATCGAGCCGCGGATTGTCGGCGAAGACCGTGCCCGCGCCCACGATCACGGCGTCGACGCTCGCGCGCAGCCGGTGCAGATGGTCGAGCGCGACCTCGCCGTTGATGTAGCGCGATTCGCCCGAGGCGAGCGCGATGCGCCCGTCGAGCGACTGGCCGAGCTGGGCGACCACGAATGGCCTGTCCGCCGGCGCATCGCGAATGCGCGCGAGCGCCTCGGTCGCCGGAATGTCGGGGGTCATCTGCGAGCCGCCCTTCTGCGCGGCCGCGAAAGCGCGCGCGCGCGCCTCGCGCCGCCGGTTGACTTGCACAAACGGGGCGGGCGATCATATCGACAAATCATAAGACAATCGGGTCGGACGCTCAGGGCATATCTCCATGAAACTGTATCATTGTATCAGCGCG
The DNA here is from genome assembly GCA_937870755.1 of uncultured Methylocystaceae bacterium. Taxonomy (GTDB): domain Bacteria; phylum Pseudomonadota; class Alphaproteobacteria; order Rhizobiales; family Beijerinckiaceae; genus JAJXWB01. The sequence goes on from CALMZV010000124.1 coordinate 24,842, forward strand.
CGCTCGTTCCGGCCGCTTTGGACGCTGGAGGAAATGGGGCTCGACTACGAACTCGTCATGCTCCCCTTCCCGCCGCGCGTGTTCAAGAAAGACTATTTGGAAATCAACCCGCTCGGCACCATTCCGTTCTTCGTCGACGGCGACGCCCGCATGACGGAATCGACCGGCATCTGCCATTACCTCGTCTCCCGACACGGACCCACCCCCCTGGCGGTCGGGACGGACGAGAAAGACTACGGCCAGTGGCTCAACTGGCTCTATTTCTCTGACGCCACGCTCACGTTTCCGCAGACGCTGGTGCTGCGTTACACGCAGCTCGAGCCGCCCGAGCGCCGCAACGCCCAGGTGGCGGAGGACTATCGCAAATGGTTCCTCGGCCGGCTGCGCCATGTAGAAAGCGCGGCCGAGAGGGGCGAGTTTCTGGCGGCCGGGCGCTTCACCATCGCCGACATCGCGGTCGGTTACGGCCTCATGTTGGCCGAAGTGCTCGGTCTTTCCAAGGATTTCGGGCCGGCGGCGGCAGCCTATTGGGCGCGGCTGAAACAGCGCCCGGGCTATGTCCGCGCCTTCGAGAAGCAGAAACAAGCGATGAAAGACCAGAACATCCAGGCCGGCGTGACGGTCTAGGGCGCTCCGGCGGGGCCCGCCGCCTCGACAAGGGTCATCTTGCATGGCACAAGCCGGCCGAACTTTCCTCGGCCGGAAACCCATGTCCGAACATACCGCTCTCGAACAGTCGATTCTTGGCGAGATCGCCGCCGCGCCAGATGAGGCGGCGCTGGAGGCCGTGCGCGTCGGCGCGCTCGGCAAGAAGGGCTCCGTGTCCGCGCTTCTGGCGACGCTCGGCAGGATGGCGCCGGATGAGCGCAAGACGGCCGGGGCGGCGATCAACGCGTTGAAGGACCGGGTGGCCGAGGCGCTGGCGGCCCGCAGGGACGTATTGAAGGCGGCGGCGCTGGAAGCGCGGCTTTCGGCCGAAAAGCTCGACATCACGCTGCCGCTGCGCGCCGGGCCGACCGAAACGGGCCGCATCCACCCGATCAGCCAGGTGATGGACGAACTGATCGCCATTTTCGCCGATCTCGGCTTTTCCGTCGCCGAGGGGCCGGACATCGAGACCGACGACTACAATTTCACCAAGCTGAACTTTCCCGAGGGCCACCCGGCCCGCGAGATGCACGACACGTTCTTCTTCGCGCCGGGCGCCGACGCAAAGCGCAAGCTCCTGCGCACCCATACGAGCCCCGTGCAGGTGCGCACGATGCTCGCGCAGAAGCCGCCGATCCGCGTCATCTGCCCGGGCCGCACCTATCGTGTGGACTCCGACCAGACCCACACGCCCCAGTTCCATCAGGTCGAGGGCCTCGTCATCGACCGCACCGCCCACATGGGCCACCTGAAATGGGTGCTGGAGGAGTTCTGCAAGGCGTTTTTCGAGGTGAAGACCGTGAAGATGCGGTTCCGCCCGTCGTTCTTTCCCTTCACGGAGCCGTCGATGGAGGTCGACATCCAGTGCAGACGGCAGGGCGGCGAAATCCGCTTCGGCGAGGGCGAGGACTGGCTGGAGATTCTCGGCTGCGGCATGGTGCATCCCAATGTCCTGCGCAATGTCGGGCTGGACCCGGACGTCTATCAGGGCTTCGCCTGGGGCATGGGCATCGACCGCATCGCGATGCTGAAATACGGCATGCCTGATCTGCGCCCCTTCTTCGAGGCCGACGTGCGCTGGCTGTCGCATTACGGGTTCCGTCCGCTCGATTTCCCGACGCTGGCCGGCGGGTTGAGCTCGTGAGCGCCGCCGGCAACCGTTCCGAACACCAGAAACGATCATGAAATTCACGCTCTCCTGGCTGAAAGACCACCTCGAAACGAACGCTTCGCTGACCGACATCTGCGAGGCGCTGACGCGCATCGGCCTCGAGGTCGAGGGCGTGGAGGACCCGGCGGCCAAACTGAAGGATTTCACGGTCGCCTATGTGATCGAGGCCAGACCCCATCCCAACGCCGACCGTCTGCGCGTCTGCATGGTCGACACGGGTTCGGGCGCGCCTGTTCAGGTCGTGTGCGGCGCGCCGAATGCGCGCACCGGCATGAAGAGCGTGTTTTCTCCACCCGGCGCGTTCATTCCCGGCAAGGGGATCACACTCGGCAAGGGCGTCATTCGCGGCGTCGAATCGCTCGGCATGCTGTGTTCGGCCGCCGAGCTTGAAATTTCCGACGATCACGAAGGCATTCTCGATCTGCCGGCCGACGCGCCGGTCGGCGCCCCCTACGCCGCCTACGCCGGGCTCGACGAGCCGGTGATCGAGATCAATCTTACGCCCAACCGGCCGGACGCGGCGGGCGTCGCCGGCATCGCACGCGATCTGGCGGCCGCCGGCGTGGGCAAGCTGAAAACCGGCGTCGCGCCGAAGATCGAGGGCGCTTTTCCGTGTCCGGTCGGCGTCACGCTTGATTTCGCCAAGGAAGACTCCCATCTCGCGCCGGCCTTCGCGCTGCGCCTCGTGCGCGGCGTCAGGAACGGCCCTTCGCCGGACTGGATGCAGAAGCGCCTCGCCGCCATCGGTCTGCGGCCGATCAACGCGCTCGTCGACATCACCAACTATCTCACTTTCGACCGCGCGCGGCCGTTGCACGTGTTCGACGCGAAGAAGGTGAAGGGCGATCTCGTCGTGCGCCGCGCCAAGACCGGCGAAGAGGTGCTGGCGCTCGACGGCAAGACATATGCGTTGTCGCCCGACAACGTGGTCATCGCGGACGCCAACGGCGTGGAGTCGATCGCCGGCGTGATGGGCGGCGAACATTCGGGCTGCGACGAACATACGACCGACGTGCTGATCGAATCCGCGTTGTGGGATCCCTACAACATCGCGCGCACCGGCCGCGCGCTGGGTATTTCGACGGACGCGCGCTATCGTTTCGAACGCGGGGTCGATCCGGATTTCTGCGTCCCCGGCGCGGAACTGGCCACGCAACTGGTGATGGAGATCTGCGGCGGCGAACCCTCGCAGATGATCGTGGCGGGCAGGATTCCGCCAGCGCGCAATGCGCTTCTTTTCCCCTGGAGCGAGGTCGCGCGGCTGACCGGTCTCGAACTGACCGTGCAGGAAATGGCCGCCATTCTCGAAAAGCTCGGCTTCGCGGTCGAGCGCACGGCCGGCAATTCCGATCGCGCCTATGTGCACATTCCCTCGTGGCGACCGGATGTGGAGGGCGCGGCCGATCTCGTGGAGGAGATCGTGCGCATCGCCGGCCTCGACCGCGTGGTCGCCACGCCCATGAAACGCGAAGCCGAAGGCGTCGCCCCGCCCGTGCTCACCTTGTTGCAGCGGCGCGTGTCGGCCGCCCGCCGCGCGCTTGCCGCGCGCGGTCTTGTGGAAGCGGTCACCTGGTCGTTCGTGTCGAAACCGCAGGCCGAGATGTTCGGCGGCGGCCAGCCCGCGCTCGCCCTGTCGAACCCCATCGCCGCCGATCTGTCCGACATGCGGCCGAGCCTGCTGCCGGGGTTGATCGCCGGCGCCCAGCGCAACGCCGACCGCGGCTTCGGCGATGTCGCGCTGTTCGAGGTCGGCCAGATTTTCAAGGGCGACGGCGAACGCGATCAGGTCTGGGCGGCCGCCGGCTTGCGGCGCGGGGCCGCGCGCGCTGAAGGGGCCGGGCGCAACTGGGCGAGCAGGGCCGAGAACGTGACCGCGTTCGACGCCAAGGCGGATGCGCTCGCGCTTCTGGCCGCGCTGGGCGTGCCGCAGAACGCCGTGCAACTCGTCGCGGGCGGGCCTTCGTTCCTGCACCCCGGCCGCGCGGCGACACTGCAATTCGGGCCGAAGAACATCGTCGGCTGGTTCGGCGAATTGCATCCGCGCGCGCTCGAATCGCTCGGCGCCGAAGGGCCGCTGGCTGTGTTCGAGCTCGCGCTGGATGTGCTGCCTGCGCCGAAGGCCAGGCCGACCAAGGCGAAACCGAAACTCGAACTCTCCGCGCTCATGCCGCTCGAACGCGATTTTGCGTTCGTGGTCGACCGCGCGACGCCCGCCGCCGATCTTCTGAAAGCCGTCGCCGCCGCCGATCGCGCGCTGATCGTCGATGCGACTGTGTTCGATGTCTACGAGGGGCCAGGCGTGGCCGCCGACAAGAAATCCGTCGCGGTGACGGTGCGGTTGCAGCCGCGCGAGAAAACGCTCACCGATGCGGAGATCGAGGCGGTCGCCGGCCGGATCGTCGCCGAGGCGGCCCGCAAGACGGGCGCCGTGCTGCGCGGCTGAGGTTGGAGGAGAGATCCATGTCCGACATGCGGCTGGTTGTGATGGGCGCCTCTGGCCGCATGGGCCGGATGCTGGTGAGGACGATCGCGGAAACGCAGGGCGTGACGGTGACCGGCGCGGTCGAGCGCAAAGGCGCGCCGGCGCTGGGCGCGGATGCGGGCGAGCTCGCCGGCGTCGGTCCGCTCGGCGTGCGGGTGAGCGACGATCTCCTGTCGGCGGCGCTCAACGCCGACGGGATCGTCGATTTCACGGCGCCCGCTGCGACCGTCGAGGCCGCCGCGCTCGCCGCGCAGGCGCGCATCGCGCATGTCGTCGGCACCACCGGCCTTTCTGCGGACGATCTGAAGAACATCGAGGCCGCCGCGCGCCATGCGGTCATCGTGCGCTCGGGCAACATGAGCCTCGGCGTCAATCTTCTGTCGGTGCTGGTGGAACGCGCGGCCGCTGCGCTCGGTCCCGAATGGGACATCGAGGTGCTCGAAATGCACCACCGCCTGAAAGTCGACGCGCCGTCCGGCACCGCGCTGCTGCTGGGCGAGGCTGCGGCCCAGGGTCGCGGCGTCAGCCTCGCCGACCATTCGGTGCGCTCGCGCGACGGCCACACGGGCGCGCGCAAGGCGGGCGATATCGGTTTCGCCACGCTGCGCGGCGGCACGGTCGTCGGCGATCACTCGGTCCTGTTCGCCGGCGCCGGCGAACGGCTCGTTCTGTCGCATCATGCGGAAGATCGCAGCCTGTTCGCCGCCGGCGCGGTGAAGGCGGCGCTATGGGCGCGCGGCAGGAAACCGGGAGAATATTCCATGCGCGACGTGCTCGGCCTGTGAGGGCGCGCGTCGAGGTCAATTGCAAGAGGAACCCAAGATGGATCGGACCCTTGTGCTGGTGCGCCACGGTCAGAGCGACTGGAACCTGAAAAATCTGTTCACCGGCTGGAAAGACCCCGACCTGACGCCGAAAGGCGTGGAGGAGGCGAAAGCCGCCGGCCAGCGCCTGAAAGCGATGGGTCTGACGTTCGACATCGCATTCACTTCCGCGCTCACGCGCGCGCAGAACACCCTGAAACTGGTGCTGGACGAACTCGGCCAGACGGGATTGCAGACCATCGCCGATCAGGCGCTGAACGAGCGCGACTATGGCGATCTCTCCGGCCTCAACAAGGACGATGCCCGCAAGAAGTGGGGAGAGGACCAGGTGCATGTGTGGCGCCGCTCCTACGACGTCGCGCCGCCCGGCGGCGAGAGCCTCAAAGACACGGTCGCGCGCGTGCTGCCGTATTATTGCCAGCAGATTCTGCCGCGGGTGTTGCGCGGCGAACGCGTGATCGTCGCCGCCCACGGCAATTCGCTGCGCGCTCTGGTGATGGTGCTCGACAACCTCACGCCGCAAACCATTCCCTCGATGGAGCTGGAGACCGGCGTGCCGCTCGTCTACCGGCTGAAAGCCGACGCGACCGTCGAATCGAAGAAGGTGCTGCACGCGTGAGGAAATGGCCCGCCGCAATCGTCTTGCAGCCGGGCCTCCTGTTCTTTCGCGGCTGGTTCGACCGCGCCGCCCAGCAGGCGCTGCTCGAGGACGTGCGCGCGGTCGTGCGCGCCGCCCCTCTGTTCACGCCGACGATGCCGCGCACCGGCAAGCCGTTCTCGGTGAGCATGACCAATTGCGGGCCGCTCGGCTGGGTGTCGGATCGCGACGGCGGCTATCGCTATCAGGAAACGCATCCCGCGACAGGCGCCCAATGGCCGCCGATGCCGCAAGGCCTGCTCGATCTGTGGTCGAGCGTCGCCGATTGCTCCGCGCCGCCGGAAGCCTGTCTCATCAACTACTACGAGGCCAAGGCCCGCATGGGTCTGCATCAGGACCGCGATGAGAAGGAATTTGCCGCGCCCGTCGTCTCGGTGTCGCTCGGCGCGACCTGTCTGTTCCGCTATGGCGGCGGGCGCCGCACGGACCCGACGAAATCGGTGAAACTCGAATCCGGCGACGTGGTGGTGATCGGCGGCGCATCGCGCCTGTGCTTCCACGGCGTCGACCGGCTTTATCCGGGCTCCTCGACGCTGGTGGCCGACGACGCGCGCCTCAACCTCACGCTGCGCCGGGTCAATCCGCTCTGACGGCCGTCAGGCTTTGGGTCCGCCGCGCGACACGCCGACCTTGGCCGGCCGCAACACGCGCTCGCCGATCGTGTAGCCCGATTCCACCACCTGCAACACGGTGCCGGTGGGCACGCTCTCGTCCGGAATTTCGAACAGCGCCTCGTGCAGGTTGGGATCGAATTTCTGGCCCTGCGGCTCCAGCTTCTTCACGCCGTGGCGCGCAAGCCCGGACTGGAAATCGCGCTCGATCACGCGCACGCCTTCCACCAGCGCCTTGAGCGGCCCGTCGGCGTCCTGCGGCGCGTTTTCAATGGCGCGCGCGAGGTTGTCGGCGAAGGTCAGCATCTCGCGCGCGAAATTGGCCGCGCCGTAGGCGCGCGCGTCGGCGACCTCTTTTTCGGTGCGCCGGCGCAGGTTCTCCATCTCCGCCATGGTGCGCAGGATCTTGTCCTTCAGCCCCGCGTTCTCGGCGTAAAGGTTTTCGAGTTCCGTGAACGGCTCCGGCTGGGCGATGTCGGCCTCCGCCGCCGCATCCGCGAGCGAGGAAACGTGCGCCCCGGCCTTGATTTCCGGCCCGCCGTTTTCTTTCTCGGTTTCGCTCATGGTTCTCTCTCGTGTCGCAATTCAGCCCGGATATCAGGTCGAACGGCGCAAAAATCAAGTCGGCGCGCGGGCTCAGGCGCCCTCGCGCTTTCGCTCGCCGGCGAGAACCTCCATCAACCTGCGCCGAATCGTCGCCTGCCGCGCCGCGGACGCGACCTTCAGCCCCGTTAGATCGGTCACATAGAACGTGTCGACCGCCTTTTCGCCCCACGTGACGATATGCGCCGAACCGATGTTCAGATTGAGCTTCGACAGCGCGCTCGTCAGGTCGAACAGGAGGCCCGGCCTGTCCAGGCCCGAGACCTCCAGCACCGTGTAGCGGTTCGACAGCGCATTATCCACCAGCACTTCCGGCGTGACGGAGAAGGCGCCCGTGCGCGCCTGGTCGGGGTGCTTGCGCGCGGCGATCAGGTCGGCGATCCGCACCTGGCCGCGCAACGATTTTTCGACGGTGTCGGCGATGCGTTTGGCCCGGCGCAACTCGTCCTCGTCGCGCTCGAATTCGCGGGAGATCGAAATCGTATCGAGCGCGAGGCCGTCGGTCGTGGTGAAAACCTGCGCGTCGACGATATTGGCGCCGGCGGAGGCGCAGGCGCCGGCGATGGTCGAAAGGAGATAGGGATGGTCGGGCGCGACCACCGTCAGTTCCGTCACGCCGCGAAACGAATCGGTCGAGACTTCGGTCGCCAGCGACCGCATTTCGACGGCGGTCAGGTGCAAGAGTTTGGCATGCTGAATCTTGCGTTGCAGATCGACCTTCAGCCAGTAGGCGGGATAGTGGCGCTGCCCATAGGTCTCGAAGTCGGGATCGGACCATAGCGGCAGCGCGCGCCGTAGCTCCTCCTGCGCCTGCGCCACGCGCTCCTTGCGGTCGATCGCCGAATGGCCGCCGGTCAGGACGATTTCGGTCTCCCAGTAGAGCGTGCGCAGAAGCTGGCTCTTCCAGCCGTTCCACACGCCCGGCCCCACCGCGCGAATGTCGCACACCGTCAGCACCAGCAGCATTTTCAGCCGCTCGAGCGTCTGCACCGTCTTGGCGAAGGTCTCGATGGTGCGCGCATCGGACAGGTCCCGGCTCTGGGCGGTGTTCGACATCACGAGATGATTCTCGATCAGCCACGCGATCGCGTCCGTCTCCGCCTCGTTCAGCCCCAGACGCGGACAGAGTCTGCGCGCGATCTCTGCGCCGGCGATCGAATGGTCCTCCGGCCGCCCCTTCGCGATGTCGTGCAGCAGCACGGCGACGTATAGCGCGGTGCGATAGGCGATCTGCGGCATCAGTTCGCTGGCGAGCGCGGCCTCGTCGCCGAGTCTGTTCTGCTCGATCAGCGCCAGTTGTCCCACGGCGCGCAAGAGGTGCTCGTCGACCGTGTAGTGATGATACATGTTGAACTGCATCATCGCGACCACGCGGCCGAATTCGGGGATGAAGCGTCCGAGCAGCCCGGATTCGTTCATGCGCCTGAGCACGATCTCCAGTGATTCCGGCGCGGACAGAATTTCGAGAAACAGCCGGTTCGCTTCGCGGTCGGCGCGCACCGCCGCGTTGATGTTTTTGAGCGATCGCGTCAGGAGGTGCATCGCATAGGGATGGATCGCCATGTCGTGCTGCTGCGACAGGCGGAAGATGCGGATGAGGTTCACCGGATCGCGATCGAACGCGTCGGCGCGCGCAATCGTGATGCGATCGAGTTCGATGGCGAAATCGTCGGATTTGATGGTGCGGCGGCGCGGCCGCAGACGTCCCATGAATCGGTCGAGCGCGGTGCGCGTCTTGGTCTCGCGCTCTTCCAGCGCGGCGCAGACAATCGCGGTCAGGTCGCCGACGTCCTTGGCGATCAGGAAATAATGCTTCATGAATCGCTCGACGCTCGAAAGCCCGCTGTGCGCCACATAGCCGAGCTTTTCGGCGATCGCGCGCTGGCGATCGAACGTCAACCGCTCCTCGGCGCGGCCGGCGAGAAAATGCAGGTGGCAGCGCACGCGCCACAGAAACTCGTCGCATCGCTGGAACAGGTTCAGTTCGCGCGGCGTGAACAGCCCGGCCGCCACCAGCTCCTCCACCGCGTGCACGCGATAGACGTATTTGGCGATCCAGAACAACGTGTTCAGATCGCGCATGCCTCCCTTGCCCTCCTTCACGTTGGGCTCCACCACATAGCGCGAGGCGCCGGGCTTGGAGAGTCGCTGGTCGCGTTCGGCGAGCTTGGCGGCGACGAATTCGCGCGCCGTGCCGCGCACCACTTCCTTGTCGAAGCGCGCGCGCAGTATGTCCATCAGCGTTTCGTCGCCGAGAATGAATCGCGCTTCGAGCAGCGCGGTGCGCACCGTCATGTCGGCGCGCGCCTGGCGAATGCATTCCTCCACCGAGCGCACCGAATGGCCGACCTTCTGGCGCAGGTCCCACAGAACGTAGAGCATGGCTTCCACCACGCTCTCGCCCCAGGCGGTTTGCTTGTAGGGCAGGAGGAACAACAGGTCGATGTCGGAGCCCGGCGCGAGCGCGCCGCGTCCGTAGCCGCCGACCGCGATCACCGCGAGCCGCTCGGCTTCGGACGGATTGACGGCGGGATAGACATAGCGCGTGACGTAGTCGAACACGCTCGCGATCAGATCGTCCTCGAGCGTCGACAGCGCCCGCGCGCAGGCCAGGCCCCGTCCGCTTGTTTCGAGCGCGCTGCGCGCCGCCGCGCGGCCCTCCTCCAGCGCCTGCGCGAACCGCGCCACGGCCGCCTTGCGGAACGCCGCCTCGTCGTTCCCGGCGAACAGCCGCGCGATGTCGGCGTCGAGCGCGGCGCGGTCGAGCCGCCAGCGCTGGGCGGCCTGACGGCGCATGGGCCGCCGCGGGGCGGAGGTGGCGGTCTCGTCCATGTGCGGATTTAATCAGAATCCGCCCCTGCTGTCGCCGCCTCTTGGCCCTGCCGGCGACTGTCAGCCCTGTCGGCGTCGCTCGATCGCGTCCCAAATCGCGACGGCCAGATCAGGACCGCCCAGCCGCTTGATGGCGCGCAGGCCCGTCGGCGAAGTCACGTTGATTTCGGTCAGGTAGCCGTCGATCACGTCGATGCCGACGAAAATCAACCCGCGCCGCTTCAGTTCCGGCCCGAGCGCGGCGCAGATTTCGCGTTCGCGCGGCGTCAGGTCCGTTTCCCGCGCCGCTCCGCCGCGCACCATGTTGGAGCGGATGTCGTTGGCCGCCGGCACGCGGTTGACCGCGCCCAGCGGCTCGCCGTCGACCAGAACGATGCGCTTGTCGCCCTCGCTCACGCGCGGCAGGAACTTCTGGCACACCCACGGTTCGCGATAGAGGGCGGAAAATGTGTCGAACAGCGAGCCGAAATTGGGGTCGATCGGCGCCACTTTGAACACGCCGGCGCCGCCCGCGCCGTAGAGCGGCTTCATCACGATCTCGCCGTGCTCCAGCCGGAACGCATCGATGGCCGCGCGCTCGCGCGTGATCAGCGTCGGCGGCATGAACCTGCCGAAATTCATCACGAGCAGTTTTTCGGGCGCGTTGCGCACCTCGAACGGATTGTTCACCACCAGCGTGCGCGGATGAATGCGTTCCAGAAAATGCGTGGTGGAGATATAGGCGAGGTCGAACGGCGGATCCTGGCGCAGCAGCACGACGTCGAAGGTCGAAAGATCGGTGCGGTGCGCCGCGCCCAGCGTGAAATGGTCGCCTTCCACGTCGCGCACCTTCAGCGGCCGCACGGGCGCCGACGCCACATCGCCCGAAAGGCTGAGATCGTCGGGCGTGTAGTAGAACAGATCGTGGCCGCGCGCCTGCGCCTCCAGCATCAGCGCGAAGGTTGAATCGCCGGCGATGCGGATCCGCGCGATCGGGTCCATCTGAACGGCGACTTTCAGTTTCGTCATCTGCAATTCCCTGGGCGCGGACGTGCGGCCGGCGGCACCTTCCCCGGCCTGCGCGACAGCGTCAAGGCGACCGTTAACCCTTCCTGAATGGCCGCGCGCTATCACCGGGTGGGAACAAAGGTGAGCACATGCCCAGGCTATCGATCGGCAGCGGCCTCGTGCTGCGTCAGGCGCTGTTTCTTCTGCTCATTGTCGGGCTCGGCCTCTACGCCTATGCGGCGGCGGTCGATCTGGTGGCGCTGGCGCGGGAGGCGGCTGCGTCCCGCGCGCCGGAGGCGGCGGCCGGGGTCGCGGTGGCGGCCGAACGGCTGGAGCAATTGCTGCTCGGCGGCGTGGCGGCGATGTGCCTGGCCATTCTCGTGGTCATGATCCCGGTGCTCAACAACACGGTCGCCCGGCCCATTTCCGCGCTCGCCCGCCAGATGGGCGAACTCGCCGAGGGCCGCTCCGAGATCGAGATCGAATATGCCGACCGCGACGACGAGATCGGCGAGATCGCGCGTGGTCTGGTGGCGTTGCGCGACGAGCTCAAGAAAAACGCGGATCTGATGGAGGAGCTGAAGGCCCGCGACGACCGCGAGGCGCGTCTGATGCGCGATGCGGCGCTGCGCGAAGGGATTGAACAGTTCGTCGGCGAGATCGCGCGGCTGATGGACGACCTCGGCCTCAAGACCCGGCGCATGTCGGAAGATTCCGAAATGATGATTTCGGCCGTGCGCCACGCCAACGAAGGGTCCGATTCCGCCAAGACGGCGGCCAATGCGGCCGCCTCCAACGTGTCCTCGGTCGCCGGCGCGGCCGAGCAACTGCTGGACGCCATCGAGGAGATCAGCCGGCAGGTGGTGGACTCCACCGGCGTCGTGAAGGAGGCGGTCGCCCAGACCGAGAAATCCAGTTCCGGCATGGCGCGGCTGTCGACGGCCGCCGCGCGCGTCGGCGACGTGGTCGAACTCATCTCGCGCATCGCCGCGCAGACGAATTTGCTGGCGCTCAACGCCACCATCGAGGCCGCGCGGGCGGGCGAAGCGGGGCGCGGCTTCGCTGTCGTGGCGCAGGAGGTGAAGACGCTCGCCACGCGCACCGCCAAGGCGACGCAGGACATCGCCGAACAGATCGCCGAAATGCAGGCCGCCACCGACCAGTCCGTCGGCGCCATCGACGCCATCCGCGACAAGATCGCGGCGGTGGAACGCATTTCCGCGATCATCGCGTCCGCCGTGCACGAACAGGGCGCCTCCACGCAGGAGATCGTGCGCTCCACCCGCTCGGCCGCCGAAGGCGCGAGCGCCATGTCCGATCACGTCGGCGATGTCGCCAGGGCCGTGTCCGGCGCCAACGACAGCGTGGAATCGGTCGTGCGGCTGGCGCAGGATCTCGATGCGCTCGCCAACCGCATGCAGGCCAAGGCCGGCGATTTCTCGGGCGTGCTCAACCGCGCGAACGGCTAGGGCGTTCCCGCTTCTCTACAGGTCCAGTTCGACCGCGCCCTCCACATGGCGCGGCAGGCGCCCGGGCGCGACGAAGATCGCGTCGCCGCGCAGCCCGCAGCTCTGCGCCTGTGCGTTGCGGGCGATCCAGTGGCGCGCCGCGCGCGACAGGCGCCGCCGCTTTTCCGGCGTGATCGCGATGGCGGCGTCCTCCAGCGTCGGACGCGCCTTCACTTCCACGAACGCGATCACGCCGCCACGGCGCGCGATGATGTCGACCTCGCCGTCGCGGATGGAATACGAGCGCGCGAGGATCGAGTAGAAGCGCAGCCGCAGCCACGCCGCTGCGATCGTCTCGGCCCGCGCGCCGAACGCGCGCGCCTGCCGCCGGTCGCGCCTCATGGTTTGCGCGCCGCCGCCAGTTGCAGCGCGCGCGCGTAGACGAGGCGACGTTTGCGCCCGGTCTCACCGGCGACGATGTCGGCGGCGTCCTTCACCGAATGACGCGCCAGCGCGGCTTCGATCCGCGCGTCGAGGTCGTCGGCGCCGGTCTCGCTGTCGGCGGCGACGGGCGGTCCGACCACGAGCACGATCTCGCCGCGCGGCGTCGCCTCACCGGCGTAGGCGGCGGCCAGCTCGCGCAGGGTCGCGCGACGCGTCTCCTCGAATTTCTTGGTCAGCTCGCGCGCGACGGCCGCCATGCGCGCCGCGCCGAGCACGGCGGCGCAATCGCCAAGCGTTTCGGCGATCCGGCGGGGCGATTCGTAGAAGACGAGCGTCGCCGGCAGGCCTGCGAGTTCGGCGAGCCGCGCGCGTCGCGCGGCGCCCCTGGGCGGCAGGAAGCCTTCGAACAGAAAGCGCTCGGGCGAAATGCCGCACGAGGCGAGCGCCGTCAGCACCGCCGAGGCGCCGGGCGCGGCCCTGATCGGAACGCCCGCGTCGAGACAGGCTTCCACCAGTTTGAAACCGGGGTCGGATACGAGCGGAGTGCCGGCGTCGGACACGAGCGCCAGCGCCGCGCCTTCGGCGAGCCGCGCCAGCATCTGCGGGCGCAGGGCGGCTTCGTTGTGCTCGTGGTAGGCCACCAGCGGCGTCGAAATACCGAAATGGGACAACAGGTTGCGAGTGACGCGGGTGTCCTCGGCGAGGATGGCGTCGGCGCCGGCCAGCGTTTCCAGCGCGCGCAGCGTGATGTCCTTGAGATTGCCGATGGGCGTGGCGGTGGGATGCAGGCCCGGCGCGAGCGGCGGCGCGGCGATGGTCTGGCCATGAAGAAGGAACCGGCGCTCCTGTTCGTGTTGCCGCGCCGCCACGCCCGCCATCCATTAACCATGCCGGCGACGGACGCGGCCCGCGCGCCGCCCATCCCACGCATTTCGGCCTTGATTTTGGTATGCTTAACCATTCGTTGCAAGGCGCGCGGCACAATTGGCGCGCAAGGGCTGGCCGCAAGGGGCGGCGGACGTGTGGTCCTGGACGAATGTTCCGGGCGGGCGGCCGGTGGAGGGTTTCTTGAAGACGATTTCCGTTTCCGTCGGTTCGGCCCGCGCGGCCTCTGTTATGCGCGTGTTGGGCGCGCTCGCCGCCGCGCTTGCGCTCGCAGGCTGCGGCCCATCCGGGTTCGGCGGCCCGCGCGGCGATCTGCCCGCGGCTCCGCCGCAGACCCAGGCCCCGCCGTCCGGTCCCGTCGCCGGCCAGACCATCGGCGCGGGTCCTGTGCGGGTGGCGCTGATCGCGCCGTTGACGCAAGGGTCGGGTCCGAGCGTGGTCGGCCAGTCGTTGCGCAACGCCGTCGAACTCGCGGTGACCGAGACGGGCGTCAACGACATCACGGTGCTGGTGAAGGACGATCAGTCGACGCCTGACGGCGCGCGCGCGGCGACGCAGGCCGCGCTGTCGGAGGGCGCCGAACTTGTCATCGGCCCGCTTTTTGCGGGCAACGTGAAAGAGGCCGGCCGCGTCGCGCGCGCCGCCGGCAAGCCCGTCATCGCCTTCTCGACCGACGCTTCGGCCGCCGCGCGCGGCGTCTATCTCCTGTCGTTCATGGTCGAGTCTTATGTCGACCGCATCGTCGATTACGCGGCCGCGCGCGGCAAGAGGTCGATCGCCGCTCTGATTCCCGAGAACGACTACGGCAACGTGGCGGCGGGCGCTTTCCAGACGGCGGCGGCGCGCGCGGGCCTGCGCGTGATGGCGGTCGAACGCTACCGGCCGGGCGCCGTCAAGGACGCCGCCGCCCGCATCGGCGCGCTCGGCGGCCAGATCGATTCGCTCTTCATTCCCGAACAGGCCGAGGCGATGGGCGCCGTCGCGCGCGAGCTCGCGGCCGCCGACATCGATCCCAAACGCGTCCAGATTCTCGGCACGGGTCTTTGGAACGACGCGCGCGTGCTGAAATTGCCGGCGTTGCAGGGCGCGTGGTTCGCGGCGCCGGAAAACGCCGGATTCAATGCGTTCGCGCAGCGCTATCGCGCGAAGTTCAACTCGGACCCCACGCGCATCGCCACGCTCGCCTTCGACGCGACGACGCTCGCCATCGCGCTCGCGCGCAGCCAGGGGCCGCAGCGCTATTCGGAAGGCGTGCTGACGAACCCGTCAGGCTTCAACGGCGCGGACGGCGTGTTCCGCTTCCGGCCCGACGGCGCGAACGAACGCGGACTTTCGGTGCTCCAGATCGGCAACGGCACGACGACCATCGTCAGTCCCGCGCCGCGGTCGTTCTCAGGCAATCCGTCGTAGGGCGCGACTGCGCGCCCGAGCCGATGCGAGGATCGCGCGGCGCGCTTTGCGCCGGGCCCCCCGAACGGCCGCAGGTCGTTCGCGAGCGCGACTGCGCGCCCGAGCCGATGCGAGGCTTGCGCGGCGCGCTTTGCGCCGGGCCCCCCGAACGGCCGCAGGTCGTTCGCGAGCGC
>CALMZV010000125.1 GCA_937870755.1 uncultured Methylocystaceae bacterium
GCCGTGGGGTTCATGACGCGAAGGCGCTGATCCACCCCCGTTGAATTGGTCCACCCTGAACTATGTCTTTTGGCAGACAGGAGGACCGATATGCCGAAGAAGCGCCACAAGCCCGAAGAGATCATCGCGAAGCTGCGCCAGGTCGATGTGCTGGTCTCGCAGGGGCAATCCGTTGCCGATGCGATCCGTTCGATCGGCGTGACGGAGGTCAGCTACTACCGCTGGCGCCGTGAGTTTGGCGGGCTGAAGACGGATCAGGTGAAGCGGATGAAGGAGCTCGAGGCCGAGAACGCCCGGCTCCGCCGCGCCGTCGCGGACCTGACGCTCGACAAGCTGATCCTGAAGGAGGCGGCTTCGGGAAACTACTGAGCCCCGCGCGTCGCCGTGCCTGCATCGACCATGTCCGGCTCGCTCTGAAGGTGTCGGAGCGGCGGGTCTGCCGTGTGCTCGGGCAGAATCGCTCAACACAACGTCGGATCCCGCACGGACGCGACGATGAGGAAAAGCTCATCGCCGATATCGTCGAGCTGGTCCGCCAATACGGCCGCTACGGCTATCGCAAGATCGCCGAACTGCTCCGGTCAACGGCAGGCTGGGTCGTCAACGACAAGCGGGTTGAGCGGATCTGGCGACGCGAGGGGCTGAAGGTTCCGGCCCGACAACCCAAGCGCGGCCGCCTCTGGCTCGCGGACGGATCCTGTAGCCGCCTGCGCGCCGAGCGGCCCAATCACGTCTGGTCCTACGACTTCGTCGAGGATCGTACCCATGATGGGAGAAAATACCGCATGCTCAACATCATCGACGAGTTTACGCATGAATGCTTGGCGATCCGGATCGACCGAAGGCTGAAGGCGATCGACGTCATCGATGTGCTATCGGACCTGTTCATCCTGCGCGGTGTGCCGGAGCATGTTCGTTCAGATAATGGCCCCGAGTTCGTCGCGAAGACTGTGCAGGAATGGATCGGCGCGGTCGGCGCCAAGACTGCCTACATCGCACCTGGCAGTCCCTGGGAGAACGGCTTCATCGAGTCGTTCAACGCCCGGCTCAGAGACGAACTGCTCGACGGCGAAATCTTCTACACCCTCGCGGAGGCGAAGATCGTTGTCGAAAGCTGGCGCCGGCACTTCAACACCGTGCGCCCACATGGCTCGCTCGGATACAAGCCTCCCGCGCCGGAGGTCTTCATTCCCGCGATGACCGCGCGGGCGGCTGCGCAAACCAGACCGGCTACGCCGCCCCCGCTAGCGCCGAGGCCAACCGTCCACTAACAATCAAGCCGGACCACTCGGCGGGGGCGGATCAGTCAAGCTCGACATAGGCGATGATCCGGCCGGTTTTTTCCGAAGCCGTCGGCGCCACGAGACGAACCCGGCCATGAATATCCCCCAATGGCGTAGGAATGACGGCCTCCGTGCCTTCCTTTATCGCCGGGAGACTTTTAAGGGGGACTTCTGCCTGCCACTCGACGCGGCTTTGACGGATCAGGCGGAAAAGCAAGCGTCCAGTCGCCAGTTCTGACCGTCACGGTGGAGCAACCCAAAACCGAGCTGTGGGATGAAACCGTGCCGGCCCGGCCCGCACTCGCAGGATGTCGCCGGGCACCACCTTCGCGACCTCGATCTGATGGAAGACGCCATCGCGCTTGACTTCGGCCCTCAGCGCCACCGAGCGCCGCAACACCTCCGCGGCCTTGACGGCCTGGCCTTCCTGCACGGTGTCGAGCCCGATCGAAATCGCCAGGATCGCGACGATGATCGCGCCGCCGACCCCGTCTCCGGTCGCCACAGAGACGATGCCGGCCGCCAGCAAGATCAACGATAAGGGTTCGAGCAGCCGTCGGAGGATGGCCCGAGCGACGCCGTCGCTCTTCGTCCGGGCGTCGCTGTTGGGGCCGTAATGGGCAAACCTCGCTTCGGCATCGGCGGAGCTCAGGCCGTCGCGGCCGCAGTTCAGCGCAGCGCAGAGATCGGCAGGCGTCCATGTCCAAAACGTCGAGAGAGCATCCGGCTGCGTCAGCGGGGCAGCTTGATCGACGGCCGTCATGACATCCCTCCGGTTACGCGATCGTGTGAAATCCGCCATCGGCATAGACGACCGAGCCGGTGAGCGAGCTTCCGGCCTTGCTGGCAAGGAAGGCCGCGACACGGCCGACATCCTCGATTCCGACGAGGCGCTGGGCCGGCGTACGATCGCGCACCTTGTCGAGGAGCTCATCGAAGCGGCCGATCCCGGAGGCGGCACGGGTTCTGATGGCGCCGGCCGAGATCGTGTTCGCGCGGATGCGCCGGTCGGCGAGATCGGCGGCGAGATAGCGGACGCTCGATTCCAGCGCCGCCTTCACCGGCCCCATCAGGTTGTAGTTTTCGACCACGCGGTCGGCACCATAGAAGCTCACGGTCAGCAGGGCGCCGCCGTCCTTCATCAGGGGCGCGGCGAGCTTCGCCATGCGGATGAAGGAATGGCAGGAGACGTCCATCGCCAGGGCGAAGCCCTCGGCCGAGCAGTTGACGATGCTGGTCTGCAGGTCCTCACGTGGTGCGAAGGCGATCGAATGCAGCAGGAAATCGAGGCGCCCCCACTCGCGCTCGATGCGCGCGAATACGGCCTCAAGCTGACCGTGGATGCGCACGTCGCAGGGCACGACGATGGAGGCCTTCAGCGCGTCGGCGACGGGCTGCACGAAGGGCAGGGCCTTCTCGTTGAGATAGGTGATGGCGAGTTCCGCGCCCGCCTGCCGGAAGGCTGCGGCGCAACCGGCGGCGATGCTGTGCTCGTTGGCGATGCCGACGACGAGGCCGCGCCTGCCGGCAAGATCGACGATGGGGCTCATGCGTTCATGTCCTGATGTCGAGGATGGACAGGGCTTCGTCCGCGATGACCTGCTCCTCGTCGGTCGCGATCACGAAGGCTGTGACGCGGCTGAAGGGGCTGCTGATCATTGCGGCGTTTGCGGCATTGGCGGGCTCGTCCAGCTCCAGCCCCAGCCAGGCGAGGCGCGCACAGACATCGGCGCGGATGCGCGGCTGGTTTTCGCCGACGCCGGCGGTGAAGACGAGGGCGTCGAGGCCGCCGAGCGTCGTCGCCAGCCTGGAAACCTCGCCGGCGATGCGGAAAGTGAAGAGGTCGAGAGCCTGCTGCGCCTCCGGGCGATCGCTCTCCAGCAGTTCCCGGCTGTCGGCGCTGATGCCCGAGACGCCGAGCAGCCCCGAACGGCGATAGAGGATGTCCTCGACATCCTTCACCGTCCGCCCGTCCGTGCCGATCAGCTGCAGCAGGACGCCCGGGTCGATCGCGCCACAGCGCGTCGCCATCGGCACGCCGTCGAGCGCCGAGAAACCCATGCTGGTGTCGC
>CALMZV010000126.1 GCA_937870755.1 uncultured Methylocystaceae bacterium
GAGCATGCGACTGAAAATCGCAGTGTCGGTGGTTCGATTCCGCCCCTGGGCACCACTTTTTTCTCACACGACAGACGCGCAAGCCGGCCTCCCGCGGGGCTGATGGACCATGCGCCCGGCGAACAACCGAGGCGACGTATGTCGCCAGTTTGGAATCAATATCAAACGCCTCGCGCTTGACGGATGTCGGTTGAAAATCACGAAGGGTCATGCTTTTTCTTGCTATATCGTGATGTTGCGTCACGACTATATACTATAAGAGCAAGGAGGCATGTATATCGTGCAGAAAATGAAGTATTATTGCGCGGGTATTGTATTTCTTGCCGGGGTGGCGCCCTTGTCGGTCGGCGCGCAGGAAAAGACGACCGGCGCGCAGGTGAGCAGCTCCGGCCAGCATGCGCATGACAAGGAGATCGTCACGTTCACGGACGAGCGCGCGCCCATCGTCCTGAATGAAGCCGAGCGCGCGTTCCTGAAACGCGAGATGCGCGGCTTTCTCGCCGGCGTTCAGGAGATTCTCGAAGCGGCCGCCGCCGGCGACGGCAGGCGCGTCGCGGGCGCCGCGCGCAACGTCGGCATGAACGGGCCCGAGCAGGATCACATTCCGAAGTCGCTGGCGCCGAAGCTGCCGCTCGAGTTCAAGAAACTTGGTCTGGCCACTCATCGCGGGTTTGACGAGATCGCCGCCGCCGCCAGCGCCGGCGCGGCGGACCGGATCTCGCAACAGGTCGGCGTTGTGATGCGCAATTGCGTCGCCTGCCACGGCGCCTGGCGCATCGTGGTCGAGGGCGCGAAATAGGCGCGCTTCGAGGCTTGGCGCGCGCAAGAACGCCGGCGTGGGCCAAGCCCGCCGCCGGCGTTTTCGGTCTCGCGCGGCGAGACTAGGTCAGGTTGCCCGCGATCGCGTTGAACTTGCCCGACACGTTCGAGCCGAGCGTGCGGACGGCGGTGATGATGACGACGCCGATCAGGCCGGCGATCAGGCCGTATTCGATCGCGGTCGCGCCGGATTCGTCTTTGAGGAAGCGAGAGAAGATCTTGGTCATGTCGGCTCCGGGGTTTTGAACTTCGGCGTGGGGTCGCCTTGTGCAGGGTCATTAAGCGCGCAAATTGTCTGGCGTTGGTTAATCCCGTCTCTGAAACACGCGACATTGCGCAAGCATCCGCGCCGATCGGCCCGCGTGATTAAGGCCGGGTTGGCGGCGCGCCGAAAATTCGCGGCTTTGGCGGGGCCGCGCTGCGAAGCCGCCGCGCGCATATTTCGGTCGCAATCGGTCGCTCTATCTGCACAATCGCCCTATCGGCGCCATCGATGAAGACGAGGAGAATGCGGGGATGATCTCAAGGCGCGTCTGTCTCCTGTCGGCCTTTGCAGGGCTCGTCGCCGCGCCGACGGCGGCGCGCGCCAATCCCATCGACCGCGGGCCGCTCGCGGATTTTCTGAGCATCTTTCGTCAGCAGGCGATTCCGCGCCAGGTGGTGATCTTCGATCACCCGCGTTTCAAGCGCGGCGAGATCGTCATCTCCACCAGACATCGCCGGCTCTATTACGTGCTTGGGCAGGGCCGCGCGATCGAATACGGTGTCGGCGTCGGCCGGATGGGCTTCACCTGGTCGGGCGTGAAGACCGTCTCGATGAAGCGCGAATGGCCCGACTGGCGCCCGCCCGCGCAGATGCTGCGGCGCAGGCCCGACCTGCCGCGCCACATGCCCGGCGGCATCGACAATCCGCTGGGCGCGCGCGCGCTCTATCTCGGCTCCAGCCTCTATCGTATCCACGGCTCCAACGAGCCGGACACGATCGGCGCCGCCGTCTCCTCCGGCTGCATCCGCATGACAAACCGCGATGTGGTCGATCTCTACGATCGCGTGCGCGTCGGCGCGAAAGTCACCGTGGTGAACTGAAGCGCCGCGTGACGTTTTGTCACGCAGGCGCAAGCTCGATCGCAGCTTCCCCAGGCGCAGCCGGCTCCCATTTCAAAAAAGGGGAGCCGTTTGCGTCAATGAAAACACCAGCGGCGGCGGAGATCGGAGTCGATCCCGCGGCGCGGTCGTTGTCGCAGTCCGGCCGGTGAAGGGAGGACACGACCATGACCATGCCGCTGCCGCCTGTCGTTCACGGACCGATCACGGACATCACGCCCGAGGCGCGCGTTTCCGGCGCGCTGGCGGGCGCAGTGGTCACGCTTCTGGCCCGCCAGGGCGCGGCGCGCACGGTCCTGGGTCAGGCGACCGCCGGGGCGCCGGGCGAGGTGTGGGTCAAATTCACCGGCAAGCCCGTCGTTGGTTCGGATGTCGTCGCGGTGCAGAAAGTCGGCGGCGACGAAAGCGAGCCTTCGCCGCAACCCGTCCTTGTGACCGAGACGCCGACCCCGCTTGCCACGCCCGTCGTCGTGTCGCAGCTCAATACCTGCATGGCCGATGTTCTGGTCGATGGACTGACGCCCGGCGCGACGGTGGTCGCCGCCATGGGCGGCGCGCAGATGACGAAAAGAACCGCGACGCGCACGGCGCAATGGATCGGTCTCGATCCGAACGCGCCGATCGCCCAGGGCGCGGTTCTGGAGGTCCATCAGGAAGCGACCCTCGCTGGTCAGGCCGTCGCCAGCGCGGTCGCCACGAGCCTGCCGATCGCCTCGCTCGGCCTCGAACTTCTGCCGCCGCCGGTCATCGCCCCGCCCCTGGGCGCATGCCGACGCGAAATCGACGTGGCGCTCGCCACGCCCGGCGCCATCCTGCGCATCGACAACGCCGGCATGTCGGAGCGCACGGTCGCGCCGGTGGCGAGCTTTTCCGCGCTCGGCTTTCCGCTGCAGCAGGGGGCGCTCGTCGCCTCGCAGACGATGCCCCGCTGCAATCTGACGAGCAAGAACGCGACCTATACGGTCGATCCGCCGTCCGCGCCGCCGGCGCCGGTCGCGACGCAGGACGTCTGTCCGCAGGTTCCATGTTTCGTCGCCTCCAACCTCGTCCCCGGCGCGACGCTGGTGGTGGCGCGGCTCGTCGATCCGCCCGGCGGCGCCCGGCAGATCGGCGCCGGGCGCGAATTCGGCGTCGGCGCGACGACCGAGACGATCTATCTCGGGTTCAAGGGCATGGAGACGACCGATCCCGCCGGACCGGTTTCGTTTCAGGTCCATCAGAAACTCTGCGGCGTCGCCGGACCGTCGATCGAGATCGCCGTGCGCAATCCGGGCGGGCCGGCGGTCGCGCCGAAAGTCCGCGAGCCCGTTTACGCCTGCGCGCGCGCGCTGCGCATCGAGAACGCGCGTCCCGGCGCCTGGATACAGGCCTTCGACGGCGCGACGAACCTCCCGTTGTGCGATGTCGCGCTCGCGCCGGCGACGGAACTCCTGCTGAAACTGTGGTTCCCGGCGATGGAGGGCCGCACGGTCTTCGTGCGCCAGACGGGCTGCGACGCCGACGGCCAGTCGCACGCTGTCGTGGTGCAGAAGGTTCCGGCCAAACTGCCGGTTCCGAAGATCGAGGCGCCGGTGCGTCCGTCCGCGAACGCCATTCGCCTGTCCGGCGTGCTGCCCGGCGCGCGCGTGTTCGTGCTCGTCGATGGCGCGGTGCGCGCCGAGGCCGATTGCTGGAGCGAGACGCCGACGATCTACCTTTCCGGACCGGCCCTCAAGGAAAACCAGAAGCTCTTCGCCATGCAGGCGCTTTGCGACCGCTGGAGCGACAAGGAGGGGCCGGGCGTCGTCGTCGCGCGGGGCAAGATGAATGTGTCGGTCTCGCCCGCGGGCGCGATTCCGCGCGGCGTGGCCTCGCAGATCGTGGTGCAGGCGACGGACGCCGACACCCATGCGCCCGTCGCGCTGGCGCAGGTCTTTCTGAAAGGCCAGCACGTCGGGACCAGCGGGCTGGCGTTCGACTACACGCCCGCGTCGAGCGAGCCGACGCCGCTGTCCGGCGAAGTGCGCGAGGACGTCGCCTATCACCCCGCGCCGTTCCAGATTGCGCTCACGGATCCGAACTGGATCATGCGCAACATCGCGGCGCCGACGTCCCATCTCGTCGATGGATCGCTTCAGGTGACGATCGAGGAGGCCACGTGGGTCATCACGCCCGATTGGGACCCCGGCCTCACCAGGAAGATCGTGAAACCACCGACGCCGCCCAACATCTATGTCGACACGCAATGGCCCGCGCCGACAGGGGCCGTGAAGACCGTGCAGGTGAGGCTGGAAAGCCTGAAATGCTCGACGCCGGGCGGTTTCGCATTCACCTATATGTTCTACCCCGGCGAGTTTCCCGGCATCGGCGATGTCGCGACGGTCGCCTGGGCCGGCAAGAACATCAAGATCAGCTGGCTGATCGCGATCGAAACGCCCATCGGCAAGAACGGCCAGCCGTATCTGCGACCGCGCGCGAAGGTGTCGAGCATCGTGGAATATTGAGACGCCGCAGCGGCTCACCTGCCAGCGCTGCGCGCGCAGGCGACGAGGTTGCGCGCCGCCGCCGCGACCTCCGCCACCGGCCGGCCCGGCGCATAAAGACTGGAGCCGATGCCGAAGCCGTTGGCGCCGGCGCGCGCGTAGTCGTCCATGTTGGCGGCCGTCACGCCGCCGACGGCAAGCAGCAGCGCATCCCGTGGCATGACCGCGCGCCATGCGCGCACCACTTTCGGCGGCAGCGCCTCGGCGGGAAAAAGCTTCAGCGCATCGGCGCCCGCCTCGAGCGCGGCGAACGCCTCCGTCGGCGTCGCGACGCCCGGCACGACGGCGAGGCCGGCTTCGCGCGCGGCGGCTATGACGCGCGCGTCGCCATGCGGCATGACGACGAGATGCGCGCCGACCGCCGCGAGCCGTTGCACATCGTCCGTCGTCATCACGGTGCCGGCGCCGATCGTCGCCTGCGCGCCGAACCGCGCCACCAGTCCCGAGATGGAGTCGAACGGCTGCGGCGAATTGAGCGGAACCTCGATGATGGCGACGCCCGCGTCCACCAGCGCGGCGCCGATCGCCTCCACTTCGTCGGGCCGCACGCCGCGCAGAATGGCGACGATGGGGCAGGCGGCGAGCGCCGCGCGCAGTCGTGCGTTCATGATTTCGGTCCGTCGCGCCGCGCGATCAACCCCGCCGCGCGCGCCAGCAGCCATTGCCCGCGCGCGGCCGACGTGGGCGGCGCCACCCGCGCCTCGACATCGAAATATTTCGCCGCCTGCCGATATCTTTGCGCGAGCGCGTCGCCGGCTACGAGCGTGAACGCGCGACCCTGCGCCATCTGGCGCATCTCCGCGCCGATCAGCAGTCCCGACAGCGCGCTGCCCGTGGCGTTGGGGTCGAGCGCGCCCTCGAGCGCGGCGACGCGCAGCCAGAACAGTCGCGCCAGAAGATCGCCGGGGCCTTCGAGCGCGCGCGCCATGTCGAGCCCGCGATGGAAACCCGCCTCGCTCCAGGAGTCGTTCATCGTGAACGAGAGGATCGTATGGTCCTTGAGCGCGGCGTAGACGTCGCCGGTCATGAAAGTCGCAAAGCGGCGAATGGCGCCGTCCTCCACCTCGACCCATTTGGAATGCGTGCCCGGCAGCACGAACATCCCGTTGCGTTCGCCCGCCATATCGAGCGCGCCGACGATCTGCGTTTCCTCGCCGCGCATCACATCCGCGTGCGCGCCGGCGTGTTCGCCTTGCCGAACGCCCGGGGCGAAATGCACGCGGCCGAGCGAGGGCGTATCCAGCGCGACAAGCGCTTCGGCGATGGTTTGCACGTGTGCGGGCGTCGCGCAATACGGCGCCTCGATCCATCCCGTGCGCGCGCCCACCATGCCCGAGCACAGAATGGGCAGCGGCCCGTGCAGCGCGCGCCAGTCGGCGACGAGCGCCGAGAGACGGCGCTCGAAATTTCTGTCCGCGACGGCGCGCAGGCCGTCCGGCATGCGGCGGGGCTCGATGATGGCGCCGTCCGCCGCCATGAGGGCGGCGCGCAAATGCGTCGTGCCCCAGTCGACCCCGATCAGCGCTGCGGACAAGACATGTTCCTAATGGTTGTCGCGCGGCAGGCCGCGCGTTTCGGCCACGCGCTGATATTTGACGGCCGGCCTGAGCACCATGCCGTCCGCCAGTTGATCGACGAGCCCGCGCTGGATTTCCTGCCACGGGGTTTGTGAGGCGGGATAGGCGTAGCCGCCCGCATTCGTCAACGCCGCGCGACGTGCGGCCAGTTCGGCGTCGGACACGAGAATGTCCGCGCGCCCCTTGCGCAGATCGATGCGCACGCGATCGCCCGTTTTCAGAAGCGCCAGTCCGCCGCCGGCGGCCGCCTCGGGCGAGGCGTTGAGAATGGACGGCGATCCGGATGTGCCCGACTGGCGCCCGTCGCCGATGCACGGCAGGGATTGCACGCCGCGCGCCAGCAGATAGGCGGGGGCGCGCATGTTCACAACTTCCGCCGCGCCCGGATAGCCGATCGGGCCTGCGCCGCGCATGAAGAGGATGCAGTGTTCGTCGATGGCGAGCGCGGGGTCGTCGATCAGCCGATGGTAATGTTCCGGTCCGTCGAACACGACGGCGCGGCCCTCGAACGCATCCGGGTCGCCCGGATTCGAGAGATAGCGCGCGCGAAATTCATCCGAGATAACGCTTGTCTTCATGATGGCGGAGTCGAACAGATTGCCGCGCATGACCTTGAAGCCGGCGGCCCGTTTCAGCGCGGTCTCGAACGTGCGGATCACATCGCCATCGTGCGTTTGCGCCGCCCGGCAGTTTTCGCCCATCGTGCGACCGCTGACGGTCATGGCGTCTTCGTGGATCAGCATGTGCCTCATCAGTTCGCGCACGACCGCCGGCACGCCGCCCGCGCGATGGTAATCCTCGCCGAGATACGCGCCGGCCGGTTGCAGATTGACGAGCAGCGGAACTTCGAGGCCGACCTTCTCCCAATCGTCGATGTCGAGATCGACGCCCACATGCCGCGCAATTGCGTTGATGTGAATGGGCGCGTTGGTCGAGCCGCCGATGGCGGAATTGACGACGATGGCGTTCTCGAACGCCTTGCGCGTGAGCACGGTCGAAGGTTTCAGATCCTCCCAAACCATCGCGACGATGCGCCGGCCCGTCTCGTAGGCCATCTGTCCGCGTTCGCGATAGGGCGCGGGAATGGCCGCGCAGCCGGGAAGCGACATGCCGAGCGCCTCGGCGAGCGAATTCATCGTGGTGGCCGTGCCCATCGTGTTGCAATAGCCGGCCGATGGCGCGGACGAGGCGACCAGTTCGATGAACTCGTCGTAGTCGATCCTGCCCTCCGCCAGCAGTTCGCGCGCCTTCCACACAACCGTGCCGGAGCCAGTGCGCTCGCCCTTGAACCAGCCGTTGAGCATCGGCCCGCCGGACAGGACAATGGCCGGCAGATCGACCGTGGCGGCCGCCATCAGACACGCGGGCGTGGTCTTGTCGCAGCCCGTCGTCAGCACCACGCCGTCGAGCGGATAGCCGTAGAGCGTTTCCACGAGGCCGAGATAGGCGAGGTTGCGGTCGAGCGACGCGGTCGGCCGCTTGCCGGTCTCCTGAATCGGGTGAACCGGAAACTCGATGGCGACGCCGCCAGCTTCCGCAATGCCCGCACGCACGCGCTTGGCCAGTTCGATATGCGGGCGGTTGCACGGCGAAAGATCAGACCCCGTCTGCGCGATGCCGATGATGGGCTTGCCGGACTGCAATTCGCGCCGCGTCAATCCGTAGTTGAGATAGCGCTCGAGATAGAGCGCGGTCATATCGGGATTGTGCGGATTGTCGAACCAGGCGCGCGAGCGCAAATCCTGCGGCAGCTTGCGTTGCGACATATGCGTTCTCCGGTCCGCGCGCCGTCGCCGGAATGGACCGAAAGCAATGCCGGCGAACGCGGGTGGTAGCGATACCAAGCTACGTCCGCCAATCTCCAAACGCAAGCGGCGTTCAGGCGCTCTCGCGCGCAGCGATCTGAAATCCCAGGTCGATCGCGCGTCGTTCGATGGTCTCGCCGTTCATGCGACGCAGAAGGAGATGGGCCGCCTGAAAGCCGATTTCGTAGCGCGGCGTCGTCACGCTGGTGATCGCCGGCACGCACGCACGCGCATAGGGAAGATCGTTGAAGCCGACGATGGCGAGATCGTGCGGCACACGCAGGCCGCGCCGCTGGCACTCGAACAGGGCGCCGAGCGCGAGATCGTCGTTGATGCAGAACAGAGCGTCGCAATCGGGGTGCGCGCCCACCAGTCGCCCCAGCAACTGCCCGCCAAGCGCGATGGAAGTCGGCTGCGGCGTCAGCATTTCCGCAACCTGCGATATGCCGGCGTCCGCCAGCGCGGCGCGGAAACCATGGCGTCGTTTGAGTGAACGCGGATCGAGCTGCCCGGCGATGACGCCGGGACTGCGGTAGCCGCGCGATATGAGATGGCGCCCCACCTCGTAGCCGGCGCGCGTCTGCGAAAACCCGACCGACAGCGCGCCTGCCTCCTCGCTCATATCGAACATGTGCACGAGCGGTATGCGCCTGTTCTTCAGGCTGCGCGCGACATCCGGGTCGAGATCGACGCCCGTGACCAGCAGCCCGTCGATCGCGCGCGACAGATGCGTCGACAGAAGCTGACGTTCGAGATCGGGCGAATAAAGCGTTTCGCCAATGATGAACTGGTAGCCGGCCACGCTCAGCCGGTCGCGGATGCCGGTGAGCGTTTCGATGAAGACCGAGTTCGACAGCGATGGAATGATGACGCCGATGAGACTGGAGCGGGCGGAAGCGAGCGTTTGCGCGGCGAGGTTGGGAACGTAACCAAGTTTTTCGACGGCTCTCGCCACACGCGCGCGCATGGTCGGCGTCACGAGGTTCGGGCTTTTCAGCGCCCGCGAAACCGTCATGGGACTGACGCCAGCCGCGCGCGCCACATCGCCGATGGTGGCGCGCCCGAGCGCGCGTGTGCGTTTCTTCGGCGACCCTTTGCGCGATGTCGTTCGTTCCGCCGCCATGGCTGCCCCCCGGCGCGCTGCGTGTCATCCGCGTCCGACGAACGGCATGGTCGTCGCCATCACGGTCACGAACAGCGCATTTGCATCGAGCGGAAGATCGGCCATGTAGAGCACCGTCTTGACCACGTTCGACACATCCATCGTCGGTTCGATCCGGACGGATCCGTCGGCCTGCGGCACGCCTTGGGTCATTGCGCGCGCCATATCGGTCAGCGCGTTGCCGATGTCGATCTGCCCGACCGCGATGTTGTATTTGCGCCCGTCGAGCGAGGAGGATTTCGTAAGACCGGTGATGGCGTGTTTGGTCGACGTATAGGCGACCGAATTGGGACGTGGCGCGGTGGCGGAGATCGATCCGTTGTTGATGATGCGCCCGCCCTGCGGCGTCTGCGCCTTCATGATGCGGAACGCCTGCTGCGTGCACAGAAACGGCCCGGTCAGATTGGTTGCGACGACGCGCAGCCAGTCCTCGGTTGCAAGGTCCTCGAGCGGAATCGCAGGCGCGCCGGCGCCGGCGTTGTTGAACAGAAGATCGAGCCGGCCGAACTTTGTGGCGCAGGCGTCGAACAAGGCGACGACCTGCGCGGGATCGGCCACGTCGGTGGCCACGCACAGGGCGCGCGCGGACGCAAACCCGGCGGCGGTTTCCTTCAGCGCGTCGAGCCGCCGTCCGGCGAGCGCGACGTTGTAGCCCTGTTGCAGCAGCGCCTGCGCGACCGCACGGCCGATGCCCGACCCCGCGCCGGTGACGAGAGCGGTCTTTGGCATGTCGAACTCCTATTCCTTCACGGCGCCGGTCATGGAGGCGACGTAATAGTCCACAAAGAAGGAATAGAGAATAACCACGGGCAGCGATCCCAGCAGCGCGCCTGCCATCAGCGAGCCCCATTCGAACACGTCGCCGCGCACGAGTTCCGTCAGCACGCCGACCGGCACTGTCTTCTGCTCCGACGACTGGATGAAGGTGAGCGCATAGATGAACTCGTTCCACGACAACGTGAAGGCGAAGATGCCGGCCGAGATCAGGCCGGGCACGGCAAGCGGCAGCACGACCTTCGTGAGAATCTGCCAGCGCGATGCGCCGTCCATCAGCGCGCATTCCTCGAGTTCGTAGGGAATGGAACGAAAATACCCCATCAATAGCCAGGTGCAGAACGGAATGAGGAATGTGGGGTAGGTGAGGATGAGCGCGAGTTTCGTGTCGTAGATACCGAACTGGAACACGATATAGGCGAGCGGAATGAAAAGGATGGACGGTGGCACGAGATAGGCGAGAAAGATCGCGAGGCCGACATAACGCGCGCCGGTGAAGCGGATGCGCTCGATGGCGTAGGCGGCGGCCACCGAGGCCGCTAGCGCCAGGAAGGTGGCGCAGACGGCCACCAGCATCGTATTGAACAGCCAGCCCGGATAGGACGTCTCGAACAGCAGATACCTGATGTGCTGCAGCGTCGGCTCCACCACCCACAGCGGACTGTAGTTGGCGTAGTCGGTCAGTTGCGCGTTGGGCTTAACGGAGGTGATCGCCATCCAGTAGAACGGAAACAGCAGCACGAAGACGAAAACCGCGAGCGGCAGGTAGATCGTCAATGCGCGACGCGGCAGGTTGGACAGATAGTCCATGCCCACATTGTCGTCGACGATCGGGTGTTCGGGCGTCTGTGTCCGTGTCGTCATGGTCGTCTCAATCCGCGCCGCCCTGCTGCCAGCGCCGCCGTTGCAGTCCGAAGAAGCTGAAGAGAATGGCTGCGAGCAGGAACGGCGTCATGGCGACGGCGATCGCCGCCCCTTCGCCCAGCTGTCCGCCGGGAATGCCGCGCTGGAACGACAGCGTGGCCATCAGATGCGTGGCGTTGACCGGCCCGCCCTTGGTGAGCACGTAGATGAGCTGAAAGTCCGTGAATGTGAACAGCACCGAGAATGTCATCACCACCGCGATGATGGGAGAGAGCATCGGCAGCGTGACATGGCGAAAGCGCTGCCACGACGTCGCGCCGTCCAGCGAGGCCGCCTCCTGCAACGATGGCGGAATGGTTTGCAGGCCGGCGAGCAGGGAAATGGCGACGAACGGAATGCCTCGCCACACATTTGCGGCGATGACGGAGGCGCGCGCGTTCGTCGCATCGCCCAGGAAATTGATCGGCGCGTCGATCAAGCCGAGCCTCATCAGGACCCACGAAATCACCGAGAATTGCGAATCGTAGATCCACCAGAACGCAATCGCCGAAAGAACCGTCGGCACGACCCACGGCAGCAGCACGATCGCGCGGAAGAAGGATTTCAACGGCAGGTTCTCGTTGAGGATGAGCGCAAGCCAAAGGCCGAGCGCGAACTTGAGCGCCGAGGCGGCGACCGTGTAGAGAATCGTGTTGAACACCGACAGCCAGAACACGGAATCGTTCCACAGCGACTGGTAGTTCTCCAGGCCGATGAACACGCCCGCCCGGCCGATGCGCGTGTCGGTGAACCCGAGCCACGTGCCGACGCCCAGCGGATAGGCGAGGAAGCACAACAGAAACGCCGCCGCCGGCAGCATGAACAGAAGGCCCGGCCCGTTGCGGGCCTGTCCGAACGAGGCCACGAGCGACGGCGCGTTCGCTTTCATCTGCGTCTCCGTCGGGGTTCGCACACGCCGCCCCGCCGCGCGTTGCGGAGGGGCGGCGCGGATGTCAGATGCGATAATAGCGCATGGCGCGCTGTTCGGCGCGTTTGGCGGCTTCTTCCGGCGTGCGCTGGCCGGTGACGGCTTCCGCAAACATGTCGACGACCACATAGTCCGCCATCACGGCGGCGGATGCGTAGCCGAGCGGCCCCGCGTAGCCGTTCGGTTGCAGCGTGGCCGACGATTTCGCATAAGGCGCGTGCACAGGGTCGGATGTCCAGACGGGATTGCTCTCAAACGCGCGCAAAGGCTGGCAGCAATAAGCGCTGGAGCCGGTGAGCCAGGCGTTCATCTGGTCGGCCTCGTACATGAACTTCAGATAGGCCTGCGCCGCCAGTGGAAACTTCGTGTGTTTGAACACGATGCAGGACGTCGTCTGCGTCAGCTCCATCGGCTTGCCGACCGGGCCGATCGGAAAATTGACCGAGCGGATATCCTTGGCGATGTCGGCGAGTTTGGGATCGTTCTTCGCCGAATAGTAGAGCGAGACGCCGTTGGCCGTCAGCGATATCTGACCGGCCAGGAAGGCGCGGTTGTTGTTGATGTCGAGCCAGCTTTCCGTGCCGGGAATGAATGTCTGGTAGAGCGCCTTGGCGTAGTTGAGCGCCGCGATCGTCTCGGGCGAGTTGATCGTCACTTTGGAGCTTTCGTCCACCATCTTGCCGCCATGACTCCACAACAGCCAATGCGCGTAGTTGTTGCCGTCGCCGACGGCCTTGCCGTGCGCGAAACCCGCCGGCGTGCCTTTGGCCTTCATCGCCTTGCACAGTTCGAGCAGCCCCGCCGTGTCCTTGGGAAATTGCTTGAAGCCGGCGGCCTGCACATGGCTGTCGCGATAGAGAATCGCGTTGCCGATGGCCGCCAGCGGCAGCGCGATGAACTTGCCGTCGCGCCTGGCGTAGCCTTCGACGCCCGGATACCAACCGCCGTATTTCGCGCCGAGGTAATTGCCGAGCGGCGAGAGATCCATCAGCTTTTCGGGATATTGCTGCGCGTCGTCGAACCACACGAGCATGATGTCGGGGCCCGAGCCGACATTGGCGGCGACCGCCGCCTTCGGGCGTATGTCTTCCCAGCTCTCCTTGTCGATCTTCACCTCGACGCCGGTCTTCTCGGTGAATTTCTTCGTGTTGGCGATCCAGGAATCCTCGTCGCCCTTCACGAACGGCGCCCAGCGCAGCAGGCGCAGGCTGGCGCCGGCTTCCGGCTTGTATTCGGGTTCCTGCGCGAATGCCGGCAGACCGAGTCCCGTCGCGCCGGCCAGACCGGCGGCGCCGGCCATCAAGTCGCGTCTCGATATATTCATGGCGCCTTCCTCCTTGGGTGCTTGCCCGTGCCAGATCGGAACGTCACGACAGACGCGCGCCCGTCGCCGCGTCGAACAGATGCGTCGCAGCAGCGACGATTTCGAGAGACATCCCGTCTCCGGGTCTTGCGAAAATGCGCTCGCGGAAAACGCAGACGAGCTCCTCGCCGCCGACTTCGATCACAACCTGCGTCTCCGAGCCGGTCGGTTCGACGACGACGACGCGCGCGGGCAGGCCGTGCGCGCTCTGGTGGAAGTGTTCGGGCCGAACGCCGTAGATCAGATCTCGGTCGCGCGCGCTGTCGGGCGCAGGCGCAGCAAGCGGCAGCTCCACGCCGCCTTTTTCGGTCACGAAGCGCATGGCGTCGCTGGGGTTGATGCGGCCCTTGAGCATGTTCATCGCAGGCGAGCCAATGAAACCTGCGACGAACACATTCGCGGGTCGGTCGTAAAGATCGAGCGGCGCGCCGATCTGCTCCACCATCCCGTCGTGCATCACCACGATCTTGTCGGCCATCGTCATGGCTTCGATCTGATCGTGCGTCACGTAGACGGTCGTCGTCTTCAGCCGCTGATGCAGCTCCTTGATCTCGGTGCGCATCGACACGCGCAGCTTCGCGTCGAGATTGGAGAGAGGTTCGTCGAACAGGAACACCTGCGGATCGCGCACGATCGCGCGGCCCATCGCCACGCGTTGGCGCTGGCCGCCCGAAAGCTGGCGCGGATACCGGTCGAGCAGGTGCGTCAGGCCGAGAATCTCGGCGGCCGGCTTCAGCTTTCCGGCAATCTCGTCGCGGCCGGCGCCGCGCAGCTTGAGAGAGAACGCCATGTTGTCGGCGACCGTCATGTGCGGATACAGCGCGTAGTTCTGGAACACCATCGCGATGTCGCGATCCTTCGGCGGCAGGTGGTTCACCACGCGCTCGCCGATGCGGATTTCGCCGGACGTGATGTTCTCCAGCCCTGCGATCATGCGCAGCAGCGTCGATTTTCCGCAGCCGGACGGGCCGACGAGAATGACGAATTCGCCGTCGCCGATCTCCACGTCCACGCCCTTGATGATGCCAACGGCGCCGAACGATTTGCGTACGTCCACGATGTCGACCGACGCCATGCCCTGCCTCCCGACACAGGCGTTTCGGCCGGATTTGGCGATGCCTGCGCAGCGGCGCGCTTGGATCGTTCGCCGGTTCTTGTTTTTGGTAGCGCTCCCATCTTATGGTATCCGGCGGCAAAGGGAAGCCCAATCCGGCTCGCGTCCATGCGCCGGCGAGCGCCGGGATGGGCTCGGGTCGGGAAACCTCGCATGCATGTTCTCGTCATCGGTGCGGCCGGCATGGTGGGCGTCAAGCTCACGCAGCGTCTCGTGCGCGACGGCCATCTGGGCGGACGCGCGCTCGAACGCCTGACGCTCGTCGACGTCGTCGCGCCGCAACATCCCGCGGGTTTTTCCGGTAGGATTGAAACGCTGGCCGCCGATATATCGGACGCCGCGCTTGCGCCGCGGCTCGTCGCGGCCAGACCCGAGATCGTCTTTCATCTCGCCGCCATCGTGTCCGGCGAGGCGGAGGAGGATTTCGACAAGGGCTATCGCATCAATCTCGACGGCGTGCGCCATCTGTTCGAGGCGATCCGCGCCGAGGGCGCGCGCGCGCCCTATATGCCGCGCGTGATCTTCACATCGTCGATCGCCGTGTTCGGCGCCCCGTTTCCAGACCCGATACCGGAAGAGTTTCACCTCACGCCGCTCACGAGTTACGGAACGCAGAAGGCGATCGGCGAACTGCTGTTGAACGACTACGTGCGACGCGGGTTCTTCGACGGGCTGAGCATTCGGCTGCCTACCATCTGCATCCGCCCCGGCAGGCCGAACAAGGCGGCCTCCGGCTTTTTCTCCAATATCCTGCGCGAACCGCTCGTGGGTCGGGAGGCGGTGCTGCCGGTGTCGGACGACGTGCGGCACTGGCACGCCAGTCCGCGCGCCGCGGTGGGCTTTCTGATCCACGCGGCGACGATGGACCTGGCGCCTGTCGGCCCGCGTCGCGCGCTGTCGATGCCCGGACTTTCCGCGACCGTCGGCGAGCAGATCGAGGCGTTGCGAAAAATCGCGGGCGAGCGGGCGGTCAGGCTCATTCGCCGCGAGCCGGACGAAACGATCGTCCGCATCGTATCGGGCTGGGCGCGCCGGCTGGACGCCAGCCGCGCCGAGGCTCTCGGATTCCGCGCGGAGACAAAGTTCGAGGACATCGTGCGCGTCCACATCGAGGACGAGTTGGGCGGCGCACTTCCCGTCTGACGGACTGTTCCAGGGATTCTTCTCTAGTCTAGGGATTCTTCGGCGCGATGGCGCCGCCCTGTTTCAGCACCGCGCCGGTCTGCCTGTCGCCGGCGAGATCCGAGGCGCCGGCGATGCCGAGCAACTGCGCAAGGCGCGTGCGCGCGCGGTTCATGCGGCTCTTGATCGTGCCGATGGCGACGCCGCAGATGTCGGCCGCCTCCTCGTAGGACAGGCCGGATGCGCCGACGAGAATGAGCACTTCGCGCTGGTCTTCCGGCAGGCGCGCGAGGGCTGCGCGAAAGTCGGCGAGATCGAGCGCGCCTTCCTGTCCGCCGTCGACCGAGAGTTTCTCGGAATAGACGCCGTCCACGTCCTGCACCTCGCGCCCCTGCCGGCGGTAGAGCGTGAAATACGTGTTGCGCAAAATTGTGAAGAGCCACGCGCGGATGTTTGTGCCGGGCTCGAACTTGTCGGAATTGCCCCACGCCTTCAGCAGCGTGTCCTGCACCAGATCGTCGGCCTTGTGGGTGGAACCCGACAGCGAGAGCGCGAAGGCGCGCAGGCTGGGCATTTCGCGCACGAGCAGATCGCGAAAACTGGGCTGCGGCGCGCCGCCCTCCCGCGCCTTGGTTTCAGCCATGGTTCAGTTTCCCTGGCTGGCGGACTGGTCGTTTTCCTTGGCTTGCAATTCGGCGAGCAGCACCAGCAGACGATCCGGCAGGGGCGCTTGCATCAGATCCTGGAAATGGGCTTTCAGCGCCTTGCCGATCGCGTCCTGAACGTTGGGGTCCAGCCCGGCCTCGCCGAAGGATTCAGCGCCCTCGTCGACGTTGCGGTCCCCAAACGAATTCGCCTTCATGCCAAATCTCCACCGCCGGGCGGTCGATCGCGCGCGCCCGGCGGACGGGCCAGGGCTGGTCTCGCACAACACGCGACGCGCGTCGGAGTTCCATAGATCAATCAGATTAATTTTAACAGAATGTTACTCGTGTTTTCCCCGTCGCAAACCCATGATCTGCGCGAAAACGGGGGCTTCGCCATACAGCCCCGCGTCGACGTTTTCCGCGCGGTGGGCTAATCAAAGTTCGTCCAGTTTGAAACGCCGCGGGGCGCGCAGGGGAGCATCATGACCGACTACGCCGGGGCCATCGCCGAATTCTCGGCCGACAAGCTCGAAAAATCCGTTCTGGCCGGTTCGCTGAAGGGCGGGCTGAACGCCTGCGTGGAATGTTGCGACCGCTGGGCGCGGGACGGGCGCGTCGCGCTCGAATTTTTCGGGGCTGACGGCGGGCGCCGGTCCGTGTCTTTCGCGCAGTTGCGGGATGACGCCGCCCGGTTCGCCAATCTTCTGAAGGCGCGCGGGATCGGCCGGGGCGATGTGGTGGCCGGCCTCATGCCGCGCGTGCCGGACCTGCTGACGGTGATCCTGGGAACCTGGCGCGCCGGCGCCGTCTATCAGCCCCTGTTCACCGCATTCGGGCCGGCGGCCGTGGAATCGCGCGTCACCGCCGAAAGCGGCAGCCAGGCCAAACTCATCGTCACGGACGTGGCTAATCTTCCGAAACTGGCGGACGTGCCGAATTGTCCGCCGATTCTGGTTGCGGGCGGGTCCGGCGCGCAGGACTTCGCGTCCGCGCTCGCGGCCCAGTCCGCGCAGTTCGAGCCGGTGATGCTGACGGGCGACGACCCGTTCATCGTGCTGTTCACCTCCGGCACGACGGGCAAACCGAAGGGCGTGCGTTACCCGCTCGCGCTGCTGCTGCCGGTCGCCTCTTACATGCTGGACGCCATCGACCTGCGGCCGGGCGACATCTACTGGAACGTGGCCGATCCCGGCTGGGCCTACGGCATGTTGTACGCCGTGACGGGCCCGCTGCTTCTCGGCGCGACGACCACGTTCTACGAGGGCCCGTTCACCTTCGACTCCACCATGCGCGTCATCGGCGAGCGCAGGATCACCAATCTTGCGGCCGCGCCCACCGCCTATCGGCTGCTGATGGCGGCGGGCGATGCGGCGGTCGCTCCCATCGCCGGCCAGTTGCGCGTCGCCTCCAGCGCCGGCGAGCCCCTCAATCCGGAAGTCATCCGCTGGGCCGAACGCGCGCTGCGCACGCCGCTCGCCGACCACTACGGCCAGACGGAAGTGGCGATGCTGGTGTGCAACCACCATGCGCTGAAACACGAGGTGAAGCCCGGCGCCGCCGGCCTGCCGATGCCCGGCTTCCACGTCGCCATCCTCGACGACGATCTGAACGAGGCGCCGCGCAACACGCCCGGGGTGCTCGCGGTTCATCGCACCAGATCGCCGCTTTACACGTTCAAGGGCTACTGGAAGGCGGACTCGCCGTGCCTGCGCGGCGACTGGTATCTGACCGGCGACACGATGATGCAGGACGAGGACGGGCACTTCTTCTTCGTCGGCCGTCGTGACGACATCATCACCTCGGCCGGCTATCGCATCGGGCCGTTCGACGTGGAAAGCGCCATCATCGAACATCCGGCGGTGGCCGAGGTGGCGGTCGTCGGCAAGCCGGACCCGCAGCGCACCGAGATCGTGAAGGCGTTCATCGTGCTCAAGCCGGGCCATGCGGCCTCGGACGCGCTGAAGGAGGACATCCAGCAGATGGTGCGCAAGCGCCTCTCGACCCATTCCTACCCGCGCGAGATCGACTTCGTCGCGAGCCTGCCCAAGACGCCGAGCGGCAAGATCCAGCGGTTCCTGCTGCGCGAAGCGTGAGCGGCGCGGCCGCGCAGCGGCCGTCTCCAACCTCATTCTGAGAAGGCCGCGCAGCGGTCGTCGCGAAGGGTGGGCCACGCCCGCATGGTTCGAGACGCGCCTGTGCGGGCGCCTCTCAGCGCGTCTTCGTCCGCGCCCGCTCGATCGCCGCGCGCACCAGCGGCAGGCGGTCGTTGCCGAAATACATATCCTCGCCGTCGACGAACATCGTCGGCGATCCGAAGCCGCCGCGCGCCATCAGTTCGTCCGCGTTGGCGCGCAGCGCGTCCTTGATCTCCTGACGCGCGATGGCGGCGAAGAGGGCCTGCGCGTCGACGCCGGCGCGCTTGCAGACGCCGGCCAGCACTTCGTCCTGGGAAATGTCCTCGTCGCGTCCCCAATAGGCCTCGAAGGTCGCGCGTGCGAATTCCGCCATTCGGCCCTGCGGCGCGAGCCATACGCAGCCGCGCATCGCCTTCACGCTGTTCACCGGAAAGACGGTCGGCGCCACGATGGTCAGGCCCGCCAGCCGCGCCCAGTCCTGAAGGTCCTTTTTCGCATAGGCCGCCTTGGCCGGCACCGGATTGGCGCGGCTCTCGTAGACGCTCGGGTTGACGGTGTTGAAAAGGCCGCCCACCAGAATGGGCTTCCAGACGATCTCCTCGCCCAATTCCTTGGCCAGCGGTTGAATGTTATGGAAGGCGAGATAGGTCCAGGGGCTCGAACAGTCGAAATAGAACTCGATCACGGGCGCTCTCCCACAGGCGGTTTTCGGAGATTGACTTGCAAGGAACCGTTTATGTCAACGGCGCCTGGGTTCCGGCGGAGGCGGCGCGCGTGTCGGTGTTCGACCGCGGCTTTCTGTTCGCCGACGGCATCTACGAGGTCGCGGCGGTGCTCGACGGCAGGCTGGTCGACAACGATGCGCATCTGGACCGGCTCGAACGCTCGCTGGCCGCGATCGAGCTGAAGCTGCCGATCTCGCGCGGCGAACTGGCCGCCGCGCAGAAGGAGATCGTCGCGCGCAACGGATTGCGCGAGGGCCTCGTCTACATGCAGGTCACGCGCGGCCCCGCCGACCGCGATTTCGCCTTTCCGGCCGACGCGCATCCGACGCTCGTTCTGTTCGCGCAGCCCAAGCAGATGACCGACGCGCCCGCGGCCAGAACCGGCGTCAGCGCCATCTCCACGCCCGACCTGCGCTGGGCGCGGCGCGACATCAAATCCGTCGCGCTGCTGCCGCAGGTGCTCGCCAAACAGCAGGCCCGCCGCGCTGGCTGCGCCGAGGCGTTCATGGTCGAGGACGGCATGATCACCGAGGGCGCCTCGTCCAACGTCTTCATTCTCACGCGCGACGGCGAGATCGCCACCCGGCAGTTGTCCAGGGACATTCTCGCTGGTTGCACGCGCGCGGCCGTGCTGGCGCTCGCGCGCGAACAGGGGTTGCGGATCGCGGAAAGGCCGTTCTCGGTGGCCGAGGCCCAACGCGCCGCCGAATGCTGGATCACCAGCGCCACCACCTTCGTCATGCCGGTCGTCGCGCTCGACGATGCGCCGATCGGCGACGGCCGGCCTGGGCCGATGGCGCAACGGTTGCGCGCGCTCTATTTCGAAGCCGCGCGCGCGGCGCAATGAACGACGGGGAACGACCGGATATGACTCATGCCTTCAAGATCGCCATCGTGCCCGTCACGCCGTTCGAGCAGAATTGCACCATTCTCATCTGCGCCAGGACCAACCGGGCGGCGGTGATCGATCCCGGCGGCGATATCGAACGCATCGAATCGGCGATCGCGCAGACGGGCGCGCAGGTGGAGAAGATCCTCATCACCCACGGCCATTTCGATCATATCGGCGCGGTCACGCCGCTGGCCGCCAAACTCGCGCGCCCGGTCGAAGGCCCGCACAGGGACGACAAGCTGCTCCTCGACACGGTCGGCGAAACCTCGGCGCGCTACGGGTTCGGCCATGTCGATCCCGTCAAGCCCGACCGCTGGCTGAACGAGGGCGATGAGGTGACCGTCGGCGAACTGACGTTCGACGTTCTGCATTGTCCCGGACATTCGCCGGGCAGCGTCGTGTTCGTCTGGCGTCCGAAACCGGGGCAGGAGGGACCGAAATTCGCCATCGTCGGCGACGTCCTGTTTCGCGGCTCGGTCGGCCGCACGGATTTGCCCGGCGGCTCGCACGAGACGTTGATCGACTCGATCAAGACCAAGCTGCTCGCGCTGCCCGACGACACCGCGTTCGTCTGCGGCCACGGGCCCACCAGCACCATCGGCATCGAACGCAGGACCAATCCGTTCCTCGTTTGACGGACGCGCGCGCATGACGCGGCTGAAGGCCGACCTGCTCCTGTTGCTCGCCGCCCTGATCTGGGGCGTCGGCTTCTATTTCCAGAAGACGGCGATGGCGCACATCGGTCCGTTTCTGTTCATCGGCGTGCGCACCGCGCTGGCCGTTGTCGCCATCGCGCCGTTCGCGCTGCGCGAACGAGCGCCGCCCGGCGAGCGCTGGAGCGAGGTGGCGCGCATCGCCGCGCTTGGCGGCGCGTTCTTCGTCGGCGGCGCCGTGCTTCAGCAGAGCGGCATCGTCACCGCCAGCATCACCAGCGTCAGCGTGCTCACCTCGCTCTATGTGGTCATCGCGCCGTTTCTGGTCTGGATGCTCGAACGTCGCAGGCCCGGCGCGCGCATCTGGTTCGCGGCGGTTCTGGCGGTCGTCGGCATATGGGCGCTGAGCGGCGCGGGGCCGCTGGGCATTGCGCGGGGCGATGCGCTCGCCGCGTTGTCGGCGGTCGTATGGGCGGGCCATCTGCTCATCACTCATCGCGCCGCGCTGCGCGATCAGCCGTGGCGCTTCACCTTCCTGCAGTTCGTGGTGGTGGCGGGGCTGGCGCTGCCGCTGGCGATGATCGTGGAGACGAACACACTGGAAGCGCTGTGGGCCGCGCGTTTCAGCGTGCTCTACGGCGGGCTTCTGTCGACGGCGGTGGCGTTCGGCCTGGCGGCGATTGCGCTCAGACACACGCTGCCCACCCATGCGGCCGTGCTCATGGCGCTCGAATCGGTGTTCGCGGCGGGCGCGGGCTACCTGCTGCTCGGCGAGCGGCTCAGCGCGGTGCAGTGGGGCGGCGCGGCGCTCGTGTTCGCCGGCGTGCTGCTGGTGCAATTGCGACCGGCCGACGACATCGCGCCCTCGGCCGGCCATCCGTGATGGCGTCGCGCCGCTACGTCGCGGCGGCGTTTCGCGCGCCGTCGCGGCGATTGTGCGCGTGCGCGCGCGGCTTCGGCGCGGCGCGGTTCTGCGGGCGCGGGCCGTTGCGTTGCGGGCGCGCCGCGCGGGCGGGTTTCGCTTCGCCTTTGGCTTCCTGCGCGCGACGCGCGGGATCGCGCCGGTCGGTCGCCGGAATCTGCTGGCGCGTCAGCTTTTCGATCGCGCGCAGATAGGCGCGTTCGCCGCTGTCGCACAGCGAGATGGCGACGCCCTCGCGACCGGCGCGCGCGGTGCGGCCGATGCGATGCACATAGGATTCCGGCGTCTCCGGCAGTTCGAAATTGAACACATGGCTCACGTCGTCCACGTCGATGCCGCGCGCGGCGATGTCGGTGGCCACCAGAATGCGCGTGCGTCCGCCCTTGAAGGCGCCCAGCGTGCGCAGCCGGTGGTTCTGGCTCTTGTTGCCGTGAATGGCGCCGGACGGCACGCCGGCCTCTTCGAGAATTTTCGCCACCTTGTCGGCGCCGCGTTTGGTGCGCGTGAAGACGAGCGCGCGCGTGACCGCGGGGTCGGACGCAAGCTCCACCAGAATGTCGCGCTTGGCGCCGCCGTCCACCAGATAGACGCGTTGGTCGACGCGCTCGGCCGTGGTCGCGACGGGCGCGGCTTCCACGCGCATCGGCGCGCGCAGGATTTCGTCGGCGAGCCCCGCGATCTCCGACGGCATGGTGGCGGAGAAAAGCAGGGTCTGCCGCGCCTTCGGCAGTTTGGAGACGATCCGGCGGATGGGAACGATGAAGCCGAGGTCGAGCATGTGGTCGGCCTCGTCCAGCACGACGATGTTCGTCGCGTCGAGCCGCAACCGGCGATTGTCCATATGGTCGATCAGTCGGCCGGGGGTGGCCACCAGAACGTCGACGCCCCGCCGCAGCATGTCGATCTGCGGACCCATCGACACGCCGCCGAACACGACGCCGACGCTCAGCCGCGCGAACTTGCCGTAGGCCTTGAAACTGTCGGCGATCTGCGCGGCCAGTTCCCGCGTCGGCGCCAGCACCAGCGCGCGCGCCGTGCCCGGCTGCGGCCGGGCGGGATTTTCCATCAGCCGATGCAGGATCGGCAGCGCGAATGCCGCCGTCTTGCCTGTGCCGGTCTGGGCGAGACCGAGGAGGTCGCCACCCTTCAGAACGCCGGGGATAGCCTTGCGCTGGATGGGGGTAGGGGTCTCGTAGCCTTCGCGCTTGAGGGCGTCGAGCAGCGGTTTGGCCAGTCCGAGGGCGGAAAAGCCGGAATTGGAATGCGTCACGGGATCTCTTTTCGATACGGCCGGCGCGCCGATGGCGCACAGGCCTTGAGGCGCGCCCGACCGGACGCGCAGCGATTGCGAACAACCGCGGGAAAGCGCCGCGCGTAGCCGGTCGCCGGATGGGAGAAAAGGGCGCCGGACGTTCGTCGCCGGCTTTCACCGGCAGACGGCCTACGCGGCCAAGGCGCCAATCGCTGCGATGCAGCGCTTCGGCATGTAGGAGAAAAATCTTTCAAAGTCAACGCCATGAATGTGGCGCGCGCGTCACACTGGCGTCGCAATGGTCGGTCGAGGCCAAATTTCGCTTGTCACGCTTCGCGTTGCGGGAAATTATTGTGCATCGCAATTGGTCGCGGGAGCGGCGAATCGGCAGGAGGCGATCATGGTGAACGGACAGACTGTTCGCGTCATTCCCACCTCGCCTTTGGCGCGCGCCCTGGACCTGTCGCCCGAAACGCTCGGCACGGTGCTCTGCTGCTACCGGTCCTGTTGCAAGACTGGCGGCCCGGTCGAGCGGGTGGACGTGCGGTTTTCGGAACGGGAGATCGTCTGGGGTGGGGCGGCCGACCAGTTCGAGGTCGTCGACGCCGCCGAGCACGGTCGGGCCTGAAGCAGGCTTTTCCGGCTTTCCTTCGCGATCATTCCTGTGATTGACGGGGCTCGACCCCGCAAACCCGATTTCGCCCCGCCGCAAAACGCTCTACACACGCGCGAACCTCCAGACCGGACCGCGCCAAATGACGACCACGCCCCTTTCGCCCGCCGCCCTCGAAAAGCAGCTGATCGCGCAGGAGACTGCGAAAATGCTGCTGGAGGTTCAGGCCGTCCTGTTCAATCCGGACAAGCCGTTCATCTTCACCTCGGGGTGGGCCAGTCCGGTTTACACCGACATGCGCAAGATCATTTCCTACCCGCGGTTGCGCCGTCGCCTGCTCGATTTCGCGGTGACGACGGTGGAACGCGACATCGGCTACGAGTCGCTGGACGTGATCGCCGGCGGCGAGACGGCGGGGATTCCCTATGCAGCCTGGATGGCCGACCGTCTGGCGCTGCCGATGCAGTACATCCGCAAGAAGCCGAAGGGGTTCGGCCGCAATGCGCAGATCGAGGGCGACATCCACGACGGCGGCCGCGCGTTGCTGGTGGAGGATCTGGCGACGGACGGGCGTTCCAAGGTCAATTTCTGCAACGCGCTGCGCGAAGCGGGCCAGAAATGCGAACACGCCTTCGTGTTTTTCTTCTACGACATTTTTCCGCAGGCGCGCGAAGACCTCGCCAAACTTGGCATCACGCTGCATGCGCTGACGACGTGGTGGGACGTGCTCGCCGTCGCCCGCGCGACGAATTATCTGGAAAGCGCCAAACTCGACGAAGTCGAGAAATTCCTGCGCCATCCCGCGCAATGGTCGGCGGCGCACGGCGGCGTGTCGGAATTCAAGCCGGCTTCGTGAAGAAACGGGCCTTTCCGATCGCGAGATCGGAAAAGCCCGAATGCGGCGCTCCGGATCGACGCATACGCTCCCACCGGGCGCCGCCCTCTCGCCGCCGGGCGGGGCGGCGATCAGATCGTCCGCGCGAGATCACCAGCCGGACGTGAACAGACCCGGGCGGTTGTAGGTCAAGCCGCGCACGCTCGCGCCGTAGCCGGCGTGGCCGTAACCATGGGCGCAGGGAACCTGCGTGGTGACGCCGTCGATGGTGCAGGAGCAGGTCTGCGTCACCCGGCGATAGGCGGTGGTGGGCACGTAGCGGGTGCTTTGCACCGCGCGATAGGAGGTGACCGGCACGTAGGACGTGGTCGTCACGGGCTGGTAGACCGTCGTCGGCACGGCGTAGCTGCGCTGCCAGGTGGTCGTCGCCGGCGCGGCGCGATAGGCCGGCGCATAGGCGCGCGCCCCGTGGTGATGGTGATGATGGCCATGACCCAAGTGATGGCCATGATGGTGATGGCCATCATGGTGATGGCCCCGATGATGGCGCCAGTGGCCGGCCTCGGCGCTGGTGGCGAAGGCGAACGCCGCGCCGAGCGAAACCGCCGCCACGCTCAGGATCGTTTTGGCACGCATGAATGACTCCTGTTTCGTTTCGCGCCGGAAGCGTTGAAAATGCGGCGCATTCTGGGACGGCGTCCGCCGCCGCTGACCAACAGGAGCAAGCAGGGGACCAGCGCCGGCAAGCGGATCGGCGACGCTGCGTTGAGATCGCCGCGTCTCAGGCGGCCATCAGCCGTGTTTCCGCCAGGGTCGCGGCGGCCTCGATCAGCAGGCGGCTGTAGAAGCGCGTGTTGGCCGGCGAGCGCTGAAACCGGGTCGCCACCACGTCCACCAGTTCGTCGAGCACCAGCCGGTCGATGGCGTCCACCGTCTCGGGACCGATCCGTGCGATGCGGGCCAACGCCAGGAGATGCGCCCGCGCTACTTTCGCGCGCGCCGCCTCTCCGCCCAGCACCAGCCGCCAGAACCCGCCGTGCTGGCGCCACAGCGGTTCGCGCAGCGACGGCTTGCCGCCGAGGCAGGCTTCGTAGGCGTCGGCGATCCTGTCGCTGACGAGCGGACAGGCCCATTGGGCCATTTCCGCGCGCGCTTCCCTCGCCGGCGCGTCCTTCGCTGGATGATCGCTGTCGGTCCGCATGACATCTCCGCAGGCGTTCGAAACGCTTCGAATCATGACGCGGGACGCGACTGCCGGAATGATGACCTAATTTTCGCGCGACGCAACGGCGCCCCGTTCCGCGCGTTGCCCTGCGCCGCGCGCCGGCCGATAAAGGGCGACATGCATGGCGCGGCCCCACTCCATCTCGACGGTCCGCTCGTCTTTTTCGGCGGGCCCTATTCCAATCTCCAGGCGCTGGACGCGCTGCTGGCGGCGGCGCGCGCCGAGGGCGTCGATCCCGCGTCCGTCGTCTCGACCGGCGATCTCGTGGCCTATTGCGCCGATCCGCGCGCGGTGGTGGCGCGCATCCGCGCGGCGGGCGTGCGGTTCGTGCGCGGCAATTGCGAGGACCAGCTCGCGCGCGACGCGGCCGATTGCGGCTGCGGTTTCGCTCCGGGCGGCGCCTGCGACCGGCTCGCCGCCGGTTGGTACGCCCATGCGCGCGCGCAACTCGGCGCGGACGAACGCGCCTTTCTCGGCGCCGCGCCCGCCCGTCTCGATCTCGTCGTCAATGGCGTGCGGATCGCCGTCGTCCACGGCGCCGCGGCCCAGACCAACCGCTTCATCTTCGCCTCCACGCCCGCGCGCGTGAAGCAGCTGGAATTCGACGCGCTCGGCGCCGATGTGATCGTGGCCGGCCACAGCGGCCTGCCGTTCACCCAGGCGGTGGGCGCCGGTCTCTGGCACAATCCCGGCGCGCTCGGCATGCCCGCCAACGAAGGCGCGCCGCGCGTATGGTACTCGCTCGTGCGCGCGGGCGCGCGGCTCGGCGAGATCGCGATCGAACATCGCGCGCTCGACTACGATTACGCCGCCGCGGCCGCCGCCATGCGCCGGGCGGGCCTCGCGGAGGATTACGCGCGCGCGCTCGAGACCGGGCTCTGGCCCGGTTGCGACGCGCTGCCGAAGGCGGAGGCGCGCGCGCAGGGAGCGCCGCTGGCGCCCGCGCCCGTTGTCTACGCGCGCCGCCAGTCCGCGCCCGCGCCGTGTCCGGCGCGCCTGCCCTCGGACAAGTTCCGCGACCCCGAAACCACGCGCGACGGCGCAGCGCGCGGGCGCGTCGCGCTCGAACGACTCGACACGCTCTGGATCAACACCGGCACGCTCTGCAACCTGAGTTGCGCGACCTGCTACATCGAATCCTCGCCGCGCAACGATCGCCTCGCCTATATCTCGGCGCGCGAGGTCGCCGATTATCTCGACGA
This sequence comes from uncultured Methylocystaceae bacterium, assembly GCA_937870755.1. Classification (GTDB taxonomy): domain Bacteria; phylum Pseudomonadota; class Alphaproteobacteria; order Rhizobiales; family Beijerinckiaceae; genus JAJXWB01. The sequence goes on from CALMZV010000126.1 coordinate 26,295, forward strand.
GATCGCGCGGCTTAAATGGCCGACGCGCACCATCGGCTTCACCGGCGGCGAGCCGTTCCTCAACCGCGACATGCTCGCGATGCTGGAAGATGCGCTGGCGCGCGGCCACGAGGCTCTCGTGCTCACCAACGCGATGAAGCCCATGCGCCGCCATGCGCGCGCCCTCGTGCGGCTGAAGCTAACATACGGCGACCGCCTGTCGCTGCGCGTCTCGCTCGACCATTACGCGCGCGATCTGCACGAGATGGAGCGCGGCCGCGATACATTCGCGCCCGCCCTCGAGGGGCTCGATTTTCTTGCGCGCGAGGGGTTTCGCATCAGCGTGGCGGGCAGGCTGCTTTCGGGCGAGCCGGAACCGGTCGCGCGCGCGGGTTACGCCGCGCTGTTCGCCGGGCGCGGCCTCGGTCTCGACGCGTTCTCGCCGGCCGATCTCGTCCTGTTTCCGGAGATGGACGCCGGCGCCGACGCCCCCGAGATCACCGAAGACTGCTGGCGCATTCTCGGCCGCGCGAAATCGGACGTCATGTGTTCGTCGGCGCGAATGGTGGTCAAACGCAAGGGCGCTGCGCGGCCGAGCGTCGTCGCCTGCACGCTGCTGCCCTACGATCCGCAATTCGAACTCGGCGCGACGCTGGCCGAAAGCGCGGGCGAGGTGCGGCTCAATCATCCCCATTGCGCCACGTTCTGCGTGCTGGGCGCGGCGTCCTGCTCCGGCGGCTGACCGCTTGCCACGCGCCGCGCCCCGGCCGACAATGCATGCGGAAAGGGGAGACGTTCATGCGTGGTCTGAAGCTTGCGGCGGCCGTTCTGTGTTTGTGTTCGGCGCTGGCCGCGTGCGACAAGTGCGGCGACCCGGTGAAGTTCAACATTCCGGGCGCCTGCGCGGACGACCGCGGAGCGAAATGACGGGCCTCGCGCGCGAGGCCGAACGAGCGCGGCGACAGACCGCGAAGGATTGGGAGAAACATAGAGAATGAATGCGCCCGTTCCGGCACGGCCGGCTTCCACCATCATGCTCCTGCGCGACGGCGACGAGGGCATGGAGGTCTTCATGGTGGTGCGCCACCATCAGATTGATTTCGCGTCCGGGGCGCTGGTGTTTCCCGGCGGCAGCATCGAACCCGACGATCACGCCATCGCCGCCGATCCCGCGCTGTATCGCAATGTCGAGGGTCTCGACGATGTGACGCGCGCGGTGCGCATCGCCGCCGTGCGCGAGACGCACGAGGAATGCGGCGTGCTGCTGGCGCGCCCGCGCGGCGGCGACAGGCTCGCGGAGCCCGACGCCTGCGACGCGATCGCCAGACGCGTCGCCGGCGGCGTCTCGTTCCGCCAGGCCGTGTCGGAGGCGGGGCTGGAGCTTGCGCTCGACCAGCTCACGCCGTTCGCGCACTGGATCACGCCCACCTTCATGCCCAAACGGTTCGACACCTATTTCTTCGTCGTCGCCGCGCCGGCGGATCAACTCGCCCGGCACGACGGATCGGAATCGGTGGACTCGACCTGGATCAATCCGCAGCGCGCGCTGTTGGACGCGAAGGCCGGCAAATACACGATCATCTTTCCCACGCGGCTCAATCTGGAACTGCTGGCCAGACAGAATGCGGTCGAGGCCGCGATCGTGGCCGCGCGCGCGCGCCGCATCGTGACGGTGGAGCCGGTTCCCGCGAAAATGCCGGACGGCGGCCGCGCGCTGAAAATTCCGGTCGAGGCGGGCTACGGCGGCGACGTGTTCGCGGCCGAATAAAGAAACGCGCGGGTCCGACCCGCGCGTTTCCTTCATCCGTTCCGGCGAGAATTTCAGTGCGCCATGAAGATCGGCAGCGTCATCGTTTGCAGAATGGTGCGCGTGGCCCCGCCGAGCACGAATTCGCGCAGGCGCGAGTGGCCGTAGCCGCCCATCACGAGCATGTCCGCGCTTTCGTCGGCCGCGTAAGACAACAGCAGCGCGCCGACATCCTCGCCCTTGGGCAGCATTTTCAGTTCGGCGGAAACGCCGTGGCGGGCCAGATGGCGCGTCACGTCCACGCCGGGCAGGTCCGCGGCCGAGCGCCCGCCCGTCATGGTGACGACTTCCACCACGCCGGCGCGCTTCAGCAGCGGCATGGCGCAACCGAGCGCGCGCGCGGCCGCCGCGCCTCCGTCCCACGCCACGATGATCTTACCGAGCCTGGCAGGCCCCTTCTGGATGAACGGCAGGATGATCGTCGCCCGGCCGGAATGGAACAGCACGCTTTCCACCAGCGCCGGATCGCCCCGGCCGGTATCGGCGTTCGGCTGCAGCACGATCGTCAGATCGTAATGGCGCGCGAGACGGGCGACCGCCTCGGCCGCGGCGCTCGGCGCGGCCTCGATCTTGACGAGTTGCACGCCGTCCGGTTTCGGCGCGGCCCTGGCGAATTTATCGTAGGCCTGCTCGATCTCGCGCGTCGCCGCCGCCTGCACGCTCTGCACCAGATCGAACGGATATTCGCCGAGAAAGGCGGGGGCCGGCGGCATTTTCGCGATGACGCCGCACACGGTCAGATGGGCGTCGAACGCGGCGGCGAGCGAATGAGCATACGCGCCCAGCGTGTCCGCGGCTTCGGCGCTTTCGAGCACCACCAGAAGATCTTTCACGCTCATCCGTCCCTCCAACTCAATTGATGGTCACATGCTGGTCCAATTTCGCAACCTCGGCCTTGTTCATGATCAAACAGGCTTGAGGGAAAGCCAGCGCGCGCGCTGCGCATGATAGGACAGGATCGCCGCCGATAGAACATCGCGCCGGAAGTCTTAATGCGCATTCGCGAATTTCCGCATTTCTCCGGAACCCGGCTCTTACCCTGCGCACGAAGATCGCGGCGGACGGCGCGAACCGTTAACCGCGTGGCGAAGGGCTCGACGGATGCTGCTCGCGTAAGAATAATCGCGGAGCAGGGCCGTGGGACAGGCGGAATTTCACAAGAAGAGGCGGGCGATCTTCGCCGAGGGCGCGCCGTTGCGCCGGCGGGACTATCTCGACGCCATCGCCTGGAACAAGGCCCATCCGGACGCCGAACGGCTCGTGCGCCTGGCGCAGGAGATGCGCGCGGCCCATGTGGCCGGTCTCGACGTGCAGCAGCAACTGGCCGCCGCGCAACAGGTCGCCTGAGCGGCGACCCTCACCACATGCGTTCGAGCTGGGCCTTGCGTTCGGCCTTGCGCGCCTTGCGGGCGGCGTAGCGCGCGTCGCGCTCGGCCTTCTTTTCAGCGTCCATCAGCGCCTTCAGCTGCGCTTCCTCGGCCTTGCGGGCGGCCGCGGCGGCCTCCTCGACCTTGCGCGCTTCTTCGGCGGCCAGACGCTCGGCTTCCGCGCGGGCGAGGCGCTCGGCCTCCTCCAGCGCGCGCCGGGCGGCGAGTTCGGCTTCCTTGCGGGCGCGTTCGGCGGCCCTGACAGCCTCGCGCTCGCGGCGCGCCTCGACGATCTTGCGACGCTCCTCCTGCCGGGCGACCACGGTGGGATCGTCCTCGGCGGGACGGTTCTGAAACTTTTCGATGAGAGCCTTGCGGGCTTCGGCGGCGGCCTGTTGGCGATCCTGAAAACGTGACCCGTTGAATGAGCGCATGGACGTCCGGTTGCGAGTGTCGGGTTGAGGCACGCCCCCGGGGCGCGTGGCGCCTTGCCGGAAACATGCAGCTGAATCAGAGAGGTCTTGCGGGTCGCTTCGCGCGGAAGAACCCACCGCCCCTCTGATCGTGGTCCATGCCAGAACCGCGCCCGGCGCGCAACCGCCGGCAGCGCATGGCCGCCTTGCATTGCAGCATTGCGCGGCGCGGGCGCCGGCGGGCCGAGCGCCCCCGGACCGTTTCCACTTTGCGCAAAAACGCTTTAATCGCCCCCGGACAGGAGGTGGTTCGATGGATGCGCCTGAAGATTTTGGACTGGACCCTGCGGCGCGCGCCGCGCTCGAAAGCGTCTCGACCGCGACGATCACCACCGTTCTTCTGAAGGAGGGGCTGCGCAACGTATGGATGCGCGGGCCGCGCCCGCTGCGCCTCGGCCAGAAGCGCGTGGCCGGCCCGGCGTTCACCCTGCGGTTCGTGCCCGCGCGCGAGGATCTGGCCACGCCCGCGTCCTGGGCCTCGCCCATCTCCACGCGCGCCGCCATCGAGGCCATGCCCGAAGGCGCCGTCGCGGTCATCGATACGATGGGCGTGACCGACGCCGGCGTGTTCGGCGACCTTCTGTGCGCGCGCATGGCCATGCGCCATGTGGCGGCGCTCGTCACCGACGGCGTGCTGCGCGACGCGGTCGGCGTGGATCAGACGGGCCTGCCGGTGTGGAGCGCGGGCGTCGCCGCCCCGCCGTCGGTCGCCGGCCTCACCTTCGTCGGCTGGAACGAGCCGGTCGGCTGCGGCGGCGTCGCCGTGTTTCCCAACGATGTCGTGGTCGCCGACGGCGACGGCGCCGTGGTCGTGCCGCGCGCGCTGCTGCCCAGGGTGCTCGCCGAGGCGCCGGAACAGGAGCGCATGGAGGCATGGATCATGCGCGAGATCGGACGCGGCGTTCCGCTGCCGGGGCTTTATCCGATGAACGAGGCGACGAGGGCGCGCTACGCGGCGCAGGCGAAGGACGACAGATCGTGAGCCGCCTGGACGCGACCGCGCGCGGCGTTTTCCCCATCGCGCCCACGCCGTTTGCGCCCGACGGGGTCATCGATTGGACGAGCCTCGAACGGCTGTTCGACTTCTACATGCGCATCGGCGTCGACGGCGCGACCATTCTGGGCGTGATGGGCGAGGCGCCGAAACTGGAGAGCGCGGAATCCGTCGCCATCGTGCGCCGCGCCGTCGCGCGCATGAGCGGCAAGCCGATCGTCGTCGGCGTGTCGGCGCCGGGATTTGCGGCGATGCGTGCGCTGGCGCGCGAGGCGATGGAGGCGGGCGCGAGCGGCGTGATGATCGCGCCGCCGAACACGCTGCGCACCGACGACCAGATCGTGACCTATTATGCGCAGGCCGCCGAGGCCATCGGCGCCGACGTTCCCTTCGTCGTGCAGGACTATCCGCTCGTCACAAATGTCACGATGACGGCGAGCGTCATTCGCCGGATCGCGACCGACAACGCCGGCTGCGTGATGCTCAAACACGAGGACTGGCCGGGACTGGAGAAGATTTCGACGCTGCGCGCGTGGCAGAAGGAAGGCGCGCTCAAGCCGTTGTCAATTCTGGTCGCCAACGGCGGGCTGTTTCTCGATTTCGAGATGGAGCGCGGCGCCGACGGCTCCAACACCGGCTATGCTTTCCCGGAAATGCTGATGGACGTGGTGCGCTGGTCGTTGCAGGGCGAACGCGACCGCGCGCACGATCTGTTCGATGCGCATCTGCCGCTGCTGCGCTACGAACAGCAACCGGGCGTCGGACTGGCCGTGCGCAAATATGTGCTGATGCGCCGCGGCGTTCTGGCGGACGACGCGCAACGCAAACCCGGCGCCGCGCTCGGCGCGACCGCGCGCGCCGAGGTCGACTATCTGCTTGCGCGCCTCGCGCGATTCGATCCGCGCGCGCGCGGCGTATAGATGTGAACCTTTCGCGGCGTCCCGAATTTCATTGACAGGGTTTCGCCCGAGCTTTCTCCTGTGCCCGCTGCAAGCATGGGAGGAGCATATGGTTGGGTTGTCCTGGCGCCTTGTCGCGCCCCTCTGTCTCGCCTTCGCAACGCCCGCCTTCGCGCAGGACGCCTCGTCCTGGTGCAAGTCGAAGTTCGGGCCCGACGACCAGATCGGCGCGGCCAACAATCTGTCGCCCGCCGCGACGCTCGAAGCCGCCAAACTCATCAAGACCGGCAAGACCTATTCGCTGGGCGTCGAGACGAATGCGAAATCGCCGGCCTATCCGCCGCGCGCCTTCTCCATCACCGTCGTGCAGCCGGGCCAGAGCGCCGGCGCCACCATCGGTCCGACGAAGACCAGTTACAACGACGACATCATCAATGGCTGGGTCGGCGTCGGCTCGCAGATCGACGGGCTCGGTCATGTCGGCATCGACAACGTCTATTACAATTGCAACAAGGCGGCGGATTTCGCCCAGACCGGCGGCCTGACGAAACTCGGCATCCACAACGTGCCGCCGATCGCCACGCGCGGCGTGGTGCTCGATTTCACCAACGGCGGACAGGCGCCGCTGGCCGCCGGCACGGCGATCAACAAGAAGGAAATCGACGAGGCCATGCAGCGCCAGGGCGTGCAGATCCGCAAGGGCGACGTCGTCCTGCTGCACACCGGTTATCTGCCGGTCGCCGACAAGGACCCCAAAGCATTCCTCGCCGGTGAGCCGGGCCTGGGCAAGGAGGGCGCAGAATATCTGGCGTCGAAGGATGTGGTCGCGGTCGGCGCCGATCAATGGGCGCTCGAGGTCATTCCGTTCGAAAAGGGCGTGGGCGCTTTCGAGGTGCACCAGATTCTGCTCGCCAAGAACGGCATCCACATTCTCGAAAACATGAACACCGCGCCGCTCGTCGCCGACAAGGCGTGGGAGTTCATGTTCGTGCTCGGGCCCTCGCGCATCACCGGCGCAGTGCAGGCGATCATCAATCCGATCGCGGTGCGCTGACAGAACCGTGCGCTGACAGAGCAGTGCGTCGGCTGACAGAGCCGTGCGTCGAAAGGGTCGCCTTCGGGCGGCCCTTTTGGCTCGCTGCGCGCGCGTCGGCGCCGATCAGGCCGGCTTTTTCAGTTCGCCTTCCAGTTCGTGCCGCTTGATCTTTCCGGTCGTGGAGCGCGGCAGCGCCGCGTCCTCCACGAACCGCACTTCGCGCGGCGCCTTGTAGGCCGCGATCTTTCCGCGACATTGCGCGATCACGTCGTCTTCCGTGAGCGTGGGATCGAGCCGCACGACGAAGGCCACCGGCGTCTCGCCCCATTTCGGATCGGGTTTGCGCACCACCACCGCCTCGTGAATGCGCGGCGAGGCGCGCAGCACGTTTTCGATCTCGGCCGGATAGATGTTCTCGCCGCCCGACTTGATGAGATATTTTCGGCGATCGACGAAATCGAGCGTGCCGTTGGGATTGCGCACAAACACGTCGCCCATGTGAAAATAGCCGTCGCGAAAATCCTTCGCGTTGGTTTCCGGGTTGCGCCAGTAGCCGGAAAACAGCGTGGGTCCGCGAAACGCGAGTTCGCCCGGCTCGCCATCGGCGACGATGCGATCGTCCTCGTCGACGAGTTTGATCTGGCAGAACGAGTTCATGGTCTTCGACAGCGAAGCGCCGGGATCGCCGACTGGGATCACGCCGCGGCTCGCCGGCGGCGACCCCGTTTCGGTCGAGCCGAACGAATTGCGGAACGGCGCGTTGAACAGCGCGGTCGCCTCCGCGATCTGGTGACGCGGCACGAGATCGGCCATGCAGCCGATGGAGACCATCGGTTTCGGCCTGGCCTTGGTGCGGTGCAGTTCCTCGATCACGCGGTCGATCATGCCGGGCATCAGCGTCAGATGGCCGATTTCCTCGCGCGTCGTCCATTCGACGAGTTCGCCCACCTCCAGCCCGTCCATCACGATCACCGTGCCGCCGTTCATCAGCGAGCCGTAGATGCTGTCGGTCGACACCATGTGGAACATCGGCGCCCATGCGACGAAAGACGCGCCGGCCGGAATTCCGAAATCGATACGCGCGATCATGTTGCGCGCGATCATCGCCCGCTGGCTGATGAGCGCGCCTTTCGGCATGCCCGTGGTGCCGGACGTGTAGAGAATGATCAGCCCGTCCTCGGGATCGGCGATGTCGGGCAGTGGGCGGGCGTCGGCCGCGGCGATCATCCGTTCGTAGTCCTCGCCGAGCGTGACGACCGCGCCGGCGCCGTGATCCAGTCGCGCGATCGTGTCGACGAACCGTTCGGACACGCAGACGATCGTCGGCCCCACCAGCGTGAGGCAATGCGTCAGCTCCTCGTCGGACTGGCGCCAGTTCTGGCAGGCGAGAATGGCGCCGAGCTTGGCGACGGCGATCTCCAGTTCGACATAGGGGATGGAGTTTTCCGACAGGATGGCGATGCGGTCGCCCGCGACGACGCCGCGCGCGGCGAGCGCCTGCGCCAGGCGGTCCGTGCGCGCGTCGAGTTCCGCATAGGTCAGGCGACGCCTGTTGTCCTGCACGGCGCAGACGTCGCGGTTGAGCGCCACCTGCTGGCGAAACAGCGTCGCCACGGTCAACCCGCCCGAGAGCCGCGCGAGCGCGGGATCGATCATGCTGTCCTTGAGACCTGCGGCCATGTGTTCTCCTCCGGGCGCGCGCGTGCGCCGCGTTTCCTCGCGTCTCCGGTCTGCGCCGGCGTTGTCGGAGAAGGGTCTACGAGCCGCGCGCGCGCGTCAATACGCGGCGATGTCCGGGTCCGGTCAGCTCTTGTCGGCGCCCGATTTCTTCAGCGCCTTCAGCACCAGTCCCGCCAGCGGCACGATCAACTGGGGGAGGGCGCTGTCGATCGGGTGGCGGATGAAGTCGCCAACCGCCCGCTGCACGCCGCGCACATCGTCGCGAATGCCGGCGAACTGGGCCTGCACGGCCTTCGCCTCGGTTTCGAGCTCCTGCAAGGCGAGATTGCGCACCTCGACCGCCAGATCGAGTTCGCGTCCGCCCGGCGCCCTGGCGGCGACGATAAAGAGGACGATCGCCGCCACAACGTCCGCGCCGCCGATGGCGGCGGCCGCCATAATTGGTCCCCACAACTCCTGCAGCGCGAAATAGGCCGCCAGATTGAGCATGAAAAACCCGAACAGGCCGAGCGCGACCGCGGCGGCCCGCAATCCGATGCGCGCGATCGTCTGCTTCAGTCGCGCATCGGCGACGATGGATTCCGCGCGCCACAGCACCCGCAGGTTTCGTATCATGCCGTCCATCGCCTAGCCCCTCCGAAGCAGTCGCGCGACGCCGAAGCCGAGCAGGAACGCAGCGCCCACGATGAGGAGCGGGTGATCCGCGGCGAGCGTTTCGGCGTCTTCGAGATGTTGGGCGAGCGCGCGCCGCACCTCTTCCATCTGGCGTTCGATGTCGCCGGCGGGCGGCTCCGTCTGAGCCGGCTCGGGCGGCGACGCCGGTTGGCCGCGCTGCGCGCTGGCGCGCTCCAGCTCCGCGCGCAGCGCGGCGAGTTCGCTCTCGGACGCGCGCGAGGGGCTCATCTCAGAGCGCCTTGCGAATGCGGTCGAACGCGGCCCCGAGTTCGCCGGCCAGAATCTTGACGGCGTCGCTCACGTCCTTGGCGCTCTGTTCCAGTCTGGCGGCGCTCTCGAACCGGCGCCACCGGTCCTCGACGCCTTCCCATTCGGTTTGCAGGTCTTTGGACGCGAGATGGATCTTAAGTTTGATCTCGTCGCGCGCGCGCGAAAGTTCGGTGGAAATCCGGTCGAGATCGGGCGTCATGTTCGTCATGGGTTCGAGCCTCCGAATGTGCGGACGGACTTGCGCGCACGCCTTCAGCTTGGCTTAGATTGGTGCTGCATGGGACCGCTTCAAGCCAGCCGGCGCGGCGCGATTGTCGCAGCCGCTCGCCCGGCGCGCAAACCTGCAGTAGGCTGCCCCATGCATCCCACCATGCGCGCGATGATCCTGCATGCGCCCGGCGCGCCGCTCGTGATGGAGGAGCGACCTGCGCCGGAACCGGGGCCGGGGCGATTGCGTCTGCGCGTGGAGGCGTGCGGCGTCTGCCGCACCGACCTGCATGTCGTCGACGGCGAATTGCCTGATCCGAAGCTGCCGCTCGCGCCGGGCCACGAGATCGTCGGCGTGGTCGAGGCGATCGGCGCCGGGGTGCGGGGCTTTCGCATCGGCGCGCGCGTGGGCGTCCCCTGGCTGGGGGGAACGTGCGGTCGCTGCGCCTATTGCGGCGCCGGCCGCGAGAACCTGTGCGACGATCCCGTCTTCACCGGCTACACGCGCGACGGCGGTTACGCGACGCACGCGATCGCCGACGCAGCCTATTGCTTCCCCATGCCGGACGGCGATCCCGCCGCGCTGGCGCCGCTGCTCTGCGCGGGCCTCATCGGCTGGCGCGCGCTGAAGATGGCCGGCGAGGCGCGCGCGCTCGGCGTCTACGGCTTCGGCGCGGCCGCCCATATCGTCGCGCAGGTGGCCAGGGCGCAGGGCCGGCGCGTTTTCGCCTTCGTGCGCAGGGGCGATGCCCAGGCGCGCGACTTCGCGCTGAGCCTCGGCGCGGTCTGGGCGGGCTGGTCGGACGAGGATCCGCCCGAAAAGCTCGATGCGGCGATCATCTTCGCGCCGGTCGGCGCGCTCGTGCCGCGCGCGCTCGCAAACGTGCGCAAGGGCGCGACGGTGGTGTGCGGCGGCATTCACATGAGCGACATACCGTCGTTCGCCTATGCGCTGCTGTGGGGCGAGCGGAAGATCGTCTCCGTAGCCAATCTCACGCGCGACGATGCGCGCGAATTTCTGGGGATCGCCGCGCAGACGCCGATCGACATCCACGTGACGCGCTATCCGCTGGCGCAGGCCAATCGCGCGCTCGCCGATTTGCGCGAAGGGCGCCTGCAGGGCGCGGCGGTGCTGATTCCGTGAGGCGCGAGGCGTCTGTCCGGCCCGATCGGCCGAGCCGGGCGGGCGAGGTGGGAGCGCGAATCGCGGGCTTATGTTGCGGCGCGGCAGCGCCTATGTGCGCAAGACGATCCAGCGGGACGCGCAGCGACGGCGCGAAATCGTGGGCGAGGAATGGCTG
>CALMZV010000127.1 GCA_937870755.1 uncultured Methylocystaceae bacterium
CCTCGCTGTCCGTAGACATACATCGGGATGGACCAGTTCGATGGGGGTGGATCACCTCGACGCCCCGCAGAAATTTAAAAGTCAATTTCTCAGGTTCTTCTCCATCGGAATCCGCCACGAACACCCCCTCATTTGAACAATGCTTCAATATCCGCCATAGGCCGGAACAACTTCATCGGCTGATCCGGAAACGGCAAAAAACTCTCGCGCTCGTAGAAGCGCTTCGCGCCTTCGTCCTTGGCGTCCACGATCACCGCAAAGGATGCGATCTCGTTGCGCACGGCCCGGTAGAGCGCGTCCGCGAGAAGAAACCGGCCATATCCTCTTCCCTGGTAGCGCTGATCGACAGCGAGGCGACCCAGCAAGGTCGCCGGGATCAGAGGATAGCGCGGCAGCTTGCGGAGGACGGCTTCCGGCAGTTCCGGAAGCCGCACCGCCGTCGATGAGAGCGTGTAGTATCCGGCGATGCTGCCGTCCTTCAGCATGAGGACAAAGGGCGCCGCCATCTTCTTTCTGGCGTCCTGTCCGGCCTGCGTCTGGAAATATCGGTCGAGCGGCCCTACACCGCTTTCGAACCCCGATCGGTCATGTTGCGGGCCGAGAATCTCGACCCGCAGGATGTCGTCCGCTCCCCCCATTCGTCAGACGCCTGTTCTCTCGCGATAGCGGCGAACGGTGTCTTGCAGTCGGTCGTTGACCGGCCGTGGTTCGACCAGAGCCTGGACGAACGCCTGGCTATCCCGCACCGAAAGCTCCAGATGCTGGTGTTCCTCGATGGCGCGCCGCGCCGCATCCTGCAGGCTCGTCAGGACGAAATCCGTCAAAGAGCGGCCTTGCAGCGCAGCGGCATGTTCGATCAGACGTTTTTGATCAGCAGTCACGCGCGTCTCGAGGCGTTCTCCTCGGGCACGGCTAGTGGAGGATCTTTTTGCTAATTCAGCCATCATTTGATCTCCAATCTAGTCGAGATATGTACGGCCATTGGCCGGAAGAATCAAGATGCAAGGTCGACCATCGGGCGTGGTGGCACCGCCCAGCATGGCAATGAAATGGAGAGCGAGATTTCATCGGGTGGCCCACCGGGAACTCGGTGCCCAGACGCCCAGATATTGTGCGGTGGGCTTTTCACAATCCGCGCTGTCGTTGATGGGTCACGTCTACGAAGTTACGGGGCGACGACGCGGGCCTATCCCAAAGCTCGTTCGACTGACCACGGCGCGACACGGGTGGGGATCGCGACGCACTCACGTGATGCTCCACGCTCTATACCGCCCACGGCCGGTGACCTCGCGCAGGTCCAATATTGCGATCATGTCGAGGGCGGCACGGTGCGTGACGGAGAGTTCGGTCGCGATCATGTCGGTGGTGACGAGCGGCGCGGCGATCACCAACTCGACGAGCTTCGGTAGCTTCGAATTCCCCCGCCGTTTGCCGATCCGCCGCAACAGCGCCTCGCGCGCCGTCAGGCGACGGTCGTGATCCTTGAGCCCGCGCGCCGCCGCTGCTGCGATCGCGTCCACGACGGCGAGCAGGCGGACGACAGGATCACGATGGCGCCGACGCTCCGGCTGGACCGTGCGCAGCCCGAGCGAGATCGCCGCCAGATGCGACGTCGTCTTGCCCCGCGCGCGCAGGAGGTTGCCGGCGAGCAGGCGGCCGAGGCCGGCGTCGTCGGGGAGTGGATCGAGTTGGTCCCAGGCGACGAGGGCGCGGGCTGCGGCGAGCACCGGGGGGAGCGTGTCCGTGTCCTCGACGGTGGCGATCCAGCGTGCCAGACGCGCGCCGCGATCGGGGTCGTGGCGGCGGACGAGAGAGCCCGGCAGGGGAGGGGCCCCGAGTGCTGGCTGAGCGAGGAGGCGGTCGGTGCGGGCGAGCACCGCATCGACTGTTGCGAGCGTTGTTGCCCAGGCGTCGCCGTCGTCTCGATCGAGCTCGGCCGAGGCCTCGTTGGTCTCACCGTCGGCGCGGGTGGGGCTGTCATCGTCGATCAGGTAGCGCCGCCCGATCAGCGCGGCAATGCCGGCGGCCGTCGCCGCCGATTGCGGATCCATGCCGGCAATGCGGCGGCGCAATCGCAAAAGGGCATGGGCACAAGTCAACTCGGGGGAGGGCGCGCGGACGTCGAGACGACTGTCGTGGAGAACCAGGTCATCGAGCTGGACGAGCTCGCCGTCGAGGGCGAGGCTCGAGATCGTGTCGGCGAAGTGAGTCCGTGCAGTCCAACCGTCGCGGATGATGCTTCCCCGCAGCCGCTCGTCGAGGCGGGCGACGGCGTCCTCGGTCGCCGTCAGCG
>CALMZV010000128.1 GCA_937870755.1 uncultured Methylocystaceae bacterium
CGGTGTTGGGTCTCGAGTTGCGATCGGTCTGACGTTTCCCCGTCAATTTCGACGGGTTCGGTCAAGCGGAGAATCGGGCGATATTCGGCGGCAACTTGCGGAACTGGCGCAAAGATTCGGGAATGCGATTCGATGCCGTCAGGGAGCGCGGGGCGACCGGTAAGTTTTCGTTAACCATTAAGTCCTTGCCTGCCCATGAGAATCGCACATACTGGCGCCAACACGGCCAGATCCCCGTTTCTGGCGCCATTTTCTCGACAGGTGGAAGGCGACATGCTCCCGCTCCCCTCATTCGAATTCGACGACAAGATCCTGATGCAGGGGGCTGAAATCTCCCGCAAGCTGGATCAGCTACGTCAGGAAAAATTCCCGCCGGATGCCAAGAAGAAGCTTCGACTGTTCGCCATGGCGGAGGTTGCCCACTATCTCGGGGTCAGTCCGAACAACTTGAAGCGACTTCACCTCGAAGGGAAAGGACCGGAACCTCAGATCGCCTCCGGCGGTCGGAGGTTCTACACGGCAGCGCAGATGGCGGAGCTGCGTGACTATCTCGACAAGAACGGTCGCTCGGACGCGAAGAAGTATGTCCCGTGGCGAAAGCCGGGCGAGAAGCTGCAGGTCATCGCCGTCGTCAATTTCAAGGGCGGTTCCGGCAAGACGACGACGACGGCTCATCTCGCTCAACATCTGGCGCTGACCGGGCACCGAGTTCTCATGGTGGATCTCGATCCGCAGGCGTCGCTTTCGGCGTTGCACGGGTTCCAGCCCGAACTCGATCGCAATCCCTCGCTCTACGACACCATCCGCTACGACGGGTCACGCAAGCCGATCTCCGACGTCATCCTGCCGACCAACTTTCCCTTACTCGACATCATTCCGGCCAATCTCGAACTCCAAGAATACGAGTACGACACGCCGCTCGCCATGCAGGGAAGCGGTGAAGGGCGGCGCTTCTTCACGCGTTTCGGCGCCGCACTCGCAGACGTCGACGACCGCTATGACGTGGTGTTGATCGATTGTCCGCCGCAGCTCGGGTACCTGACGCTGACGGCTCTGACGGCGGCGACATCCGTCCTCATAACGGTTCACCCGCAGATGCTGGATCTCATGTCGATGAGCCAGTTTCTTCTGATGCTCGGCAACATCGTCAAGACCATCCGCAAGGCGGGGGCCGAGGTGAAGATGGACTGGCTGCGCTATCTGATCACACGCTACGAACCGACGGATGTGCCACAGGCTCAGATGCTCGGCTTCATGCATTCCATGCTCGCCGGCGAAATCCTGAAGAGCCCCATGCTCAAGTCGACGGCTATTTCGGATGCGGGTCTGACCAAGCAGACGCTCTACGAAGTCGAACGGTCGAACTTCAATCGCGATACCTACGATCGTGCCATCGAGTGCATGGATGCCGTCAATTTCGAGGTCCAGGGCCTCATCCACCAGGCATGGGGGCGGCTGTGATGTTGACGGCCGTCAAAAGCGGGGAAATCCCCTGCCCTCTCAATCGGATGCAGGTCTGACGCCATGGCTCGCAAGAACCCTTTTGCCAATCTGATGGATGAAAGCGCGCCGGAGGCGGAGCGTCCGGCTCTCGACTACACCATCAAGGGAGCGTCGCGGTCGATCATCAGCTCGATCGGCGAATTGGCGGCACAGGCCGATCGGCTCGCCGAAGGAGAAACGATTGTCGACCTCGATCCCGAGCTCGTCGATGCCTCCTTCGTGCGGGATCGGTTGGAGGATGACGAAGTCGAGTTCCAAGAACTCGTCGAGGCCATTCGCGAGCGCGGGCAGGATAGTCCCATCCTCGTCCGCCCGCATCCGACTGCCGTCGGACGTTACATGGTCGTCTTCGGCCGGAGGCGTCTGAAGGCCGCTCGGCTGCTCGGGCGGAAGGTGAGGGCCGTCGTAAAGGCGCTCTCCGACAAGGACCATGTCGTCGCGCAAGGCCAAGAGAATTCGGCCCGCGCCAACCTGACCTTTATCGAACGGGCTGTCTTCGCCGATACGCTCTGCCGACTTAAGTACGATGGCGACAACGCCGTCGTCCTCGCCGCGTTGTCCATCGACAAGGCGACCCTGTCGAAGATGTTGTCCGTGGCGACCCTTCCGTCCGAGGTTCTCTCCGCACTCGGGCGAGCCAAGGGGATCGGCCGCGATCGCTGGTACGAATTGAAGCAGCTTCTCGAGAAGCCAGCGAGACTGGAGGCTGCTCTGGAGGTCGTTGCGGACAGCGACTTTCGGAGCCTGCCGAACGAAGAGCGCTTCAATACGCTGATCGCGCGGGTGAAGGCATCCAATGCGGTGACGCCTCGTCGTTCGCTGGACCGTCGCAGTTGGAGTCCTCGAGACGGGGCGCTGGCTGCGGAAATCATCGAAGACGGACGCAAGTTCACGCTGGCGCTGAAAGCGCGAAGCGGGGAGGCGGCTGCCTTCGGAGCCTTTCTCTCTGCCAATCTCGATCGCTTCTATGAGGCGTTCCGGCAGGAGAATTCGTCGAACCAAAATGGAGAGTGACGCAAAGAAAAAAGGCCCCCGAAACGACCGTTCCGGAAGCCCTTCTCTCGTGTAGCGACTAGAGATTCGCATTTCCGGGAATCACCGTCAAGCGTTTTCCACGCCGTTTCGGCGAGCAGATTTTCTTTGCCCGAATGAAGGCAAAGGCATCATGCAGCCCTATCAGTCCAGAACGCCCTTCGGAGGGCGATC
>CALMZV010000129.1 GCA_937870755.1 uncultured Methylocystaceae bacterium
GTGAGAGCCTGGCGGCTTCGGCCGTGACGGTGCCGAAGCCAGAGGGAGTGGCCCCCGGCCGGTCCGTCCGAGGAGACAGGCCATGGCATCTTTCCGCGCACGTAGCGCTTCCGTAACCGAGCGGACCGACCTCTATCAGGACATCACTGACCGGATTATCATTCAGCTCGAGCAGGGGCGCGTGCCCTGGGTGCAGCCGTGGGATTCGGCCGCAGCAGCCCTTGACCTGCCGGTCAATGCCAGCACTCGCGCGCGCTACAGCGGGATCAACATCCTGATCCTGTGGAGCGCGATGATCGAACGCGGCTTCACCACCAACCGCTTTCTTACCTTCCGCCAGGCGCTGGAACTGGGCGGCAATGTCCGCAAGGGTGAGCGCGGCATGACCGTGGTCTATGCTCACCGCTACACCCCGCAGCAGGAGCGCGAACGGGCCCGCGAGGAAGACCGGACGCCCGGCACGATCCCGTTCCTGAAGCGCTACACGGTCTTTTCGACCGACCAGTGCGACGGCTTGCCCGAGGACTTGAGCGCACCGGTCGCGCCGGTCGACCGGTCACTGATCCTGCCTGAGGCAGATGCCCTGATCCGCGCCACCGGCGCCGATATCCGCATCATGGGCGGCGAGGCCTTCTACGTGCCCTCGCGCGACTATATCCAGATCCCGCGTCCCGATGCGTTCCCTGACCCGATCAACTGGCACCGCACGGCCTTCCATGAGCTTGGTCACTGGACGGGTCATCCGAGCCGGCTCTCCCGCGATCAGTCCGGCCGCTTCGGCTCACCCGAATATGGCCGGGAGGAGCTCTGCGCCGAGATGACGAGCGCTTTCGTCTGCGCCGCGCTCGGGATCGAGCCCAGCGTGCGCCATGCCGACTACCTTGGCTCGTGGCTGGCGATCCTGCGCGAGGACAATCGCGCCATCGTGCGGGCCGCAAGTGCCGCCTCGAAGGCGGCGGACTTCCTCCTCGCTTTCGGACGGGGGGAAGAGGAGGCGCCCGAGTTCGCGCGGGCGGCGTGAGGTCGCCGCGCGGGCTAACGGCGGGATCAGGGCAAGGGCGTCGCCGTCCCCGGACAGGCGGCGCCCGCCCCATAGAGGGAAAGGGAAGCCGGGGGCTTCGTGACGGGCCAGGGGCTGGGAGAGAGGCTCCCGGCGGTCCGCCACCGGAGACCTGACATGGCAAGTGCCGCTTCCAAGATCATCCTGTCGCAGTCGCGCGACATTCCCTTCAACCAGCTGGTCCTGAGCCAGGCCAATGTCCGGCGGGTCAAGACCGGCGTCTCGATCGAGGCGCTGGCCGAGGACATCGCCCGGCGCACCCTGCTCCAGAGCCTCAATGTCCGCCCCCAGCTTGACGATGACGGCAAGGAAACCGGCCTGTTCGAAGTGCCTGCGGGCGGCCGCCGCTTCCGCGCCCTCGAACTGCTGGTGAAGCAGAAGCGCATGGCGAAAACCCAGCCCGTCCCTTGCGTGGTGCGCGAGGGCAGCGACATTTCTGCAGAGGAAGATTCGCTGGCGGAAAACACCCACCGCGAACAGCTGCACCCCCTCGACCAGTTTCGCGCCATGCAGGTGCTGAGCGATCAGGGCCTGGGGCTCGAGGACATCGCCGCCCATTTCATGGTGACGTCGGCTGTCGTGCGCCAGCGGCTCAAGCTCGCCTCGGTCTCGCCCCGGCTGCATGCGATCTATGCCGATGACGGCATGACCCTCGATCAGCTGATGGCCTTCTCGGTCTGCGAGGATCACGAGCGGCAGGAGCAGGTCTGGGAGATGCTGGCGCACAGCTTCAACCGTTCGCCCGCCTATATCCGCTCGCGCCTGACCGAAGATACCGTGCGCGCCTCCGACAAGCGGGTCCGCTTCGTCACGCTCGAGGCCTATGTGACTGCGGGCGGCAGCGTCATGCGCGACCTGTTCGAGGATGACCACGGGGGCTGGCTGCAGGACGTGCAGCTCCTCGACAAGCTGGTCGCTGAACGCTTGCAGTCCGAAGCAGCACAGCTCGAAGCTGACGGGTGGAAATGGGCGGCGGCGGCAGTCGATTTTCCCTGGGGTTACCGCGACGGCATGCGCGTCATCACCGGCACGGCCGCCGAGCTCACCCAGGAAGAACAGGCCCGGGTCGAAGCCTTGCAAGCCGAAGCTGCGGGTATCGAGAACGACTACGAGGGTGTCTCCGAGATCCCGGATGAGGTCGAACAGCGGCTGACCGCGATCGACGAGGAGCTGGCGCTGCTGCTCGAACGCCCGCCGGTATTTGCATCCGAGGACATGGCGATGGCCGGGGTATTCATCAGCGTCGATGTCGACGGATCGCTCCATGTCGAACGCGGCTTCGTGCGCGCCGAGGATGAGCCGAAGCCTGACTCGGACATGCCGGATGACGGCGGGTATGCTGGCGGCGAAGATGGGCACGATGCCGGAAGCGTCGATGCCGATCGGCCCTTTGGCGGCGAACCGTCGCAGGGCAGCGAACCTGCCCACGAGTCCGAAGAAGACGAGAGCAGCATCAAACCGCTGCCCGACAAGCTCGTCTGCGAACTGACCGCCGAGCGCACGCTGGCGTTGCAGGATGCGGTTGCGAACCGCCCTGACGTGGCCTTTGCCGTCGTCCTCCATGCCATGGTCCTCCAGACGTTCTACCATGGAGCGCGGGAAAGCTGTCTCGGCGTGGCGGTGCATCGCACCGGCTTCCCGCACCAGGCGCCGGGCATGGCGGATTCGGTCAGCGCCCGCGCGATCATCGCGCGGCATGACCAGTGGAAGGCCAAACTGCCCGAGCACGACATCGATCTATGGGCAGCTCTTCTGTCCATGACCGGCGCCGACCAGGCAGCCCTGTTCGCCCATTGCGCCGCTTTCGGCATCAATGCGCAGTGGGAACCGGCCAGCCGCTACGATGGCAGGGTTTCCGCCCACACGGTGGCGCGGCGCATCGAGCATGCCCATGTCCTCGCCCGCGCAGTCGATCTCGACATGGTGGCCGCAGGCTGGAAGCCGGGCGTCGAGAACTACCTCGGCCGGGTGACCAAGCCGCACATTCTTGCTGCGGTGGCCGAAGCCCGGGGCGAGGAGACCGCAGCGCTGATCGATCACCTCAAGAAAGGCGACATGGCCCGCGAGGCAGCCCGCCTGCTCGAGGACAGCGCATGGCTGCCCGAACCGCTGCGCACGCCGGGCATCGCCGATCTTGTCGATCTTGGCGCAGTCAGCACCGCAGCGAGTGACGACCTGCCAGCCTTCCTCACCGGCGACGGGGAGCCCGAGGACGGTGAAGACGGCAGCTTCGACGCGTGGGCCATCGCGGCCGAGTGACCCCCGAGGGCCGGGATGCGCCCGTTCGCGTCCCGGCCACTTCCTATCCCCTTTCCGGCGCGCGCGCGATGACGCCGCAGCGCCCCGATCACAGGACCAGACCGATGAATGCCCATGACCTTTTCGACACCGCGCCGCTTGGCAGCCTGATCAGCTTTGCCAATGACCAGCCCCGGCCGCCCGAGCGCTTCCGGCGCAAACTGGCTGCCTGGCGGACCTGGAACGGCGCTGGCCGGCTTGTCGCCATCTACCCGCGCCGCCTGATTGGCAGCAGCTTCCAGTCCGCTGGGTTCGTGCTGAAGATCGGCGAATACGGCTCCGAAGGCGTGACGATCCTCACCGTCAGCCGGCATTTTGAGCTCACCTGTCCGCTCGACTTCGCCATCCTTGAGCGCCCGCGCCCCGGCATGGTTCGGGTCCTGACCGAATGGAACGGCAAGGTCGAGCTTCAGCATCTGGCCGAAGACCTGCCCTCAGCCCACGAATGGCTGGCGCGCCACCGCTATTCCAACCCCTTCCTCAGCATCGTCGAAGCAGATGAGAGAGGCGGACTTGGCGCGATGCGGAGGGCCGCATGATGACGATCGTGACCAATCCCGCACCGGTGTTCGGCAGGACTGCCGGAGGCCTGCTCGCTGCAAGACTGGAGGATCATTCCTGGATCGCGGTTCCTGCGAGGACCGGCCTGCGCATCGCCAATGCCTGGCGGCTCAAGAAGGCGATGGCCGACTGGACCGACGAGGACTTCTGGGGTTCGTGCGGCATCGTTGCCGACGAGACCGCATTCCGGGATCACGTTGCCGAGATTGCCGAGCACCACCGCGAATTGCGGAGGCTTTCCCGTCCGACCACGGCCGCGCGCCGATCGACGCCGTGGGGTCCGGCCCAGCAATCCTGCCGCTATGGTGAAGGGATCAGTTGCCACTCCACCGCCGGGCATGGCGGCTTCCATCTCGACGATCTAC
>CALMZV010000130.1 GCA_937870755.1 uncultured Methylocystaceae bacterium
AGCTGCGCTTCGCCATCCGCGAAGGCGGGCGCACGGTCGGCGCCGGCGTCGTCGCCAGCATCATCGAGTAAGGATTCGGACGGCGGAGCGCTGCTCCGCTCAGGAGGGCCGCAAGACATCTTGCGGTCCTGCGGTCTGAAAAAGGAACCCGACATGAACGGTCAGAACATCCGGATCCGCCTCAAGGCTTTCGATCATCGCATCCTCGATACGTCGACGCGCGAGATCGTTTCGACCGCGAAGCGGACGGGCGCACAGGTCCGCGGTCCGATTCCGCTGCCGACCAAGATCGAGAAGTTCACGGTCAACCGCTCGCCGCACGTCGACAAGAAGTCGCGCGAGCAATTCGAGATCCGGACGCACAAGCGCGTTCTCGACATCGTCGATCCGACCCCGCAAACGGTGGACGCGCTCATGAAGCTCGACCTGGCGGCGGGCGTCGACGTCGAGATCAAGCTGTAAGTTTTTCACTCGGGCGCCTCTGCGACATCGGCACGCGCCTTCAAGGATTGAACCCATGCGGTCAGGCGTTATCGCACAAAAGGTGGGAATGACCCGCGTCTTCACGGAGGCGGGCGAGCACGTGCCGGTCACGGTGCTGAAGCTGGACGGCTGTCAGGTCGTCGCCCATCGCACGAAGGAAAAGAACGGCTACACGGCGGTGCAGGTCGGCATCGGTCGCGCCAAGGTGAAGAACGTCTCCAAGGCCGAGCGCGCGCGGTTCGCCGTCGCCAATGTCGAGCCGAAGATGAAGCTCGCCGAGTTCCGCGTTCCGGAAGACGGGCTCATTCCGGTCGGCGCCGAAATCACGGCCGATCATTTCGTCGTTGGCCAGTTCGTTGATGTGACCGGCACGACGACCGGCAAGGGTTTCGCCGGCCCGATGAAACGCTGGAACTTCGGCGGCCTGCGCGCCTCGCACGGAGTGTCGATCTCGCACCGTTCGCATGGCTCGACCGGCGGTCGCCAGGACCCCGGCAAGACCTTCAAGAACAAGAAAATGGCCGGTCACCTCGGAACCGATCGCGTGACCACGCAGAATCTGCGCGTCGTGCAGACCGATGTCGAGCGCGGACTGGTGCTGGTCGAAGGCTCCGTGCCGGGCCATGCCGGCAACTACATTTTCATTCGCGACGCCGTGAAGCGCGCGCTCCCGAAGGATGCGCCGATGCCCGGCAAGTTCAAGACGTCGAACGGTGCGCCTGCCGCGCCCGCCGAAGAACAGAAGGAGGGCTGAGCCGTGAAGATCGACGTTCTGTCGCTCGACGGTCAATCGGCCGGCTCGATTGAGCTCAACGATGAGATTTTCGGCCTCGAGCCGCGTATGGATCTCATCCACCGCATGGTTCGCTGGCAGCTCGCCAAGCGCCGCGCCGGCACGCATGCGGTCAAGAACCGCGCCGACATCTGGCGCACGGGCAAGAAGCTGTACAAGCAGAAGGGCACCGGCGGCGCCCGCCACGGCGCCGCGCGCGCTCCGCAGTTCCGCGGCGGTGGTCGCGCTTTCGGCCCGGTCGTGCGCAGCCACGAGCACGACCTTCCCAAAAAGGTGCGCGCGCTTGCGCTGCGCCACGCGCTGTCCGCCAAGATGAAGAACGGCGGCGTGATCGTGTGGGACAAGGCCGAGGCCGACGGCAAGACGAAGGCGCTGAAGGCGACGTTCGAGAAGGCTGGCCTGAAGAGCGCGCTGATCATCGACGGCGCCCAGCCGCACGAGCCGTTCGCGCTCGCCGCGCGCAACATTCCGCAGATCGACGTTCTGTCGGTCGCCGGCATCAACGTCTACGACATTCTGCGTCGCGAAAAGCTCGTGCTGACGCGCGCGGCGGTCGATGCGCTGGAGGCGCGTTTCAAATGAGCAAGGATCCGCGCCATTACGACGTGATCGTCGCGCCGGTCATCACCGAAAAGGCGACGTTCGCCTCCGAACTGAACAAGGTCGTGTTCAAGGTGCGCAAGGACGCCACCAAGCCGCAGATCAAGGCGGCGGTGGAGGGTCTGTTCGATGTGAAGGTCGAAAGCGTCAACACGCTCGTTCGCAAGGGCAAGACCAAGGCGTTCCGCGGCGTGCGCGGCACGCAGTCCGACGTCAAGAAGGCGGTCGTGACGCTGGCCGAAGGCCACAGAATCGACGTGACGACGGGTCTGTGAGCGGCAGGGGAATTCAGACATGGCGTTGAAAACTTTCAAGCCGATCACGCCGAGCCTTCGCCAGCTCGTGATCGTCGACCGCAGCGAGCTCCACAAGGGCAAGCCGGTGAAGGCGCTGACGGAGGGCAAGAGCTCGTCCGGCGGGCGCAACAACCACGGCCGCGTGACCGTCCGCTTCCGCGGCGGCGGGCACAAGCAGGCCTATCGCATCATCGACTTCAAGCGCCGTAAGCTCGACATGCCGGCGAAGGTGGAGCGGCTGGAATACGATCCCAACCGCACGGCGTTCATCGCGCTCATCACCTATACGGACGGCGAGCAGGCTTACATTCTGGCTCCGCAGCGCCTGTCGGTCGGCGACGAGGTGGTGGCCGGCGCGCAAGTGGACGTGAAGCCCGGCAACGCGATGCCGCTCGCGGCGATCCCGGTCGGCACGATCGTGCACAATGTCGAGCTGAAGATCGGCAAGGGCGGCGCGCTCGCGCGCTCGGCGGGCAACTACGCGCAGATCGTCGGCCGCGACCAAGGTTATGTCATCCTGCGTCTCAACTCCGGCGAGCAGCGCCTGGTGCATGGGCAGTGCTTCGCGTCGGTCGGCGCGGTGTCGAACCCGGACCACATGAACACGTCGATCGGCAAGGCCGGTCGGTCGCGGTGGCTCGGCCGAAAGCCGCACAACCGCGGCGTGACGATGAACCCGATCGACCATCCGCACGGCGGCGGCGAAGGCCGCACCTCGGGCGGCCGTCATCCGGTCACGCCGTGGGGCAAGCCCACCAAGGGCAAGAAGACCCGCAGCAACAAGCAGACCACCAAATTCATCGTGACCTCGCGTCATAAAGCTAAGAAGAAGGGCTGATCCATGGCTCGTTCGATCTGGAAGGGCCCGTTCGTCGACGGTTATCTGCTGAAGAAGGCGGAAACCGCTCGCGGATCCGGCCGCTCGGAAGTCATCAAGATCTGGAGCCGCCGCTCCACGATCCTGCCGCAGTTCGTCGGCCTGACGTTCGGCGTCTACAACGGCCACAAGCACATTCCGGTGCTGGTGTCGGAAGACATGATCGGCCACAAGTTCGGCGAATTCGCACCCACGCGCACGTTCCACGGCCATGCCGCGGACAAGAAGGCGAAGAGGGGCTGACATGGGCAAGCAGAAGACACCGCGCGCGCTGAAGGACAACGAGGCGAAAGCCGTCGCCCGCATGCTGCGCGTTTCGCCCCAGAAGCTGAACCTTCTTGCCCAGCTCATCCGCGGCAAGAAGGTGGACCGTGCGCTGGCCGACCTCGAATTCTCCCACAAGCGCATCGCGCATGAGGTGAAGAAGGCGCTCGAGAGCGCGATCGCCAACGCCGAGAACAATCACGATCTCGACGTGGACGATCTGGTCGTGGCCGAGGCGCATGTCGGCAAGGCGCTGGTGATGAAGCGCTTCCATGCGCGCGCCCGCGGCCGCGCCGGAAGGATCGAGAAGCCGTTCGCGAATCTGACGATCGTCGTGCGCGAAGTGCAGCAAGCGCAGGCCTGAGGAGAGAACGATGGGTCAGAAGGTCAATCCGGTCGGTCTGCGCCTCGGCATCAACCGCACGTGGGACTCGCGCTGGTTCGCCAATACCGGCGAATACGGCAAGCTGCTGCACGAGGACATGAAGATCCGCGAGGTCCTCATGAAAACCCTCAAGCAGGCGGCGGTCTCCAAGATCGTGATCGAGCGTCCGCACAAGAAGTGCCGCGTCACCATTCACTCGGCGCGTCCGGGCGTGGTTATCGGCAAGAAAGGCGCCGACATCGACAAGATCCGCAAGACGGTCGCCGGCCTGACGGACAGCGAAGTCGTCATCAACATCGTGGAAGTCCGCAAGCCGGAAGTCGACGCCACGCTCGTCGCCGAGTCGATCGCCCAGCAGCTCGAACGCCGCGTGGCGTTCCGCCGTGCGATGAAGCGCGCGGTGCAGTCGGCGATCCGCCTGGGCGCCGAGGGCATCCGCATCAACTGCTCGGGCCGTCTGGGCGGCGCGGAAATCGCGCGCCTGGAATGGTATCGCGAGGGCCGGGTTCCGCTGCATACGCTGCGCGCGGACGTCGACTATGGCGTCGCCACGGCGCATACAGCCTACGGCACGTGCGGCATCAAGGTCTGGATCTTCAAGGGCGAAATCCTCGAGCACGATCCGATGGCGCAGGACAAGAAGATGTCCGAAGCCGATCACTCCGGCGGCGAGCGCCGCCCGCGCCGCGAACGCGAGGGCCGCGACCGCGGCGATCGCGACAACCGCGACAGCGCGGCCTGACATAAAGAGTACGAACGATGCTGCAACCCAAGCGCACCAAGTTCAGAAAGGCCTTCAAGGGCCGTATCCGCGGACAGTCGAAAGGCGGCTTCGAGCTGAATTTCGGCCAGTTCGGCCTGAAGGCGATGGAGCCCGAGCGCGTGACCGCGCGCCAGATTGAGGCGGCCCGACGCGCCATGACGCGCCACATGAAGCGCGCCGGCCGCGTGTGGATTCGCATTTTCCCGGACGTGCCGGTGTCGAAAAAGCCGACCGAAGTGCGTATGGGCAAGGGCAAGGGCTCGCCCGAGTTCTGGGCCTGCCGCGTGTCGCCGGGCCGCATCATGTTCGAGATCGACGGCGTGCCGGCCGATCTTGCGCGCGAGGCGCTGACGCTGGCGGCCGCCAAGCTGCCGATCAAGACGCGCTTCATCCAGCGCATCGCGGAATAGGAGGCGTAGATGAAAAGCAACCAGCGCAACGCCGACCTCCGCGTGATGACGGACGATCAGCTGAACGAAGAAGTGCTCAAGCTGAAGAAGGAGCAGTTCAACCTGCGCTTCCAGCGGGCCACCGGCCAGCTCGAGAACACGTCGCGCGTGCGGACCGTGCGCCGCGACATCGCCCGGGCCAAGACCATCGCCGCGCAGAAGCGCGAAAAGAAATAAGTCCGATGCGCCGCGCGCTCGCGCGGCGCTGAGAAGAAACAAGGTTCAACCATGCCGAAGCGAATTCTTCAGGGCGTCGTCGTCAGCGACAAGCAGCAGAAGACGATCGTGGTGAAGGTGGAGCGCCGCTTCACGCACCCGCTGTTGAAAAAGACGGTGCGTCGCACCAAGAACTATCACGCCCACGACGAGTCGGGCGCGCACAAGGTGGGGGACGTCGTCTCGATCGAGGAGACGAAGCCCATTTCGCGCCTGAAACGGTGGATTGTGGTCGAGGCCGCGAAAGGCTAAACCCACGCCGACATTCGAGGACGCGGCGCGCCGCTTCCTTCAGGCGAAGTCCGGCGCGGAAGCGTCGGAAACCGATCTGGACCGAAAGGCTTTAGGCCATGATTCAAATGCAGACCAACCTCGACGTCGCCGACAATTCCGGCGCGCGCCGCGTGATGTGCATCAAGGTGCTCGGCGGCTCGAAACGGAAATACGCGGGCGTCGGCGATATCATCGTCGTTTCCGTGAAGGAGGCGATCCCGCGCGGCCGCGTGAAGAAAGGCGACGTGATGAAAGCCGTCGTCGTGCGCACGGCCAAGGACATCAAGCGGGCGGACGGCTCCGTCATCCGGTTCGACACGAACGCCGCGGTGCTGATCAACAACCAGTCCGAGCCGATCGGCACCCGCATCTTCGGACCGGTGCCGCGCGAGCTGCGCGCCAAGAACCACATGAAGATCATCTCGCTGGCGCCGGAGGTGCTGTAATGGCCGCCAAGATCAAGAAGGGCGACAAGGTCGTCGTCATCACGGGCCGCGACAAGGGCCGTTCCGGCGAGGTCGTGCAGGTGATGCCGACCGAGGGCCGCGCGCTCGTGCGCGGCGTGAACGTCGTCAAGCGGCACCAGAAGCAGACGATGAACCAGGAAGGCGGCATCATCTCGAAAGAGGCGCCGATTCATCTGTCCAACCTGGCCATTGTCGATCCCAAGGACAACAAGCCGACGCGCGTCGGTTTCAAGACCCTCGAAGACGGCCGCAAGGTGCGCTTCGCCAAGCGCTCGGGAGATCTGATCGATGGCTGAGGAAAAGAAAGCCAAGGCGCCGAAGGGCGAGGCCAAGGACGCCGGCGCGCCGCGCGATTCCGCCAAGGTCGCCAAGCCGAAGGCCGAGAAGTCCGTCGCCAAGGAAGGCAAGGGCGAGAAGAAGTCGAAGTCCGCTTCGGTCGAAGGCTACACGCCGCGCATGAAGAAGATGTACGACGAGGTCATCCGCGCCAAGATGATCGAGCAGTTCGGCTACAAGAATCCGATGGAGGTTCCCACCATCGAGAAGATCGTGCTGAACATGGGCGTGGGCGAGGCGGTCAACGACACCAAGAAGGTGACGACGGCCGCCGCCGACCTCGCGCTGATCGCCGGCCAGAAGCCGGTGGTGACGCGCGCGCGCAAGGCCATCTCCACCTTCAAGGTTCGCGAGAACATGCCGATCGGCGCGAAGGTCACGCTGCGCAAGACGCGTATGTACGAGTTTCTGGACCGGCTGGTCACCATCGCGCTGCCGCGCGTGCGCGACTTCCGCGGCCTGAACCCGAAATCGTTCGATGGCCGCGGCAACTACGCCATGGGCATCAAGGAGCACATCGTGTTCCCGGAGATCGACTACGACAAGGCGGAGTCGATGCTGGGCATGGACATCATCGTGTGCACCACGGCCAAGACCGACGAAGAAGCGCGTGCGCTCCTGCACGCGTTCAATTTCCCGTTCCGGCAGTGAGTTCGAAGAACTCAAACGCGGATACCTGAGGCGACGATATGGCTAAGAAAAGCGCTGTCGAAAACAACAAGCGGAAAATGCGTCTCGCCAAGCAGTATGCTGGGCGCCGGGCGCGGTTGAAGGCGATCGCCGACAACGAGACGCTGAGCATGGAAGAGCGGTTCGAGGCGCGGCTGCGCCTGGCGCAGCTGCCGCGCAACGGCGCGCCCACGCGGGTGCGCAACCGCTGCGAGGTGACGGGCCGTCCGCGCGCGTTCTACCGCAAGCTCAAGATGTCGCGCATTGCGCTGCGCGAGCTTGGGTCGAAGGGGTTGATCCCCGGCCTTGTGAAATCGAGCTGGTGAGGAGGATCCCATGTCGGTGACCGATCCGTTGGGCGATATGCTCACCCGCATCCGCAACGCGCAGATGCGCCGCAAGTCGAAAGTGACGACGCCGGGCTCGCGCATTCGCGGCAACGTGCTCGACGTTCTGAAGGACGAGGGCTACATCCGCGGCTATTCGACGACCGATTTCGGCAACGGCCGGACGGAGTTCGAGATCGAGCTGAAATATCATGACGGCTCGCCTGTCATTCGCGAGATCGAGCGCGTGTCGAAGCCGGGCCGCCGCGTGTACGCCGCCGTCGACGCCATGCCGCGCGTCGCCAACGGCCTCGGCATCACGATCGTCTCCACGCCGAAGGGCGTGATGGCCGATCATGCCGCCCGCGAAGCGAATGTGGGCGGCGAAGTTCTGTGCAAGGTCTTCTGACCGGGCTGGAGAGGAATTCAACAATGTCTCGTATCGGCAAGAAGCCCGTTGCGATTCCCTCCGGCGTGACCGCCAAGGTCGAGGGCCAGAAGGTTTCGGTGAAGGGCGCCAAGGGCGAACTGCATTTCGTCGTCCCGGACGATGTGGATGTGAAGTTCGAGAACAATGAGATCAAGGTCGACCCGCGCTCGGCCTCCAAGCGCGCGCGCGCGCTTTGGGGCACCTCGCGCGCGCAGGTCAACAACCTGGTCGTGGGCGTGACGAAGGGCTTCGAGAAGAAGCTCGACATCACCGGCGTCGGCTACAAGGCCGCGGTGGCGGGCAAGAGCCTGCAACTGTCGCTGGGCTACAGCCACGACATCAACTATCCGATCCCGGCGGGCGTGGCGATCGCGACGCCCAAGCCGACGGAAATCACGATCGCCGGCATCGACAAGCGCCAGGTGGGGCAGGTCGCCGCCGAGATCCGCGCGCTGCGCGGCCCCGAACCCTACAAGGGCAAGGGCGTGAAATATTCCGACGAATTCATCTTCCGCAAGGAAGGCAAGAAGAAGTAAGGACCGGCCATGGCCAAGGACAACAAGGCGACAGACCGCCGTGTCGCGCGCGTGCGCCGCGCGATCCGCGCGCGCGCTTACGGCAAGCCGCGGCTTTCCGTGTTTCGCTCCTCCAAGCAGATCTATGCGCAGATCATCGACGACGAGAACGGCGCGACGCTCGTTTCCGCCTCGTCGCTGGAGAAGGACAATCGCGGCGCGCTGAAGACCGGCGCGAACGTGGAGGCGGCGCGCGTCGTCGGCAAGCAGCTTGCCGAACGCGCGGTCGCCAAGGGCATCAAGGACGTCGTGTTCGACCGCGGCGGCTATATGTATCACGGGCGCGTGAAGGCGCTCGCGGAGGGCGCGCGCGAGGGCGGCCTCCAGTTCTGATCTTCGCGCGAGCGACGATCTCCCAGCGAGCGGGCGCTTCCTCCCAGTCGGGATCGCGCCCGCGCAAGTGACGGAAAGAGACATGGCAGAACCAAGACATGAAGGCGGCCGCGGGCGCGGTCGCGAGCGCGACCGCGAGGAGCGCGACAGCGAATTCGTCGATCGCCTGGTCCACATCAACCGCGTGGCGAAAGTGGTGAAGGGCGGCCGGCGCTTCGGTTTCGCGGCGCTCGTCGTCGTGGGCGACCAGAAGGGCCGCGTGGGCTTCGGCCACGGCAAGGCGCGCGAGGTGCCGGAAGCCATCCGCAAGGCGACCGAGTCCGCCAAGCGCGCGCTGATCCGCGTGCCGCTGCGCGAAGGTCGCACGCTGCATCACGACGTGTCGGGCCGTCACGGCTCGGGCCGCGTCATCCTGCGCGCCGCGCCGGCGGGCACCGGCATCATCGCCGGCGGTCCGATGCGCGCCGTGTTCGAGACGCTGGGCATGAGCGACGTGGTCGCCAAGAGCCAGGGCTCGTCCAATCCCTACAACATGATCCGCGCGACGTTCGACGCGCTGACGCGCGAGGATTCGCCGCGTCAGGTGGCCGCCCGCCGTTCGATCAAGGTTTCGACCCTTCAGGCGCGCCGCCCCGGCGTCGACGCCGAAGCGGCCGATTCCTGAGAGGAGGGCTGAACATGGCCAACAAGACCATCGTGGTCGAGCAGGTCCGCAGCCCCATCGGCCGGCCTGCCGCTCAGCGCCAGACCCTCAGGGGTCTCGGCCTCAACAAGATCGGCCGCAAGTCCACGCTCGTGGACACGCCCGCCGTGCGCGGCATGGTCGATTCGGTCGCGCATCTCGTGCGCATCGTCGAGAGCAAGTGAGGGCGCGCCGATGAAACTCAACGGCATTTCCGACAACCCCGGCTCCTCCAAGGGCCGTATGCGCGTCGGCCGCGGCATCGGGTCCGGCAAGGGCAAGACCGGCGGACGCGGCGTGAAGGGTCAGAAGGCGCGCTCCGGCGTCGCGATCAAGGGCTTCGAAGGCGGCCAGATGCCGCTGCATCGTCGCCTGCCCAAGCGCGGCTTCTGGAACCCCTTCTCCACCGACTACAACGAGGTGAATCTCGGTCGCGTGCAGCAGGCCGTGGACGCGGGCAAGCTCGATGCGGGCAAGCCCGTGACGGTTGAGGCGCTGGTGGCCGCCGGCGTGCTCGCCAAGGCGCGCGACGGGGTGAAAATCCTCGGTCAGGGCGAACTGAAGGCCAGGCTCGCTTTCGAAGTCGCGGCCGCGTCGAAATCGGCGCAGGCGGCGATCGCGAAGGCCGGCGGCAGCGTGAAGCTGCTCGCGGCGGCGGCGGAAGCGCCCTCCGCCTGAGGCCGCCTTTCGCGTGCAATGGCGCGCGAAGAACCCTATATAGCGGGGCGCGGGACATACGTCCTTCGCTCCGCTTTTTCGTCGCGTTCGCGCGCGACGCTCCGGATCGTTTGAGGAACACCCATGGCGTCGGCTGCCGAACAGCTTGCTGCGAGCATCAATTTCTCGGCCTTTTCGAAAGCCGAAGAACTGAAGAAGCGAATCTGGTTCACGCTCGGCGCGCTGATCGTCTACCGGCTCGGCACCTATATTCCGGTGCCCGGCATCGACCCCGACGCGTTCGCCCAGTCTTTCATGGGCAAGAACCAGGGCGTGCTCGAACTGTTCAACATGTTTGCGGGCGGCGCCGTGCAACGCATGGCGATCTTCGCGCTGAACATCATGCCGTATATCTCGGCTTCGATCATCATCCAGCTTCTGACCTCCGTCGTGCCTTCGCTCGAGGCGATCAAGAAGGAAGGCGAGCAGGGCCGCAAGATCCTCAACCAGTACACCCGCTATCTCACCGTGGTTCTGGCCGCGTTCCAGGCCTACGGCATCGCCATCGGCCTCGAAGGGCAGACGGGCGTGGTGGCGGAGCCCGGCTGGTTCTTCCGCATCTCGACGGTGCTCACGCTGATGGGCGGCACGATGTTCCTGATGTGGCTCGGCGAGCAGATCACCTCGCGCGGCATCGGCAACGGCTCGTCGCTGATCATCTTCGCCGGCATCGTGGCGGCGTTTCCGTCGGCGGTCGCCAACACGCTCGAACTCGGCCGCCAGGGCGCGCTGTCGACGGGGCTGATCCTGGCGGTGATCGTGATGTCGATCTTCGTCGTCGCGTTCATCGTGTTCGTGGAGCGTGCGCAGCGCCGGCTGCTCATCACCTATCCCAAGCGCCAGCACGGCAACCGCGTCTACGAGGGGCAGACGTCGTTCCTGCCGCTGAAGCTCAACACGTCGGGCGTCATTCCGCCGATCTTCGCCTCCTCGCTGCTGCTGCTGCCGACGACCATCGCGAATTTCACGCAGACCTCCGGCGCGACGGGCTGGCTGGCCACGGTCACTCAGCTGCTCGGCCACGGCCGGCCGCTCTACATGCTGCTCTACGTGGCGCTGATCGTGTTCTTCGCGTTCTTCTACACGGCGATCGTGTTCAATCCGGTGGAGACCGCCGACAACCTCAAGAAGCACGGCGGATTCATTCCCGGCATCCGGCCGGGCGAGCGCACGGCGCAGTTCATCGACCAGGTGCTGATGCGCATCACGGTGATCGGGGCGGCCTATCTGGCGATCATCTGCCTCTTACCCGAAATGCTGATTTCCTATGCGGCCATGCCGTTCTATTTCGGCGGCACATCGCTCTTGATCGTGGTCAGCGTCACCATGGACACGGTTGCGCAAATCCACGGCCACCTGCAGGCTCATCAATACGAGGGGCTGGTGCGCAAGGCGAAGCTGCGGGGGAAGAAAAGATGAGATTGATTCTGCTTGGACCGCCGGGAGCGGGCAAGGGCACGCAGTCGGAACGGCTGGTGAAGACATACGGCATTCCGCAGCTCTCCACCGGCGACATGCTGCGCGCGGCGGTGAAGGCGGGCACGCCGGTGGGGCTGAAGGCGAAGGCCGTGATGGACGCCGGCGGGCTCGTCTCCGACGAGATCGTCATCGGCATCATCAAGGACCGCATCAAGGAGGCGGACGCCGCCAAAGGGTTCATTCTCGACGGATTCCCGCGCACGGTGGCGCAGGCCGAGGCGCTGGACACGCTCCTGAAGGCCGAGAACATGAATCTCGACGCCATCGTCGAACTGAAGGTCGACGAGAAGGCGCTGCTGGCGCGAATCGAAAACCGGGCCCGCGAGACGGTGGCCGCCGGCGGCACGGTGCGCGCCGACGACAATCCGGAGAGCTTCAAGATCCGGCTCGACGCCTATCGCGAGCAGACCGCGCCGGTGTCGGCCTATTATGCGGGGCAGGGGCGCCTGAAGACGGTGGACGGCATGGCGCCGATCGACGACGTGACGAAGGCGCTGGACAAGGCGCTGGGCTGAACGGCCCCATTTTCCGGCGAAAGCGCGTCCGACCGGCGCGCTTTTGTCGTTTTCGGGCCGGAACCCGCGGCGCGCGTCCAATTTTGCTTGACCTGCCGGCGCCGAGACCTTAATCAGCGCCATCCGATTTCGAAACCGGCCCGGCTCCCTTTCGGGAGGCGCGGGTTTTTGTGTTTCGGAGCGGGTCAAACCTCCGCATGGGCCGGCCTCCACCGGACGCGGAATTCAATCGAACCGAACGCCTCGCCGCGTTCCCACATGGAGACGAAAATGGCTCGTATAGCCGGCGTCAATATTCCGACGAACAAGCGCGTCGTCATCGCCCTTCAGTATATCCACGGCATCGGCCCGAAGATCGCGGGCGAGATCTGCGACAAGGTCAACATTCCGTCCGAGCGCCGCGTCGCGCAGCTGACGGACGCCGAAGTGCTGCAGATTCGCGAGACGATCGACCGCGACTACATGGTCGAGGGCGACCTGCGCCGCGAAACCGCGATGAACATCAAGCGCCTGATGGACCTTGGCTGCTATCGCGGCCTGCGCCATCGCCGCCAGCTTCCGGTGCGCGGCCAGCGCACCCACACCAACGCCCGCACCCGCAAGGGCAAGGCCAAGCCGATCGCCGGCAAGAAGAAGTAATCCCGTTCCGCCGCGCGCGGAGACCGTCTCACTCCCGAGCGCCTGGCATCACGGGCGCGCCAGAAGGATGTCTACATGGCCAAGGAAGCAACCCGCGTTCGTCGCCGCGAACGCAAGAATATCGTTTCGGGCGTCGCGCACGTCCATTCCTCGTTCAACAATACGATGATCACCATCACCGATGCGCAGGGCAACACGATCTCGTGGTCGTCCTCGGGCACGATGGGGTTCAAGGGATCGCGCAAGTCGACGCCCTACGCCGCGCAGATGGCGGCCGAAGACGCCGCGCGCAAGGCGTCCGAGCACGGCATGCGCACGCTGGAAGTGGAAGTGTCGGGGCCGGGTTCGGGCCGCGAGTCCGCGCTGCGCGCGCTGCAGGCGGCGGGCTTCACCGTCACCTCCATCCGCGACGTGACGCCGATCCCGCACAACGGCTGCCGTCCGCCCAAGCGCCGCAGGGTATAAAGCGCCGCAGGGTGTAGGCGCGACCCACGAGGTTTCGCACCGGTTTTCATGCGCGACGCCGACGGGCCCGCGCATGAATTTGAAGCTCGAGGCGCCGCGCCAGGGTCGACGGACCGATATGCCGGCGTTCGAACAGCGAAAGGTTGAAACGTGTCGATCCAGAAGAACTGGCAGGAACTGATCCGGCCGAACAAGCTCGAAATCACGCTCGGCGACGACGCCAAGCGCACGGCCACGATGGTCGCCGAACCGCTGGAGCGCGGCTTCGGGCAGACGCTCGGCAACGCGCTGCGCCGCATTCTCCTGTCCTCGTTGCAGGGCGCCGCGATCACGTCCGTCCACATCGACGGCGTGCTGCACGAATTCTCCTCGATCCCCGGCGTGCGCGAGGACGTGACCGACATCGTGCTCAACATCAAGGACATCGCCATCAAGATGCATGGCGACACGATGAAGCGCATGACGCTGAAAAAGCAGGGCCCGGGCCCGGTCCTGGCCGGCGACATCTCCACCTCCGGCGACATCCAGATCCTCAATCCCGACCTCGTGATCTGCACGCTCGACGAAGGCGCCGAAATCCGCATGGAATTCACGGTTTCGACCGGCAAGGGCTATGTGCCGGCCGAGCGCAACCGCGCGGAGGACGCCCCCATCGGCCTCATCCCGGTCGACAGCCTCTATTCGCCGGTCAAGAAGGTCGCCTATCGCATCGAGAACACGCGCGAAGGCCAGGTGCTCGACTACGACAAGCTCACCATGTCGATCGAGACCAACGGCGCCATCGGCCCGGAGGACGCGCTCGCTTACGCCGCGCGCATTCTGCAGGACCAGCTGAACGTCTTCGTGAATTTCGAGGAGCCGCGCCGCGAGGAAGCCGCCGCGTCCATTCCGGAGCTGGCGTTCAACCCGGCGCTGCTCAAGAAGGTCGACGAACTGGAGCTTTCGGTTCGTTCCGCCAACTGTCTCAAGAACGACAACATCGTCTACATCGGCGACCTCATCCAGAAGACGGAAGCCGAGATGCTGCGCACGCCGAACTTCGGCCGCAAGTCGCTCAACGAGATCAAGGAAGTGCTCGCGCAGATGGGCCTGCATCTGGGCATGGACGTGCAGGGCTGGCCGCCGGAGAACATTGAGGAGCTCGCCAAGCGCTTCGAGGAGCACTACTGAGCAATTTCCTCTCCCCGCCCGCGGGGAGAGGTAACGCGCGGCCGTTCCTTGGCACGGCGGCCGCAGACCCGAAAAGGAGACCGCCATGTATCACGGACGCTCGAAGCGGCGTTTCAACCGCACCGCAGAACATCGCAAGGCCATGTTCGCCAATATGGCGCAGGCGCTCATCAAGCACGAGCAGATCGTCACCACGCTGCCGAAGGCCAAGGACCTGCGTCCCGTGGTCGAGAAGCTGGTCACGCTCGGCAAGCGCGGCGACCTGCACGCCCGCCGTCAGGCGATCGCGCAGATCAAGGACGTGGATCTGGTCGGCAAGCTGTTTTCGGTGCTCGGTCCCCGCTACAAGGACCGCAACGGCGGCTATACGCGCGTGCTGAAGGCGGGCTTCCGCTTTGGCGACAATGCGGCGATGGCTGTCATCGAGTTCGTCGACCGCGACGTCGAAGCGCGCGGCAAGGACTCCGGTCCCTCGCAGAACGCCGACGAGACCGAGGCCGCCTGAAGCCCTCTCGTCTTTGCAAGAAGGCGGCCGATCGGCCGCCTTTTTCGTTTGTTTACCGCGTTTTGCGGCCAACCGGCGGCGCGCCGCCCCGGCCGCGCCATTTACGCAATGCGTGTGAACAATTTAGCGGAATTTTGAGCATTGGCCCCCAGTGTCGCCCTGAGTTCAAGGGGAAGGGCCAATGGGGAAGATGCAACCGACCGGCTCGATCGGCCTTCGCGCCCTGCTGGGCGACCGTCGCGGGAACGTGGCCATTCTGTTCGGCCTCGCGGTGGTCCCGCTGTTCGGATTCGTCGGCTCGGCGGTCGATTACGGCAATGGCATCCGCAACCGTTCGCGGCTGGCCAATGCGCTGGACGCCGCCGTTCTGTCGGCCGTCACCACGCATGTGACGGACGCGACCGCGCAGGCTGCGGTCGAAAAATACGTGCGCGCCAATCTCGGGCCGCTGCCGGCCAACCAGACGCTGACCGTTTCGGCCAGCGTCGATGCCTCGCAGGTCGTCACCGCCAACGCCACGCTCACCACGCCGACGTGGGTGATGGGTCTGTTCGGCAAGCCGACCCTGCCGGTGAACGCGACCGCGAAGGCCGCGCCGGGGCTTGCGGAAAAGATCGAGGTCGCGCTCGTGCTGGACACGACGGGCTCGATGTCGGGGGCGAAGATCGACGGCTTGAAGACGGCCGCCAAGGATCTCGTGGCGAGCCTCTATTCGGCTTCGAACGCGACGTCTGCTGTGCGCGTCGGCATCGCGCCGTTCTCCAATCACGTGAACGTCGGGCTCTCGTATCGCAACGCGAGCTGGATCGCGAACACGCAGGATACGTCGGGCTCCTCCACCTCGTGCTCGGACACCTATCCGAACGCGCAGTATCTCGATCCGGTCCACCATCCGGCGACCTGCTACGACGACGGCGCGCCCTACGATTGCTCCTGGACGTCGTATAACACCGTCATCCTCGGCGCGCCCGTCAACGTGTGCTCGACCAGCACATGGGCCTCGACGTGGAACGGCTGCGTCGGGTCGCGCAATCATCCGCTCGATCTGCAGGACGCCGTCGACACCGTGAACAAGGTTCCCGGCCTGACGGACACCTGGTGCGCCGCGCCCCTGCAACGGCTGACCAACAGCGTGCCGACGCTCAATGCGCAGATCGATGCGCTCAGCGCCTCGGGCGAAACCTATGTCGCGCCGGGCTTGCTGTGGGGCTGGCGCCTGCTTTCGCCGAACGCGCCGTTCGCGGACGGAGCGGCCTATAACGCGGCCAAGAAAATCATGATCCTGATGACGGACGGCGCCAACACGCGCTCGCCCGATTATCCGGCGCATTGGGGCGGCGACGTCGCGACCGCCAATTCGCTGACCGCGCAGACCTGCGCGAACATCAAGGCGCAGGGCGTGCGAATCTACACGATCGCCTTCAGCGTCACCGACACGACCATCAAGGGCGTCCTCCAGAATTGCGCGTCCGCGACCGGCGACTACTACGATTCCGCCACCGTCGCCGACATGCAGGCGGCCTTCGCGGCCATCGGCGCCAAGATCGGCTCGGTGCGGCTCATTCGTTGACAGGAGACCTCATGCGCAGCGCAATTTCCCTCGTCGCATTGCTCGGACTGGCCGCCCCCGCGTGCGCCGAAACCTGGCGCGTCAGTCAGGGCGTGAACGGCGCATCCGGCCAATGGAACGTGTCGATCAATGGCGGCCGGATCAGCGGCGCCGGGACGATGCAGGATCGCGGGCGCATGGTCGGTTTCAAGCTCGTCGGCCAGGTGAAGGACGGCGGTTATCAGATCGAGCGCGTCGACGTCGCGCCGGCCGACAAATGCTCCTATGTCGCCAGGACCGTCGGGCCGCGGTTCTCGGGCACGGCCATCTGCAACGGCGCGCAGGGGCCGTGGCGCGTGGAGCGCAAATAGACCGGTTTGCGATCTGACTGGACGAGCGCGCGGCGCGTCCGGCATTGTCCGCGGCGTCGTTCGCCCTTACCTCCTTCGCCAGAAGCGCTTAACCTGAACAGCGCAGGCGAGCGGAGGTGTTTATGTCGTTTTCCATGGCGCGCGCGGCGGGCGCGGCGATCGCTCTCGTTCTGGGCCTCGCCCCGGCGGCGGCGCAGACGGGGCAGGAACGGGCCGCCCCGACCTCACGGGCCGAAGCGCTCCTGTCCTATTCGCCGGTGGTCAAACGGGCGCAGCCGTCGGTCGTCAACGTCTACGCCTCCCGCCAGGAGCGGCAGGCCTACAATCCGCTGTTCGACGATCCCGTTTTCCGGCGGTTTTTCGGCGATCGGGCGCCGGGCGGGCCGGGCGGGCCGACCGCGCAGTCGCTTGGCTCCGGCGTGATCGTCGACCCTTCCGGCCTGGTCGTCACCAACCATCACGTCATCGAGGGGATGACGAGCGTGAAGGTCGCGCTCAACGACCGGCGCGAGTTCGAGGCCGAGATCGTGCTGCGCGACCCGCGCACCGATCTCGCCGTGCTGCGGCTGAAAAACGCGGGTGCGCTGCCGGCGCTGGAGCTCGGCGATTCCGACGGGCTGGAAGTGGGCGATCTCGTGCTGGCGCTCGGCAATCCGTTCGGCGTCGGGCAGACGGTCACCTCGGGCATCGTCTCGGCTCTGGCGCGCACGCAGATCGGCATTTCCGACTATGGGTTCTTCATCCAGACGGACGCGGCCATCAATCCCGGCAATTCCGGCGGGGCGCTCGTGGACATGCATGCGCGGCTGATCGGCGTCAATTCGGCCATCTTCTCCAAGAGCGGAGGCAGCGTGGGCATCGGCTTCGCCATTCCCGTCAACATGGTGAAAGTGGTGGTGGCCGCCGCGAAAGGCGGCGGGCAGAAGGTGCGCCGGCCGTGGCTCGGCGCCTCGCTGCAATCCGTGTCCAAGGAGATCGCCGATTCGATCGGCCTCGACCGGCCGGTCGGCGCGCTGGTGGCCGATGTGGTCGAGGGCGGCCCGGCCGCGAGCGCCGGCGTGAAGCGCGGCGACGTGATCGTGGCGGTCGACGGGCAGGCGGTCGACGATCCCGAGGGGCTCGGCTACCGGCTCGGCACCAAGACGCTCGGGGGCGGCTCGCAACTCGACCTGTTGCGCGCAGGCAGGAAGACGCAGGTCTCCATCAAGCTGACGCCCGCGCCCGAAACGCCCGCGCGCGACCCGGTGAAGCTGAAAGGCGCCAATCCGTTCGCGGGCGCGACGGTGGTCAACCTGTCGCCGGCGACGATCGAGGAGTTCTCGGTGGAAGGAAATGCGAAAGGCGCCGTGGTGGCGGAGGTCGACGAGAATTCGCCGGCCGCCGCGCTCAACCTGCAACGCGGCGATGTGGTGATGGCGGTCAACGATCAGAAGATCGCCACCACGCGCGACCTCGAGAAATCCGCCAGCGGGCGGCATTATTTCTGGAAGATCACCATCGGCCGCGCCGGACAGGTGCTGACGACGGTGACCGGCGGCTAGAGCGATTTCCGATTCTATTGGACCGGTTGGAAGAACAGATTCCGTTCCGTGCGCGCCCATCCGGGAAGCGCCCTCGTCCTTCGAGACGCCGCCATCGGCGGCTCCTCAGGATGAGGGCGAGCAAATTGCGTGCTTTACGCCGCGCGGGCTTTGGCGCCCGTCTTGCCGGCGGGTTTGGCGGCGGTCCTGGTCGCGGCCTTCGCGGGCGCCTTCTTCGCGGCGCCGCGGTTGAGGCGGCGTTTGATCGACGCCCAGAGCGCACGCATTTCTTCGGCCGCCACGCCGTGGGGCGCGCATTCGGTCACGCCGCGTCCGAGGCGGGCGGCTTCCTGATAGTCCACCCGCGCCGAGACGAGCGGCGTGAGCAGACCGCCCATCGCCTCCAGCGCAGCCGCGCCCATCTCCACCCGCGCGCTCTGCTGGGCGGGCGGGCACTGGTTGAGCAGGAAGGCGTAGTCGCGGCCGAGCGCGCGAATGGCGGCGCGGGTCTTCTCGCTGCCCCACAGGTCGAACGCGTTGGGCCGCGCGGGGACGATGCAGAGATCGGCGTTCCTCGCGGCGGCCGTCACCGCGCCTTCCTCGGCGCCGGGCGTGTCGATGACGACGAGGGTGAAGCCCTGTTTCTCCAGCGCGGCCAGCACCTGCCGCAGCTTGCCGGCTGGCACGGCCTCGACCGGAATGTCCTTGGCCTTACGGGCTTTCGACCATTTGACGAGAGAACCGAGATTGTCCATGTCGATGACAAAGACACGTTCTCCAGCCTGGTGCGCCGCGACGGCGACGCAGGATGCGAGCGTGCTCTTTCCCGAGCCGCCCTTCTGAGTGACGAAGGCGATGATCCGCATTTCAAAGATCCAGTTCTGGACGGTCAGGAAGTACGCAACGCTGCGGGAGAATGCCGTTTTTTGAATGATTCGTAACCCTTGTCACATGCGCGACATCGAAAAGCCGCGCGCGCGTTGCGCAACGATCACAATGCGCGACGCAACATAGCGAAACCTGGAAGCCATGAGCGATCTGTTCTCCAACGCCGGACTCGAAAAGGGCGCCCCGCGTCCGCTCGCCGACCGGTTGCGTCCGCAAAGTCTGGCGGAGGTTGCGGGACAGGACCATCTCGTCGGTCCGGACGGCGCGCTCACGCGGCTCATCCGCTCCGGCTCGCTCGGCTCGCTGATCTTCTGGGGGCCGCCCGGCACCGGCAAGACGACGGTCGCGCGCTTGCTGGCGCACGAAACCAATCTCGCCTTCACGCAGATTTCGGCGATCTTCTCCGGCGTCGCGGATTTGAAGAAGACGTTCGAGGCCGCGCGCGCGCGCCGCGCCACGGGGCAGGGCACGCTGCTGTTCGTCGACGAAATCCATCGCTTCAATCGCGCGCAGCAGGATTCCTTCCTGCCCGTGATGGAGGACGGCACGGTCACGCTGATCGGCGCCACGACCGAAAACCCGTCGTTCGAACTCAACGCCGCGCTGCTGTCGCGCGCGCGTGTGATGACCTTCCGCGCGCTCGACGATGAGGCGCTCGAAAAGCTGCTCGCGCGCGCGGAGGCGGCCGAGAGCCGCAGGCTGCCGCTCGACGACGACGCGCGGCGCGCGCTGATCGGCATGGCGGACGGCGACGGGCGCGCGGCGCTGACGCTGGCGGAGGAAATCTGGCGCGCGGCGCGCGAAGGCGAAACCTTCGATCGCGCGGGTCTGTCGGAGATCGTGCAGCGGCGCGCGCCGATATACGACAAGGCGCAGGAAGGCCATTACAATCTCATCAGCGCCCTGCACAAGACGGTGCGCGGCTCGGACCCGGACGCCGCGCTCTACTATCTTGCGCGCATGTTCGCCGGCGGCGAGGACCCGCTGTTCATCGCACGGCGCGTGGTGCGCATGGCGGTGGAGGACATCGGCCTCGCCGACCCGCAGGCGCTCGTCGTCGCCAACGCCGCCAAGGACGCATACGATTTTCTCGGCAGCCCGGAAGGGGAGCTGGCGATCGCGCAGGCGGTCATCTATTGCGCCACCGCGCCGAAATCGAACGCCGCCTACATGGCGTTCAAGACCGCGCAGGCGCTCGCGCGCGACCACGGTTCGCTGACGCCGCCGAAGACCATTCTCAATGCGCCGACCCGACTGATGCGCGAGGAAGGCTACGGCGCGGACTATGTCTATGATCACGACGCGCCCGACGCCTTCTCGGGCCAGAACTACTGGCCCGAGCAACTCGGCCGCCGGAAAATGTACGCGCCGGCCGAGCGCGGGTTCGAGCGCGAGATCGCCAGACGGCTCGACTATTGGGCCAAGCTGCGCCGCGAACGCGAGGGCTGATCCTTACCAGTAAGGATAGCCGGTGGCCGGATATCCATAGGCCGGATAGCCGTAAGCCGGATAGCCGTAGCCGTAGGGATAGTAGCCGTAGCCATAATACGGCCGATCGTAATAGGCGCTGGCCGCAGCGCCGGCCGCGATGGCGCCGAGCACCGAGCCGAAGATCGCCGGCGCCGGATTGTAGGCCGGCGCGCGACGCACGTGGCGATGGCGTTTCACGTGGCGCTTCTTCTTGCGATAGGCGACTTCGGCGAGGCCGGTCTCGGGCGCGGCGACGCCGGGGGGCGTCGCGCGCATCGGCGCGGCCGCGACCACGGGCGCGAAGCCGGAGGCGCCGACCCCGAGGCCGAGCGCGCCGACCAAAATTTTCTGCGCGAGAGACATGGACTGCTCCTTTCGAACGCGGACGCGCAGCCCGCGCGTTAACGAAGATGTAGGCGAGCGCGGCGATTTTTCGAGCGTCAGGTTCGCCGTGCGGGCGCGGGCGTCGAAGATTAAGGTTCCTGTGTCACGCTGGACCCGGTTTTTGCTTGGAGCGGACATGAAACGGATCGGGAAACTTGTGGCGCTCGCCGTTCTGGCGGTGGCGGCGTGGCTGCTGTTTGCGCCGACGGACGTGCAGCCGGTCGCGTGGGCGCCGGCCAAGGCGCCGGCCGAAGAGGGCTTCTACGCGGTCAACCGCAAGCTCGCCGCCGTCGAGCGGCTCGGCAAGGCGGGCGGGCTCAACGGCCCCGACTCGCTCGTGCTCGACGCCGAGGGCCGCGTGCTGACCGGTCTCGCGGACGGGCGCGTGGCGCGCATGAGCGCGGACGGCAAGACCGTCGAGACCCTGGTCAACACCGGCGGGCGGCCGCTCGGGCTCGCCTTCGCGCCGGACGGCAAGCTGGTCGTCGCGGACGGGCTGAAGGGGCTTGTGTCGTTCGACCTCGCCAGCAAGAAACTGGACGTGCTGACGACGACGGCGGCCGGCGCGAAGATCGGCTTCGCCGACGACGTCAAGGTCGCCGCCGACGGGCGCGTCTATTTCTCCGACGCCTCGCGTCGCTGGGGTCTGGGGCAGGACGGCGAGGCGATCATGGAGCACGGCGGCGACGGGCGCCTGCTGCGCTACGATCCGGCAAGCCGCGCGACGGAGGTTCTGCTCGACGGGCTGCAATTCGCCAACGGCGTGGCGCTCGGACCGGACGACTCCTACGTGCTGGTGGTGGAAACGGGCGCCTATCGCATCGTGCGGCTGTGGCTGAAGGGCGAGAAAGCCGGCAAGACCGAGATTTTCGCCGACAACCTGCCGGGCTTTCCCGACAACATGACGTTCAACGGACGCGACCGCTTCTGGGTGGCGGTCTATGCGCCGCGCAATCCGATGATCGACGCCGTGGCCGGCCATCCGTTCGTGCGCAAGATGATCGTGCGCGCGATGCAGGTGCTGCCCAAGCCCGTCGAACATCGCGCGATGGTTCTGGGCCTCGATCTGGACGGCAAGCCGGTCGTCAATCTGCAGGACGACGGCGCCGGCAATTATTCGCCCGTCACCCATGTGGCGGAAGGGCGCGACGGGCTGTGGCTCGGCTCGCTGTTCGGCGATTCCGTCGCGCGGCTGCCGCTTGCCGCCCTCAAGCCCTGACCCATGACAGGGCGTCGGGTTTGGTTTAGTCAGGCCCGATGAAACCCTTTCTCCTGGTCTTTCTGGGCGCAGGCGCCGGCGGCATGGCGCGCCATGCGGTCAATGTCGGCTGCGGAAGGCTGTGCGGGACCGAGTTTCCGTGGGGCATTCTCATCGTCAACGTCACCGGCTGCCTGATCATGGGGCTGGCGGCCGGCTGGTTCGCGTTCAAGGCGGGACCCGCGTGGTCGCAGGACGCGCGGCTGTTCATGACGACGGGGGTGCTCGGCGGCTATACGACATTTTCCGCTTTCGCGCTCGACTGGGCGGCGCTGTGGGAGCGGGGCGCGCATACGCAGGCCGTCGTCTATGTCGCGGCCTCGGTCGTCCTGTCGCTGGCGGCGGTGTTTCTCGGGCTCGCGCTCGTGCGGTGGCTGACATGACCAACGGATCGCAGAAGCGGCGCGCGCGGGCGGCGAGCGCGCACAGGGCCGCGCCCGGCGAAACGCAGCGCACCGGCGTGCAGACGCTCGCCGTGGAGGCAAGCGAAGCGGGCATGCGGCTCGACCGCTGGTTCAAGCGCCGTTTTCCCGATCTCGCGCTGTCGCATCTGGCCAGGATCCTGCGCAAGGGCGAGGTGCGCGTGGACGGCAAGCGCGCGGAAACCTCCACCCGGATCGAAGAAGGCCAGGCCATCCGCGTGCCGCCGCTGACGCTCGCCGCGCCCGCCGCGCCGGCCGTCAGGCGCGCAAGCCCGGAAGATGCGGAGGCGATCCGCCGTATGACGCTGTTCGAGGACAAGCACGTGCTCGTGCTCGACAAGCCGTTCGGCCTGGCGGTGCAGGGCGGCTCGGGCACGAAACATCACATCGACGGCATGCTGGCCGCGCTCGCCAGCGAGAAGGGCGAGCGGCCGCTGCTGGTGCATCGCCTGGACCGCGATACGAGCGGCGTGCTGCTGATCGCCAAATCGCGGCGCATGGCGGCGGAGCTTGGCGAGATCTTCCGTTCGCGACGTGCGCGCAAGATCTACTGGGCGCTGGTGGAGGGCGTGCCGAAACCCGCGCAGGGACGCATTTCGCTGTATCTCGCCAAAGGCGAAAGCATGGGCGCGGCGCGTCGACCGCGCGCGGCCGGCGATCGGCAAATCGCGATGGAGAAGATGCGCGTCGCCAAACATGGCGAGGACGACGCGCAACATTCGCTCACCTATTACGCCATCGTCGACAAGGTGGCGCCGCGCTGCGCGTGGCTGTCGATGAAGCCGCTGACGGGACGCACGCATCAGTTGCGCGCGCACGCGGAGGCGATCGGCCATCCGATCTTCGGCGATCCGAAATACGGCCACCGGCCCGAAGACGACGTGCGCCGGCGCGACCCGTTGCGCGCGATGCCGGACGGGCTCGACCGCAAACTGCATCTGCTGGCGCGCCGGCTCGTGCTGCCGCATCCGGCGGGCGGCGTGATCGACGTGACGGCGCCCTTGCCCGAGCACATGCGCAGGACGTGGGACACGTTCGGCTTCGATGCGAAAGCCTACGATCCGATCGAGGAGGCGCCCGAGGAATGAGCCGCCTGCCGACCATTGCGCCGCAGGACTACACGCGCAAGCAGAAGGAGGCGGCCGAGGCTTTCGCCGTCGCGCGCGGCGCAGAGCCGTTCGGCCCGTTCGCCTCGATGCTGCATTCGCCGGATGCGATGCTGGCCGCAAGCCGCATGGGCGAATATCTGCGCTATCGCTCGGCGCTGCCGCCGAGATCGAGCGAATTCGTCATCCTCCTGGTGGCGCGTGCGTGGAGCCAGGATTTCGAATGGGCGATCCATCAGCCCATCGCGCTGAAGGAAGGCGTGACGGCGGAGACGGCGATTGCGATCGCCGACGGACGGCGCCCGTCGCAGATGACGCGCGAGGAAGAGGCGCTCTACGACTTCGTCGACGAACTCATGCATCGCCGCCGCGTGAGCGACGCCACGTTCGCGCGCGTGGAGGCGTTGTTCGGCAAACGCGGCGCGGTCGATCTGACGGCGCTCGTCGGCTATTACGCGTTGCTGGCGATGCAGATGAACGTCGCCGAAACGCCGGCGCCGGCGGGCGCGCCGACCTTGAAGCGGTTTCCGTGATGCATCTCGTTCTGTTCGATGTCGACGGCACGCTGGTCGACAGCCAGAACCTGATCGTGGAGGCGCAGCGCATCGCTTTCGCCGCGCACGACATGGAGGCGCCCTCGCGCGCGCGCGCTCTCTCGGTGGTCGGCCTGTCGTTGATGGAGG
Source organism: uncultured Methylocystaceae bacterium (assembly GCA_937870755.1). Classification (GTDB taxonomy): domain Bacteria; phylum Pseudomonadota; class Alphaproteobacteria; order Rhizobiales; family Beijerinckiaceae; genus JAJXWB01. Next base: position 24,359 of record CALMZV010000130.1, read on the forward strand.
CCTTCACGGCGCTGGCCGGCGAGAAGGCGCCGCTCGAAAGTCTCGCGCGTGAATACCGCAACGCATTTTTCACGCTGCGGCAGGACGAGACGAAGGCGGAACCGTTCTTTCCCGGCGCGCTGGACATCGTGCGCCGGTTGTCCGTGCGCACGGATGTCGCGCTCGGGCTCGCCACCGGCAAGTCGCGGCGCGGCGTCGCGCATCTGGTGGAGCGGGCCGGCTGGGAGACGACCTTCGCGACCGTGCAGACGGCCGACGACCACCCCTCCAAACCGGCGCCCGACATGATCCTGGCCGCGCTCGCCGAGACGGGCGTTCCGCCACACTTGGCATGGATGGTGGGCGACACCACCTACGACATGCGGATGGCGCGCGCGGCCGGCGTTCGCGCCATCGGCGTGGCGTGGGGCTATCATGCGTCCGAGGCGCTCGCGCGCGAAGGCGCCGAGCGCGTGATCGCGGATTTTCGCGATCTCGAAACGCTGATCGGTTGAGGCGAACGATGGCCGACGATTTCTCCAGCGCGATCTTCATCGGCGACGCCGAACGCGATCCCCTGCGCGCCGCGCAAAAGGATCAGCGTCGCCCGCTGCCCAAGCGCTTCTACAAGCACGCGACGTTCGCGCAGGGCGGCGATGGATGGGCCGTGCTGCTCGACGAGCGGCCGGTGCGCACGCCCGCCGGCGCGCCGCTCGCGCTGCCGAGCGCACGCGCGGCCGAACTCGTCGTCGCCGAATGGGCCGCGCAGGGCGAATTCATCGACCCGGCGACGATGCCCGTCACGAGACTCGTCAATTCCGCGCTCGACGGCGTGGCGCGAGACCTGGCGGGCGTGGCCGCCGACATCGTGAAATATCTCGGCTCGGACCTCGTCTGTTATCGCGCGGGCGAGCCGGCTTCGCTGGTCGCGGCGCAGCAGGCGTTGTGGGACCCGGTCCTCGATTTCGCGCGCCGCACGTTCGGCGCGCGGTTCACGCTCGCCGAAGGCGTGATGTTCGTCGATCAGCCCGCGACCGCGGTGGCGGCGGCGGGCCGCGCGGTGGAGGCGCATGCGAACGCCGCCGACGGCGCGTTGCGCATCGCCGCGCTGCATTCGATGACGACGCTCACCGGCTCGGCGCTGATCGCGCTCGCGCATGCCGGCGGTCTGTTCGACGCAACCGCCGCGTGGGACGCGGCCCATGTCGACGAGGACCACCAGATGCGTCTGTGGGGCCTCGACGCGGAGGCGCTCGCGCGCCGTGCGAAGCGGTTCGAGGACATGAAAGCGGCGTCGGACCTGTTCGCCGCCTTATGAGCCGCGGCCGATGCGTCCCAGATGCGTGTCGGCGAACGAGGTGGAATATTTCAGTCCGAAACCGAGCGTCCGGTCCATGCCGATATGGCCGACCCAGAGAATGGCGCATGGCAGCAGCCATCCGGTCGGCTCGCGGGTCAGCGCCGCGATAGCGGCGAGCGCGACAGGCGCGAGATAGGTATGGGCGGCGTTGTAGACGCCGGCGCCGAATTTCGGGCCGACCGCATAGGCCGCGATTGACAGGTCCGGCGCGAAGAAGATGAGAAATCCCCACCAGCCGATCAGGCCGCCGGCGTGGAACCAGTAAAATCCGATGGCCGCGACGAGCACGACGAGCGCCTCCAGCCGCAAGAGCCTTTTCGGCGCGCCGGAGGCGAAGGCCGGCGATGGCGCATCTGTCATTTCGGCTCCCCTGCAAGTTCGGGGTAATGTTCGGCCGCGGGAGGCGTCATGGTCAAATTCTCCACCATCCGGAAGCGCGCGGAGAGCCGCAAGGGCGGCGCGCAGGCGCTCGCCGCGCTGCTGCCGCCGGCGCCGTCGCGCGAGACGCTCGCCGCCACGCCTGACGACCGCGCGCTCGCCTGCATGACGCAGCGCATCTTCTGCGCGGGTTTCGTGTGGAAGGTCATCGAGGCGAAATGGCGTGGGTTCGAACAGGCGTTCGAGGGGTTCGCGCCGCAGCGTCTCGCGTTCGAGCCGGACGAGTTCTGGGAGAAGCTCGCCAGCGACGCGCGCATCGTGCGCAACGCCTCGAAGATCAGGGCGGTGCGCGACAACGCGCTGTTCGTGGCGCGCACGTCGAAGGCGCACAAGGGCTTCGGGCGCTTTCTGAGCGAATGGCCGGCCGACGACGAGATCGGCCTCCTCGAACATCTCTCCCGGAACGGCGCGCGGCTGGGCGGCATGACGGGGCAGTATTTCCTGCGGTTCATCGGATGGGACGGGTTCGTGCTGTCGCGCGATGTGGCGGCGTGCCTGCGCGATGCGGGAGTCGACATATCCGACACGGCGACGTCGAAGCGCGATCTGAAACTGGCGCAGGCCCAGTTCAATGCGTGGGCGAAGGAGACGGGCCTGCCGTATGCGCATCTTTCGCGCATCTGCGCGATGTCGATAGGCGAGAATTACGACGCCGCGCGGCTGGCGGCGCAGGGAATGGACGGGGCATGAACGACGCGGCGAGGATGCGCCGGCGCGTGATCGTCGCCTCGACGATCGGCAATGCGCTCGAATGGTTTGACTTCATCGTGTTCGGCCTGTTCGCGGCGCCGATCGGCGCGGCGTTCTTTCCCGCGAGCGATCCGGCGAGCGCGCTGCTGCTGGCCTTCGCCACATTCGGCGCGGCGTTCGCGGCGCGGCCGATCGGCGGCTTGTTCTTCGGCGTCTATGCGGACCGGTTCGGCCGCAAGCGCGCGCTGGTGGCGATGATCGCGCTGATGGCGCTGGGCTCCGGCATGATCGGCGTGCTGCCGACCTACGCCAGCATCGGCGTCGCGGCGCCGGCGCTGCTGCTGATCGCACGCCTCGTGCAGGGATTTTCCGCGGGCGGGGAGTTCGGCGCGGCGAGCGCGTGGCTGATCGAATACGCGCCGCCCGGCCGGCGCGGTTACTACGGCGCGTGGCAGATGGTCGCGCAGGCGTTGGCGTTTGCGGCGGCCGCCGCCTTCGCGCTCGTGCTGCACTCCATGTTGTCGCCGCAGGCGCTCGCCGAATGGGGCTGGCGCGTTCCCTTCCTGTTCGGCGTGCTCGTGGGACCGGCGGGCGTATACCTGCGCAACCGCTGCGACGAATCGGCGGCCTTCCGCGAGTTTCTGGCGCGCGCGCCGCGGCGCGGCCCGGCGGCGCCGTTGCGCGAGCTTCTCGGGCGGAGGCGGGCGCTGGCGGCGGCGTTCGGGGTCATCGCCGCCGGGGCGGCGCTCAACTATGTGGGCCTTGTCTTCGTGCCGGCCTATGCGACCAGCGAGCTGGGCCTTGCCCGCGCCGATGCGCAGACAGGCGTGCTGGTCGTCAGCCTCGTGAGCGCGGCGCTGGCGCCGGTGCTGGGGGCGCTGTCGGACCGGTTCGGCCGGGCGGCGGTCATCGCGCCGGCGCTGGTCGCCTTCGCGCTGGTCTATTTTGTCGCCATGCCGCGTCTCGTCGCCGCGCCGACGGCGGCCCATCTGTGGATGGTGCAGGCGACCGGCCTCCTGTTCGCCGCCTTCGCCGGCCCCGTGCCGGCGCTGATGACCGAAATGCTGCCGCCGGGCGCGCGGGCGACCGGGGCCTCGCTCGTTTTCAACGTCGGCGGGCTGATTTTCGGCGGAATGGCGCCGGTCTTCAGCGCGTGGCTCGCGCAGGCCACGGGAGATCGGGCGGCCTCGGTCTGGTACATTCTGTTCGTCGTGGGGCTCGGTCTGGCGGGGCTCGCGCTCGCGCCGGGGCGCCTGGCGGAGCGGCAGGGCGACCGGCGGCGGGCGGGCCCGGTTTGACCGCGGCGGCGCTCGTGCTAATCACCCGCCCCGACGGAACCCAACCGGACAGGCAGATGAAACACATTCTCGAAGCCCTCGAACAGCGCCGGCAAGGCGCGCGGCTTGGCGGCGGGCAGGGCCGCATCGACGCCCAGCACAAGCGCGGCAAGCTCACCGCGCGCGAGCGCATCGGCCTGCTGCTCGACAAGGGTTCGTTCGAGGAATTCGACATGTTCGTGCAGCATCGCTGCGCGGATTTCGGCATGGACAAGGGCGAGAAGATTCCCGGCGACGGCGTGGTGACCGGCTGGGGCACCGTCAACGGGCGCACGGTGTTCGTGTTCGCGAAAGACTTCACGGTGTTCGGCGGGTCGCTGTCGGAAACGCACGCGCAGAAGATCACCAAGATTCAGGACATGGCGCTGAAGAACCGCGCGCCCATCATCGGCCTGTTCGACGCCGGCGGCGCGCGCATTCAGGAAGGCGTGGCCGCGCTCGGCGGCTATGGCGAAGTGTTCCAGCGCAACGTGCTCGCCTCCGGCGTCATCCCGCAGATTTCCGTCATCATGGGTCCGTGCGCGGGCGGCGACGTCTATTCGCCCGCCATGACGGATTTCATCTTCATGGTGCGCGACACCAGCTACATGTTCGTCACCGGGCCGGATGTGGTGAAGACCGTCACCAACGAAACCGTGACGGCCGAGGAACTGGGCGGCGCCTCCGTCCACACGACCAAGAGCTCCATCGCCGACCGCGCCTACGACAACGATGTGGAAGCGCTGCTGCAGATGCGCCGGCTGATCGACTTCCTGCCGGCCTCCAACACCGACGAAGTTCCCGAATGGCCGAGCTTCCAGGATTCCGACAGCGCCGACATGTCGCTCGACACGCTGGTGCCGGACAATCCGAACAAGCCCTACGACATCAAGGAACTCATCCTGAAGACGGTCGACGAGGGCGACTTCTTCGAAATTCAGGAAGCGCACGCCCGGAACATCGTGACCGGGTTCGGGCGCATCGAGGGCCGCACGGTCGGCGTCGTCGCCAACCAGCCGATGGTGCTCGCGGGCGTGCTCGACGCGGACGCCTCGCGCAAGGCGGCGCGGTTCGTGCGGTTCTGCGACTGTTTCAACATTCCGATCGTGACGTTCGTGGACGTGCCGGGCTTCCTGCCGGGCACGGCGCAGGAATACGGCGGGCTGATCAAGCACGGCGCGAAACTGCTGTTCGCCTACGCCGAGGCCACCGTGCCGAAAGTGACGGTCATCACGCGCAAGGCGTTCGGCGGCGCCTACGACGTCATGGCGTCGAAACATCTGCGCGGCGACATCAACCTCGCGTGGCCGACGGCGCAGATCGCGGTCATGGGCGCGAAGGGCGCGGTGGAGATCATCTTCCGGCAGGACATCGCCAATCCCGCCAAGATCGCCGAGCGCACGAAGGAATACGAGGACCGGTTCCTATCGCCGTTCGTCGCCGCCGAGCGCGGCTATATCGACGAAGTGATCATGCCGCACTCCACGCGCCGTCGCGTCGCGCGCGTGCTCGCCATGCTCCGCAACAAGGAGCTGGAGAACCCCTGGAAGAAGCACGACAACATCCCGCTGTGAGCCGATCCGCGGCGGGCGACCGGCCGCGGGCGCCCGCAGCGAGGCGCGGCGCCGGCGGATCAGTCGTCGTCGTCGAGCGCGTCGCTGTCGACCCACAGGGAATCCGAATCGTCCTGCGGCTGAATTCGCGTGAGGCCCGCGCCGATGTCCTCGCTCAGCGAGACGACGCGTTCGCCCGGCCGCAGCGCGCGGCACTCGCCGCTCATCAGCGCGCCGCGCACGTCGCCGCCGGACTGCGCCTGTTCCATCAACGGCTTCGAATAGCAGCCGATCGTCGGCCGCATCACCGCGGCCGTGTCGGCGACCGCGGGCGCTGCGCCCGCGCACAGGACCGCGGCTCCAATGATCGTCGCTCGCATCGTCCGCTCCTTTCGTTGAGCGCGAGCCTTGTCGACAAATGCGGCGAAGACGCAGCGGGAGTGGGGTCATTGCGGGCGCCGCTCAGCGGCGCGCGTCTTCCACCGCGCGCAGCACGCGCAGGAAATTCCCGCCCGCCAGTTTGCGCAAATGCTCGTCGGGCCAGCCGCGCCGGATCAGTTCGGCGAAGATGTGCGGAAAACAGGCGACATCCTTCAGCCCCTCGCCCTGCGGCGCGCCGAAGAAATCGGAACCGATGCCGATGCAGTCGGGACCGACCCTGCGCCTGAGATAGTCGAGGTGGTCGCAATATTGCGTCAGCGAGCCGCGCGGCCAGGGGCCCGCCGCCTTTTCGTGGGCAGCGAGCGCGCCGGCCTCGTCGCCGTCGTAGCCGCCGTGGGCGTTCTGCAGCGCGGCGAGCCAATCCTGCGAACGCTGGCAGATGAAGTTGGGCACGAAGGTCGCCATCGCCAGCGCGCCCTTTTCGGGGATGAGCTCCAGCACGTCGTCGGGAATGTTGCGCGGGTGGTCGCACAGCGCCCGCGCGTTGGAGTGTGAAAAGACGACCGGCGCGCGCGAGCGGTCGAGCGCCCGATGCATGACGGCGTCGCTCGTATGCGAGAGATCGACGATCATGCCGAGATCGTTCATGCGCGCGATCACCTCGCAACCGAAATCGGACAGGCCGCCCGTGCGCGGCGCGTCGGTCGCGCTGTCGCACCAGTCGAGCGATTCGTTGTGGCAGAGCGTCATCAGCCGCACGCCGAGCGCGTAATAGGCGTCCAGCGCATCGAGCCGGTTCTCGATCGCCGCGCCGTTCTCGATGGCCAGGAAGCTGGCGATCCGCCCTTCGGCTTTCGCGCGCGCGACATCGTCGGCGGCGAGCGCGGGACGAAACACGTCCGCATGCAAACGGTGCATGGCGTGGACGATGGCGATCTGCTGGAGCGCGTAGCTCGCCGGATGTCCGTCGTTCGGCGGCACGAACGCCGCCCACACCTGCGCCGCCACGCGCCCCTCGCGCAGGCGGGGAATGTCGGTGTCGCCGGCGCGGCGCTGGTCGAGACCGTAGGCGGCGACGCTCCCGCGCGCGGCCGGATCCATGCGGATCAGCAGGGGCAGATCGTTATGGGCGTCGATCAGCGGGCTTTCGTCGAGCAGGCGAAGCGCATGGGCGAGGGCTGCTTCGGTCATCGGCGAACCTGTCCGTCTTCAGGGCGACCTCGTCTGTCGCGTTGGTTGCGCCGCAGGCCGGGAACCGGCCCTGCGCCGTCGCGTTCTGGATTCGGGGGCCTACGAGGCGTGGAGGTCTTCCGATGCGTTCCATCCGCACCTTCGCTTTTCTCATGCTGCTCGCGGCCCCTGCAAGCGCCCCGGCGCAGCAGACCGAAACGAAACCGTTTCCCGCCGCGCAGCCGCCGCATCACGGACACGCGGCGCCTTCCGCGCCCTCCGGCGCGTGGTTCGACACCAAGGGCCTGCCGCCGCCCAAACTCGCGGGCAATCTCGGCGATCACACCTATCGCGTCAGCGCCAACGCCGACGCGCAGCGCTTTTTCGACCAGGGGCTGATCTACGCCTACGGGTTCAACCATCTGGAGGCGCTGCGCGCCTTCCGCCAGGCGCAGGCGATCGATGGCGCATGCGCCATGTGTTACTGGGGCGAGGCCTACGCGCTCGGGCCCAATCTCAACATGCCGATGGAGGAGGCGGCCGCGCCGGTCGCGCGCCAGGCCATTGCGCACGCGCTCGCGCGCGCCGACGGCGCCACGCCGAAGGAGCAGGCGCTGATCGCGGCGATGCGTGTGCGCTACGCCGAGGGCGCGCGGGCGGATGTCGACCGGCTGTACGCCGATGCGGCGGTCGCGGTCGCGCGCCGGTTCCCGGACGATCCCGACATCGCGGCGTTCGCAGCCGAGGCGATCATGCTGCTTTCGCCGTGGGACTACTGGCGCGAGGGCGGAACGATCGGCAAGGGCCGGACGAACGAGGCGCTGGAGCTGCTGGAAAACGTCCTGCGGACCAGGCCCGCCCATATCGGGGCCGCGCATTTCTACATCCATCTCGTGGAGGCCTCGGACCGGCCGCAGCGCGCCGAAACTTATGCTGACCGCCTGCGCGGAGCGGTTCCCGGCGCCGGCCATCTCGTGCACATGCCGGGCCATATCTACTTCCGGCTGGGGCGCTACGGCGACGCGATGGCGGTCAACAGGGACGCGGTGGCCTCCGACGAATCCTACATCGCCGACAATCCGGGCGTCGGCGGTCCCTATTCGATGATGTATTACCCGCACAACGTCCACTTCTACCTCAATTCAGCGTTGATGCTCGGCCGCGGGCCGGACGCCGTCGCCTCGGCCGAAAAGCTCGCGCGGCTCGTGCAGGCCGCCGCCGGCCCCGCGCCGCCGCCCGTCCAGCCCATCAAACAGTCGCCGTATTTCGTCGCGGCGAAATTCGCCGATCCCGCCGCGATCCTGGCGGCGCCGCAACCCAATGCCGAAGAGCCGCTCGTCGTCGCGGCCTGGCGGTATGCGCGCGGCGCGGCGCTGGCGCTGCAGGGCGATTCCGGCGGCGCGGCGCGCGAAGCCGAGGCGATCGACGCCCTGGCGAAGCTGGACTACGCCGCTTTCGACGCCGCGCTCATCCCGGCGCGCGGCATTCTGGAGATCGCGGGAGGGCTGGTGCGCGCACGCGCCGCGCTCGCGGCGGGCGATCTCGACGGCGCGCGTCGCCACGCGGAGGCGGCGGTCGCTGCGGAGGCGCGGCTGCCCTATATGGAGCCGCCCTATTGGTACATGCCGGCGAGCCATGCGCTGGGCGCCATCCACCTGCGTCGCAACGAGCCGCGCCTGGCGCTCGCGGCGTTCGAGCAGGCGCTGGCGCGCACGCCCAACAGCGTCTGGGCGTTGCAGGGGCTGCGACGCGCGCAACTCGCGCAGGGGGACGCGCAGGCGGCGCAGGAGACGCAGGCGCGGCTCGACCGCGTGGCGCCGGGGGTGGGCGATCTGCCGCTCGAACGCTACTAGCGCGCGGGCCGAGGCGACCCGCGTCGGTGGGCATTGCCGTCCGGGTCCGTTCATGACCTTCGGGGTCATTGCCAAGCCTCCCGGCGGGGGAGAAACTTCGCGGCTCGCGGGGAGGACCAGATGATCGACGTGAACATCATGCCGTTCGCCAAACTCATGGGGGTGCGGCTGAAGGAAGCGGGCAAGGACCGGGTGGTGGCCGAAATCGAGGTGCGAGCGGACCTGTGCACGACCAACAACATCATGCACGGGGGCGCCTACATGGCCTTCGCCGACACGGTGGGGGCGGTGGCCACGGTGCTCAATCTGCCCAAGGGGGCGGGCACGACGACCATCGAGAGCAAGACGAATTTCCTCGGGTCCGTGCGGGAAGGGGAAACCGCCCGGTCCGAGACCACGCCGATCCATATCGGGCGGACGACGCAGGTCTGGCAGACCAAAATCTTCAATCCGGCCGGCAAGCTCGTCGCCGTCGTCACCCAGACCCAGATGGTGCTGCCGCCCAAGGGCTGAGCGGCCTATGGACGGGCGCCCCGGGGTTGCGTAAAAGCTCGCCCGAGCTTTCGGGCCGCCGGGGAGGGCGGCCGCATATTCGGTGGGCGCATGTTCAAGAAAATATTGATCGCGAATCGCGGCGAAATCGCCTGCCGCGTCATCAAGACCGCGCGGCGCATGGGCATCAAGACCGTGGCCGTCTATTCGGACGCGGACAAGGACGCGCTGCATGTGGAAATGGCGGACGAGGCCGTCCACATCGGCCCGCCGGCCGCTGCCGAATCCTATCTTCTGGTCGACCGCATCGTCGACGCCTGCAAGAAGACGGGCGCTGAAGCCGTGCACCCCGGCTACGGCTTCCTGTCGGAGCGCGCGGCCTTCGCGCAGGCGCTCGCCGACAACGGCATCGTGTTCATCGGTCCCAATCCGCGCGCCATCGAGGCGATGGGCGACAAGATCGAATCGAAGAAATTCGCCAACGCCGCGAAAGTCTCGACGGTGCCGGGCTTCCTCGGCGTGATCGAGGACGCGGCGCATGCGGTGAAAATTTCCGACGAGATCGGCTATCCGGTCATGCTGAAGGCCTCGGCCGGCGGCGGCGGCAAGGGCATGCGCATCGCCTACAGCCGCGACGAGGTGGCCGAAGGTTTCGCGCGCGCGAAGTCGGAGGCGAAGTCGTCGTTCGGCGACGACCGCGTGTTCGTCGAGAAGTTCATCGTCAATCCGCGCCATGTCGAAATCCAGGTGCTGGGCGACAAGCACGGCAACGTCATCTATCTGGGCGAACGCGAGTGCTCCATCCAGCGCCGCAACCAGAAGGTGATCGAGGAGGCGCCCTCGCCGCTGCTGGACGAGGCAACGCGCCGCAAGATGGGCGAGCAGGCGGTCGCGCTGGCCAAGGCCGTCCATTACGATTCCGCCGGCACGGTGGAATTCGTCGCCGGTCAGGACCGTTCGTTCTATTTCCTCGAAATGAACACGCGCCTGCAGGTCGAACATCCGGTCACGGAACTCGTCACGGGCATCGATCTGGTCGAACAGATGATCCGCGTGGCCGCCGGCGAGAAACTCGCCATCAAGCAGAGCGACGTGCATCTGAAGGGCTGGGCGGTCGAAAGCCGCATCTACGCCGAAGACCCCACGCGCAATTTCCTGCCGTCGACCGGGCGGCTGGTGAAATATCGCCCGCCGCAGGAAGGCCACGAGGACGGCGTGACGATCCGCAACGACACGGGCGTGTTCGAGGGCGGCGAAATCTCGATCTACTACGATCCGATGATCGCCAAGCTCGTCACCCACGCGGGCGACCGCGCGGCGGCGATCGACGCGCAGGCGCGCGCGCTCGACGCCTTCGTGATCGACGGCATCCGCCACAACATTCCGTTCCTCGCCTCGCTCATGCAGCACGATCGCTGGCGCTCGGGCGCGCTGTCGACGGGCTTCATCGCCGAGGAATATCCCGAAGGGTTCGCGCCGCTGATGGCGCAAGGCGAAGTCGCGCATGTGATGGCCGCGGTCGCCGCCTACGTCGACCACGTGTCCAACGAGCGCAAGCGCCAGATCACCGGGCAGATGCGTTCGCCCGCGCATGTGCGGTTCGACCGCGACCGCGTGGTGGCGCTCGGCAAGGAGACATTCGACATCACGCTCGACGAGGGCGACGGCGGCCTGCTCGTGCGGTTCGGCGAGGGTCATGCGCATCACCTGGAATCCGACTGGGTTCCGGGCGAGCCGGTGTGGACGGGCGCGGTCGACGGCGAGGAAGTCGCCGTGCAGGTGCGCCCCATTCTCAACGGCTACGCCATCGCCCATCGCGGCGTGGCGGTGGACGCGCGCGTGTACACGCGCGAGGAAGCGCGGCTGGTCGCGCTCATGCCGGAGAAGGTCGCGGCCGATACATCGAAATCGCTGCTGTGTCCGATGCCGGGCCTGGTGAAGGCGATCAACGTCGCCGAGGGGCAGGAAGTGAAGGCCGGCGAGCCGCTCTGCATGGTGGAAGCCATGAAGATGGAAAACGTGCTGCGCGCCGAACGCGACGTGACGGTGAAGAAGATCCTGGCGAAGGAAGGCGACTCGCTCGCCGTCGACGCCACGATCATGGAATTCGCGTAAGGCGATGGGCGCGGGCGCATCACCCGCCCGCGCCCATGCGCGCGAACGCATACACGAGGCCAAGCGCCAGCCCCGCCAGAATCAGGCCGAAGACGAGAACGTTGATGAGGCCCGTTCCGGAGACGCTCTGGCGCGCGTCCTGTTCCGATTTCACAGTCCTGCGGTCATTGGCGTGGTCATCCATGGAGCGCTCCCGTTCGATGTGTGGGGGATGAACCGCCGGCCTGCCGATATGGTTCGGCGCGGGCGCCGGGCATGAGCGCGCCGCCCTCGCGCGATCTCTGGCGTGGCCGGCTGGCGCTCGCCGGCGCCATGACCTTCGTCGGTTCGACGGTGGCCGCGAGCGCGGCGGCCTCCGATCTCGACCCGTTTCTGGCCGCGCTCATCCGGTTTGCGACCGCCACGCCCGCGCTGCTGGCGCTGTGCGTTCTGTTCGGAACCAAGTGGCCGCGGCTCAACGCACGCGAATGGGGCGTGCTGGCGCTGCAATCGGCGGCGGGCAGTCTGGGCTATACGGCGGCGCTGGTGGCGGGACTGCGTTATGCGAGCGCGGCGGACGCTTCCATTCTCACGGGACTGCTGCCGACGCTGACGGCGCTCGTGGCCGTGGTCGCGCTCGGCGAGCGGCCGGGCGCGCGGCTCGCGGTCGCGGTGGCGCTGGCGACGGCGGGCGCGGCGTTGATCGCGCTGCGCGAGGGGGCGGGCGGCGAGCAGCGGCTTTTCGGTCTCGCGCTCGTGTTTGCGGCCATGTTCGGCGAAAGCCTGTTCGCGGTGCTCAACAAGGCGATCCGAACGCCGATCGAGCCGCTCGCGGTCGCAACCATCATGAGCGCGATCGCGCTTGCGCTCGGCGTGGCGCCGGGATTGTGGGCGCTCGCGCGCGACGGCGCGCCGGACATGCCCGCGCTGTGGGCGATGGTCTATTACGGGCTGGGCCCCACGGTCGTCGGCTTCTCGCTGTGGTACTGGGGCGCGGCGCGCGTGAGCGGCGTGGAGGCGGCGGCCTACATGGCTGTGGCGCCGCTCGCCGCGCTCGCGTTGTCGTGGGCCTTGCTGGGCGAAAGCCTGGCGGCGCGCCACTTCGTCGGCATGGCGTTCGTGCTCGCGGCCATCGCGCTCACCGTCGCGCGCCGGCGTGCAGGCTGAGCGACGGTCGGTCGCCGTTCCGCAATTCCCCCGCTGCGCCGCCCGGCGTCGTGCGCCGAACCTGCCTTTCGCCGTCGGTCGAAACAACATAAACGAGGCGCATGCCGCTCTATTTCGCCTACGGCTCCAACATGGACGAAACCGCCATGCGCGCGCGCTGCCCGCGCTCGCGCGCGCTCGGGGTCGCGCGGCTGCCGCGCCATCGGTTCGCGCTGACGGCCGACGGGTACGCGACCGTCGTGCGCGACCCGCAGGCCGACGCACATGGCGTGCTGTACGATCTCGCGCTCGCCGACGTTCCCGCGCTGGATCGGTACGAGGCGGTCGCGCGGGGCCTTTACGCGAAAGTGGTCCAGCCGGTGCTGCCGGCCACAGGCGCGGCGCGCCGGGCGTTGATCTACGTGGGCGCGGGCGCCGCCTCCGGGAGTCCGAAGGCCATCGCGGGCTATCTCGCGGGCGTGATCGCCGCCGCGCGGGCGGCCGGATTGCCGGCCGACTACGTGCGGGGGCTTGAGTCCCTGGCTCCAGGCGCTTACGTCGAACCGGCGCGGCCCCGCGCCATCAAATGGACGCCCGCCGCCGGCGGCGCGCAATCAGGAGATCAGGCATGACTTCTTCCGTCGCCGTTTTGCGCGATGTCGCGGCGTTGCGGGCGGCCGTGCGGGGCTGGCGGGAGAAGGGCGAGCGCGTTGCGCTCGTGCCGACCATGGGCGCGCTGCACGCCGGCCACGCCTCGCTGGTGACGGAAGGTCTGAAACGCGCCGACCGCGTGGTGGCCTCCATTTTCGTCAACCCGACGCAATTCGCCCCGACCGAGGATTTCTCCAAATATCCGCGGACGTTCGACGCCGATCTCGCCAAACTCGCCGCCGCCGGCGCGAGCGCCTGTTTCGCGCCGGGCGTCGAGGACATGTATCCGAAGGGATTCTGCACGGCGGTCGGTCTGGAAGGGCCGGCCAAGGCCGATCTGGAGGACCGTTTTCGTCCGACGCATTTCGCGGGCGTGGCCACCGTCGTCGCCAAACTGCTCAACCAGGCGGGCGCCGACTGCGCGATCTTCGGCGAGAAGGACTATCAGCAATTGAAGGTCGTGGCGCAGATGGCGCGCGATCTCGACATCGCGACCGAGATCGTCGGCGCGCCAACCGTGCGCGAGGCCGACGGGCTCGCGATGTCGTCGCGCAACGTCTATCTCTCGCCCGACGAGCGCACCAAAGCCGTGGCGATCTTCGGGGCGCTGTCGACCGCCGCGGGGCGCATCGCCGCCGGCGAGGTGCTTGGGCATGTGATGGCGGACGCGCGCGAGGAGATCGTCGCGGCAGGGTTCGCCATCGACTACATCGAGGCGCGGCACGCCGAGACGCTCGACCGCGTGGCGCGGCGCGCGGACGGACCCATTCGCGTGCTGGCGGCCGCCAAGCTGGGCGCGACGCGGCTCATCGACAACGTGGCGGTCCCGCATGACTGAGCGCGCCCTGAAGGCCCTGATCGAGGGCGTGGTGCAGGGCGTGGGCTTTCGCGCCTTCGTCGCGCGCGAGGCGGCGGCGCGCGGCCTGCGCGGCTATGTGCGCAATCTGCGCGACGGCCGCGTGGAGGCGGCCTTCGCGGGGCCGGCCGGCGCCGTCGAGGAGATGAGCGGGCTATGCGCGCGCGGACCGGCGGCGGCGCGCGTGGCGGCCTGTCAGATCGTGGAGATGGACACGCACGAGGCCGCCAGCCTGCCGCCGTTCGAGATCGGCCGGTCAGGCTGAAATCGTCGGACCGAAAGTCTGCTCGAAGGCGGCGCGCAGCGCGATGTCGGCGTCGTGCATGGTTGCCGGCAGGCCGAGGTCGGCGAGGCTGGTGACGCCGTAGTGGGCGACCGCCACGCCGCAGGGCACGATGCCCGAGAAATGCGAAAGATCCGGCTCCACATTGAGCGCGACGCCGTGAAACGCCACCCACTGGCGCAACCGCACGCCGATGGCGGCGATCTTGTCCTCGGCCATGGCGCCGCCGGCGCCGCGCGGCTTGTCCGGCCGGCGCACCCACACGCCCACGCGGTCCTCCCGCCGCTCGCCCCGCACGTTGAAGGCCGCCAGCGTCGCGATCAGCCAGGCTTCCAGCGCGGCGACATAGGCGCGCACATCCTGCCTGCGGCGCCTGAGGTCGAGCATCGCGTAGGCTACCCGCTGGCCGGGGCCGTGATAGGTGTGCTGGCCGCCGCGCCCGGTCTCGAACACCGGAAAACGACGGTCGATGAGATCGCCGGGCCGGGACGAGGTCCCGGCCGTGTAGAGCGCCGGATGCTCCACCAGCCATACGCATTCGGCGGCCGCGCCAGCGCGAATCGCGGCCGCGCGGTTCTCCATGAAGGCGAGGGCCGTCGGGTAGTCCGTCAGGCCGTCCGCGACGAGCCATTCGACCGGCGGCGAATCGGGCGCGGCCGGAAAGGTCGGGGCGAGCGCGTCACGGCCGGAAACGAATGTCATGACAGGGGTTCTATCACGTCCCGCGCGGGCCTTGTCAGCCTCCCGCGCGTTTGTTAGACGACACGCGCCGATGCGACGCGCGCTGCGCGACACATTTGAGGAGCCCGAGACATCGGGCTTTTCCTGGGCGGCCATGGCGGAATTGGTAGACGCGCTAGCTTGAGGTGCTAGTTGGGCAACCAGTGGAGGTTCGAGTCCTCTTGGCCGCACCATTCATCGAGACAGAAAACCCGGCCTTGCGGCCGGGTTTTGTTTTGATCCGCGTCCGCGCGCTATTTCTCCGCGAAGCAGTACAGGAAGCCCGCGCCGCCGGTGGCGTTGAGGGCGGGCGTCGCGCAGCCGCGCGAGGCGTGGGACGAGTTCCACGAGCGCGAGGCGTCGTCATCGCGCAGGCCGAGCCGGTCGGAATGGCCGACCATCGCCGAGCCTTCGCCGCCCTTGGTCCAGTTGCCGCATGTCATGTCCTTGTCGGCCGGCAGCGCCTTGCCGTCCACGCTCGATCCCGTCAGCACATCATGGTTGTTGTGGTTGAAGCCGGCGCCGGCCACCTTGCGGCCGGTTTCGGTGAGCGTGTTGTCGAGGCTCATCTTGTTGGCGGCATGCAGTTCGTCGAGGTTGGCCGCGATCACCACGCCTTTGGCGTTCCGCCACGGGCCGGCGCCGATGCGGTCGCGCGCGTTGACGGCGGCGGCGCCCTGCGTCGACAGATAGGCGCGCCAGGTTCTTGCGCCCGCGCCGGCGGCGGTCGCGAGCGTCTGGCAATGCCTGTCGGCGCCTTCGAGCCCGCCGTAGTTCGCGCCGTCCGGGCCGGCCTTGGATGTGACGAAGAACGTCATGTCCGGAAACTGCGGCTGCTGCGGCGCCGGCTGTGCGGGCTGCTGCGCGATGGCGGCGCTGGCGACCGTCAGTGTCGCGGCCAGCGCGGCGGCGCGCACCATCAACGAGATTTCGAGCATGGACGTCTCTCCCTTCGAACGTTCCGGCGACCGATGACGCGCGCGCGCCGCGCCGCCGTCAAGGGCGGCGCGCGCCGGGTCCGCGCGCAAGCAAAGACTTGTGTGCTTTGCTGCAAACGAGGTCGCGCGGCTTGCCCGGCGCGCCGTCGGCGCCGCACAATGCGGGCGAACATATAATCGAAAGAGGAAACGACCCATGGCGCGACCCGTGGCAGTGGTGACAGGCTCGTCGGCCGGAATCGGCGCGGCGACGGCGCTCAAATTCGCCGCCAGCGGCTTCGACGTGGTCGTCAATTTCTCGCGCGACCCGAAACCGGCCGAGGATGTGGCCGCCCGATGCCGCGCGGCGGGGGCGGGCGTGGAGATCGTGCAGGCCGACATCGGCAAGGACGATGAATGCCGGCGCGTGGCGGGCATCGTCGAAAAGCGCTGGGGCGCGGCGCGCGTGCTGGTCAACAACGCAGGCCGGACGAAATTCGTCGGCATCCGCGATCTCGAGGGGCTGAGCGCGGAGGATTTCCAGTCGATCTATCAGCTGAACGTCGTCGGCGCGTTCCAGATGTCGCGCGCCTTCGCGCCGCTGCTGCGCAAGGAGAAGGGCGGCGCCATCGTCAACGTGTCGTCGATCGCCGCCGTCATGGCCACGGGCTCGTCGATCGCCTATATGGCCTCGAAGGGCGCGCTGAACACGCTGACCATGGCGCTTGCGCGCGCGCTCGGTCCCGAGATTCGCGTCAACGGCGTGGGGCCGGGCATGATCGAAAGCGACTGGCTGAAGAACGGCTACGGCGCCGAGCGCTACGAGATGATGGCCAAGATGTATCGCGGGCAGGCCGCGCTCGAAGCCACCATCGCGCCGGGCGATGTCGCCGACACCATTTTCGCCCTGGCCACGCTCGCGCCGAAAACGACCGGCGAGACGATCCTTGTCGACGCCGGCTTCAGATTGCAGAAAGCGTGACGATGCGCCTCGCAAACGCGCGATGCGACGAACGGCGCGAAGGCGAACGATTGGAAAAACGGTGAACAAGGTTTCAACGACGCAATTGCCGGTCGGCGGGCAGGTCGCCCGTCGCGGCAACGGGTTTTCGCGCCTGCTGGGGCGCGGCTTTCTGCGCCTGACGGGCTGGCGGCTGGAAGGGGCGATTCCCGATCTGCCGAAAATGGTGCTCATCGGCGCGCCGCACACGAGCAACATGGACGGGATCGTCGCCATCGCCGTTCTGACCGCGCTCGGTCTGCGCGCCGGCACGATGATCAAGGACACCGCGTTCAAGGGCGCGATGGGGCCGGTGCTGCGCTGGTTCGGCGCCATACCGGTCAACCGCCGCGCCGCGCACGGCGTGGTCGGCGAGAGCGTGGAGGCGTTCAACGCCAACGAGCGCCTGTTGCTCCTGATCGCGCCCGAAGGCACGCGCACATCGGCGCGGGAATGGAAGCGCGGGTTCTATCTCATCGCGCAGGGCGCGGGCGTGCCGATCCTGCCGGCGGCCATCGACTATGCGCGCAGGATCGTGACGTTCGGGCCGGCGCTCACGCCGAACGGCGACTACGAAGCCGATCTGGCGCGCCTGCTCTCGTTCTATCGCGATCACGCGAGCCCGCGCCACAGCGCGCGCGCTTCGGCGCCGATCTGCGCCGCGCTCGGTCTCGATTTTCGATCCGCCGCATGAGTTCAACGACAAGACAAAGGGAAACGCCATGAACGCCGTCACGCCAACCAAAGAGGTGCTCTATTCGGTCGAGGATCACATCGCGACCATCACGCTGAACGCGCCCGAGCGCATGAACACCATCTCCGGCCCGATGCTGGACGAGCTGACGCGGATGCTGGTGAAAGCGAACGAGGACCGCGACGTACGATGCGTCATCCTCACGGGAACGGGCCGCGCGTTCTGCGCCGGCCTCGACCTGTCGCAGGAGCGCAAGGGCGAGGGGCTTTCGTCGGCCTCCTCCATGTCCAATCTCGATCTGCGCAACACGCCGCCGACGGTGCTGCATGCGATGGACAAGCCGACCATCTGCGCGGTCAACGGCGGGGCGGCGGGCTATGGCATGGACACCGCCCTCGGCTGCGACATTCGCATCCTGGCCGAGAGCGCCAAGTTCGCCGCCGCGTTCGTCAAGCGCGGCGTGCTGCCGGAATCGGGCGGCACGTGGTTCCTGCCGCGCATGATCGGCTGGGCGAAGGCGGCCGAACTCATCTTCACCGGCCGCACCTTGAGCGCGCGCGAATGTCTGGATTGGGGGCTCGCCAACGAGGTGGTCGCCGACGGCGACCTGATGGCGCGCGCGCGGGCGGTCGCCAGGGAGATCGCGGACAACGCGCCGCTCGCCGTGCAGGGCGCCAAGCGCATGATGCGGATGGGGATGCAGGAGGATTTCCCGACCCATGTGCATCACGTGTTCCTGCAACTGCTGCCGCTCTTCAGGTCGGAGGACATGAAGGAAGGCGTGCGCGCGTTCCTCGAAAAGCGCCCCGCGAAATTCGTCGGCAAGTAGCATAGCAGTCTTCGCGCGCTGCGGCGCGCGTCAGCGCGGATGCGGGCGCGCGAGGATCGCTTCCGTTTCCGATCGCCAGCCGGCGGACGCCTGCGCGAGCGGGGCGGGCGCCGCGCCCGGCGCCACGTGCACGATGCGATAGCCGCGCGCCTTCAGATCGCGCAACAGGGCGGGCAGCATGTCGGCGGTCTGGGCGCGCGTGTCGTGCATGAGCACCACGCCCTTGCGCGCTTTCTCGATCCGCGCGAGCAGAAGCGCGCGCTGCGCGTCCGCGCTCATGTCTTCCCAGTCCGAAGCCCACACGTCGGCGCCGAACACCGTGACGCCCTGCGCGGCGAGCGCGGCGTTCAGCCGGGGGGTGTCGGCGAAGCCGGGAAAACGGAAGAACGGGGTTCTCGGCGCGCCGGTCCAGGCGCCGTAGGCGGCCGTGTCGTCGGCCTCCATGCCGTGGACGATGTCGGCTTCGGCCTTGTCGGTCGTCCAGCCGCGCAACGTGACGGCGGGATGGCTGAACGTATGGTGGCCGAGCGTATGTCCCTCTTTCGCCGCGCGGCGCACAAGCGCGGCGTTGGCCTGCGCATTGCGGCCGATGAGGAAGAACGTGGCCTGCACGCATTCGGCCTTCAGCGCATCGAGAATGCGCGCCGTGGTCGCCGGCAGCGGGCCGTCGTCGAAGGTCAGCACCAGTTCCTTGTCGTCGAGCGCGAGCGTGCGCGGGTAGGACTTCAGGCCGAGCGGCGCGGTCGGCCCGATGGCCAGCGTGCGCGCCGTTCCCAGCGCCTGCGGACCGCAGGCCGCGGCCGGCGCGCAGAAAGCGAGACAGGCGGCGACGATGGCGATTGCCTTCAAGACACGGCTTCCTTACACGCTTGCCCATTCCCGATCCCGAAACGACGCAAGCCAGAGGCGGACTTGAGCGAGCTGGACCACCAGAGGGCCGCGCCCACCATCCGCGACGAAGATGGCGCGCTTATGCCCGATTTCGTCGCCCGCGTCGAAGCCGCCGTCGCGGCGCGCGACAGCGCCCGGCTGCGGGAGCTGGCCGGCGACCTGCACGAGACCGATCTCGGCGATCTGGTGGAGGCGCTCGACCACGACAGCCGGCCCAAACTCGTCGAACTGATGGGCGAGGATTTCGACTTCGCCGCGTTGACCGAAGTGCCGGATGCGGTGCGCGAGGACATCCTCGAGGAACTGCCGACCGAGACCGTCGCCGAGGGCGTGCGCGATCTGGAAAGCGACGACGCGGTCGTCATCCTCGAAGACCTCGACCGCAAGGAGCAGGACGAGATTCTCGGCGCGTTGTCGCCGACCGAAAGCGTGGCCCTGCGGCGTTCGCTCGACTATCCCGAAGGTTCGGCGGGACGTCTCATGCAGACGACGCTGGTGGCGGCGCCGCCGTTGTGGACGGCCGGACAGACGCTGGACCACCTGCGCGAGGGCGAGCAGGAGGACCTGCCGGATTCGTTCTTCGAGGTGTTCGTGGTCGACCCCGGCCACCGGTTGCTCGGCAACGTGTTTCTCGACGCGCTCGCCCGCGCGCCGCGCACCGCCACGCTCGAAAAGCTGATGGACCCGGAACGCCGGCGCGTGGCGGTGACCGACGACGAGGAGGAGGTGGCGCGGCTGTTCGAGCGTTACAACCTCGTCTCCGCGCCGGTGGTGGACGAGGCCGACAGGCTGGTCGGCGTCATCACCATCGACGACATCGTCGACGTCATTCAGGAGGCGGCCGACGAGGACATCAAGGCGCTCGGCGGCGTCAGGCCCGGCGAAGAACTGAGCGATCCGGTCTTCTCGATCGCGCGCGGGCGCGCGGTGTGGCTGTTCGTCAACCTGGCGACGGCGTTCGCCGCCTCGTTCGTGCTCGGCCTGTTCCAGGCGCAGCTCCAGCAGATGGTGGCGCTCGCCATTCTCGCGCCGATCGTGGCCAGCCAGGGGGGCAACGCGGCCACCCAGACCATGACCGTGGCGGTGCGCGCGCTCGCCACCAAGGAGCTGTCGCGCGCCAACGCGCTGTGGATCGTGGGACGGGAGCTGGCGGTCGGGGCGATCAACGGCGCCGCGTTCGGCCTGCTGACGGGCGTGGTGGCGGCCGCGTGGTTCGGCGTGTACGCGCTCGGCGCGGTGATCGGGCTGGCCATGCTCACCAATCTGGTGGCGGCCGCGTTCGGCGGCATTCTGGTTCCGCTCGCGCTCGACCGCATGAAAATCGACCCGGCGGTGTCCTCCGGCGCCTTCGTGACGACGGTGACGGACGTGGTGGGCTACTTCTCGTTCCTCAGTTTCGCCACGCTTTACTTCGGGTTAAAGTGAGCGGCGTTCCCTTTACCGTGTTTGTCGACAATTTCTGGCGTTAACGGCGCATTACCGGCGGACGGATAATTTGCGGCAATGATGACTGGAATTCTGATCCTGCGGCGGCGCGCGCTGGCGCTCGCGACCCTGTTCGTCGGCTCGCTGGCGCTCGCCGGCTGCGGCAGCGGCGTCGATCCCACCTACCGGCGCGCGGTGCGTTCGGGCGGCGGCGGGCTGGCGGCCGCGCCCCCGCGCACGCCCAAACCGTCGGAGGCGCTCGACCATTCGCGCAACTTCGCCGTCCACGGCATCGACGTGTCCAAGTATCAGGGCCGCATCGACTGGGAGGCGGTGGCGGCCAGCGACGTGCGGTTCGCCTGGATCAAGGCGACCGAAGGCGCCGACCATCTCGACGCCCGCTTCCACGAGAACTGGGCGGGCGCCAAGGCCGCCGGCGTGCCGCGCGGCGCCTATCATTTCGTCTACTGGTGCCGGCCGTGGCGGCAGGAGATGGCCTGGTTCAAGCAGAACGTGCCGGTCGAGCGCGACGCGCTGCCGCCGGTGCTGGACGTGGAGGCGACGCCGGAATCGCGCACCTGCAAGCGCCGGCTGACGCCCGACGAGGTCATTCCCGAAATGCGGGCGATGCTCGCGGACATGGAGGCCCATTACGGCAAGAAGCCGATCGTCTATTCGACGGTCGATTTCTACGAGGCGATTCTGTCCGGCGGCGGGCTGGAGGATTATCCGATCTGGGTGCGCTCCACCAAGCACCATCCCAGCGCGCGCTACGGATCGCGCAAGTGGCACTTCTGGCAATACCAGTCCGACGGCTCCGTGCCCGGCATCGCCACCGCCGTCGATCGCAATGTGTTCCACGGCTCGGCCAACGAATGGCAGAAGTGGCTGGCGATGAACTGAGCCGGGCCTGTCGCCCCATCGCTTGCGTCCGTCCGCGGTTTGGCGGATGAGTTTCCCGATATTTCAGGGAGACGTTCGATGGCGTTCATGGCCACGCTCAATTTCGATCTCGGCGAAACCGCAGACATGATCCGCGACACGGCGCGCGGTTTTTCCCAGCAGCAGATCGCGCCGCGCGCCGACGAGATCGACCGCACGAACCAGTTCCCGCGCGACCTGTGGCCGAAGATGGGCGAACTGGGCCTGCTCGGCGTGACCGTCGAGGAGGAATACGGCGGGGCGGGCCTCGGCTATCTCGAACATGTGGTGGCGATGGAGGAAGTCTCGCGCGCCTCCGCCTCGGTCGGTCTGTCCTACGGCGCCCATTCCAACCTCTGCGTCAACCAGATCCGCCGCAACGGCAATGCGGCGCAGAAGAAGAAATACCTTCCGAAGCTGATCACGGGCGAACATGTCGGCGCGCTGGCGATGTCGGAGCCGGGCGCCGGATCGGACGTGGTCTCGATGAAGCTGCGGGCGGACAGGAAGGGCGACCGCTATCTGCTCAACGGCTCCAAAATGTGGATCACCAACGGCCCGGTCGCCGACACGCTGGTCGTCTACGCCAAGACCGATCCGGATGCGGGTTCGCGCGGCATCACCGCCTTCCTGATCGAGAAGGGCTTCAAGGGATTCCGTACGGCCCAGAAGCTCGACAAGCTCGGCATGCGCGGCTCGGACACGGGCGAACTCGTGTTCGAGGACTGCGAGGTTCCCGAGGAGAACGTGCTCGGCGCCGTCGGACGCGGCGTGAACGTGCTGATGTCGGGCCTCGACTACGAGCGCGTCGTTCTGTCGGCCGGCCCCATCGGCATCATGCAGGCGGCGATGGACGTGGTCATGCCCTATGTCCACGAGCGCAGGCAGTTCGGCCAGCCGATCGGCTCGTTCCAGCTCGTCCAGGGCAAGATCGCCGACATGTATGTGGCGATGAATTCAGTGCGCGCGTATGTCTACGCCGTGGCGCGCGCCTGCGACCGCGGCGAGACGACGCGTCAGGACGCGGCCGGCGCCATCCTGATCGCCGCCGAGCAGGCCACGAAGGTCGCGCTCGACGCCATCCAGCTGCTGGGCGGCAACGGCTACATCAACGACTACCCGACGGGGCGGCTGTTGCGCGACGCCAAGCTCTACGAGATCGGCGCGGGCACCAGCGAAATCCGCCGCATGCTGATCGGTCGGGAATTGTTCGACAAATCGGCCTGAGCGGAGTTGGCGCGATGGTAAACGCGCCAAAAGCCCGGCATTGCAGCAAGGAACGGGAAAAAGCGTAAAAATCTCACGAGTTTGCCTGCATTCGCGGTGACGTTTTGTTTAGAGGCGTCCGGGACAAATGGGTTCGAAACAAAATCATTAAATCGAGCCTAGAATGCAGGCGATCACACAACGCGACGGCGCGCGCAACGACCAGGCGCAGGGACTGGAAGACCTCGTGCAGGTCGAGCAATTCGATTTCGCCGCGCGGCTGGCGCCGCTGACGGTCGTTCTCGCGCTGGTGGCGGTGCAGGTCGCTGTCGTCCTGTTCTGGGCGCCGAACGGGCGCGCCTATTTCCTGTGGCTCGACGCCTATTGCGTGCTGATGGCCGGCGTGGCGCTCGTCTCGGCGGCGCGCTGGCGCAACGGCCAGAAGCCGGAGCGTCTGGAGCCGCGCACGCTGCGCATCACGACGGTCGTCGCGCTTGGCGCGGGCCTCGCGCTCGCGTCCATTCCCATCGTCCTGTTCGGCGAGGCGACCGCGCAGGAACGCGCGCTCATCCTGGCGATGTGCGCGGGGCTCATCGGCACCGGCATGAGCCTTGCGGTTCTGCCGCGGGTGGCGCTGGCGTTTTCCGGTCCGATCGTGGTCGCCACCGCCGTGGTGCTGGCGGCGACCGGCGACGTGTTCTACCTCGCCGTCGGCCTTCTGCTCATTCTCTACGCCGCCTTCCTGTGGTTTCTCGCCCAGCAGCTCAGCGCGCTCATCCGCAACCGCGTGGTCGACCGGATCAACCTGGAACGCGAGCGCGGCCTGACCGGCATGCTGCTGAAGGAGTTCGAGGACAACGCCAACGACTGGCTGTGGGAGGCCGACCACGAACTGCGCCTGCTGCATCTGTCCGACCGGATCGCCGACGTGTCCGGCATCCCGCAGGAAGGGTGGAAAGGCGACCGGCTGACCTCGGTGCTCGAACGGGTCGTGGCGCCGGATTCCTGGCCGACGCTCGACCGGCTGCGCGAGCAGATCGAGGCGCGCCAAGCGTTCCGCGACCTGCAATTGCACGTCAACATCTATGGCCGCGACCGCTGGTGGCTGATCAGCGGCAAGCCGACCTATGTGGGGGCGAACCGGTTCTCGGGCTACCGCGGCGTGGGCGCGGACATCACCGACAAGAAGCGCGCCGAGGATCGCATTTCGCATCTGGCGCTGCACGACGCGCTGACCGATCTGCCCAACCGCGTCTACTTTCAGAAAAAGCTCGACGCGGCGGTCGAATCCAACGCGCCGTTCGCGGTGCTGTGTCTCGATCTCGACGAATTCAAAGACATCAACGACGCATTCGGGCATGGCGTCGGCGACGATCTGCTGCGGCTGGCGGGGCGCCGCCTGCAGGCGCGGATGGGGCCGCAGGATTGCGTGGCGCGGCTTGCCGGCGACGAATTCACCATTCTCCTGCGTGGCGAGGAAGCGAACAACCGCGAGTCGCTGACGGCCTACGCCCTGTCGATCATCGCCGAACTCGGCGAACCCTACGCGCTCGAAGGCATGCAGGCGCATGTGGGCGTCAGCGTCGGCGTCGCGATGTCGCCCGAACACGGCGCGCAGGAACTCATGCGGCGCGCCGATCTCGCGCTCTACCAGAGCAAGCGCGAAGGCAAGAACGGCCTGGCGTTCTACCAGTCCGACATGGACAAGCAGATCGACGCCCGCCGGGCGCTCGCCGCCGACCTGCGCACGGCGATGGACAACCACGAGTTCCTGCTGCATTTCCAGCCGCTGGTGAACGCCGCGACCAAGGAAATCCAGGGTTTCGAGGCGCTGCTGCGCTGGCGCCATCCCACGCGCGGCTTCGTCTCGCCGGGCGAGTTCATCTCGCTGGCGGAAGAAACGGGCGTGATCGTGCCGCTCGGCGAATGGACGCTGCGCGAGGCCTGCCGGATCGCGGCGAGCTGGCCGCTGCCGCTGAAAATCGCGGTCAACCTGTCGCCGATCCAGTTCCGCTACGCCGATCTGCCGACGCTGGTTTCTTCCGCGCTCGAGGAAAGCGGGCTGGCGCCGCACAGGCTCGAACTGGAACTGACGGAATCGGCGTTCCTGGAAGCCACGCAGCTGACGCAGGCGACGCTGGAGAAACTGCGCGCGCTCGGCGTGCGCATGTCGCTCGACGATTTCGGAACCGGTTATTCGTCGCTCTCCTATCTGCGGCGCATTCCGTTCGACAAGATCAAGATCGACCGCTGCTTCGTGCAGGATCTGCCCGGCGACACGCGCGACCTTTCGATCGTGCGCGCGGTGGTCGACATCGCGACCGCGATGGGGATGGCGATCACGGCCGAGGGGGTGGAGACCGACGAGCAGAGCCGCTGCCTGCTGCAACATGGCTGCCATCAGTTGCAGGGCTACTTCTTCTCAAGGCCGGTGCCGGCCGAAGACGTGGTGGCGATGATGCGCGCGCGCGCCGAACCGGCCGACGAGGCCGCCTGACGGGATTTCGCGCGGCCTGTCGAAACATCTGTTCAGGCGTCGCGCCCCGCGTTCGGGCCATTTTCGTCCGAAAGGCGGATGGTCTAGAGTGTCGGCAGGAATTCCTGGCCCCACATTCGTCCCCGAGCGCCAAATGGAACTGACGATCCACGCCCACGGCGCAGCCATCCCCGCGCGCGGATTCGGCACGTGGCGCCTGACGGGCGAAGCCTGCGTGGCCGCCGTCGCGGCGGCGCTCGACTGCGGCTACCGGCACATCGACACCGCGCGCGTGTACGACAACGAGCGCGAGGTGGGCGCGGCGCTGGCGGCCAGCGGTCTCGCGCGCGACGCCGTGTTCGTGACCACGAAAGTCTGGTTCGAGGACCTTGCCGCCGGCGCGCTCGAACGTTCGGCGGAAGGCAGCCTGAAACGGCTCGGGCTGTCGGCGGTCGATCTGCTGCTCGTGCACTGGCCGAACCCCGCCATTGCGCTGAAGGAGACGATCGGCGCGCTGTGCCGGACGCGCGAAAGCGGTCTGGCGCGCCACATCGGCGTCTCCAACTTCCCGGTCCCGCTGCTGGAGGAGGCCGTCGCGCATGCGCGCGCGCCGCTCGTGTGCAACCAGTGCGAATACCATCCCTGGCTGGACCAGAGCGCGGTCATCGCCGCCTGCGCGCGCCACGGCATGGCGTTCACCGCCTATTCGCCGCTCGGCAAGGGCGACCTCGTGCAGGCCGCGCCCATCCGCGCCATCGCCGAACGCATCGGCCGCACGCCGGCGCAGGTCGTGCTGCGCTGGCACCTGCAGCAGGGCGTCGTCGCCATTCCCCGTTCGGGAACCAGAGCGCATATCGCGGAAAATTTCCGCATCGACGATTTCGCGCTGTCGGACGCCGACATGGCGGCCATTTTCGCCCTGCGGCGGCCCGACGGTCGGCTGGTCGATCCGGGCTGGGCGCCGCGATGGGACCGCTCATGACCTTTGCTCGCGTGCGCTGACCATGTTCTTCGTTCTCGCAAAGACGCTCGGCTTTCTCGTGCATCTGCCGCATCTGCTGCTGGAGGGCGCGCTCGTGGGCGTGGCCCTGATGTGGACGCGCTGGCGCCGGGCGGGGCGGGCGCTGGCCGCGTTGAGCGTGGCGGCGCTCGCGATCGTCGGGTTCACGCCGTTCAGCGCGCTGCTCGTGCGCCCGCTGGAGGACCGCTTTCCGCGCCCGGACCTCGCGACGGCGCCGACCGGGATCATCGTGCTCGGCGGCGCCGTGGACGAGGGCGTCACGCGGCGGCGCGGCCTGCCGGCGCTCAACGAGGCGGCCGAGCGCATGACGGAAGCGGTGGCGCTGGCGCGACGCTTTCCGCAGGCGCGCATAGCGTTCACCGGCGGCAGCGGCCGGCTTTCGGCGCTGGAGACCACGGAGGCGGACGTCGCGCGCGCGTTCTTTCTGGCGCAGGGGCTGCCCGAAGAGCGCCTGACGTTCGAGAACCGGTCGCGCGACACATGGGAGAACGCGGTCTTCACCCGCGACTTGCTGCGCCCGAAGCCCGGCGAGACCTGGGTGCTCGTCACCTCCGCCATGCATATGCCGCGCTCGGTCGGCATCTTCCGGAAAGTCGGCTTTCCGGTCGTCGCCTATCCGGTCGACTATCGCACCGGCGGGGGGCCGGGCGATTTCTTCGGCCTCAGGCGGATGGGCGCGACGATCAACGACGCCGACCAGGCGAGCCACGAATATCTGGGCCTCCTGGCCTACTGGATCGCCGGCAAGTCGGACGCGCTGTTTCCGGGGCCGTGATCAGTCGTGACGCGGCAGGCCGAGCCGGTAGACGCCGCGGAAATCCTCCGGGTCGGCCGGTTTGCCCTTGCGATAGATGACCAGCCGGCCATGGCGGGCGAGGCCGACGGCGGCTGTGCGCACGTGCTGGAGCCATGCGCGCCAGGCGAGCGGGTCCTCCTCCCCCCGCGCCAGGGCGAAGGCCTTGGCCGCATCCGTCGGGCAGATGGTCTTTTCGGCGCCGCGCGCGGCGCAGAGGGCGAGAATCGTGTCTTCCAGCGTCGCTTTGGCCATGCGGCTCCTTCGGACGGCGCGAGCGCGGCGTCAAGCGGCGGCTTGCGTCGGCGCCCCGGACCGGCGAATCTGACGCATGGAGGAGCCCATGAAACAGAACATCACCATCGGCGTGCGCCAGCTCTGCGATGAGGCCAACAGCCGCATCGAGACGCTGAAGATCGAGGACGCCATCAAACTGCACGGCCGCGACGACGTGGTGCTGGTCGATATCCGCGATCCGCGCGAACTGGAGCGCGAAGGCGCGGTCCCCGGCGCATTTCATTGCACGCGCGGCATGCTCGAATTCTGGATCGATCCGACGAGCGTCTATCACAAGCCGGTGTTCGCCGAGAGCAAGAAGTTCGTGTTCTTCTGCGCCGGCGGTCTGCGCTCGGCGCTCGCCGCCGACACCGCGCGCCGCATGGGGCTGAAACCCGTCGCCCATATCGAGGGGGGCTTCGGCGCGTGGAAGAAACACGGCGGGCCGACCCACGCCTGGGCGCCGAAATCCCACAAACGCGGTCACGACTGACGCCCTGTCGCCCGAGCGATTGACCGGTCCGTGCGCCTCGCGTATGGCCGCAATCGCCATCCGCGCCGTTCGGGAGCACAGCGATGGGTCTGAAACTCGTCATCGCCAACAAGGCCTATTCGTCGTGGTCGATGCGGCCGTGGATTCTCATGACCGCGTTCGGCGTCGCGTTCGAGGAAATCGTCGTGCCGCTCGCGCGCGAGGAAACGCGCGACGACATCCTGCGCTATTCGCCGACCGGCAAGGTTCCCGCGCTGATCGACGGCGACACGACGATCTGGGATTCGCTGGCGATCTGCGAATATGTCGCGGACTCTTTTCCGCAGCACGCGGTCTGGCCACGCGACAAACGCGCGCGCGCCGTGGCGCGTTCGGCGGCGGCGGAAATGCATTCCTCCTTTCAGGCGCTGCGCGTGCAATGCCCGATGAATTTTCGCCGCGTGCGCAAGCCGGTGGACTTCACGCCCGACACGCGCGCCGACATTGCGCGGATCGAAGAGATATGGGCGCACGCGCGCGCAACGTTTGGCGCGGGCGGGCCGTTTCTGTTCGGCGCCTTCAGCGCGGCGGATGCGATGTATGCGCCGGTCGTCAACCGGCTCGACGTCTACGATGCGCCGGTCGCGGCGCAAACACGCGCCTACATGCGCACGATGCAGGAAACGCAGGCGTGGAAAAGCTGGCAGGCGGGCGCGAACGCCGAGCCGTGGCGCATCGACAAATACGAGAATGTTTGAGGGCAGGGGAACAGAATGGCGATCTTGACCACCGCGATCGACACGCCGTCGCCCGACCATGAGGCGAACCGCGCGGCCTGGGCGGAACTGACCGCGACGCTGCAGGAACGGCGCGCGACGGCCGCGCTCGGCGGCAACGAGAAGACGCGCGAGCGCCATGTCAAACGCGGCAAGCTGCTGCCGCGCGATCGCGTCTACGGGTTGATCGATCCGGGCTCGCCGTTTCTCGAACTGTCGTCGCTGGCTGCTTACGGCATGTACGGCGACGACATTCACGGCGCCGGCGTCATCACCGGCATCGGCCGCGTGGAGGGGCGCGAGGCGATGATCGTGGCCAACGACTCCACGATCAAGGGCGGCACCTACTATCCGATGACGGTGAAGAAACATCTGCGCGCGCAGGAGATCGCGCGCGAGAACCGATTGCCGTGCCTTTACCTGGTGGATTCCGGCGGCGCGAACCTGCCGCACCAGACGGATGTGTTTCCCGATCGCGATCATTTCGGCCGTATCTTTTACAATCAGGCGAACCTGTCGGCCGAAGGCGTTCCGCAGATCGCGGTGGTGATGGGTTCGTGCACGGCGGGCGGCGCCTACGTGCCGGCGATGTCGGACGACACCATCATCGTGAAGAACCAGGGCACGATCTTTCTCGGCGGGCCGCCGCTGGTGAAGGCGGCGACCGGCGAGATCGTGACCGCCGAACAGCTCGGCGGCGCGGACGTGCATACGCGAATTTCCGGCGTCGCCGATTATTTCGCCGCCGACGACAATCACGCGCTGGCGCTTGCGCGGCGCATCGTCTCCAATCTCAACCAGCGCAAGAATCCCGAGATCGCGCTCGTCGAGCCGCGCGCGCCCAAATATGCGGTCGAGGATCTCGACGCGCTGGTGCCCAGCGACCTGAAGAAGCAATACGACGTGCGCGAGGTGATCGCGCGGATCGTCGACGGATCGGATTTCGACGAGTTCAAGGCGCGGTTCGGCGAAACGCTGGTGACGGGCTTCGCGCATATCCACGGCATTCCCGTCGGCATCATCGCCAACAACGGCATCCTGTTTTCCGAAAGCGCGCAGAAAGGCGCGCATTTCATCGAACTGTGCTGCCAGCGGCGCATTCCGCTGCTCTTCCTGCAGAACATCTCGGGCTTCATGGTGGGGCGCGAATACGAATGGGGCGGCATCGCCAGGAACGGCGCCAAGCTCGTCACGGCGGTGGCCTGCGCGCGCGTGCCGAAGATCACGGTGCTGATCGGCGGCTCGTTCGGCGCCGGCAACTACGGTATGTGCGGGCGCGCCTACCAGCCGCGCTTCCTGTTCGCGTGGCCCAATTCGCGCATCAGCGTGATGGGCGGCGAACAGGCGGCGAGCGTGCTGGCGACGGTGCGGCGCGAGAACATCGAGGCGGCGGGCAAGACGTGGAGCGTCGAGGACGAGGAAACGTTCAAGGCGCCGATCCGCGCGCAATAC
Organism: uncultured Methylocystaceae bacterium; assembly: GCA_937870755.1. Taxonomy (GTDB): domain Bacteria; phylum Pseudomonadota; class Alphaproteobacteria; order Rhizobiales; family Beijerinckiaceae; genus JAJXWB01. The sequence continues at coordinate 54,490 of CALMZV010000130.1, forward strand.
GAAGACGAAGGCTCGCCCTATTTCGCCACCGCGCGCATCTGGGACGATGGCGTCATTCTGCCGTCGGAAACGCGGCGCGTGCTCGCGCTCGCCTTCTCCGCCACGCTCAACGCGCCGATCCCGGAAACGAAGTTCGGCGTGTTCCGGATGTAACGCGGGCGACGCCCTGAAATCGAGTGCACAACATGCTGCCTTCCGTTCTCATCGCCAATCGCGGCGAAATCGCCGTCCGCATCATCCGCACCGCGCGCCGCATGGGCCTGCGCACGATCGCTGTTTACTCCGATGCCGACGCGCAGGCGCCGCACGTGCGCATGGCGGACGCGGCCGTCCACATCGGCCCTTCGCCCGCGCTGCAATCCTATCTGGTGCAGGCGCGCATCATCGAGGCGGCGCAGCGCACGGGCGCGGCCGCGATCCATCCCGGCTACGGCTTTCTGTCGGAGAACGCGGACTTTGCGGACGCGTGCGCGGCGGCGGGCATCGTGTTCGTCGGTCCGCCGGCCTCCGCCATCCGCGCGATGGGATTGAAAGACGCAGCGAAGGCGCTGATGCAGAAGGCCGGCGTGCCGGTCACGCCCGGCTATCTCGGCGACAATCAGGAGGCCGCTTTTCTGGCGGAGCGCGCGGGCGAGATCGGCTATCCGGCGCTCATCAAGGCGGTGGCCGGCGGCGGCGGCAAGGGCATGCGCAAGGTGGACCGCGCGGAGGATTTCGCGGACGCGCTCGCCTCCTGCAAGCGCGAGGCGGCCTCGTCCTTCGGCAACGACCGCGTGCTGATCGAGAAATACATTTCCGCTCCGCGCCACGTGGAAGTGCAGGTGTTCGCCGACAATCACGGCAACGCCGTTCATCTGTTCGAGCGCGACTGCTCCCTCCAGCGCCGGCACCAGAAGGTGATCGAGGAGGCGCCCGCGCCTGGCATGACGGCGCAGGTCCGCGCGCTGATGGGCAAGGCGGCGGTGGAGGCGGCGAAAGCCGTCGGCTATTCCGGCGCGGGCACGGTGGAGTTCATCGTTGACGGCGCGCGCGGGCTGCGCGAGGACGGGTTCTGGTTCATGGAAATGAACACGCGATTGCAGGTCGAGCATCCGGTGACGGAAGCGATCACCGGGCTCGATCTCGTCGAATGGCAATTGCGCGTGGCGAGCGGCGAGAGGCTGCCGCTTTCGCAGGACGAGATCGCGCTCGACGGCCATGCGGTCGAGGCGCGGCTATACGCGGAAGATCCCGAAAACGGTTTCCTGCCGTCGACCGGCAGGCTGCATGCGCTGCATCTGCCGAAGGGCGAGGGGGTGCGCGTCGATTCCGGCGTGGAGGAGGGCGGCGCCGTGTCGCCGTTCTACGATCCGATGATCGCCAAGATCATCGCGCACGGGGCGACGCGCGCCCAGGCGCTCGACCGGCTGGCGCGCGCGCTGGGCGACACGCGCGTGGCTGGACCGCGCACCAACACCGCGTTTCTGAAAGCGTTGTGCGAGGCGCCGGGCTTTCGCGCGGAGAAATTCGATACGGGCTTCATCGACCGCAATCTCGAAACGCTCGGCGCCGTGCGGCAGGAAATGGACACGGTCGCCGCCGCGCGCGCGGTGGAGGCGCTGCTGATCGACGGCGAAACGCATCGGCGGGCGCGGCTGATCGGCAGCGACGCCAATGCCCAGTCGCCGTGGGCCACGCTCGACGGGTTCGCGCTCGCCGGACCGCATCCGATGAAACTGCGCGCGACGATCGACGGCGAGCCGCAGCGCTTCGAGGCGATCTACGACGGCGCGCGGGCCGGCCAGCCGATCGTGTCGCACAACGGCGCGCGCGTGCCGGAGACGGACGACGTGTTCGTCGTCGCCGCCGAGGGCGCGGCGTTCGCGCTGCGCGGCGGGCGGCAGACCGAGGCGCGGCTGGTCGATCCGCTCGATGTCGACGTGGAGGGCGCCGGCGACGGCGACAGCGTCGTGAAGGCGCCGATGCACGGCAAGCTGATCGCGCTGCTGGTGAAGGCGGGCGACATGGTCGAGAAGGGCCAGAAGCTCGCGGTGGTCGAAGCGATGAAGATGGAGCACGCGCTGGTCGCGCCACGCGCGGGCAAGGTGGTGGAGGCGGCCGGACAGGTTGGCGCGCAGGTGGCGCAGGGCGCCAGGATCGTCGTCATCCACGAGGAGGGGTAGGCTTATCGCTCGCAGGCCTTGAGCACGCCTTCGGCGGCGGTCGACGCGCGCGCGGGCAGGCGCGATGCTATAAGGGGCGCATGGCGCTGCATCTCGTCAAATTGTGCGTCGGCGCCGGGTCGATCGCCGATCTGGAAGGCTGGATCGCCGGGCGGCGCAAGGCGGCCGCGCGCGCCGGCAAGGCGTTCGAGCAGGTCCATACCACCCGGATGGTTCCCAAACGCGCGGCGGAGCTGCTCGACGGCGGCTCGCTCTACTGGGTGATCAAGGGGCAGGTTTCGGCGCGGCAGAAGCTTCTCGACATTCGCCCGTTCACCGATGCGGACGGGATCGGGCGCTGCGACCTGGTGCTGGCCCCGGATGTCGTTCCGGTGCTGCCGCAGCCGCGCAAGGCTTTTCAGGGCTGGCGCTATTTCGATGCGAAAGACGCTCCGCCCGACATCGGCGGGCGTGGCGCGGGCATCGCGGACATGCCGGAGGACCTTCGGCGCGAGCTGGCCTCGCTCGGGCTGCTGTAGCGACCGAACGTCCACGGCCTTGCGCGCGCCCCGGCGCGTCACGATCTAACGCTGGCTTTCGAAAGAAGCCGCCGACAGGCTGCCAAGAGGTTGCGATGTCCAATCTGCCAGACCACAAGACCGCGACCTCGGCCGTCGACGCCTTCCTCGACGCCGCGCGCAAGACGCCGGCGGTCGCCGCGGCCGGGCGCGGCCGGCTGATCTTCGCGCTCGACGCGACCATGAGCCGTCAACCGACGTGGGACATGGCGCAGGGACTGCAACAGCAGATGTTCGCGTTGGCCGCCAGACACGGCGGGATCGACGTGCAGCTCGTGTATTTCCGCGGCCTGTCCGAGTGCCGCGCCTCGCGGTTCGTGTCGCAGGGCGAAGGGCTGGCGGCGCTGATGTCGAAGATCGACTGCCGCGGCGGATATACGCAGATCGAGAAGGTGCTGCGACATGCCGCCGACGAAACGCGGACGGCGCCGGTCGCCGCGCTGATCTATGTGGGCGACGCGCTCGAGGAAAATCCGGATACGCTGGCGGCGATCGCCGGCGAACTCGCGCTGCGCGGCCTGAAGGCGTTCATGTTCCACGAGGGAAACGACGCGAAGGCGGGCGCCTGTTTCAGAGATATCGCGCGCATCACCGGCGGAGCCTACGCCGCGTTCGATGCGGGCGCGCCGCAACGGCTGGCGGCGCTGCTGGGGGCGGTGGCCGCCTATGCGGCGGGCGGCCATCAGGCGTTGACGGACCGCGCGCGCGAGGGCGATGCTGCCGCGCGCCTGCTGCTCGAACAGATGGGAAAATAATTGCCGCAAATCCTGATCGGCCTGCTGGTCCTGTTCCTGGCGATCCAGTTCTTTCGCCTGATGGCGCGCACGCCCCCGGCCACCATCGCCCGCTACATTCGCGGGGCGGGCGGGCTCGGCGCGATCGCGGGCGGGCTCATGACCATGTTTCGCGGCCGCGGCGTGCTCGGCGCCGTCCTGTCGATGCTCGGCGCGTGGCTCGGCGCGCAGGCCCGCGCCAGACCCGATCCGTTCTCGCCGGCGGGCGCGGGACGGACGGCGCGCATCTCGATCGTGCGCACGGCGGCGCTCGAGATGGAGCTCGATCTCGATTCGGGGGCGATGCGCGGCAGGGTCATCGCCGGCGTCCACGCCGGGCGCGCGCTCGACAGTTTCGCGCGCGACGACCTCGTGGCGCTGCGCGACTGGGCGGAGGGCGCGGATGCGGAGGGCGCGCGGCTGCTAGAGGCTTATCTTGACCGCTTTTTTGCCGGCTGGCGTGAAGCAGGAGAGGGCGAGCGCAACGCGCGGGGCGGCGCTGGCGGCGGGCGCGGGCGCGCGATGACGGAGGAAGAAGCGTATAAGGTCCTCGGCCTTCTCCCGGGGGCTTCGCGCGACGAGGTTGTGCGCGCGCATCGCGCGCTGATGAAGGAATTCCATCCCGACCACGGGGGGGCGACGGAACGCGCGGCCCGTCTCAACCAAGCCCGAGATGTCCTGATACGCCGTCATACCTGAACTCCGTGGGCGGCGGCCCAACTTGTCACAACGCTCCGGCGCGCACTGTGCGCCGGGATTCTTGCCGATCCATCAATTCTTCATCGCGAAACAGGCGAAGCCCGAGCGCTTGAGGTCCTTGCACGCGGCTTCGGCCGTGGACTCCTGCAGGCCGGCGAACCGGGCGCGCCACAGGGTCTCCTTGCCCTTCTGGATCTTCTCGGTGACCGGCTGGGCGGCGGCGATGGCGCGGCTCTTGCCCCTGGCGCGGGCGAGCAGTTCGGTCGCCTTGCCCGGCTCGTCGGTCGCGCCGATCTGGATGATCCAGCCGGGCTTGCCCGGTTTGGACTCGGCCTTCGGCTCGGCTTTCGGCTCGGCTTTCGCCCTGGCGACGACGGTGCGGCCCGCGTCCTTGTCAAGCCTGGGTTCCGACTTGGCTTCGGACTTGGGTTCGGACTTGGCTTCGGACTTGGCTTCGGGTTTGGCGTCGGTCTTGCGGGCGGGCCTGCCCTCGGGGCCTTTCACCCAGCGCATGGAGGAGGGCGTGGCGGTCTGGGTCGTGGCGGCCTTGCGGGCGGTCGAGCCGTCGGTCACGACGGGGATGCGCGCGGGCGGCAGGGTGGCCGTGGTCTCGGCCGGCGTTTCGAGGGCGGCGGTGCGGACGGCGCCGGAGACATAGGCCGGGCGCGGGCGATCCGGCCGGGCGACGGGCGCGGGCGGCACCGACAGTTGCAGACCGACCGGGCGCGCATTGCCGATGGGGGCGGGCGGCGTCAGGCGGCCGGCGCGGGCGCTGTCGTCGGCGCGCATGTCGACGAGTTGCATCGGCTCCAGGCGGCCGGTGGCGCGCGCGGGTTCGGCGCGCACCGTCTCGGGCCGGGCGACGGGTTCGGGGCGCGGCTGTTCGACGAAGGCGAGGCGGGTGGGTTCGCGGACCGGCTCGCGCTGGAATTCGGCGCGCGCGGGCTCGGCGAGCGGACGCACCGTCTCCTCGCGGTCGTTGGAGGTTTCGGCCATCGCCAGCGCCGTGCGGCTGCGCGCGCCGGAACCCAGATTGTCGGCGATCAGATTGGCCATGATCAAGTCGCGCGAGGCGCCGCTGCGACCGCCCAGCACCACGCCGACGATGTGGCGGCCGTCGCGCTTGACGGAGGTGAGCAGGTTGAAGCCGGAGGCGCGGGTGTAGCCGGTCTTGATGCCGTCCATGCCTTCCACGCGCCCCAGCAGGCGGTTGTGGTTGCGGTGGGCGCGGCCGGCCCAATAGAAATTGCGGGTGGCGAAATAGCGGTAGTATTTCGGGAAGCGGTCCTGGATCGCGCGGCCGAGGATCGTCAGGTCGTGGGCGGTCGTCACCTGCGCGGGGTTCGGCAGACCGGAGGCGTTCTTGTAGACGGTGCGATACATGCCGAGCGCGCGGGCCTTGCGGGTCATCATGTCCGCGAACGCATCCTCGTCGCCCGCCACCGCTTCGGCGACCGTCACGGCGATGTCGTTGGCCGATTTCGTCACCAGCGCGCGGATGGCGTCCTCCACCTCGATGGTCGCGCCCGGCCGCAGGCCGAGCTTCGACGGCGCCATGGAGGCGGCGTATGAGGAGACGGTCAGCGGCGAATCCAGCCGGAACCGGCCGCGCTCCATCTGCTCGAACAGCATGTAGAGCGTCATCACCTTGGTGACGGAGGCGGGATGCCGCAGTTCGTTCTCGTTGTTGGCGTAGAGCGTCCTGCCGGAATTGGCGTCCACGATCATGGCCGCGAACGCCGGACCGCCGCTCGCGCGGGCGCCGCGCCGGGCGAAATGCACCCGCTTGGCGCGATATTTCCGGAAATGAACGTGATGGGCGCGGTACGACTTGTGGTAGCCGCGATAGCGCGAGCGGGCTTCCGCCGTTTCCACGCTGACGCCGATCATGCCAACCGCCAGGGCGAACCCGGCGACCAAAGCTCCAATACGCCTGGATACGACGCCACTCAAACCCATCACGCGGACCTCTGAACGTAAGGCACTGTCTCCGCACGGGAAAATCGCCCCGTTGCAGAAGGATCACACGCATTCAGGCTAAAGTGTTTGGGTTACCCGCCGGTTAAGCGTCACATCGATTCGCATCGACGATGTTGCATCGCAACAAAATTGTTGACGCAATTGTGCGGTGCATATATAAAGGCGGTCGTAGACGGTTCCAGTGGGTTGTGTTTGCGGGCGCATCCCATCCGGCCAATCACTTTCGCAATCCAGATCACTTCCGCAATCCAGGAGGCGTCCCATGGCCTACAATTTCGAAGCGTTCCAGAAGTTCGGCAAAGAGCAGATCGAGGCCACCACGGCCGCCGCTGGCGAATTCGCCAAGAATCTCCAGGCGATCGCGGCCGAGGCCAGCGACTATTCGAAGAAGTCGCTCGAGTCCGGCTCGGCCTATATCGAGAAGCTCGCCGGCGTGAAGAAGCTGGAAGAGGCGATCACGCTCCAGCAGGACTACGCCAAGGAAGCCTACGACGCTTTCGTGGCGCGCGCGACCAAGTTCGGCGAACTCTACACCAAGCTGGCCAAGGACGCGTTCAAGCCGGTCGAAGGCGCGATCGTGAAGGCGCAGGAATCGGTCAAGTCGAACCTGCCGCAGTAAGCTTTGCATGGCGCGCTCGCGCCGGGCCGCCCTCGGCGTTCGTAGCGTATCGCGTTCATCCGCGTAAGAAAGCCCGGCTTCGGCCGGGCTTTTTGTTGCGCCGGCCTTCGTCGCGCCGGCGGTCGACCGTTGCAGACAGGCGCGCGTCCGCGCGCGTTTCGAACGGATGGCGCCGCGGTCGTTTTCCGCAAGCGGGAATGGCGTCCGACATTCGCCTTGCCTTCGACGCGATCTTTAAGAACACTCGCCGGCGAATGGTCGCGCCGCGCGGGTTGGTTCCGCGCGCCGGGCGCCTACATAGACGAAACAGGCATTCAAGCGTTTGTGGAAGGGGACGGGGAAAACGTGAGCGGCGCGCAACCTTGGGGGGCCAGCATACGCGCGGCGGGGGGATCGAAAAAGAATCCCGGGTCGCCGCCGGGGTCGAATACGGCGGTCATCACCCGCACGCGGACGCAGACAAAGCGGCCGAACATGTACCGCGTCCTGCTGCTGAACGACGATTACACGCCGATGGAGTTCGTTGTGAACGTGCTGGTCAAATATTTCGCCAAGGGCAGGGAAGACGCCTGGCGCATCATGATGGCGGTTCATCAGAACGGCGTCGGCGAATGCGGCGTGTTCACCTACGAGGTCGCCGAGACCAAGGTCACGCAGGTCATGGATTACGCGCGCAAGCACCAGCATCCGCTCCAGTGCATCATGGAAAAGAAGTGAGGCCACCGCGATGCCATCGTTTTCCCGGAACCTGGAACAATCGCTCCATAGAGCGCTCGCGGCGGCCAACGAGCGTCGGCACGAATACGCCACCCTTGAACATCTGCTGCTCAGCCTGACCGACGACACCGACGCGGCCGCCGTCATGCGCGCCTGTTCGGTCGACATGGAGGCGCTGCGCGCCGCGCTGCGCGAATACATCGACACCGAACTCGGCAATCTGGTCGTGGAGGGGCGCGACGACGCCAAACCCACCGCCGGCTTCCAGCGCGTGATCCAGCGCGCGGTCATCCATGTCCAGTCGTCCGGCCGGGAGGAAGTGACCGGCGCCAATGTGCTGGTCGCCATTTTCGCCGAGCGCGAGAGCCATGCGGCCTATTTCCTGCAAGAGCAGGACATGACCCGTTACGACGCGGTCAACTACATCAGCCACGGCATCGCCAAGCGTCCCGGCATGTCGGAGCAGCGCTCCCCGCGCGGCGCCGAGGAGGAAAACCAGGACCGGGCCGATCCGCGCGAGCAGGCCGAGGGCGGCAAGAAGAAGGAATCCGCGCTCGACGCGTATTGCGTGAACCTCAATCGCAAGGCCCGCGACGGCAAGATCGATCCACTGATCGGCCGCGAGGCCGAGGTGCAGCGCACGATCCAGGTTCTGTGCCGCCGGCAGAAGAACAATCCGCTGCTGGTGGGCGACCCCGGCGTCGGCAAGACCGCGATCGCCGAAGGCCTCGCGCGCAAGATCGTGAAAGGCGAGGTGCCGGAAGTGCTGGCAGAGGCGACGGTGTTCGCGCTCGACATGGGCACGCTGCTGGCCGGCACCCGCTACCGGGGCGATTTCGAGGAACGGCTGAAACAGGTCATCAAGGAGATCGAGCAGCACCGCAACGCGGTCCTGTTCATCGACGAGATCCACACCGTCATCGGCGCCGGCGCCACGTCAGGCGGCGCGATGGACGCCTCCAACCTGCTCAAGCCGGCGCTCGCCCAGGGCACGCTGCGGTGCATCGGCTCCACCACCTACAAGGAATACCGCCAGTATTTCGAGAAGGACCGCGCGCTGGTGCGGCGGTTCCAGAAGATCGACGTCAACGAGCCGTCGGTGCCCGATTCCATCGAAATTCTCAAAGGCCTGAAGCCCTATTTCGAGGAGTTCCACAAAATCAAATACACCTCCGACGCCATCAAGTCGGCGGTGGAGCTTTCGGCGCGCTACATCCACGACCGCAAGCTGCCCGACAAGGCGATCGACGTGATCGACGAAACCGGCGCGAGCCAGATGCTGCTGCCTGAGGCCAAACGCAAAAAGACAATTGGCGTCAAGGAGATCGAGGCGACAATTGCGACAATGGCGCGCATTCCGCCCAAGACCGTTTCCAAGGACGACGCCGAGGTGCTCGCCCATCTGGAAACCTCGCTCAAGCGGGTGGTCTACGGGCAGGACAAGGCGATCGAGGCGCTGTCCTCGGCCATCAAGCTCGCGCGCGCGGGGCTGCGCGACGGCGAGAAGCCGATCGGCTCCTACCTGTTCTCCGGCCCGACCGGCGTCGGCAAGACCGAGGTCGCCAAACAGCTCGCCGCCACGCTGGGGGTGGAGCTGATCCGCTTCGACATGTCGGAATACATGGAGCGCCATACGGTCAGCCGGCTGATCGGCGCGCCGCCCGGCTATGTGGGGTTCGACCAGGGCGGCCTGCTCACCGACAGCGTCGACCAGCATCCCCATTGCGTGCTGCTGCTCGACGAGATCGAGAAGGCGCACCCGGACCTGTTCAACATCCTGCTGCAGGTGATGGACCACGGGAAGCTGACCGATCACAACGGCAAGCAGATCGATTTCCGCAACGTCATCCTCATCATGACGACGAACGCGGGCGCGGCCGACATGGCGCGCGCGGCGTTCGGCTTCACCCGCTCGCGGCGCGAGGGCGACGACATCGAGGCGATCAACCGGATGTTCACGCCGGAGTTCCGCAACCGGCTCGACGCCATCGTGGCCTTCGGCCACCTGCCGCGCGAGGTGATCGCACGGGTGGTCGACAAGTTCGTGCTGCAACTGGAGGCCCAGCTCGCCGACCGCAACGTGACGATCGAACTGACGGACGAGGCCCGCAACTGGCTGGTCGACCACGGCTACGACGAGGCGATGGGCGCCCGTCCGATGGCGCGCGTGATCCAGCAGACCATCAAGACGCCGCTGGCCGACGAGGTGCTGTTCGGCCGGCTGAAGAACGGCGGGACGGTGAAGGTGGTCGTCACCGCGCAGGAGGGCGCGCCGAACAAGCTCGGCTTCGTCTATCCGGACGGTCCGGTGCTGCCGCGGCCCGAGCGCGACATCGTGGAGGCCGGCCGCAAGCGCAAACGCGCGGCCGGCGCCGCGGAAACCGCGCCGGAGGAGCCGGCGAAGGGTTGACCGGCGCGCCGGGGGCGCTGCCGGACCTTCTCGAACGCAGGGCGCCCGGATCGCTGTCCGGGCGCCTTTTTTCGTGTTTTCGGCCGAATTCGTTCACCAATCCCGCAGGGCGGGCGCGGTTTCGCGCGCCGGCCGCGGGGAAAGGACAAGGTCGCGCCCCATTTCATACGACCGGTTAACTTTGCGGCGGCACGATCCCCGGCGTCTTGCAAGGGTTCGACATGACCGTTTCCGCCGCGCATCTCTCCACGCCTGTCGCCGCCGACCGCCGCGACGCCTCGCAGACCCAGAACAAGCGCAAGTCCGGTCTGGTCGTTTCGGTCAACGGTTCGCGCGCGGTGGTGGCGACCCGCATGTCGGAACTGACCGGCGGGCAGGACCCGTTCTGGTCGGTGGGCGATCTCATCACCATTTACGGCGCGCGCAGCCGAATCATCTGCCTGGTGCAGGACATGGTGACCGACAATCTCATCTGGTCGCCGGAGGCCGACAATCTGGTGCGCGCCAATGTCGAGCTGCTGGGCGAGGTCGTCGACCAGGACGGCAAGCCGCAGTTCCGGCGCGGCATCGCGCACTATCCGCCGCTGGGCTCGCCCGTGAACCGCATCCGGCAGACGGACCTCGTCTCGATCTACGATCTGGGCGCCCGCAAAGCCTCCACCATCGGCCAGCTCGTGCAGGCCGACATTCCGGCGGTGGTCGATGTCGAGGCGATGCTGCGCAAGCATTTCGCCGTGGTCGGCACGACCGGCGTCGGCAAGTCGTGCAGCGTGTCGATCCTGCTGCGCGCGGCGATCGCCGAGCGGCCGAACATGCGCGTGGTCATCCTCGATCCGCACAACGAATACACCCATGCCTTCCGCGACGTGTCGGCCACCGTCGGCGCGCGCGCGTTCGAACTGCCGTTCTGGCTGTTCCAGTTCGACGAACTGGTGGAAGCCATCTATCGCGGCGTTCCGGCGCCGGCGGAGGAGACCGACTTCCTGCGCGAGGCGATCGCGCAGGCGCGCGACATGTACGGCGGCGGCGACCGCGCCGCGAGCGTTCTGAAAAAGACCTATCGGCCCAACGAGACGTCGATTTCCGACACGCCCAAGCCATACCGCATCAACGACGTGATCGCGATCGTCGACGCGGAGATGGGACGGCTGGAACAGAGGCACGAACGGTCGGCGCTGCGCAGCCTGAAATCGCGGCTCGAAACCGTGTCGAACGATCCGCACTACCGCTTCATGTTCGGCCGGGCGGCGGTGGAGGCGCAGCCGGATTTCGCCGCCCGCTGCCTGTTCCGCCTGCACGAGGCCAGCCGCCCCGTGACCGTGCTGCAGATGGCGGGCATTCCGGCGGATGTCGTCAACGCCTCCGTCTCGGTTCTGGCGCGGCTGGCGTTCGACGCCAGCATGGAAAGCCACGGCAAGCACGAATTCCTGCTCGTCTGCGAGGAGGCGCATCGCTACGTGCCGCTCGATACGCATCTCGGCTTCGCGCCCACGCGCCGCGCCATCGCGCGCATCGCCAAGGAAGGCCGCAAATACGGCTGCTATCTCGGCATCGTCACGCAGCGGCCGGGCGAACTCGACCCCACCATCCTGTCCCAGTGTTCGACCGTGTTCGCGATGCGGCTCGCCAACGCCGCCGACCAGGAGATCATCCGGTCCGCGATCCCCGACAATTCGGCCGGCGTGCTCGAATTCATCTCCGCGCTTTCCAACCGCGAGGCGATCGCCTTCGGCGAGGCGGTCGCGACGCCCATGCGCATGATGTTCCAGTTCCAGGACGAATCGCATCTGCCGAAAATGGCGACGGAGGACGATCTCAAGCCGACGCCCGCGCCGCTCGGCGAGCAGCCGACCGCGCCGATGGCGCCGATGGCGCCGGCTCCCCCGCCGTCGCAGGTTCGCCGTCCCGACCTCTCGCAGATCGCCGCGCCCGGCTTCGGCGCGCGCGGGGCGGGCAGCCCGCTGGACCTGAACACGGGCACGACGGACTGGCCTTCGAGCGAACGCCTGCAGGGATTCGGCCGGCGCTGACCGCGCGGCTGGCCAAATGGGTCCGACCGGCGCCGATCGCGCCTTCTTCCCGTTTCCGCCCTGGCGGGCGATGTTCTAAATGTCGCCTGCGAACGGGGGCGGGCGGTTGACCAATCCGGAAACGAGCGACGTCGAAACGGCGCACGGCGCGCCATGGCGCTTCGCGCTCGAAGGCGTGCGTCAGGCGCTGACGGGGCCGGCCTATTTCGTGGCCGTGGCGCTGGTGGGCGTCGGCGGACTGGCCAAGGCGGCGGGCTTTCCGCCGGGCGTGGCGTTTCTGTCGACGCTGCTGATCTGGGCCGGACCGGCGCAGGTTCTGTTCTTCGGCGCCATCGCGGCCAAGACGGCGCTGCCGGCGGTCGCGCTGTCGGTGTCGTTGTCGTCCATCCGCTTCGTGCCGATGGTGCTGTCGGTGCTGCCGATGCTGAAACGGCGCGACACGCGACTGTCGACGCTCATGATCGCCTCGCATTTCATCGCGGTGACGGTGTGGGCCGAAAGCCTGCGGCGCCTGCCGGACATTCCGCGCGCCGTGCGGCTGCCGTTCTTCTTCGGCTTTTCCATCACCTGCGTGCTGGTGACGGGGTTCTTCACGCTCGCGGGCTATTACCTCGCCGCCGTGCTGCCGAAACCGCTGGCGGTCGGCGTGCTGTTTCTCACGCCCGTCTACTTTCTGTCCACGCTGGTGCGCGGCGCGCGGTCGTCCATCGACTGGTTCGCGCTCGTCTTCGGGCTGGCGCTCGCGCCGCTTACGCAGAAATTCGTCGGCGGCGGGTTCGACCTGCTGGCGCTCGGCGTCGTCGGCGGGGCGGGGGCCTATTTCGCCGCGCGCGCGTGGGACCGGCGGCGGGATCGCGCGCGATGAGCCTCGATCTCGCCGACGGCGGGCTTGCGCCGTATCTCATACTTATCGTGTTCGGCTTCCTGCCGAGCGAGATCTGGCGCTGGCTTTCGGTCGGCGTGGCGCGGCGGCTGGACGAGGAATCGCCGGTCTTCCTGTTCGCCCGAACGGTGGCGGCCGTGCTGCTGGTCGGCGTGGTGGCCCGACTGATCCTGACGCCGGCGGGCGACCTCGCGTCCGTGCCGCTTGCGGCCCGGCTCGGCGCCCTCTGCATCGCGGGCGCGGCCTATCTCGCTTTCAGGAAATCGGTGATGGCGGCGGTGCTCGCGGGCGAGGCGGCGATCATGTCGGCCGCCTATTTCTTCTCGGGCTGAACCGCGGGGTCGGGCACGCCCGCGCGCAACATGGCCGAATAGGCGACGCTGTCGGTCGTGTCGCGATAGCGCGGCTCGATCCGGCCGAGCCGGCGCAATTCGTCGAGCGGGACGCGGGCGTCGAGCAGCCCCTCCTCGTAGGCCAGTTCCGGCAGATAGCCGTTGGCGAGAATCCGCCAGTCGAACGGGGGATCGAACCCGACCGCCCGCACCATCGAGAATATCTCGGTCGCGCAATTGGCCGCGACGGAATTGTAGAAGCGCGGCCGCGCGGCCAGATCGCTCGCGCGCCTGAGGTATTCGACGAGCAGCGCGCGGGCGCGGGGCATGTCCACGCGCAGGCGAAAGACATAGGTATCCTCCGGCCGCACATGGCGCAGGCCGATGAGATCGCGCTCGTCGGCTGCGACATAGGCCAGTTGAAAGACGCGGAAGAAGCCCGGCAGCGCCGCATATTCCTCGCCCTGCGTGCGGCGAACCTCGACCGAGAAGGCGAGGTGGCGCCCGTCCGCGAAGCCGAAACTGACGATGGTGTGGGCGATGGCCGGACCCATCCAGTAGGTCTCGAACAGATCGACGCTGCGCAACTGGCTCAGCGCATAGGTCCGCGTTTCCCAGCGTGCGTCGTAGTCCTGCTCGCTGCGCCAGTCGAAATTGCGGACATTGGCGACCTCGATGCGGTCGCCGTCGATGCGGGCGAGCGGCAGGCGCGCAAGCTCGGTCCGGAACGGCGCGGCGGCGCTCGGCTCCAGCGAGATCCAGAGCGCGGCGGTCGCGGCGAGCGCGGCGAAATAGAGCGCAAGCAGCGCGCGCCGGCGCCCACCGAACGCCAGCGCGGCGAGCGCCAGCGCGAGCAGGCCGGCGGCGGCGACCTGCGGCGGCAGGCCGAACGGCGGATGGAAATAGAGCGTCAGCGCGCCGAGCGACCCGGCGGCCGCCAGCGCCCCCGTTACGGCCGCGCGGCGCGCGATGCTTCCGATCAAGCCAGGGCCGCGCGGATTTTCGCCGCCGCCGCCTCGATCGCGGCCTTGTCGCCCATCACGCCCGGCGGCTTGAGCGCGACGCCCGTCCAGCGCGGCAGGATGTGGAAATGGATGTGGAACACCATCTGGCCGCCGGGGCCCTCGTTGAACTGCTGGACCACGACGCCATCGGCCGCCATGCCGGACCTTACGGCTTTGGCCACGTGCTGCACGCGCTGGATGAGGGTCGAAAGGTCGGCGGGCGCGATGTCGAAAATGTTGCGCGCGGCGATCTTCGGCACCACCAGCGTGTGGCCGTCAGCGCGCGGCATGATGTCCATGAAGGCGAGCGCCGCATCGTCCTCGAACACCTTGGTGGCCGGCATTTCGCCGCGCAGGATTTTGGCGAAGATATTGGCGGGGTCGTAGACGGACATGGCTCGCTCGCTCTGGATGGATGGTGCTTTGTCCGGGTTCGGGCGCATGCGGTCAAGGCCCCGTTCAGCGTCGGTTCAGTCGCAAACGGCGATCATCGTCCATCCTTCAACGGAGTCGATCGCCATGACGAAACTGTTTCTTTTCGCGGCTGCGCTGTCGGCGGGCGGACTGGCCAGCATGACCGCGCCCTCGCTCGCGCTGCCTTTCGCGCCGGCCGGCGGCCCGGCGATGTCCGCCGACCATGTGGCGTTCGGCTGCGGCCCCGGCTTCCGGCCGAACGAATGGGGCCGCTGCGTGCCGATGCGCCGTTGGGCGCGCCCGCCGCACGATCGCGACCGCTGGGACGACGATCGCTGGAATCGCGGGCGCCATCGGGGCTGGGACGAGGAGGGGCGACACGGCCATCGCCGCGGCGAGCATCGTGGATGGGATCGCGACGACCGCTTCGACGGCGGCGGCCGTCGCTGGCGCGGCGACGACGATTGAGCGCGCCATCACGCCTTTCTGAACGGCGTGTATTCTCCATAGACCTGTATGGTCTCGGCCACCTGCCGGCGCTCGCGGGCGAGAAAATCGGCGACCGCGCGGGCCAGCCGCGGGTCGACCAGATCGTGGGCGGAATAGGTCGGGACCGGCATATAGCCGCGCGCGAGCTTGTGTTCGCCCTGCGCGCCGGCCTCCACGCGGGCGAGGCCGCGCGAAATGGCGAAATCGATGGCCTGATAATAGCAAAGCTCGAAATGCAGGAACGGCCGGTCCTCCAGCGCGCCCCAGTTGCGGCCGTAGAGCGCGCGGTCGCCGATGAAATTGAGCGCGCCGGCGATGGCGCGGCCCTCGCGGCGGGCGAGCACCAGCAGAATGCGGTCCGCGAGCCGCTCGCCGATCATCGAGAAGAACGCGCGGTTGAGATAGGGCCGGCCCCATTTGCGCGCCCCGGTGTCCATGTA
Source organism: uncultured Methylocystaceae bacterium (assembly GCA_937870755.1). GTDB lineage: Bacteria > Pseudomonadota > Alphaproteobacteria > Rhizobiales > Beijerinckiaceae > JAJXWB01. The sequence continues at coordinate 69,999 of CALMZV010000130.1, forward strand.
GAAGGCGTAGAAGGCGTCCCAGTGGGCTTCGGTCAGGTCGGCGCCGGTCGCCCATTCGATCTCGACGCCCCCCGCGAGGGCGGCCGCGCGCTCCTTGCGGATCGCCTTGCGTTTGCGTGAGGCGAGCGCGTCGAGAAAATCATCGAAATCGCGATAGCCGGGATTGGCGAAATGGAACTGCTGGCCGGTGCGCTGGAGCAGGCCGGCCGCGCCGAGCGCCTCCCACTCCCGCCGGGTGGGAAAAGTGACATGGAGCGACGAGGCGCCGGTCTTGCGGGTGAGCGCGCGCAGGCCGCCGATCAGCGCGCTCTCGGTCCCCGCCGGCGCATCCGGGCGCACCAGCAGGCGGCGGCCCGGCACGGGGGTGAACGGCGCGCAGACCTGGAGCTTGGGGTAATAGGCGCCGCCCGCGCGTTCGTAGGCGTCCGCCCAGCCGTGGTCGAAGACGTATTCGCCCATCGAGTGGCTCTTGAGATAGGCCGGGGCCGTCGCGAGAATGTCGTCGCCACGCTCGAGCACGGCGTGGGCGCCCGCCCAGCCGGTCCGGGCGACGGCGCAACCCGATTCTTCGAGCGACCACAAAAAAGCGTGACTGACGAATGGGTTGAACGGTTCGTCCTCAGAAACGGAGTCTGCTGGCGACGCCTGCGAAACTGAATCTGATACTGGCCGCAACGCCCTCGGATCGCTCGCTATTTCCGGATTTGCGCATGCGTCCCAGTCGCGCGCGGAAATATCCCGGAGCGAGCGCACAATCCGCAGTGTCAAATCGGCCATGGCGCAATGTTACCGCGTCGGCGATCAGGGGAGAAAGCCCTCGAACACGATCTGGTCGGCCCAGCGGGCGGCGCGTTCGCGCTGCGCAGGCGTGCGGACGGTCCAGGTCATGACGGGTTTGGCCAGCGCCGCGCGAAAGAGGTGGGGGGCGGCGTGCGGCAGGTCGTCCACGCGGAAGGAAAGGAAATCGGGCCGCGTCTTGACGTAATCGACCAGCGCCGGCAGTTCGCGGCGCAGGTCGGGGGCGAGGTTTTCCCAGTCCGCGCCCTCGCAGCGGGCCTCGGCCACCATGCCCAGCGGCACGTCGGGGCCGGCCGCGCCGGACGCGCGCAGGTCCGCGATCACGACCGGGTCGAAACTCTTGAGCGCGATGGGCGCGGTCCGTGCTCGCGCGATGTCGGCGACGCGGCGGGCGAGGCGAAGGTCGCCGTCGAAGGCGCTCTTGATCTCGACGACGAGGGGAACGCGGTCGGCGATCAGATCGAGAAAGGCGGGCAGCGTCGGAATGGGATCGTCGCTTCCCTCAAGACGCAGGCGCGCGAGGTCGGCGGCCGTGCGCCCGGCGACCGCGCCGGTTGCGGCCGTCAGCCGGTCGAGCCGGAAATCGTGGAAGACCATGGCCTCGCCGTCGGCCGAAAGCTGCACGTCGCATTCGATGGCGAAGCCCTGCGCGACGGCCGCGCGGGCCGCGGCGGGCGAATTCTCGATGCGGCCGGCCGTGCGGTCATGCAGGCCGCGATGGGCGATGGGGCGGGCGACGAGCCAGTCGAAGCTCCTGCGCGCATTCATTCGGCGACCTCGAACAGCGCTTCGACCTCGACGCAGGCGTTCAGCGGCAGCTGCGCGACGCCCACGGTCGCGCGGGCGTGGCGGCCGGCGTCGCCGAATACGGCGACCATCAGGTCCGACGCGCCGTTCATGACCGCCGCCAGGGGTCCGAAATCCGGCATGCAATTGATAAAGCCGCCCAGCCGCGCCACGCGCGCCACGCGATCCAGTCCGCCAAGGCTGGCGCGCGCCTGCGCGAGCACGTTCAGCGCGCATTGACGGGCGGCGGCCGCGCCGGCCGCCTCGTCCACGCCCGCGCCGAGCTTGCCGAGGAAGGCGGGGTCGATCCGGCCGTCGGCGCCGAACGGCAATTGGCCCGAAACGACAAGGAGGGCGCCGGTCCGCGCACAGGCCACGTAGTTGGCGACCGGGGCGGCGGCCGGCGGCAGCACGAGGCCGAGGGCTGCGAGGGCGCCTTCGGGGCTGTTTCTTCCGTTCATGAGGAGATTTCTCCGGTCCGATTCAGGCGCCCGCAATTTCGCCACCTGAATGTATCATCCACAATGCATTCCGGAGACAGCCCATGATTCCCGTCCGCCGCACCGTCCTGACGCTCGCCCTGCTCTCGGCGGCCGCCGCCCCGGCGCTCGCGCAAAACGCGGCCATGGGGCCGTCGCTGGTGGCGCATCGGGCGACCTACGAACTGACGCTCGCCTCCGGCGCCGGGGCCAAGGCCCCGAACGCCGCGCGCGGGCGCATCGCCTTCGATTTCCAGGGCAGCCCCTGCGAGGGCTACAGTCAGAACTTCCGGCAGTTCACGGAGCTGGAGCCGGCCGAGGGCCCGGCGCGCGTGTCCGACATGACGGCCGTGACCTACGAGGACGGCGACGGGCGCAATTTCCGCTTCAAGGTGGAGACGCGCATCGACAATGCGGGGCTCGATCAGGTGGACGGCAAGGCCGCGCGGTCGAACGACGGCGCGCTGTCGGTCTCGCTGTCGCGGCCCAAACGCGCGCAGCTCGATCTCGACAAGGACATTCTGTTCCCGACCGCGCATATGCTGCGCATTCTGGAGGCCGCGCGCGCCGGCCGGCCGATTCTGGAAGTGAAAGTGTTCGACGGTTCGGACACAGGCGAAAAGATCTACGACACCATGTCGGTGATCGGAAAGCCGTCGCAGGGGGAAGTGGCGGAAAAGGCGGCCCAGCTGCCGCAGTTGCGCGACATGCGCCGCTGGCCGGTCGCCATCTCCTATTTCGAGGAAGGCAAGAAGGATTCGACGCCGCATTACGTGCTGTCGTTCGACCTTTACGATAACGGCATCTCGCGCGCGCTGCGGCTCGACTACGGCGATTTCGTTCTGAAGGGCGAGATGAGCAAGCTCGAACTGCTGCCGACAAAGCCCTGCAAGTGAACGCGCGCGGCTCCAGGTTCTAACGCTTTCTTCCCGCCAGCCCCACGCCCTTGATCAGCGCGCGGTCGCCGAATTTGGCGCGCAGCGCATCCATGGCCAATTCCGCCGCCCTGGCCCGCGGCAGGTCCGGGTCGGCGAGGTTCGGCGCGTCGGCCCCGGCGCCGGGACACAGATCGCCCACGCCCACGCCGATCAGCCGGTAGCGGGTCCCGTCGGCTTCCGCATCGAGCATCGCGCGGGCCACGGGGAAGATGCGCGCGGCGAGCTGGGTCGGCGGCAGGCCGGAGCGCGAGCGGGTGCGGGTCTTGAAGTCGGCCGTCTTCAGTTTCAGCGTGAGCGAGCGGCCGCCGAGGTCGGCCTTCTTCAGACGCGCGGCGACCTTTTCGCACAGCCGCCAGAGCGCGGCGGTCAGGCGCTCGCGGTCGGCGATGTCCTCGTCGAAGGTCGTTTCCGAGGAGATGCTTTTCGTCTCGCGCTCGGGCGACACGCGGCGCGGGTCGATCCCGCGCGACAGCCGCCACAGCCGCTGCCCCTCCGGTCCGAGCGCGCGCATCATGTCCGTTTCGTCGCGCCTCTGAATGTCGGCGATGGAGAGGAGTCCTGCGCGCGCCAGCCGGTCCTGCGCGACGCGTCCCACGCCCCAGATGCGCCCGACCGGCATCGGCGCGAGGACCGCCATCGCCTCGGCGCGGCCGATGATCGAGAAGCCGCGCGGCTTGTCCATGTCGGAGGCGAGTTTCGCCAGAAACTTGCAGTAGGACAGGCCGACCGAGACGGTGACGCCGACCTCCCGCTCGATGCGCTGCGCAAATCGCGCCAGCGTGATCGCCGGCGGCGCGCCGTGGAGGAGGTCGGCGCCGGACAGGTCCAGAAACGCCTCGTCGATGGACAGCGGCTCCACCAGCGGCGTCAGTTCGAGCATCAGCGTGCGGATCTGCCGGCCGACGGCGGCGTATTTCGCCATGTCGGGCTTCAGCACGACGGCGTCCGGGCAGAGCGCGCGGGCCTTGAACATCGGCATCGCCGAGCGCACCCCGTAGGTGCGCGCGAGGTAGCAGCAGGTGGCGACGACGCCGCGCCTGCCGCCGCCGACGATCACCGGCCTGTCGGCGAGGCTCGGGTCGTCGCGTTTCTCGATCGCCGCGTAGAAGGCGTCGCAGTCGATGTGGGCGATCGCCAGCGCGTCGCGTTCGGGATGGACGAGCAGCCGCGGCGAGCCGCAATGGACGCACCGGCCCGCGCGGCCTGCGCCGGAGCGCTGGCAGTCGCGGCAGTAGGGCGCGCTCGTCGCCATCTCGTCAGTCGCCGAGCATGAGGCGGGCCGCCTCCACCCGCTCGGGCGGGGCGCCGAGGTCGGCGGCGAAGGCGACATAATCGGGCTCGTGTCCGGCCAGATGGTCCAGAATCGCGCGCAGGAAGGCGGGATCGGCGGCGGCCGCGCGCAATCCGCTCGGATCCAGCCCCGTCAGGTCGAGGAAGCGCGCCAGCCGGTCCGGGTCCGAGGCGATAAAGGTCAAGGCCGCGATAGCGATTTGTTCAGCTTCCGCGCGGGTTGGCGGGGCCTTGCGCGGCGATTTGGTGTGGAGAAGACCGCGCTGTTGCAATGGATTCTCCATTCGTCAATGTGTTGAGGGGTAGGGTGACCCGGCGCGTGGGGATTGTCGACCCGGATCGCGGGCGCAGGGTCCGCGAACAGGACACATGGATTTATGGCCAAGACCGTTCTGATCGTCGAGGACAACGAGCTCAACATGAAGCTTTTCAACGATCTGTTGGAGGCTCATGGCTATCTCACCGTGCAGACGCGCTCGGGCGTCGAGGCGATCGATCTGGCGCGCCGCCATCGCCCCGATCTCATCCTGATGGACATCCAGCTTCCGGAAATCTCCGGTCTCGAAGTCACCAAATGGCTGAAAGACGACGAGGAGCTGCGCGCCATTCCGGTCATCGCGATCACCGCTTTCGCCATGAAAGGCGACGAGGAAAAGATCCGGCAGGGCGGTTGCGAGGCTTATCTTTCAAAACCGATCTCGGTCGTCAAATTTCTGGAAACCGTCCGCAACTACGCTCCCCTTGCCCAGGGGTAGGACATTCCATGACCGCGCGCGTTCTCGTCGTCGACGATCTGCTTCCCAACGTCAAACTGCTCGAAGCGCGCCTGACGGCGGAATATTTCGACGTCATCACCGCCACCAACGGCCTCGACGCCATCGCGCTGTGCAAGGAGGGGCGCTGCGACATCGTCCTTCTGGACGTGATGATGCCCGGCATCGACGGGTTCGAGACATGCCGTCGGCTGAAGGCCGATCACACGACCGCGCATCTGCCGGTGGTGATGGTGACCGCGCTCGACCAGATCGCCGACCGCGTGCGCGGGCTCGAAGCCGGCGCCGACGATTTCCTCACCAAGCCGGTGGACGAGGTGGCGCTGATCGCGCGCGTGCGGTCGCTCGCGCGGCTGAAGGTCGCCATCGACGAATTGCGCGCGCGCGCCGCCAGTTCCGCCCGGCTCGGGCGCAACGATCCGTTCGCCGCCGCCTCCGCCGCCGACGGTCTGAACGGGCGCGTTCTGCTGGTGGACGACCGGCAGAGTTCGAGCGAGCGCATCGTGAAGTCGTTGCGCAATCTTCAGACGGTGGAGATCGAGACCAATCCGCAGGACGCGTTGTTCCGCGCGGCCGAGGAGTCATTCGACCTCGCCATCGTCAGCCTCGGCCTGACCAACTACGACGGGCTGCGCCTGTGCAGCCAGATGCGTTCGCTGGAGCGCACGCGCGGCCTGCCGCTGCTGCTCATCGCCGATCTGGACGACCGTCCGAAGGTGCTGCGCGGGCTCGATCTGGGCGTGAACGACTATCTGATGCGCCCGATCGAGAGCAACGAACTCGTCGCGCGCGTGGGCTCGCAGATCCGTCGCAAACGATACGCCGACAAGCTGCGCGACAATGTCGAGCACGCCATCGAAATGGCGGTGATCGACGGCCTGACGGGGCTGAACAACCGGCTCTATTTCGACACCAACCTGCCGACCATGCTGGAGCAGGCGGCGCAGAGCGCGCGGCCGCTGTCGCTGCTGGTGCTCGACATCGACCATTTCAAACTGGTCAACGACACCTACGGCCATGATTCGGGCGACGAGGTGCTGCGGGCGCTGGCGGCGCGGGTGCGCCGGGCGGTGCGCGGCATCGATCTCGTCTGCCGGCTCGGCGGCGAGGAATTCGTGATCGTGATGCCAGAAACGCCCATCCATGTGGCCGCGCGGGTCGCCGAGCGCGTGCGCCGGTCGGTGGAGGCCGAGCCGTTCCAGGTGCGGGGCGGGACCGTCTCGATCCCCGTGACGATTTCGGCCGGGATCGCGGAGCGCGGCGAGGCCGCCAGCGCGGAGCTGCTCTACAAGTTCGCCGACCAGGCGCTCTACGAATCGAAATCGCACGGCCGCAACCGCATCACGCTGGCGGCGGCGGCCTGATCGCGGGCGGCGCGTCGTCGACGCGGCGCCCTTGCAATTTCCTGCAATCGCTTTAGCTTAGGGCTTTCGCGGCGGCGTTTCGCGCGCCGGCCGTCGTTACGACAGATTCAGTCACCCTACGGAGTGCTCAGGTCCGCCGCATCTCCTGGGTCCGTGGGGCTGGCCGGTCGACCAGCGGTTCAGGAGTGGCCTCCTCGGAGCCGCGGTCGACCGGCCTTCATGTTTCAGGGCGCCGGTTCCGTTCTCGGCGCCGTCGAATCTCCCCCGCCGAATCGCAAACCGTCGCCGGAATCAAAAGCCGGAATCAAAAAAAGCGCCCGAACAGGCGCTCTTGTCTCGATCAAAAAAAGCGCCCGAACGGGCGCTTTTGTTTTGCCTGCGCGTCTGCGACGGCGCGGCCTTACTTGATCTTGGTTTCCTTGAACTCGACGTGCTTGCGCGCGACGGGATCGTATTTCTTGAACGCGAGCTTTTCGGTCTTGGTGCGCGCGTTCTTCTTGGTGACGTAGAAATAGCCCGTGTCCGCGGAGGAGAGGAGCTTGATCTTGATCGTGGCGGCCTTGGCCATGGTCGCGGGTCCTGCAAATAGCGCAAAAAGGAAAGAGCCGCGCAGCGCAAATCGATCGCGCCGTCCCGGCCCGGAAACTCTGGCGCGCAAAATAGCCGCCGCCGCTCCAATGTCAACGACCGATTGCGCGAATGGGGCGGTCTGGCGTTTGATGGGGCAGGCCGCGGCGCACAAGACCGGGGCATGGGAGAAAACGCATGCAATTCATCAAAGTGGCGCAGAAGGGCCATGTCACCACGATCACGCTCGACCGGCCCGAGGCGATGAACGCCATCAACCCGCGCATGCACGAGGAGTTGCAGCAGGCGTTCGACGCCTTCGCGACCGACGCGAACCAGTTCCTGTGCGTGGTCACGGGCGCCGGCGACAGGGCGTTCTGCGCCGGCTCCGATCTCAAGGCGATCGCAGCCTCCGATGTCCGCGCGCCCTATCCACGCAACGGTTACGCCGGTTTGATCGAGCGGTTCGATCTCGACAAGCCGGTCATCGCGGCGGTCAACGGGCTGGCGCTCGGCGGCGGGTTCGAGGTGGCGCTCGCCTGCGACATCATCGTGGCGGCCGACACCGCGAGTTTCGGGCTGCCGGAGCCTCTGGTGGGCGCGGTGGCGCTCGGCGGCGGCGTGCATCGGCTGGCGCGCCAGATCGGGTTGAAGCAGGCGATGGGCCTCATTCTGTCGGCGCGGCGCATCAGCGCGCAGGAGGGGCATCGCCTCGGCTTCGTCAACGAGGTCGCGCCCGCCGGGGAATTGCAGGCCGCCGTCGAACGCTGGACGCAGGACATTCTGCGTTGCGCGCCGCTGTCGATCCGCGCGTCCAAACAGGCGGCGATGCGCGGGCTGGACGAGCCCTCGCTCGCCGACGCCATGCGCAATCAGGCCGCCTATCCGGCCTTCGCGGCCTGGCGCGCGAGCGAGGACGCGGTCGAGGGGCCGCGCGCCTTCGCGGAAAAGCGCGCGCCGGACTGGAAGGGCCGCTGATCAGCGACGGCGCGCGAGCGCCAGCGCGAGATAGAGGGCGAACACGGCGCCGAGACCCGCGAACAGACCAAGGCGCGGCGACATGTCGACCGCCGCGCCCAGCGCCGGCGGGCCGATCAGCATGCCGCCGGCGTAGAGCATGACGAACGCGGAATTGGCGGCCGCGAGTTCGCCGCCGGAGAACCGCGATCCGATCTCGGCGAGCGCGACCATGTAGAGGCCGGAAACGATCCCGCCCCATACGACCAGCAGCGCGGCGAACGCCACGGGCTGCGGCGTGAGCGCGGCGAGCGCGACCGAGCCTACAAGGCCGACGAACGCGATGAGCGCCAGCAGGCGGCGTTTTTCCATGCGATCGGCGATAAGGCCGAGCGGTATCTGGAATGTCGCGTTGCCGAGCGCGATGGCGGCGACCAGCAGCGCGCCGGCCTCCACGCCGTAGCCGTTGCGCAGCGCATGCACCGGCAACAGGCCCATGAGGCCCGTCTCCACCGCGCCGAACACGAGCGCGGCCAGCATGAGAACCGGCGCTGCGGCGATGAGGCCGAACGCGTTCGCATGCGTCTTGCCGGCCAGGCCCGCGATGTCGCCGGCGTAGTAGACCATCGGCAGGCCGGCGACGAAGCATACAAGCGCCGCGACGAGGAACGGCGACGCGCCCTGCGTGCCCACGAGGCTGAGAATGGTCGGGCCGAGCACGAAGCCGACGCCGAGACAGGTGGAATAAACGCCAATCCACAGGCCGCGCCGCGCCGGCGGCGCGAGCGCGCTGATCGCATATTCCGAGACGATGAACAGGATCGACAGCGCCGCCGAAAACACGAAGCGCAGCGGAAACCACCAGACCATGTCCGCGACGAGCGCGAGGCCGACCAGCGTCAGAACGGCAAGGCCGAGCGCGGCCATGAGCAGACCGCGCGCGCCGAGCATGCGCGCGAGCTGCGGCGTGGCCGGCGAGACGAAGAACGTGGCGAGGCCCGCCAGCGCCGTCGATATTCCGTTCGCCTGCGCGGAAAAGCCGGCCGCTTCCATCCGCACCGAAATCAGCGGAATGGTGAGCGACAGGCCAACGCCGACGAGCGAGATCGCAAGGATCGCGGCGACGAGCGGCGCGAAGGATCGCGTCATGTGTTCACGATGGGCGGGTCAGAGTTCCTCGCGCCGCCACTTGCGCTGCACCTCGTAATAGAACGGGCACGGCAGTTCGTTCCTCATGCCGGCCTTCTGGCGCGTCTCCAGTTCTTCGAGCACCACGCGCGTGATGGGCGGCAGATCGAGATGCTGGGCTTCTTTCAACGGCACCCACACAAGCTCCACCAGTTCCGTATCCGCGGTGACGACGCCCTCGATGCGATGGGCGATGGCGCTCGCGTCCATCGAGAAGAACGTGGTGTCGAACCGTTTGGGACGACGCGGCGGCGTGATCGCGCGCGCGATGAAATGCACTTCCGAAAGATCGGGCACGACGCCGTGGCCGACGAAATCGCGCCACGGGCCTTCGGGAACCCTGTCGACCGCGCCTTTCCTGCCGAGCAGGATGCCCGTTTCCTCGAACGTCTCGCGAATGGCGGCGAGCGCGAGCGCGCGCGGCCGCGAGACCGATGGACGAAGACGACGCTTCAGCAGCTTTTCCTCCACCGTGGGATGAAGTTCGGCGAGCGCGGCCATGCGACGATCGGCGTTCTCGATGCGCCCGCCGGGAAACACGAACTTTCCCGGCATGAACTTGTGCCCGGCATGGCGCTTGCCCATCAGCACCTTGGGCTGCGGCCCTTCGTGATCGAGCAGGATGAGCGTGGCCGCATTGCGCGGGCGCACGTTCGGCCATTTGCGCTCGCGGTCGATCTCGGTGAGCGCCTTGGTGTGCGCGTGGGCCTCGCTCTGCTTGGCCGTGCTTTTTTCTTCCGTCCTGACGGTCATGGCGGCTGGTCTTTCTCTTGATCTTGCCGTTGATCTTGCTGTTGATCTTGCCGATCGGTTCTTGTGGAGACCGCGCGTCTCCTCCCGTGCGGGGATTTTAGAGGGCGCGCGCCGCGCCGTCTATTCCGGCGACGCGCCGAAACCGTGCATGCGATTGGCCCACTGGAAGCCGATCAGCGCGCCTTTCACCAGCGGCAGCAACCACAAGGACGAGGCGACGACGAACGCCGACCACAACAGCGCGTGCAGCCAGATGGGCGCGTCGGGCCAGAATTCGTCGAACGCGAGCAACGCCGCGATCACGAAATGGCCGACGAGAAAAATCGTGAAATAGGGCGGGGCGTCGTCGGCGCGATGATGGTGCAGCTCCGTTCCGCAGACCTCGCAGCGGTCGGCGACCTTCAGATAGGCGCGATAGAGCCTGCCTTGCCCGCAGGCCGGGCAGCGGCAGGCAAGGCCGCGCCGCACCGCCCGCCACGTGTCGCGCGTTTCGTCCGGAATGTGCGCGGCCTTCACGATCTCGATCGTCATCGTTTCGCTTTTCCTCGCGCTTTCGCCTTGCCGCGCGCGACCGTCGGCGCGCCGCCCTTCTTCAGCCGCAGGCCCGCGCCGCGCATCGGCCGCGCGTCGGTCAATACTTCGAAGCGCAGGGCGCCCGCCATCGGCGCGACCTCGATGAGGCGGACGTCCACCATATCGCCGAGCCGGTACGCCTTGCCCGAACGCGCGCCGATGAGCGCGGCGTGCGCCTCGTCGTGCCGGAAATATTCCTCGCCGAGCGTCGAGGCCGGCACGAATCCGTCCGCGCCCGTCTCGTCCAGTTTGACGAAAAGCCCAGCGCGCGTGACGCCCGAGACGCGCGCGGAAAACTGCGCGCCGATGCGGTCTGCGAGATAAGCCGCGATCAGCCGGTCGATCGTCTCGCGCTCGGCAGCCATCGCGCGGCGCTCGGCGGCGGAAATGCGCGCGGCGATCTCGGCGAGTTCGTCCAGGCCCGTGTCCGGCAATCCGCCCGGACCCAGATGCAGCGCGCGCACGAGCGCGCGATGGACGATGAGATCGGCATAGCGCCGGATGGGCGAGGTGAAATGCGCGTAGCGGCGCAGGTTCAGACCGAAATGGCCGTAGTTCTCGGCGGTGTATTCGGCCTGCGCCTGCGAGCGCAGCACCACTTCGTTGACCACGTGTTCGTGCTCAGTGTCGCGCACGCGCGCGAGAATGTCGTTGAACTGTCTGGCGCGCATGGTCTGGCCTTTCGCCAGGCGCACGCCTATGGTCGCCAGGAATTCCGACAGCGCGCGCAGCTTCTCCAGGCTCGGCTCGTCGTGCGCGCGATAGATGAGATGCTGGCGCTTGTCCTCCAGCGTTTCGGCGGCCGCGACATTGGCGAGGATCATGAACTCCTCGATCAGGCGATGGGCTTCCAGGCGCGGCGGGATTTCCACGCGATCGACGGAGCCGTCCTCCTTCAGGCGGATCTTGCGCTCGGGCAGATCGAGATCGAGCGGGCCGCGTTTCTCGCGCGCGCGCGTTGCGCAGCGATAGGCGGCCAGCAGCGGCTGCAGCGCGTTCGCCATCAGCGGCGCCGTCGTTTCGTCCGGCCTGCCGTCGAACGCGTGCTGGGCCTGCTGATAGGACAGTTTGGCCGCCGAGCGCATCATCACGCGATGAAACGTGTGGCCGATCTTCCGGCCGCTGGCGTCGAGCCGCATGCGCACGGCGAGCGCGGGGCGATCCGCATTCGGACGCAGCGAACACAGATCGTTGGAAATACGCTCGGGCAGCATCGGCACGACGCGATCGGGAAAGTAGACCGAATTGCCGCGGCGCACGGCTTCGCGGTCGAGCGCGGAATTGGCGCGCACATAAAAGGATACGTCGGCGATGGCGACGACGACGACGAAACCGCCTTCATTGTCGGGCGCGGCGTCGGGTTCGGCGAACACGGCGTCGTCGTGGTCCTTGGCGTCGGGCGGATCGATGGTGAGAAGGGGAACCGCGCGCCAGTCCTCGCGGCGCAGACCTTCTTCCTCCATGCGCGCGTGTCTGGCGTCTTCGGCTTCCTTCAACGTTTCGGGACGGAACGCGTCGGGAATGTCGTGGGCGGCGATCGCGATCTGGCTGATCGCCTTTTCGCTCGTCATGGCGCCCAGCGTCTCGCGCACGCGCGCGGAGGGCAGGCCGAATTGCCGCGCGCGCAGAATGTCGACGGCGACGAGATCGCCATCGCGCGCATCGCCGCGGTCGGCCTCGCTCACGCGCAATTCGCGACCGAGCTGTTTGCGGTCGACCGATTCAATGCGTCCGCCGTCGCCGCGCGGATCGGCGCGAAATATGCCGAGCACGCGCGCGGCCTTTTTCGACATCAGCTTGATGACGCGGCCGGTGTAGGCGGGCGCGCCGGGTTCGGGATCGCGCGCGCGTTCGGAGCGCACGAGCGCGCGATCGCCGACGCCAGGCATCGGCGTTCCCGGCTTGGCGCGGCGCGGAACCATGAGCAGAATGCGCGGGGCCGGGCCGAACTGGCTGGCGTCCCACTCGACGGGGCGTGCGATCAGTTCGCCGTCCGCATCGCGGCCCGTCACGTCGCAGAGCGCGACCGGGGGTAGGGCGCCCGGCCTCACGAGCGCGCGGCCGCGCTTCTCGACCGCGCCTTCGTCCTGCAACTCGCGCAGGATGCGTTTGAGATCGATCTTGGCGGCGCCCTTCAGGCCGAACGCGCGCGCGATCTCGCGCTTGCCGATGGGGCCGGTCGCGCCGGACGCGCGTTCGCGCGCAATGAACGCGAGAATGTCGTCGCGCGAGGGCAGGGACGGCCTGGGCGTTTTTGGAGACATCACGGAACTCCCGCCTCACCTTCATGGGGAGGCCGCATATCCGCAAGGCGAATGTGCAGGCGGGATGGAGCATATGCGTGGCGACTCATTCTGAATCGCTGGCGCACGGCGCGCGCCCCGCCGCTTCGCGCTTCGCCGCTGCGCGGACCCCAGCCCCGCCGTTTCGCGGCGGACCCTCCCCATAAACGGGAGGGAGCGCGCTGCGTCATTTGCGCTTTGCTTTCGTCGCGGCGGGCTTCCTGGGCGCGGCCTGCGCGGGCTTGCCGCCGGCGAACGGCGCGTCGTCGGCGTCCTCGATCTTTTTCGCCTCGGTCGGTTTTTTCGCCGCCGTCTTCTTGGCCGCCGTCTTCTTGGCGGGCGTCTTCTTGGGCGACGCTTTTTTGGCCGTCGCTTTCGGCCCCTTCTTTCCGCTTGCGGAGGCTTTCGCGTTGACCAGTTCGATCGCTTGTTCGAGCGAAATCTCGTCTTCCGACATCGACTTCGGAATGGTGGCGAATACTTTGCCCCACGCGACATAGGGCCCGAACCGGCCCTTGTTGACGGAGAGCGCGCCGCCGTCGGGATGCTCGCCGAGCTTGCGCCCGCCCGTCGGGCCGCCGCCGCCGGCCTGTTTGGCGGCGATCAGTTTCACAGCCTCGTCGAGCGTGAGCGTTTCGGCGTCGGTTCCGCGCGGAATGGTGGCGTTGATCTTGTTCCAGGCGACGTAGGGGCCGAACCGGCCGGACTTGACCGAGACGGCGCCGCCGTCGGGATGCACGCCGATCTCGCGCGAGCTGGCGGCGGGACGGCCGAATTTGCCGACGCCCGATTCCTTCTGGATGATGAGATCGATCGCGCGGTTGGCGCCGATCTCCAGAATGTCGTCGTCGCGCGCGATGTTGGCGTAGGTCTTGCCGTGCTGCACGTAGGGGCCGTATCGGCCGATGCCGGCCATGATCGGCTCGCCGCTTTCGGGATGGCGCGCCACCTCCCGCGGGAGCGCGAGCAGTTTCAGCGCCTTTTCGAGCGTCACGTCCTCCGCCTTCAGGCCGCGCGGCAAAGAGGAGCGTTTCGGCTTTTCGGCCGCGTCCTCCTCGGCTTCGCCCAGCTGCACATAGGCGCCGAAACGGCCGTCGCGCAGCGTCACGTCCGCGCCGGTTTCGGGATCGGGCCCAAGAACCTTCACGCCCGGCCGCTCGCCGGCGGCGATGGCTTCGGCGGCCAGCGGCGAGAGCGTGCGCGTGAACCGGCACTCGGGATAGTTCGAGCAGCCGATGAAGGCGCCGTATTTGCCGACCTTGAGCGAAAGCTGGCCCGCGCCGCAGGAGGGGCACCGGCGCGGATCGCCGCCGTCGGCGCGCGCGGGGAAAATGTGCGGCCCGAGCAGGTCGTTCAGCGCGTCCAGCACCTGCGTGGTGCGCAGGTCCTTCGTCGCATCGATGGCGGCGGAGAATTCCGCCCAGAAATCGCGCAGCACCGCCTTCCAGTCGATCTCGGAATTGGAGATGCGGTCGAGCTGCTCTTCGAGGCCGGCGGTGAAATCGTATTCGACGTAGCGGGAGAAGAAGCTTTCAAGGAAGGCCACCACCAGCCGGCCCTTGTCCTCCGGCACGAGGCGCTTCTTGTCGAGTTTCACGTAGTCGCGCTCGCGCAGCACGGCGAGCGTGGAGGCGTAGGTGGACGGACGGCCGATGCCCAGCTCCTCCATCCGCTTCACGAGCGTCGCCTCGGTGAAGCGCGGCGGCGGCTCGGTGAAGTGCTGCGTCGCCTCGATCTTCTCGCGCGTGCATTTCTCGCCGGCCGACATCGGCGGCAGGCGGGCGCCGTCCTCCTCGTCCGTCTCGTCGTCGCGGCCTTCGGCGTAGAGTTTCAGAAAGCCGTCGAACCGCACGACCTGGCCGGTCGCGCGCAGGTCGATGACGCGGGCGCCGGCGCGCGCCTCGATGTCGACGGTCGTGCGCTCCAGCTCGGCCGATTCCATCTGGCTGGCGATGGTGCGCGTCCAGATCAGGTCGTAGAGGCGGGCCTGGTCCGCGTCGAGCATCCTGGCCACGCGGCGGGGCAGGCGGCCCATGTCGGTCGGGCGGATGGCCTCGTGCGCTTCCTGCGCGTTCTTGGCCTTGGCGGTGTATTTGCGCGGAGCCTTGGGAACGTAGGCGTCGCCGTATTCCTTGCCGATCACGCGGCGGGCGGCGGCGATGGCTTCGGGCGCCATATCGACGCCGTCGGTGCGCATATAAGTAATGAGTCCAACCGTCTCGCCGTCGATGTCGACGCCCTCGTACAGCCTTTGGGCAAGTTGCATGGTGCGGGCGGGCGCGAGGCCCAGCTTGCGCGAGGCTTCCTGCTGGAGCGTGGACGTGGTGAAGGGCGCGGACGGGTGGCGGCGGGCCGGTTTGGCCTCGACCGACCGCACGGTGAACGTCGCCACCGACAGCGCGTTCTTGAAGTCCTCCGCCTCCGCGCCCGCGCCGATGTCGAGGCGGCTGATCCTGCGGCCGTCGGCGCCGACCAGGCGCGCGACGAACGGCGCGCCGTCCTTCGTCTTCAGATGGGCGACGAGCGACCAGTATTCGCGCGGCGTGAATTTCTCGATCTCGAGCTCGCGGTCGCACACGAGCCGGAGCGCGACCGATTGCACCCGGCCGGCCGAGCGCGCGCCCGGCAATTTGCGCCACAACACGGGCGAGAGATTGAAGCCGACCAGATAGTCGAGCGCGCGGCGCGCGAGATAGGCCTCCACGAGCGCGGTGTCGATCTCGCGCGGGTTGCGCATGGCGTCGAGAATGGCGTCCTTGGTGATGGCGTTGAAGACGACGCGCTCGATCTTCTTGTCCTTCAACGCCTTCTTGTTGCGCAGCACTTCCAGCACGTGCCACGAAATCGCCTCGCCCTCGCGATCCGGGTCGGTGGCCAGAATGACCTTGTCGGCGCCTTTCACCGCGGCGGCGATGTCCGACAGGCGCTTGGCGGCCTTGCCGTCCACCTCCCATTTCATGGCGAAATCGTCGTCGGGCGCGACGGATCCGTCCTTGGCCGGCAGGTCGCGCACATGGCCGAAAGAGGCCAGAACCTCGTAGTCGCGCCCGAGATATTTGTTGATCGTCTTGGCCTTGGCGGGCGATTCGACGATGACGACGTTCATGAAACGATGATCCCGGGGGCGCCGAAAACAGCCGGGGGCGGCCCGGCGACGGGGGCGGAACATGGGGGAGGCGCCCGGCTCTGTCAAATGCCCGGCAAGCCGGCGGCGGCCGGTAAAGGCCACGCTTCGCGTTTGTGAAATCTTTACCCGTTCGGGGGCAGAATCGTTCACTTGATGCCGAAAGGTCTTTCGACCCGACATGCGCAAACGCCTAGCCCTCGCAATTTTCAGCGGTTTTCCGACCGCGGCGCTCGCCCAGGGGCGGGTCGACTTCGGAAATGTCGCCGATTTCACCGCCTGGCTCGCCGGCGCCATGCGCCGGTCGGGGCTGCCCGATATAGGCGTCGCCTATCTCAACGACGCCGATTTCGTGGCGCTGATCGCGCTGTTCGTGTTCTTCGCGCTGCTGATTTCGGCCGTGGGCGTGATCGTGCTGCGGGAAAAAAGCCTGAGCCTGCGCGCCGGGTTCTATGCGGCGTTCGGCTGCGGGCTGGCGGGGGCGCTGTTCTATCGCATCAAACAGGTCCATCCCTCGCTCGGCGACGAGATGCATCTTTACGCCTGGTTCCTGCTGGGGGCGGTCGCCGGGCTGGCGCTCTTCGATTTCGCCAAGTCGCTGCGCGCCGACCGACCGGTCCACCACCACGACAACAGCCCGCTGCGCGCGCGCATGGAGCGCGCCTCGATCGGCGCCGGAAAGCGCCGCGTCTAGGCCTCAAGCTGGGGATGCGCGCGGCCGGGCTCTTGCCGGCGGGCCGGGTTTGCCGCATAGACCAGCGTCGATGTCCAAGCGCCCGCCGATCTTCCCGCATCGCCATCTTCTCGGGATCGAGGGCCTGTCGCGTTTTGACATCGAGGGGCTGATCGACATGGCCGACGAGGCCGTCGACGTCTCCAGGCAGGTGGAGAAGGCGCGCGACAGCCTGCGCGGGCGCACGCAGATCAACCTGTTCTTCGAGGCCTCCACCCGCACGCAGTCCTCGTTCGAGATCGCCGGCAAGCGGCTCGGCGCGGACGTGATGAACATGTCGGTGCAGACCTCCAGCGTGAAGAAGGGCGAGACGCTGATCGACACCGCGATCACGCTCAACGCCATGCGCCCGGACGTGATCGTGGTGCGCCATCAGGCGGCCGGCGCGGTGCATCTGCTCGCGCGCAAGGTCGACTGCGCGGTCGTCAACGCGGGCGACGGCGCGCACGAACATCCGACCCAGGCGCTGCTCGACGCCCTGACCATCCGCCGCAACAAGGGGCGCGTCGAAGGGCTCAACGTCGCCATCTGCGGCGACATCCTGCATTCGCGCGTGGCGCGCTCCAACATCATCGCGCTGTCGGCGCTGGGCGCGCGCGTGCGCGTGGTGGCGCCGTCCACGCTCCTGCCGTCGGGCGTCGAGCGCATGGGCGTGGAAGTCCACCGCGACATGAGGAGCGGCCTGCAGGACGCGGACGTGGTGATGATGCTGCGCCTGCAACGCGAGCGGATGAACGGCGCCTTCGTGCCGTCGAGCCGCGAATATTTCAGATATTTCGGGCTGGACGCGGAGAAACTCGCGTTCGCGAAACCGGACGCGCTGGTGATGCATCCCGGACCGATGAACCGCGGCGTCGAGATCGAGTCGGGCGTCGCCGACGGGCCGCAGTCGCGCATCCGCGAACAGGTGGAAATGGGCGTGGCGGTGCGCATGGCGGTGCTGGTCGCGCTCGCCCGCAACATGCCGAACGCCTGAAGGCGCGGCGGAGGCCATGATGGTGAGAGCGCTTCGCTATGCGGGCTTTCTCGCGTCCGCGGTGTGGACGCAGCTCGCCAGCGGCATCGGCGTCGCCGCGCTCGCGACGGCGTTCGTCATGGGCTGGCGGCGCATGAGCCTGCTTTGGCTCGCGGCGCCCACGGTCGCGTTCGCGGCCGGGGCGGTCGTCTGGTTCGGCAAGGTGACGGGCCAGAGCAAGGTTTCGACCGCGCTCGCCAGTTTCGGGTTCGAGATCATCGTCACGCTGACGATCTGTCTCGTGGGCTATCTCGCCGGGCGCATCGCGCGGAGACTGATATGAGAGGACGCCATGCCGCCGATTAGCCATCCGCCGCTCGCGCTGGTCAACGCGCGGCTGATCGATCCGGCGGCCGGAACCGTCGCCCAGGGCGGCGTGCTCGCGCGCGACGGCGCGATCGCCGATATCGGCCCGCGCGTGACGCCCGGCGCGCTGGCCTCCGACGTGCGCGTGATCGATTGCGCGGGCGATTGCGTCGCGCCGGGCCTGATCGACGCGCAAGCGTTCGTCGGCGAGCCCGGCGCCGAATATCGCGAAACCATCGCAAGCGCGACGGCGGCGGCGGCGGCCGGCGGCGTGACGACGATCATCGCGCGGCCCGACACGCAGCCGCCGCTCGACGACCCGGCGGTCGTCGATTTTCTGCTGCGGCGCGCGCGCGATACGGGCGTGGTGCGCGTGGCGCCGATGGCTGCGCTGACGCGGGGACGCGAGGGCAGGGAGATTGCCGAGATCGGCCTGCTGACGGAAGCCGGCGCGGTCGCGTTCGGCGACGGGCCGCGCAGCCTGCGCAACGCGCAGGTCATGCGGCGCGCGATGCTCTATGCGCGCGACTTCGGCGCGCTCATCGTGCATTTTCCCGAAGACGCCGATCTGGCCGGCTCGGGCGTGATGAACGCGGGCGAGTTCGCCTCGCGGCTCGGCCTCCCCGGCGTCCCGCGCGAGGCGGAATCGATCGTGCTCGACCGCGACATGCGGCTCGTGGCGATGACCGGCGCGCGCTATCACGCGGCGCTCGTCTCGACCGCGCAATCCATCGAGATCGTCGCGCGCGCCAAAAGCCAGGGGCTTCCCGTCACCTGCGGCGTGTCGATCAATCACCTCGCGCTCAACGAGAACGACATCGGCGACTATCGCACCTTCCTCAAACTGCGCCCGCCGCTGCGCAGCGAGGACGAGCGGCGCGCGCTGGTGGCCGCGGTCGCGGACGGCGTGATCGACGTGATCGTGTCCGATCACGATCCGCAGGACGTGGAGACGAAACGCCTGCCGTTCGCGGAGGCCGAATTCGGCGCGGTGGGGCTGGAGACGATGCTGTCGGCGGGCCTGCGGCTCGTGCATTCCGGGGATCTCACGCTGCCGCAGCTCGTTCGCGCGATGTCGCTGCGGCCGGCCGAAATCTTCGGGCTGAAGCAAGGGCGGCTCGAAAAGGGCGCGCCGGCCGATCTCATCCGGTTCGATCCCGATGCGCCCTATGTGGTCGACCCGGAGAAACTGCGCTCGCGCTGCAAGAACACGCCGTTCGACGAGGCGCGCATGCAGGGACGGGTGAAGCTGACGCTGGTTGCAGGCGCCGTCGCCGAGGGTTAGTTTTCTCGCCTACTCCGGTTTCAGATGCTCTCCTCGCTCGTCTCCACGCTCTATTCCAAGGTCGTCCTGCCGACGCTCGCGCTGGCGTTGCTGTTCGGCTATTTCTGCGGCTCCATCCCGTTCGGGCTGTTGTTGACGAAAGCTTTCGGCGCGGGCGACATCCGCGCCATCGGCTCCGGCAATATCGGCGCGACCAACGTGCTGCGCACGGGCCGCAAGGGGCTGGCGGCGGCCACCCTGCTGCTGGACGCGCTCAAGGGAACCTTCGCGGTCGTCGTCGCCGGCCTCGCAGGGCCGGGCGCGGCGATCGCCGCCGGGTTCGGCGCGTTCATCGGGCATATTTTTCCGTCCTGGCTGAAATTCAAGGGCGGCAAGGGCGTGGCGACGTTTCTCGGCGTCGCGCTCGGGATCGACTGGCGGCTGGCGCTGGTGTTCGCGTTCGTGTGGCTTGCGTGCGCGTTCCTCACGCGCATCTCGTCGCTGTCGGCGCTCGTGGCCGGTCTCGCGACGCCGCTGGCGGCGTTCCTTATCAGCGCGCCGGAGATCGCGACGCTGCTGGTCGTGATGGCGGCGATCCTGTGGTGGACGCATCGCGAGAACATCGGCCGGCTCATGCGGGGAACCGAAAGCCGGATCGGACAGAAGGGATGAGCGTCGCGCTCACCGATGCGCAGAAGCTCGACTGGCTGCAACTGATCCGCAGCGAGAACGTGGGGCCGCGCACGTTCCGCACGCTCGTCAACAAGTTCGGCGGCGCCGGCGCGGCGCTGGCCGCGCTGCCCGATTTCCTGCGCGCGGCGAAAGGCCAGCGCGCCATCCGCATCTGCGATCGCGACGACGCGGAACGCGAATACGAGGCGACGCTCGCCGCCGGCGCGCGGTTCGTAGCGCTGGGCGAGGAGGACTATCCCGCCCCGTTGCGCGCGATCGAGGCTGCGCCGCCGCTGATCGCGGTGCGCGGTCAGACGCATGTGTTTCGGCGGCCGGCGGCCGCGATCGTGGGATCGCGCAACGCGTCGGCGGCGGGGCTGGCCTTCGCCGAGCGGCTGGCGCGCGGGCTTGGACGCGAGGGCGTCGTCATCGTCTCCGGCCTGGCGCGCGGGGTGGATGCGGCCGCCCACCGCGCGAGCCTGGCCACCGGCGCCATCGGCGTGCTGGCGGGCGGCCTCGCGCGGCTATATCCGCCCGAACACGCCGCGCTCGCAGACCAGATCGCGGAGGCGGGCGCGCTCGTCACCGAAATGCCGCTCGACCGGGAGCCGCGCGGGCGCGATTTTCCGCGTCGCAACCGGCTGGTGTCGGGCCTGTCGCTCGCCACCATCGTGGTGGAGGCGACGCGGCGGTCCGGCTCGCTGATCACGGCGCGGTTCGCGCTGGAGCAGGGGCGCGAACTGTTCGCCGCGCCCGGCTCGCCGCTCGACCCGCGCGCGGAAGGGACGAACGACCTGTTGCGCAACGGCGCCAATTTCTGCACGCGGCCGGACGACGTGATGGATGTGCTGCGGCCGATGATCGAGGGCGAGGCGCCGCGGCGCGACCTGTTCGGCGAGGAGCCGCCGGCCCCGCACAGCGAGCCGTTGTGGGACGAAACCGATCTGTTCGGCGCGGTCGAGACGCCGTCCGCCGTCTCCAGCCTCGCGTTCGACGAGCCGGGGCCGGCGTTCGCGCAGGCGCCGCGCGCCGCGCCCCCGGCGCGGGACGCCGTGGAGATCGTGGCGGGCCTGCTGGGGCCGGCGCCGGTCGGCGTGGACGATCTGGCGCGGGCGGCGGGTATGACAGCCGCGCAGGCGCGCCGGGCGCTGATGGAACTGGAACTCGCCCGCAAGATCGAGCGGCATGGCGGCGACCGCGTGTCCGCGGCGCCAGGCCCGGAATGATCAGCCGGTCCCGCGCGCGCGCTCCGGTGGGCGTTCGCTGTCGCGCTCGCTCAATTCGAGCGCCTGCATCTCGGCCTCCACCCGCGCCATATTGAGAAAATAGGTCCGCATCTGCATGCGCTGCGCGCCGGCGAGCGCGGCGAGCGAACCCGCCATCTCGCCGATGTAGCGCGCGATCTCCGCCGCCGATGCGGAATGCGGCTCCGGCAATGTCGGCAATTGGTTGTCGGCGGACTTGAGAATCATCATCAGCTCCCCGCACCATTGATAACAGCAACAGAGCGGCCGGCAACTAATAGTTGATCGATTACAGATGTTTACAACCTTTATACCATGACGCAACGTCAGTCGCCGTCCGACGACAGACGTCTGAGGCGATCGAGCGCGCCCTGGAGGATGTAGGCCGCCGCCATGCGGTCGACCACCTGCGCGCGTCTGGCGCGCGAGGCGTCCTGCGCGATGAGTTCGCGCGTGACGGCGGCGGTGGAAAGCCGCTCGTCCCAGAAGATCAGCGGCATGGGGGTGAGTTTGGCGAGATTGCGCGCGAAGGCGCGGGTGGCCTGCGCGCGCGGGCCTTCCGAGCCGTCCATGTTGAGCGGCAGGCCGATCACCAGCGCGGCGACGTCGTATTTCGTCGCCAGTTCCAGCAGCCGCGCGCAATCGAGCGTGAACTTGCGGCGCTGGATGGTTTCGAGCGGAGAGGCGAGCCGCCGCTCCACATCCGACAGCGCCAGGCCGATGGTTTTCGTGCCGAGATCGGCGCCCATCAGCCGGTCGAACCGTTTCAGGCGCGGCGCGAGATCGGCAAGCGTTGTCGGCGTATCGTTCATGCCTCACCTCTACGCGCGACCCGTCGATCGGGCAATTCGTTAACCCGGCGCGCCGTTAATGCGCGCGAGGATTGGCCATGACGTTTTCTTCGCCCGCCGCACACCCGTCGCCAAATCGCGCGTGGACGGTTCTCGGACTGGCCATCGCCCTGTTCGGCGCGCCGGCGCTGACCGCGCCGCCGTTTCAGGCGCTGTTCGAACGCGCGGGCAGTCTGCACGGCGCCATATTCGTCGGACAGTCGTGCCTGTGGCTGTTGCTGGCGCTGACGCTTTGCGTGCTGGTCTGCGGCGAACGCGCGCCGCTGGCGGCCATCGGCCTCGTGCGACCGCGCCTGTCGTCGGTCGCGACGGGCCTCGCCGTCGGCGTCGGCGCCTACGCCGTGTTGCTGTCGATCGCGTTCGGCCTGATGCAGGCGGGCCTGTTCGACAACAAGCAGCAGAGCGCGGCGGTGCTCGACTGGCCGCTGTGGCTCAGGCTCTACGCGGCGCTGACGGCGGGCGTCGTGGAGGAGATTCTCTATCGCGGCTACGCCATCGAGCGGCTGACCGCGCTCGTCGGCCGGCGCTGGATCGCCGCGCTGGTCGCCATTCTGGCGTTCGCGCTGGCGCATGCGCCGTTCTGGGGGCTGGCGGGCGTGGGCGTGCCGCTGTTCGGCGGCATATTCTTCACCGCGCTCTACATGTGGCGGCGCGATCTGACGATGTGCATGACCGCGCATGCGTTCATAGATGTGGTGAGCCTGGTCATTCTGCCGATGTTGGTCGCCAGGCCCTGAACGGCCCCGCGTTGCCTTGAAAACGCCGGCGGTGCTATAGGCGGCGCCAGATGCGCGGGCATGACCCGCGCGCATTTTCCGGAGTTTGCATGTCCGTCGATCAGGCGACCGTCCGCCGCATCGCGCATCTGGCGCGCATCGCGGTCGAAGACAGCGAAGTCGAACATCTGCGCGGCGAGATCAACGCCATTCTCGCTTTCGTCGAGGAGCTTGCCGACGTGGATGTCGAAGGCGTCGCGCCGATGACCTCGGTCATTCCCATGAAGATGAAAATGCGCGTGGACGAGGTGACGGACGGCGATATCGCGCAGGACGTGGTCGCCAACGCGCCCGAGCGCGAGGACAATTTCTTCGTGGTGCCGAAGGTGGTGGAATGACGCGCGATCTCACCCGCCTCACGCTGGCCGCCGCGCGCGACGGCCTGCTCGCCAAACGGTTCAGCGCGCGCGAACTCGCCGCGGCGCATATCGCGGCCGTGGAGCAGGCGCGCGCGCTCAACGCCTATCTCGTCGAGACGCCGGACCTTGCGCTCAAAGCCGCCGAAGACAGCGACGCACGGCTCGCGCGCGGAGATGCGCGCCCGCTCGAAGGCCTGCCGCTGGGCGTGAAGGATCTCTATTGCACCAACGGCGTGCGGACGACGGCGGCGAGCCGCATTCTTGAAGGTTTCGTCCCGAATTACGAATCCACCGTCACCGCGCAGCTCTGGCGCGACGGCGCGCTCATGCTGGGCAAGCTCAATCTCGACGAATTCGCGATGGGCTCGTCCAACGAGACGAGCGCGTTCGGCCCCGTCGTCTCGCCGTGGCGGCGCAGGAAGAACGGCGCGTTCGACGACGCCAGGATCGTGCCCGGCGGATCGTCGGGCGGATCGGCGGCGGCGGTCGCCGCGCATCTGTGCCTGGGCGCGACGGCGACCGACACCGGCGGCTCCATCCGCCAGCCGGCCGCCTTCACCGGCACGGTCGGCATTAAGCCGACCTACGGGCGCTGCTCGCGCTGGGGGGTCGTCGCCTTCGCCTCCTCGCTCGATCAGGCCGGCCCCATCACGCGCGACGTGCGCGACGCCGCCATCATGCTGCGCTCGATGGCCGGGCACGATCCCAAGGACACGACCAGCGTCGATCTTCCCGTGCCCGACTACGAGAAGAGCGTGGGCGCATCGGTGCGCGGCAAGAAGATCGGCATTCCGAAGGAATATCGCGTGGACGGCATGGCGGCCGAGATCGACGCCCTGTGGACGCAGGGGATCGAGTGGCTGCGGGCGGCGGGCGCCGAGATCGTCGACATCTCGCTGCCCAACACGCGCCATGCGCTGCCGGCCTATTACATCGTGGCGCCGGCGGAGGCCTCCTCCAATCTCGCGCGCTACGACGGCGTGCGCTACGGGCTGCGCAAACCCGGCAAGGACATCGTCGGCATGTACGAAAACACCCGCGCCGCAGGCTTCGGCGCCGAGGTGCGGCGGCGCGTCATGATCGGCGCATATGTGCTGTCGGCGGGCTACTACGACGCCTATTACGTGCGCGCGCAGCGCATCCGCACGCTCATCAAGCGCGATTTCGACATCGCGTTCCACGCCGGCGTCGATGCGATCCTCACGCCCGCCACGCCGTCGCCCGCCTTCGCCATCGGCGAGAAGGGGGCGGCCGATCCGGTGGAAATGTATCTCAACGACGTGTTCACGGTGACCGTGAACATGGCCGGCCTGCCGGGGCTTGTGGTTCCCGGCGGAATGTCGTCGGATGGGCTGCCGCTCGGCCTGCAACTGATCGGGCGGCCGTTCGAGGAAGAGACATTGTTTGCGCTCGGCGCGGCCGTCGAACAGGCGGCGCCGAAGATCGAACTCCCCGACGCATGGTGGGCTTCATGATCTTCTCGAAAGCCGTGCTCGTCGCCTGTTTCACGATCCTCGGCTTTCTGTTGCTGTTCATCGCCGTGCTGCTGGCGATCCTCACGGTCATGAACTGGTCGCGCGGCGAGCCTGTCGCGGGCGTGATCGTCGCGGGCGTCGCATTCGCCGCCGGCGGCGTGGCGAGCCGCCTGATCGCGGCGCGGATCGAGCCGACGCCGGACGCATAGACGTTTCGCCTTCGCTCAGCGTGGCCGGCGCGCCATCGCGTCGCGGCAGGCGCGCGCCCATTTCCCCCGTTTGTCGTCGAACATGCGACGGGCGAGTTTGCGGGCGCGCTCCAGCCGTTTGGCGCGGCGGCGGGCGACGGCGCCGTCCAGCGCACGCAGCGCGAGGACGTCCGCCTCGTCACCCGCGAGCGCGCGGCGTAGGAATGCGGCGAGCATGTCGAGGTCCAAGATGTCGCCGAGACATTCGCGCAGGTCGTCCGCGCGCGCGGCCTGTCGACGCAGATGCGGCGCGCACGCCGACAGAAGCGCCGCCTGATATTCGTGGTCGACGACGGACGTGCGCCAGCGATGCAGATCCGCCGACGCGCCGGGCGTCGCGTGCGCGGCGCGCCGCCGCGGGTCTTGCGCCAAAGTTCGCGCGGCTCCGCGCCGCGGCTCTTGCGCCAAAGTTCGCGCGGCTCCGCGCCGCGGCTCTTGCGCCAAAGTTCGCGCGGCTCCGCGCCGCGGCTCTTGCGCTAAAGTTCGCGCGGCTCCGCGCCGCGCCTTGCGATACGTTCTTGCGGCGCGCTCCACGACGCCGTCGCCGGCGATGTCGGCGGGCGCTCGCCATGCGGCGATCAGGTCGGCAAGCTCCGCGCCGGCGCTCGTCAGCGCGAGCGCAGGTTTCTGCGTCGTTCGTGCGCGCGCGTGTTCGTCGGCCCGATCGAGCGCCGTCGCGAGCCGGTCGTAATGTTCGCCGAGCCGCGGCCGCAACCGCGCGAGCGTGGCGCGCCGCACGTCCGCATCGCGCGCCCCGCCCAGCATGCGTCGCACCCGGGCGGCGAGCGCGCGCGTGCGGCGGGCGAGGTGGGAGAGGTCGGCCGGCGCCAGTCGCGCCAGCGCCCGCGCCCGTTTGGCCGCGCGGCGGACGCGATGAACGTCGGTCTGCGTCATGGAGGGCAGGGCGATGCGCGCCGCCATGTCTTCGAGCGCGGTCGACAACGCCTGCCGCAGCAGGTCGCCGGGAGATATGATCTGCGCGTTCGGCATCGGTCCGTTCGCCGCCCGCGCCGTCGCGGCGCGGCCCGGGCGATTGAGCCGGCGCGGCGCTGTCACAGTCAAGGCGGCCGCGCCGTGGCAATTCCCCTGCGCGCGGAAGGGCGATAAAAGGGGCGCGATCTCTTCTCCTCAGGTTCGGAGCCCATGAGCGCGCACGTCAAACCGTCGAAACTGATCAAGGGCGCGACCGGCGACTGGGAAGTCGTCGTCGGCATGGAAATTCACGCGCAGGTCACCTCGAAGTCGAAGCTGTTCTCCGGCGCCTCGACCGAATTCGGCGGCGAGCCGAACGCGCATGTGTCGCTGGTGGACGCGGCGATGCCGGGCATGCTGCCGGTCATCAACGCCGAATGCGTGCGTCAGGCCGTGCGCACCGGCCTCGGCCTGAAGGCGCAGATCAATCTGCGCTCGGTGTTCGACCGCAAGAACTATTTCTATCCCGACCTGCCGCAGGGCTATCAGATCTCGCAATACAAGAACCCGATCGTCGGGGAGGGCGAGGTGCTGGTGGACGTGACGCCGACCGAGCAGATCAAGGTCGGCATCGAGCGCCTGCATCTGGAACAGGACGCCGGCAAGTCGCTGCACGACCAGTCGCCGGACCAGTCGTTCGTCGATCTCAACCGCTCCGGCGTCGCGCTGATGGAGATCGTCTCCAAGCCCGACATCCGCTCGGCGGAGGAAGCGCGCGCCTATGTGACGAAGCTGCGCGCCATCCTGCGCTATCTGGGCACCTGCGACGGAAACATGGAGCAGGGTTCGCTGCGCGCGGACGTGAACGTGTCCGTGCGGCGGCCGGGCGAACCGTTCGGCACGCGCTGCGAGATCAAGAACGTGAACTCCATCCGCTTCATCGGACAGGCGGTGGAGGCCGAGGCGCGCCGGCAGATCGGCATTCTGGAAGACGGCGGAACGATCGAGCAGCAGACGCGGCTGTTCGATCCCGCGCGCGGCGAAACGCGCGCGATGCGCTCGAAGGAAGAAGCGCACGACTATCGCTATTTCCCGGACCCGGACCTGTTGCCGCTCGAGTTCGATCAGGCGTTCGTCGATGCGCTGGCGGCCGACCTGCCGGAACTGCCGGATGCGAAGAAGGCCCGTTTCATGGCCGTTTACGGACTGCCGGCCTATGACGCGGGCGTGCTCGTCGCCGACCGCGAGACCGCCGACTACTACGAAGCGTGCGTGCTGGCGGGCGGCGCCAGGCGCGACGCCAAGGCGGTCGCCAACTGGGTGACGGGCGATCTGGCGGCCGCGGCGAACGCGGCAGGCGCCAGCGTCGCGCAGGTTCTCACACCCGCGCAGGTCGCCTCTCTCGTCGATCTCATCGGCGATGGCACGATCTCGGGCAAGATCGCCAAGGACGTGCTCGCGTTGATGCTGGACGAGGAGCGCGACGCCGATCCGCGCGACATCGTGGAGCGGCGCGGGCTGAAGCAGGTGACCGACACCGGCGCCATCGAAGCGGCGATCGACGCGATCGTCGCCGCCAATCCCGACAAGGTGGAACAGGCGAAGGCGAAGCCGACGATGCTCGGCTGGTTCGTCGGACAGGTGATGAAATCGACCGGCGGCAAGGCCAATCCGCAGGCCGTGAACGCGCTGTTGAAGGACAAGCTCGGGCTCTGATTCCGAATCACTCGCGCGCCTTTTGCGCGATTCGCACGCGAAGCCGCCTTCCGAATGCGTTTCGGAAGGCGATTTTTTTTGCTCATCACAATTTTTTTTTGTTGCGTCCGGCGCCGTGCGGCGCACGCGACGCGGATGACGGCGCGAGATGAGTCGACGCCCGCAGCGCGAGCGCGCGAGCGATGCGCGCGGCCACGCGAAGGCGCGTTCTCGCGCGCGCGCGGCGTTTGGCGGAACGCGCGCGGATGGAGCGCGAACGCACGCGCGCGCTAAACCCTCGTTCGCTCTAAAACCCTTGATTCTCTAGGCGTTGCGCGCGATGCACGATTGTCGTGCGCGCGCGATCGGGTGTCGGCGACGCGTGCGATCGCTTGGCGTGCGCGCGTTTGGAGACGGCGTTCGGCGCGTGCGCAATCGCCCGCTCGGCGGCTGTTTGCGGGCGTTGCAGAGGGATTGCGCGGCGTCGCGCGCGATGGTTTTCGGCGCGCGCGAGAGGGTCTTGCAACGTGTGCTGGAAGTGGTTGCGCGTGCGAAGGCGCGGCGTGCTCTTGCACAAGCAATTAACCACGCTACCCTAAACTCGCCTCTTGCCGGTCAACATCTAAAGCCGGCAACTCGATAAGGGGACCACAAGATGGCGAAAGCAACCACGAAGCGTAAACCGGCCGCCAAGAAGGCCGTCAAGAAAGGTGCGCGTAAGACTGCGTCGAGAAAAGTCACGAAGAAGGCGGTGAAGAAGACCACGCGCAAGACCGCTTCGAAGAAGGTCGCCAAGAAGGGCGCCGCCAAGAAGGGTGTGCGCAAGGCCGCCAAGAAGGCCACGAAGAAGGCCGCCAAGAAGGGCGTGAAGAAAGCCCGCAAGGCCGTCAAGCGTCGCGCTCCGGCCAAGAAAGCCGCCGCGCCCGCCTCTTCGGAGAACATGTAGTTCAACTTCGCCACGCGCGCGATTGTCCGTGGCAGGGCACTCGCGCGCAGCGGTTCGAAACGAACTTCGGAACGTCCTTCCGGTCAGCCGATCGGGAGGACGTTCTGTTTTGCGCAGCAAGCGCCTCTCAGCGCACGCGGGGACGCGCTACTTCCCGGCCAGGCAGTCCATCGCGAAACCGCGCCACACAAGCCCGGCGTCCTTGCCGGCGCGTTTCATCTCCTCCCACTTGCGTCCGCATTCGCGCATGCGCGCGCGCGAGGCTTTGGGCAGTTGCGGCGGCGGCTGTCCGGCGAGCGGCGCAGACGGCGCCGGGACAGGCTCGGCGGGCGCGCCCTGCGGTTCGGCCGGCAGCGAGGCGGGGCGTGGCGGCGGCGTCGGCGCAGCGGCGCGTTGCGCGGCGCAGGTGGTCGCCAGACATAGCAGCAACGCGCAGGCGAGGGCGGCGGGGGCGGCGTGTCCCGAGGTCGGTCGCGTCATCATTGACGCGAGCATAGTGCATCGCGGGCGATTGTTCATCGCGCCGCGCAAACGCGCCTGCTCGCGGCGCCTCTACGCGCCCCTCACGGGAACGCATGTCGCGACGACAAATGGCGATCCTTCGGCGGACGCGCGTCTCGCTGCGATCTCGCCGCGTGCGAAGCCCGCGACGAGATCGAAAGGACTCGAGGGTTCGACTGGGCAATGCGCGGCGAAGTGGCGGAGACGGAGGGATTCGAACCCGAAATTCTGCGATCTCGCCGCGTGCGAAGCCCGCGACGAGATCGAAAGGACTCGAGGGTTCGACTGGGCAATGCGCGGCGAAGTGGCGGAGACGGAGGGATTCGAACCCTCGAGGCCCTTTCGGGCCTGCTCATTTAGCAAACGAGTGCCTTCAGCCTCTCGGCCACGTCTCCGTTGCGCGACGCAACAGGCGGCGGCGCGCCCGCGAGATATGCCCGCCGGCGCGCCTGTTTGCAAGCCGGCGGGGGGAAGTTATCGACCGTGATCCCGTGACGGCGATCAGAACGCGCGGATCATGCGGATCTTGCCGTAGTAGCCGTCCGTCACCGAGCGGAAGGCCGGACGGCCGCTGGCGATGAGCGCGACATCGCTGGCCAGACCGAACGGACGGCTGGTCGCGGCGCGCACCCAGGTGAACTCGCCGCCGATGTCAAAGCCCTTGACCGGCGTCCACACGAGGTTCGTGCCCAGGCGCGTCTCCTGATAGTTCGACATGCCGGCGCCGACGAGGCCCGTCCAGCCGACCGGCGCCAGCGCCGCGTTGGAATAGGCGACGCGGTAGTAGCTGCCGAACAGCGCGGAGGAGAGCGTCGGCGTCCAGTAGTGTTTGAACGCCGCGGTGATCGCCCAGGATGTCGTGAGGTCGCAGCGGCCAGAGAAGGTGGTGACGCAATCGAAATCCGTTCCGCCGTTCCAGCCGTACGAATTGCCGATGCGGCCCGTGCCGCGGCCATAGTTCTGCGTGAGGTTGGGGCTGGCCGTGAACGACATGTTGGAGCCGTTCGTGTAGCCGACCGCGCCCTTCGCGTAGATCGCCTGAAGCCAGAGCTGATCGCCCTTCGACAGCATGTCGAGATTGAAGCGCAGGCCGGCAGAGACGGCGAAGCCCAGCGTGGAGGTGGTCGAGACCGGCGTGGCGGGGTTGAGCGCGGCGGAATAGAGCGCGGCGCGCACCGGGTGCAGGGCGGCGGCGAGTTGCGCCGCGCCCCACGGCTGGTCGACGCGGAGGCTGGCGACGATGTCGGGCAGACGACCCGCCATCGCGGTCGCACCGACCGCGGCGGCGGCGAACGGACCGCCCAGACCCGTGTTGAACACCGTGTTGCCGACCTCGCCGCGATGCGATTGCGTGTCCTCGATCGACAGCGTGGCCGCGAAGCCGCCGCCGAGCTTCGCGGTATAGGCCAGCGCCCAGACGTTCTGGTTGGAGCCGCGCAGGTTCTCGTAGTTGAAATTGTCGGTGTAGAAGTCGAAGAACGACTGCACGCGACCCATCGTGAAGCCGGCGAACTGGATGAACGCCTTGTCGAGGAACGTGATCTCCTTGCCGGTGGTGGCGGCGACGCCGTTCCAGCCGCCGACCGCGAAGGCCGGCTGCAGGCTGGCGTAGGAGCCCGTGGTCGAATTGAGGCCCGTGCCGAAAGCGGACGTCAGGCGAATGAAGGTGCGCAGCGTGCCCCAGCCCGTTTGCGTGCGCGCGTCGAGCTCGATGCGGCCAACCGCGTCATAGCCCACCGAATCGCGCGTGAAGCCGTTGGCGGTGCGGAAGCCGCCGAAGCCGGGCAGAACGCCGCCGGCCGGAAAGGCCGCGCCGCCGATCTGCGCGGAGATCGAATACATATTGTTGGCGCCTTGAATGCGCATCTGCGCCAGCACCTGGCCGCCGACGCGCAGACAGGTGTCCGTGCCGGGAATGTAGAAGAAGCCCGCGCCGTAGGCGTCGCAAATCTTCACGTATTGCACCGGCGCGGCCTTGCGCGTCGGCAGGTCGGCCGCGGCGGCGGCGCCCACGCAGGCGATGCCGGCGGGCACGCCGAGCAAAAAGGATTTGAGCAGTTTCATTATTGTCTCCGGTCCGCGGCGCCGACGCATTGGGCGGGCGCGCCGGGGAACGGGTAGGGGCGGCATATGACAGAGCGGCGACAACGGGCGGCCGCGGCTGGTTCGCGGCTGAACTAAAGGAACGTGTTGCGCGGGCGCAACAATGGAGCCGGCCGAAGGCTGCGCGCGCGTCGGCCGGAAGGCGCCCTTCGCCCCAGCCCTCTCCGCGTGAACGGGAGAGCGGCGGCGAGGCGCGTGTTGTTTCGGAGACGGTGCAAAGAAAAACCCCGGCGCTTTCGCGCCGGGGTCTGTTTCCTACGATCTGCGGTTCTATCAGAACGCGCGGATCATGCGGATCTTGCCGTAGAAGCTGTCGTTGACAGACTTGAAGGCCGGGAAGCCGGCGGCGACTAGAGCCAGGTCGTTCGCCAGGCCGAACGGACGGCTGGTGACGCCGCGCATCCACATGAACTCGCCGCCGATGTCGAAGCCGCGAACCGGCGTCCACACGAGGTTCGTGCCGAGACGGAATTCGCGATAGTTCGACACGCCGCCCGAGAGACCCGCGAAGCCGATCGGCGTCGTCGAGGCGTTCGAGTACCGCACGTCAAAGTAGCTGCCGAACAGCGCGGAGCTGACGGTCGGCGCCCAGTAGTGCTTGAAGGCGGCGGTGATCGCCCAGGACGTCGACAGGTCGCAGCGACCCGAATACGTGTACACGCAGTCGAAGTCGGAGCCGAGGTTCCAGCCATACATATTCGAGATGCGGTAGAGGCCCATGCCGTAGTTCTGGGTGAGGTTCGGCGAACCGGTGAACGCCATGTTCGTGCCGGTGGTGTAGCCGACCGCGCCCTTGGCGTAGATCGCCTGCAACCACAGCTGATCGCCGGGGGAGATCGAGTCCAGCTTGAACTGGAGACCGCCCGAGATGGCGAAGCCGAGCTGGTTGGAGACCGAAGCCGGGGTGCCCGGGTT
>CALMZV010000131.1 GCA_937870755.1 uncultured Methylocystaceae bacterium
CGCGCCCGGGCGCGAGCCCGGCCTGGGCGAGCGCCGGCGCGAACAGGTCGGGCCGCGTCACGCACCACAGAACCTTGCCGCCGCTGCGCGCCGCAACGCCGGCGGCGAACAGGGCGGCGGCCGCGCCGTCCACGGCGCCGTTGCCGCCGCCGGCGACCTCATGCAGCGCGCCGCGCAGCAACCCTCCTTCCGGCAGAATCCGGTCGATCGCCGCCAGGCCGAAGGGCAGGACCGCGCGCTGATGCGCGGTCCTGCCCTCAAGCCGGGCGATGCGTGCCCGGAGCTCGGACACGACGGATCGGGGGGCGGACGTACTCATGTCCCTTGCAACGCTCTCCGCATTGAGTATGTTCTATGTTTGTTCTTATCAAACCCGAGAGTCAATCGGACTCGTCAGAGCCGCCGAATGCAGGCGTCTTCCGGGGGAAGGAAGACGTATGGGCTCGGCCACTGACCAAAGTTTGGATACAAATTTTGGTCAGTGGCCGTCCGTCGCAGGCCGGACCGGGCATGAATAAGAGTGGACCCTGATCTTTCTATCTGATAATCAGGCTACAGCTTGATATTATAAATTCCATATCAGGTCATAGACTGATACTAACTCAACGCAATCAGGCTTCGATATGAGAACGGAAGTTCGCCAGCGAGCCCGGCAGCGGCTCGACGAAAGGCTGCGCCCACTGAAGCCGCTCGATCGCTTCCAAGCGCCTCCGAAAGGGTGGATCAGGGCGATCCGCGAGGCGCTCGGTATGTCCGGGGTGCAATTCGCGCGGCGGCTGAAAGTTAGCCCGCAGAGCGTCGACGCGCTGGAGAAGTCGGAGGCCAACGGCTCGATCAAGATCGAGACCCTGCGCCGGGCGGCCGAAGCGCTCGACTGCACGCTGGTCTACGCCCTCGTCCCCAACACCTCGCTCGAGGACGCGGTGCATGATCGGGCGCGCAGGATCGCGCTGCGCGATCTTGGGCGTGTCGCGCACACGATGAAGCTCGAGGCGCAGGGCACCGGCGACGCCGATCTCGAAGCGCGGATCGACGCCTATATCCGCAACACGCTTCGCGAGCGGGATCTGTGGGAGCAGCCGTGACGGACCTCTTCCAGGAGCCGGATGACGCCACGCCGCTGACGCCGGCGGAGCGCGAAGGGCTGCGGCAGGCCTGGATCACGCATCGGCGAGACCTCAACGAGGCCGAGCAGGAAAACATCGTGCAGGGTGCGGCCTGGGCCCGCCGCCAGCGTGGCCTCACGCCCGCTGGCATCCTCGACGATAGCTTCGGACGGACGCTGCATCGCCGGATGCTCGGCGAGGTATGGGATTGGGCCGGCGCCTATCGCCAGACCGACCGCAACATCGGCGTCCCGCCTTTTCGCATTGGTCCCGACCTCGCGATCCTCTTCGACGATGTGCGCTACTGGGTCGAGCATGAGACCTACAGCCCGGATGAAATCGCCATCCGATTCCATCATCGGCTTGTCTCGATCCATCCGTTCCCGAACGGCAACGGGCGCCATGCCCGCCTGATGGCGGACCTGCTGATCGAGAAGCTCGGCGGCGCGCCTTTCAGTTGGGGCGGCGGCAGCCTTGCCGACGTCGGCGAGCTGCGGGCTCGCTACGTCGCGGCGCTGCGATCCGCGGACGATCACGACATTGGCCCACTGCTGGCCTTCGCGCGATCATGAGGAGACGCCGATGAAGCGCGACATGGACCTGATCCGCGAGATTCTTCTCGCCATCGAGCGCCTCGACACCGGCGCCGACGATGATCTCGACGTGGTCGTCGACGGCGTCGATCCGCGCGTTGTGAACGCGCATCTGCGCCTGCTCGACGAAGCGGGCTTCATCAACGCCCACGAAATCCCCGACGACACGGAGGAGTTCTCCCATTTCGTTCCGACCCGCCTGACCTGGTCAGGCCACGAGTTTCTCGATGCCGTCCGCGATCCGGAGGTTTGGCGTCGAACCAAGGCCGGAGCGGCAAAGGCCGGCGGCGCCGGCGTTGAGTTCATGTGGGAGCTAGCAAAGGCCTACGGCAAACAGCTTCTGAAGGAGCGCATCGGCGTCGACCTGGGATGAGGCAGTCTCGCGGCGTGTAGAGAGGAGTGGCTGATGTCGGCATCCAACGAAGGACGTGATCTCCATCATGTCGTCGTGGTCGGCGCCGGCTTCGGCGGCCTCGAGACGGTGCATCGGCTCGCCGGCGCGCCGGTCCGCATCACGATGATCGACCGGCGCAACCATCATCTGTTTCAGCCGCTGCTTTATCAGGTCGCGACCGCATCGCTCGCCACGTCGGAGATCGCCTGGCCGGTCCGGCATCTGCTGCGCAAGCGCAAGGAGATCGCGACGCTGCTGGCGACGGTCGAGGGCGTCGATACGGACGGACGGCGCGTTCTGCTCGATGATGGATCGGCCATACCCTACGACACGCTCGTCCTCGCGACCGGGGCGCGTCACGCCTATTTCGGTCATGACGATTGGGAGCCGTTCGCTCCCGGCCTCAAGACCCTCGAAGATGCGACAACGGTGCGGAGGCGCATCCTGCTCGCCTTCGAACGGGCCGAGCGTGAGACCGACCCGCAGCGGCGCGCCGCGCTTCTGACATTCGTCATCATCGGCGCCGGTCCGACCGGCGTCGAGCTCGCCGGCACGATCGCGGAACTGGCGCGAACGACGCTCGTCGGCGATTTCCGCAGCATCGACACGCGGGAGTCGCGTGTCGTGCTGATCGAGGCGGGCCCGCGCGTGCTCGCCGCCTTCACCGAGGACCTGTCCGCTTACGCGCAGCGTGCGCTGGAGAAGCTCGGCGTCGAGGTCGCGCTCGGCCAGCCCGTGACCGCGTGCTCGGCCGAAGGCGTTGTCTATGGGGGCAAGACCCTCCCTGCCGCGACGATCATCTGGGCGGCGGGCGTGCAGGCCTCGCCGGCGGCGCAATGGATCGGCGCGCCGGCCGACGGGGCCGGGCGGACGCGGGTCGACCCCGATCTGACGGTGCCGGGGCACAAGGAGATTTTCGTGATCGGTGATACGGCGGCCGTCGCCGACCCGGCCGGGAATCCGGTGCCCGGCATCGCGCCGGCGGCAAAACAGCAGGGCAAGCACGTCGCGGCGACGATCCGCGCCGGCCTCGCCGGCAATCATCAGGACACGCCGTTCCGCTATCGGCATGCCGGCAGCCTCGCCACGATCGGCAAGCGCCTCGCCGTCATCGACTTCGGCCGGATCAAGCTGCGCGGCGCGCTGGCGTGGTGGATCTGGGGCCTGGCGCACATCTACTTCCTCATCGGCGTGCGCAACCGGCTGAGCGTCGCCCTGAGCTGGCTGTGGATTCACACCCGCGACCAGCGCAGCTCACGGCTCATCACGCAAGGCAGCGCCGCGGGCCGATCGGCGCAACCGGGAAAAGACCCGAGCGAGCCAAAATGATAGGGTTGCCACATGGCTGAAATTTCGGAGAACGCACCTGCTAGGCTGCCCGACCGCGCCTCCGTCGAGGCGGTATTGGCTGCACTGCCCGCTGGCTCGAACGAGGCCGCGCTTGCGGGTGCGTTGACGCAAGCCTTTCCGGGGTTCGCCTTCTCGGCGGCCAACGTCGACGACCAATATTGGCGGGACACGCGGTCGGTGCTGGCCGCCGACGGAACGCACATCGCCGAGTATCGCCCGTGGATGAAAGCCGAGCTCGCGAAGGATAATGGAGACATCGCGACGCTCTGGAGAAGGTTGCAGGACACGGATCTCCAGATTTCGGAATGGCACGGCAACAGCATCTATGCTTTCGCGCCGACAGGACCCGGCGCGGCCGACTATGTGCAGATTTCGCTGGGTCGCGAGACCGAATGGTGCGCGGGTCCGATCGTCAACCCGTCACGTCGGCCGTGGGGCGAGGAGGAACTGCTCGATCCGCCGTGGATCAGCCATGACGAAATGTCAGACGACAAGGTGCTTGCCGGTCCGCTTTACCGGCTGAATCGCGCCAGCAGCATCGTGTATGTCCGTACTTTTCTCGCGCGCTGCGCCCGTCTCGAACGCGACAAGCGCGAGGCGCGGCGGCCGGAATTGGAACGAAGCGCCTGGGTGGGCTCCGACGGAACGCGGACGCCATTTCTCGATCTGCAGCCCAACTACTTCGATTTCACGCCGCGCGAAGTCCGTTTCTTCCAGGACTGGGAGGAATCGAGCGCGCGAGCCAGTCGTGTTTACGAACATTGGGCGCTCGACGTCCGGGACTACGAACACAAGGGTGAACGTGAGCTCGCCTTCATTCCTCGCCCGCTGCATCTGCCGGAAGAGCGTTTGGAGGCGGGCGATGCCTCCCCGCATATCCTCATGGATCGCATCGAGGCGATCGACCGGGAGATGGGCCTGCCCTTCGCCTGGTTCTTTCTGATGACCCACGGCAACAAGGTCTCGCCCGAAGTCGGCGAGACGATCGCGCAGGGGCTGCGTGACGCGCGGGTTCGCCTTCCCGATCACGACGCGAAGGTGCTGCTGCGCTGGGCCGAGGAACGCTATGGATTCTAGCCGTCCGGATCATACTGCGATGAACGACCTTCCTCCCGACGTCCAAGCCTATAGTCGCTCGCCCGAGTTCAATCAGGACACGTTGCCGGCGGCGCTTCGGAAGCAGCACAGCACGAAAGCGGGGACATGGGCGCTGATCCACGTTCTCGAGGGCAAGCTGACCTATCGGATCTACGAACCGCCGAGCGAAACAGTGCTCGAGCCGGGAAAGCCCGGCGTCGTGCAGCCCGAGCAGTTGCACGAGGTCGCGCCAGCAAGCGCGCCGATGCGCATGTATGTCGAGTTCTACGCTGCGAAGAAAACCTGAGACGCTGCTCCGCCTCGACCGTCAATACAGATTGGTCTTGTAGTCGTGCTGCAATCCCTTGCGCATGATGCCGGGAACGGAAACTGCGCGGCGCACGAGGCTCGCCTGAATCCCGCGTTCCTTGCTGAGTTTGATGTGACCGACGAGAATTGCGGCCGCGTCGATCGCCTCGTCCGGCGCCATCGCCGGCCATAGCCTCGCGCGCGCCAGAGCGGGACTGTCGACGATTTCGATCCTGACCGGCTCAATGCGCGTAGCGAGGAGCGGCGTCTTTTCCTGCACCGTGAAGCTCGCGCGCATGCGATCGTCCGTTGAGATGTCGGCGTCGCCGCGAAGGCGCACAACCCGGTGCGCTCCCGGAATAAGCGCCGTGATCGCCACCCGCGGCTGCGTAAGGACGTTGCGGAAGCTGTCGGCGCGCCTGTTTCCGGGACGGTCCGCGAACCACACAGCGTCGTCTGCGAGGCGAATGAGCCTGCCGGCAGGATCGCCCTTGGGGCTGACATCGGCATCCTGATGCGCGTCGGCGGTCGCCAAGGCGATGAAGCGGCTTGCCGCGAGAAAAGCACCGGGGTCGTGCGGTGCGTCGGCGCGAGGTTGCGCCATCCAGAAATCCGACCGGATCAGCGCCTTGGCGCAATGGACGTAGCATTCCTCGACCGCGATCTCGATTGCGTCGCTGTCGATCGTGGCCACGCGGCCATTGACGCGAAGCGTCTCGCCGATCGTCGGGATAAGCAACAGCGACCCGAAGCCGTCGCCGACATGGGCCGAGTGCGGATCGTCGATCAGCGCCATCGGTATCCGGAAGCGGCCGTCCGTCACGATTTCGGCGAAGCCAGGCTCGCCTCCTGCGAGAGTCAACGCAACCTCGGTCTGCGAGGCGAACGCCGCGAACAGCAAGGGCGAAGCGGCGAGCCACTTCTGCGCGCCCGCGTCAAGGTGATCGACGACCTTCAGGCTCATCGGACCCGGCGTCTTGCCGATGCAGGCCTCGAGGCCGGCGATGTCGCCGATATGCTCGCTCGTCGCGCGTCGCTCGGCCTTCACGCTCGACACCACCACCTCCGATCAGCCGCGCGGCGGCCGCATCTCGACGAAGCGCGCGCGGAACCAGTCGCGCAGCATGTCCTTCTCATAAGCGTAGCGCTCGCTGGACATCCGCGCCGACGGGTTCATCAGGTAGTTCATGTCCGACACGGACTCTTCCGCCTGGAGCACGACGCGGCCGCCCTGCCGTAGCGCGTAGCGCAGCTTGAAGCGCGGCGGCGTCACGTCGCGCATGATCCGGACGTCGTGGAAGCGGGTCCGCCACGGCTCGTAGTCGCCGGCGAGGTCGATGTTGAGGACCTCGATGCTCACCGACTGGCCGGGCTTCAGATAGCGCTCGCCGAGCCGCGCGAAGTAGCGGCGAAATTCGTCCAGTGTGGCGTCACGGCTTGCAGAATTCCGGAAATCGCGATCCGAATAACGGTCCGGAGTCACGAAACTGACCTTGACGTCGGCAAGGGCGGCTGTCGGCGCCAGGACAATCGCGAGCGAGACGAAGAAGGGCTTTAGCGGGATCATTCGGCTTCTCCCGGTATTTTCTACCTCGTGAATATTCGCACTCAATTGGGGCGGCCTTGTTGCAGGCGGCGAAGGAATGTCCGCGCCGTCACCAAGACGAGATGCAGCCGAAATGTGCAGTGGTCCTCATCCGACAGCCCTGGATGCGAGCCTTCGGTATGCAGCATCTTCATGAGACCGTTGATGAAGTTCTTGCCGTCGGACGTCCACTCCCTGCGACGGACCGATAGGAAGCCGATCTGGTCGCTGGCGAGCAGCGCGCGGCGGTTCTCCGCGCTCTGCGCTCGTTCGGCTGCCGCCACGTCGATGTGCCGTGCGATGTCATCAAACAGACCTTCCATGAAGGTCCTGAGCTGGGCGTTCGCAGCCGCCCATTCGCCGCGCGTATGCGTCTGAATCGCTTGGTCGAGGTGGCCGGCCGCGATGGCGAAGCCGAAATGCTTCAGAAGCACCCGAACCTCGTCGTCCGTCGCCGGAAGGTCAATCTCCTGCGGGAGCGCCGCCCGCAGATTGGGCGGCACGCCCCACTCGCCCCAGGAAATGACGTAGCCGTCGCGAGCGAGGCCGCGCTCGAACCGATCTTGCAGAAATTCTTCCGCGCCCTGCCTGCAGAGACCGACCGCCTCGCGGACAAAAGCCTCAGCGAGCGTGAGCGTGCCGTCAATCGTTTCGATGATCGCAGCGCCGCGTTCGAGGATGATGCGGCCGGCGACATCGCACTTCCGCTCGATCGTGAGCGACGTGTCCGCAGCGATTTCCTGCTCGAGTCCGAGCCGCAGCATGATCCGATTGATCTCAGCATGGGTGCCGATGCGATGCGCGAGCAGCTCGTTGGCGGCGATGATCGTCGGGCGTGTGAAGGGTTTGGCGCGCATCGTCTCAAGGCTCGATCTGGAACGGAGGATCACGGAAGGGGTCGAGCAGGCGCACGCCGCGGCCCTCGAAATCCCTAGTGTTGCGGGTCACGAGAACGAGATCGTGGACGCACGCGGTCGCGGCGAGCGCCATGTCCCAGCGATCCTTGTTCTTGGCGCCAAGCATGCGCGTCCATTCCGCGACGACTGCAGCGTCGACGGGAATGATGCGGTCGGCATACGCTTTCTCGACGGCAGCGATGGCCTTGAGCAATTCCGCCGCCCTCCGGGGATCGCGACGCTTCAACGCCTCCGCGCCGCGGCGCTTCTCGAACAGCGTCGCAACGCTGAGCCTGAGATCCGAATCGTCGATGGTGGCGAGCCATTTGCGCACATTCGCATTGCCCCGCGACCCGAATTCGCGGAGCACATTCTCGTCGATCAGATAGCCGGTCACGGAATCCTGCGCGGTGCGGCCTCGGCCGCAGGCGATTCCTCATCGAATGCGCCGAGGTCGGCCAACTCGGCGAGCGCACGCTTCAGGCTCCGAGCGGGATAGGGCCGCCCCCGCTTGGGATAGGCCTTTGCATATTCGATCGCGGACTTTACCTGCTCCGGGGTCAGCGACGGGAAGTCCGCCACGATCTCCGCGAGCGATTGCGTGCGCGCCAGCGCCGCGACCATGTGAACCGGAATGGTCGTGCCCTTGATGAGAGGATCGCCCCCCTCGTCCGCCTTGACCCAGCGCCGGAGCTCATCGAGGCGTCGCAGCCGGCCTCTGAGGTCGGCGTCGACCTTCCCAAGATCAAGCACGAGTTCGCCCAGCGTGATGCGATGGGCGTCCGTCGAGAGCTGGCGGATTGCCTCGTAGAGGCGCCGGCGGCCGGCAGGTGTCAGATCCTTTTCGAGCCGGTCGGCAACCAGAAGGAAGCGCATCTCGGCAGGTCCGAGCAGGCGTTGGACAGCGCTGCCAACCCGGCGCTGGCGGGCGCGGATGACGCCTGTATCAACGGCCTTGTTGAGTGCAGTGGTCGACCGATTCAGCACGTAGCCAGCCTCGGTCAGCGTGAGAGCGTCTGCGGTGGACATTCGCATCCCCATATCTATAATTCATCCCCAAGATAGGGACGGATTATGGTGAGCGCAAGGCAGAAGCGCTGAGGGGGGCAATATGGTCGAGGTCTCGCGCGGATCGGTATGGCACAGGTGGGAGCCGCATATTCACGCGCCCGGGACCGTCCTCGAGGACAAGTTTCCGGCCGCCGGCTGGGAGCAGTACCTTAAGGCGCTCGAGACCGCGGTTCCGCCACTGCGCGCGATAGGAGTGACCGATTATTGTGTCACCCGGTCCTACGAGCGCGTTCGGGCACACAAGGATAGCGGCCGGCTGCGCGACTGCGACCTCCTTTTCCCGAACATCGAACTGCGGTTGAACACTGGGACGGTGAAAGGCAATTTCGTCAATATTCACCTTCTGGCATGTCCTGACGATCCAAACCACGTCGCCGAGCTTAACAGGTTCCTCGCCCAACTCGCTTTCGGTGCGTTCAACGACAAATTCTCCTGCACGCCGTCCGATCTCATCCGCCTCGGCCGCCGCTCCGATCCGACGAAGACCGACGACGAGGATGCACTTCGGCATGGCTGCACCCAATTCAAGGTGTCGCTCGACAATCTGCTCGAAGCACACCGGATCGAATGGGCCCGGGAGAATATTCTCATCGCGGTTTCGGGAAATGCCGATGGAACATCCGGCGTCAAGGAAGCCGCAGATGCCACCCTACGCGAAGAGATCGAAAAGGCCGCCCACGCCATCTTCGCCAGCAGTCTCAAGCAAAGAGACTTTTGGCTGGGTCATGGCAAAGCCAGTGTCGACGAACTTCGCGAACGGTATGGCGGCTGCAAACCTTGCCTCTGGGGATCGGATGCTCACGAGCTGTCACGGGTGGCGAAGCCCGCGGAAGATAGATTCTGCTGGATCAAAGGCGTGCCGAGCTTCGACGCCTTGCGGCAGGCCTATCTCGATCCGGAACGGGCTTACGTGGCCCCCGAGCCACCCTCATGGGCGGCGCCGTCGCAGATTATCGACGAGGTGACGATTTCCGGCGCACCGTGGGCGAAGAGCCCCGAACTGAAATTCAATCCTGGTCTCGTTGCGGTCATCGGCGCCCGCGGGTCTGGAAAGACCGCTCTCGCGGATATCATCGCGGCGGGCTGCGAATCGTATGAGCCATCGGATGAGCGTCCTTCCTTCCTCGGCCGAGCTGCCGAGCACCTCGCTGGCGCGAACGTCACATTGAAGTGGGGAAGTGGTGATCCGACGACTGCGTCTCTCGACTCGCCGGTGAATTGGTCATCGGAGGCCTATCCCCGAGCGCGCTACCTCTCGCAACAGTTTGTCGAGACCCTTTGCTCTATCGAGGGCATGCCCACGCTCATCAAGGAGATTGAACGGGTCATCTTCGAGGCGCATCCTTCGATCGACCGCGACGGCGCCGTCGACTTTGATGAGCTGCTCGAACTCCGCGCGCAGGAATATCGTGACACACGCGAGCGCGAGGAGGCTGCGCTGGCAACAATCTCGGAGCAGATCGGGGCCGAGATCGAGAAGACTCGGCAAGTCGGTGCATTGAAGTCGCAGATTGAGGAAAAGAAGAAGCTGATCGCGCGATATGAGGGCGATCGCAAGAACCTGTTGCCAAAGGGGCCGAACAAAGCGGCAGAGCGGCTGCAGGAGCTCATCACGGCTGCGGAGACCGTGCGTGGATACATCCGATACTTCGCCAACCAGCAAGCGGCTGTCGTCGGTGTCAGGAACGAGGTCCAAGACCTCAGACAGAACAAGGCTCCGGAGGTCCTGCGGTCGATGCAGGATCGTCATCAGCGTTCCGGCCTCCAGGACGACGATTGGAAGCGCTTCCTGCTCACCTACTCGGGCAATGTCGATGAATCGGTGACTCAGAAAGCCGCCGAAGCGCAACGCGGCATGTCGTCATGGCGTGGCACAGCGCCGGCAGCGCCCGTGGATGCGAGCGGCTCCTTTCTTCGCGACAGCGATAAGCCGGCCAAAATGCCCCTCGCCGTTCTTGAAGCGGAAATCGGGCGCTTGGAGAAACTGGTCGCCTCGGACAAGGAGACAGCCAACAAGCTCTCTGCGGTAACAAAACGGATTGCCGAGGAGAACACCGCGCTGGAACGGCTCGCGGAGAAGCTCAAGGATTGTGAGGGCGCGCGGGAAAGAGCGGATGCTCTCGTGGCGGAGCGTGAGCAGGGATACGTCCGTGTCTTCGATGCTGTCGTTTCGGAAGAGCGCGTTCTCAACGAGCTTTATGCACCGCTGATGAAGCGCCTGAAGGCCGCTGGCGGAACCTTGGCAAAGCTCTCATTCTCGGTCACGCGCGTCGCGAATATCCGAGCC
The DNA here is from genome assembly GCA_937870755.1 of uncultured Methylocystaceae bacterium. Classification (GTDB taxonomy): domain Bacteria; phylum Pseudomonadota; class Alphaproteobacteria; order Rhizobiales; family Beijerinckiaceae; genus JAJXWB01. The sequence continues at coordinate 10,669 of CALMZV010000131.1, forward strand.
TGGGCAAAGCGCGGCGAGGATGATCTCTTCGATCTGCGCGGCGGTCCTTTCAAAGGGATCGGCTCGCTCGAACGGGAGGCAAACGCGATGCTCGCCCCAGCATGGACAACCGGCGATGCCGCCGCGGTCTCCAAGGCGATGCAAGCCTTCCGGGACAAGCACCAGGAGGCTTTGCTCGAAAAGGCGCCATATGCACGATCTGATCAGGCCAACTATCGCCCTTGGACGCGGCGCTTCGCGCAATGGCTGTACAGCACCGATCATATTTCGATCGAGTATGGGATTCGATACGACGGAATCGATATCCGGAAGCTGTCGCCTGGCACGCGCGGCATCGTCCTCGTCCTGTTGTATCTAGCCCTCGACGACGCCGATGACAGGCCGCTGATCATCGACCAGCCGGAGGAAAATCTCGACCCGAAATCGATCTATGACGAGCTCGTACCTCTATTTCTCGCCGCGAAACGCAAACGTCAGGTGATCATGGTGACGCACAACGCCAACCTCGTCATCAATACCGATGCCGATCAGATCATCATCGCAGAAGTGGGTGCGCACAGCGCCGACGGCTTGCCGCCGATCACCTATAGCACTGGCGGTCTCGAAGAGGCCCGCATTCGCAAGATCGCCTGCGACATCCTCGAAGGCGGGGAACTCGCGTTCAAGGATCGAGCGCGGCGGCTGCGGATAGCGTTGGCACGCTGACACTTGTCCAAAGACTTTGGGGTCTCTCGCCGAAGCGGCGCGCAAACGCTTGAACCGCGCGCTCACAAAACTCCCCAGGCCCGGTAGCGTCCCCTCCCCGTCATCTCGCGCACGCCCAGCTCGCCGATCAGGCTAAGCGCGCCTCGTGGCGTCACCTTGACCGCCTCGGCGATCATTCCGGCCGAGACGATAGGCCGCGAGAACAGAAGATCGACCACGGCCGGCAGGCTGCTTGAGGATCTCCGGCCGCGCAGGCGATGCTCGATCTGCCCCCTGGCGAGGTGGAGCCGATTGAGCGTCTCGAGATCGGCGTCCGCCGCGGCCGCCATTGCGTCGAGGCAGGCGGCTATGCGCTCGGCCCGCGTCCGGGCCCGGCGGCGCTCGCGCGGGATCGTCTTCAGGCCGGCCGCCAGGCCGAACAGATGCGATGTCACCTTGCCGCGCGATCGCAGATAGGCGCCGACCAGCACGTTGCCGAGCCAATGCTGCCGCTGCAGCGGCTCCGCAGTTTCCCATGCCTCCCAAAGAATGGCAGCGGCCAGCGCAGGCGGGTGGCGCTCGACCTGGCTCATGAGGTCCCGCCACTCGGACAGGCGCGCATCCTCATCCCAGTCCGGATCATAGATCAGGAGCCGCGGGTCGGATTGCGCGGACCGCGCGGCGGTATCGTCATTGCCCTGAAGCAATCGCTCGGCCGACGCCAGCGCGGCGTCGAGCTCCGCATACTCCGCCTGCAGGGCATCCCTCACGGCGATGGCATCATCATCGAGCTCGTCGGTCGGGTCCTCGTCGTCGGCGACATCGGCCTCCGGGAGCGCCGTCCGGCCGCGAAGCGTCGCCATGCCGGCGGCGCCGATGCCCCAGCTCGCCGTCTCGCGCCACAGTCGGCGGCGGCTCCGCAGGATCGCGTGCGCCTGGGTCAGCTCGTGCGTCGGCGTCCGCACATCCATCGAGGCGTCGTGGAGAACGAGATCCTCAATATGGACAAGCTCGCCGGCGATCCACATGCTCGCGGCCGCATCATAGAAGTGGTTGCGTTCCCGGAAGCCCTCCCCGATTGGGCTGCGGGCGACACGCTCGTCGAGGCGCGCAAGCCGATCTTCCGCCCGGCCGAGGGCCGGAAGCAGGGCTTCGATACGAATATCGTCGATGCCATATCCCATTGATAATCAAAGCTGTGATTCGCGTAAAGGAAGCTAACACGGTGTTTGCTTCCGTCATAGGTGGGTCCTTTTTGCACCCCTCGCGCGGGCCCGTTCGAGCGCCCCGGAGAGGCGGCCGAGAAGCACGCCGGCGCGTCGCAGAGCCTGCCGTAAGGCCTTGCGGCGCAGGGATTTCGCCTCTTGCGCACTGTTCTGAGGCCCCTTTCGCGGCATGTACAAACGATCGTTTCCTCGCAACTTCGATATTTGTACAAATCCGTTGCGGCGGCTCGAAACGCCCGTACAATCGGCCGAATCGTGGCCCTTCGCGGCCGTTTCGACCGGAAAGGAAGGGGCCAGCAGCCGATGAACCACCCCGGCGGCCGACTGATCGGCTATGCCCGCGTTTCGACCGAGGATCAGCACACCGATGCGCAGGCCCAGGAGCTGCGGGCCGCGGGCTGCGCGGAGATCGTCACCGAACACGGTTCGGGAGCCTCGCGCAACCGCCCTGCTCTCGCCCGGCTGCTGCGGGAGATCCGCGCCGGCGACGTCCTGGTGGTCGTCCGGCTAGACCGCTTGGCGCGATCCGTCAGCCATCTGCTCGCCGTGATCGAGGACCTGAGCGAGAGGAAGGCCCACTTCCGGTCGCTGCGCGATCCGATCGACACGTCGACGCCGCAGGGCGTGTTTTCGCTCCAGGTTCTCGGCGCGGTGGCCCAGCTCGAGCGCGCGCTGATTTCCGAGCGCACGAAAGCAGGCATCAAAACGGCCATGTCCAAGGGGCGGCTTCCCGGCAATCCCGGCCTGCGGGCCCGGAAACCTGACGCCATCGCCAAGGTCTCGGCGGCGCGTCGCGCGACCTACGACGCCGATCTTCTGGCGACGATGGATAGCTGGATGCCGACCGTCCGACAGCTTCGCCCGCACCATAGCTGGGAGGATGTGGCGCGCTTCCTCTCGCAGCGCGGGCAGGCCTGGACGGCCGACCGGCTCCGCCGCTCCGTGGGTCGTCTCGCCAGCCAGGGCCTCGTCCCGAAGGCCCTTCTTGCCCGGCCGCCGCGCCGGCTTCCCGAGGACCGGCTGATGACGCTCGTCGCCGGAATCCATCTCACAGATCCGGCGCAGTCGCTGCGTGAGATCGCGACCCAGCTCGAGCGGCTGCACGAGCGCACGCCACGGGGGGCGGCCAAGTGGTCCGCATCCTCCGTGAAGAACCTGCTCGATCGCGCGCGTTCGATCGGCCTGGTCGCGTGACCGCGGGCATCAATGCGTCCTCCATTTCCGGCAGAACCCGATGAAGATGCGCTCGATCTTCGGATCGGCGAAGTCGATGTCGTGATGCCTCGCCCAGCGCCGGAACGCCTCGCCCAGAGCGTCAATATCCGGGGTCGGCTTCGGCGCATGCTCGCGGACCAGCGCGGCCCAATGGCCATAGCTGAGCGAGCCGCCTTCCGGGAACGGCCGGATGGCTGTGGGGGCCGCAGCTTGCGACCGGCCGGCCGCCGGAGCGCCCTCCCCGCCCTTGGCAAGCGCGAACAGCGACCTGCTGAGATGCAGCTCGCCGGACTGGCCGCGTTGGACGAGCGTCCTGAGATAGGCGCCCGGCTTCGATACCGCGCCGATCGTCGAGCGCTGCACCGTGAGCGCCATTGCGGCCGCCGCTAGGTCGGGCCCAAGGATGGCCTGTGCTTCCTGCCAGACCTGCGGGTTGATGCCGACGGCGGCACAGAGCAAGCGGCCGGAATCCCGCAGCGCGCGCCAGTTCGTGAAGGCCTCCGGGGCGAACTCCTCCACGGCCGGGCATGCCGAGCGCATCAGCGATAGTGAGATCGCCTGGGCGTCGTCCTGAAGGTTCGAGGCCGCAGACCTCACGGATTGCGAACCTATCGGGACTCCGCCAGACTTTTTTTCGGTTGAATGGCCGTAGGCCATCATTTGGATGGGTTGTCGCGCGTTAGCGCGACGCGATTCATGGTTACTCGATTCAGAATTTGGAGGTTCGGCTGTAGTTTGTATGGGCCGAAATTTCGACACCGCGGTATCGAAATTTGCGTCCTCGAAGGCGCGTTCGTAAGCCGATTCCACCTCGTCCTGGAGCGCCTCAAGCGCCGCCACCTGAACCGCCAGATCGTCCAGCTCCGACGGCCGCTGCTCGCGCAGGACGTCGAGACGAGCCTGAAGCTGCCCCCAGGGCCCGGACAGGTCGCTTTCAACAGCGCTGACGATGAGCGACTGGATCTCCTTGCGGACGATCGTGCGCCGGTTTGAGAGCCTCCGCCACTCGCGGGCGTGATATTCGGCCGCCTCCGCCAGTTCCAGCAGCTCGCTGAAACGGACCGCGATCGGCGACAAGTCGATGCCGTAGGCCTCGGCGATGTTGCCTGCGGCGTCCCTGACGCCCCGACGCTGGTAGGTGGGATGATCGCTATAGGCGACCAGCCCTGCCCTCACCAGGCCGTTCAGATGGTGCTTCATGGTCGAGACACCGATCCCGAGGCTGCGAGCCAGGCGGGCGTTCGACGGCCATACCAGAGGCGGCTTGCCCGGAATGCTCCAGTCTGCCGCCTTCGAACAGGCGAAGAGCTGGTCGATCAGCGCGATCTTGGCCGCCTTGAGGCCCAAGGCGGCCGCGGCCCGCTTTGCGACCTGGAGGGCCGCCGTGCGAGTTACGGTGGGCGTTTTGGTGTCGCGATAAGCGCGCGCGAATTTCTGCGCTCCAAGGGTTTCCCTGGAGGATTTGCGGAGACCGGCGGCGTGCTGGTTCATGCCGGCCTCCCCTGGTAGACCCGGCCGGCAGGGCTGGTCTTGCTGAGTTTCGGGCCAAGCTTCATTGCTCGCCGCCCAAAGGACGTCGTCGGACAATTCAGAATCATTTCCTTGCCTCATTCAGGCAAAGAAAATCCGCTCGCGAAAACGGCGATCAGTCCCGAAGGACTCTTGACGGCGATTCGTGGAAGTGCGATTCTCTCAGTTGCAACACTATGAGAAGGGGCTTCCGGAACGCCGTTTCGGGGGCCTTTTCTTTTGCCTGGTGCTATGGGTTGACGTTATTGACCGGCATCTGCGCGGAATGCTCGCGTCCGGCGGTCAGGCTTGATCGTCGGGCTCCTCCTCTTTCTGGTTGGCGAAATCGCGAAAAAGCTCGTCTAGGCGTGCCTCGAGATAAGCCGCAAAATCCGGGACCAGCTTCTCCTCGAATGAGATGACCGTACGGCCGTTGGCCCGCTCAATCCGAGCCGCCTTCTTGCCCTGCGGAGTCGTCCAGAAGCGCGCGCCGCCGCGCCGCCGCGCCGTATCTACGCGAAGCGCCTCGAACACGAGGGCGAACCGACCATCGCTGTCCGCTTCGATAAATTGCTCGCGTTGAAGCACCTGGTCTGCGGTGGAAAGCGCGGAAGCCTTCTCCAGCCTCTCGGCGAGAGCGAGCCAACGCGCGCGGCCAGCCTTTGGCGCGGGACCGATTGCTTCAACAAGCTTTTCCGGGAGCATGCGGGCGACGCTGATATAGCGGCTAAGGTCGCCCTTCTCCGTCGATAGCGCTGCCATTATCGTTGATCGTTCGTAACCGGCATCCTCAAGGCGCCGAGCAAACAATGCCTTTTCTATGAATGACAGGTCCTGGCGGACGAGGTTTTCCGTCCCCTGCGCGATGACGAGCTGTTCGTCTGTGAGCTGCTTGACGAGCGCGCGAACCGGGATGGCTAACTTTTTCGTCGCCCTTACGCGCCGGCGACCGTATGCGATCTGGTAGCGACCCGGAGCAGTCGGACTCGGGCGCACGAGGATCGGAATTTCCTGGCCGTTGACGCGAATGCTCTCGACCAAGGCATCGAAGGCCGGGTCAGCCTCGGAGACGAGGCGGTCTGCGATCATCGAGCCGTCTATCAACGACGGGTCGATCTCAATCACGGTAGCGCCGGCGGCGAGCTGCTCGCGAAGCTCCTCAGCCGCCTTGGCACCGTCGGCCATGACGTTCAGCACCGAGCTCATTGCCGACACTGCGCCGGTTCGCACGGTGTCGCTCTGTGCGCGTCGGGTTGGCTCGGTCCGGTTGGGAGTTCCCAACTTGGCCGTGAAGAGGTTGTTGAGAACGTCCTTTCGGCTCATTCCGCCCTCCCTACGAATGTTGCCAGTTGGGAGCTCCCAACTCTGCCCCGCGCCCCAGCGATGAAGCCATGTGTGTCAGCGACGAGGAACTGCGACCATGCCCGTATCCCGACCGGGCACAGCAGACACTCGTCCAGGTCTGCCGCCGCGAGTTGGGAGCTCCCAACCGTCTTGGAATCAGTGCGGCCGGCTTGCGCGGTGCTGACTCGCTTCATAGCGGGCGTCCCCAAGCCGTTCGAACGAGAGTTTCGATCTCACCATTAACCGCGTCGAGCGCTTCCATCGCCCGATCGTAGGTCGACCGAGTCATGCTCTCGCGGCCGATCTCGTAGAGCGTCTGCTTAGATAGCCCGGCATCGGAAATCGACGTCGACTTGACCATCGCGTTTGTAAGGACGTGATCTCCAAACAGGTTGCGCAGCAACGCCGCAACCTTGGTCTGAGGCCCATCTTGAGGCTCGTAGCGGGTCAGGAGATACCGGATGAAGTCGTATCGCAAACCGCCACCTTTCTCCCTAACCGTAGCCAGAAGCTCCTCCGTCATCCGGAGGAACTGACTCATCGATGCGACATCCAACATCTGCGGATGCACCGTTATGAGCATCCCGGTCGCCGCGCACAGACCTGCCAATGTCAGGAAGCCAAGCTGCGGTGGACAATCCATTACGACCACGTCGTAGCGGTCCGCCACCTCGTCTAGCGCCTGCGCAACACGCAGGAAGAAAACGCCCCCGTCGGGGCGCACCTCTCGCGTCAAGGCGAGCGGGGTAGTGTGCTCGAACTCCATCAGTTCGAGGTTCGCCGGCACGAGATCGACGCCGTCGAAATAAGTGGGAACGATGACCTCGCTCAAAGGTCGACGCCGATCGTCGTACCGGATCGCGGCGTAAAGCGTCTCGTTACTTTCGACCTCGGCTTCCGGCAACACGCCAAACAGCGCCGAAAGACTCGCCTGAGGATCGAGGTCTATCGCAAGGGTGCGATAGCCGTGCAGACCGAAATACTGAGCGAGATGGGCCGCCGTTGTGGTCTTGCCGGAGCCGCCCTTGAAGTTAGCAACAGCGAGCACCTGCAGGTGCTCGGTGCCTGCACGCCGCGGCAAAAAGGCGTTGGCATCCTTTCCACGCACCGTGCCAGCGAGGCGATGCCGCACCTCATTAATCTGCCCGAGTGTATAGAGCCGGCGGCCATTGCTCACGACCTCGGGGGTAGGGCCCTCGCCGGCGAGACTCATCTTTCGGAGCGTCGAATCGGAAATGCCGATGAGGCGGGCAGCTTCCCCCGAGGTAAAGCGCCGAAGCGACTTCTTCGACGTCGGAGGAAAGAGCGCATCGCTCATCGCTTGTATCTGCGAACTGAGCAGACCGGCGTGTTCGCCGATGGTCTCGTCGACTGTCGGCCCCTCGGCCAGGGATCGGTTTGTCGTGTTGAGCACGGTCGGAGCCTTCGTCACGGAAAAATCGCCTTTTCGGCCCTTCTTCCGTGAAGCTACTCGTCCAGACGATTCTGGCAAGGACTTATTGGTTAACAAGAACTTAAGGCCGGCACCAACCGAATGCGTATGAGAAGCTGCTCGACGCGGTTTGCCTTTTAATTTTCGTGGTTTAGTACGCATAGCGTCTCTCATGAAGACAGCGCCGTTACCCGGCACAATTGCCGGGTTCAGGGACCGAAAATCGACGTCCGAATAAAGTATTCCGACGTCTTGATCCGCTTACCGACCGACTCAGTCTCAGTCCCCCCGGCATATTTGCCGGTCTGACAGTGCGTTTTGCCCATGTTCGGATTGCCGCCTGCGACCAGGTTGGGGGAGGCGAGCGATGCGGGCGATTGCGATCAGGGCGGAAGAAGCCGGCTCACTTCCGGACCTGATCGCCGATATGCATCGCCTCCGGGCCCGGGTGTTCGGCGGCCGCCTCGGCTGGAATGTCCAGGTCACGAACGGCGCCGAGACGGACGGCTTCGACTCGCTTGGCCCGACCTACATCCTGGCGCTTGCGCCGCGCGGATCGGTCATCGGCTGTGCCCGGCTTCTGCCGGCGACCGGACCGACCATGCTGGCGGAGGCCTTCCCGCAATTGCTCGAAGGCGGCCGCCTGGCCACACATCCTCGGATGATCGAAAGCTCGCGGTTCTGCGTCGACACCGCGGCGAGCGAGGCCGGCACGGCGCGCGGTCTGCACCGTGCCACGCTCACCCTGTTCGCCGCCATCATCGAATGGTCGGTAGGGCAGGGCTATCGGGAAATCGTGACCGCGACCGATGTGCGGTTCGAGCGACTGCTCAACCGCGCCCACTGGCCGCTGCGGCGGCTCGGCCAGCCGACCATGATCGGCGAGACGCTGAGCGTCGCCGGCTCCCTCCCGGCCGACATTGCGAGCTTCGAGACCGTCCGGCCGGACGGCTATCGCTCCGACTTCGCGCCACAGCGCCGCACGGCGGCCTGAGAGGATTCCGCTGCAATGGTCCAACTCCGATCCCACTCGCGACTCGTGCGCAAGCTGCAGGAGGCGCTTGGCGATACGATCTGCACGGCGCTCGACGACCCAAGCGTGGTCGAGGTGATGTGCAATCCCGACGGCCGGCTGTTCGTGGAGCGGCTGGGGCAGGGGATCGGCCGCGCCGGCCAGATGAGCAACGCCGCAGCCGAAATCATCATCGGCAGCGTGGCGCATGCTCTCAACTCAGAGGTGGACGACGAGCGCCCGATCGTTTCGGGCGAGCTCCCGATCGGCGCGCATCGGTTCGAAGGTCTGTTGCCGCCCGTGGTATCGGGACCGGCGTTTTCGATCCGGCGACGCGCCTCCCAGGTCATTCCGCTCGCCGATTACGTGCGCGACCGGATCATGACCGAACATCAGGCCGGCCTGATCCGCAACGCCGTGGCCTCGCGGATGAACGTCGTCATCAGCGGCGGGACGGGATCGGGCAAGACGACGCTGACCAATGCCGTCATCGCCGAGATGGTCGCGGACGCGCCCGAGCACAGGATCGTCATTCTCGAGGATACGGCCGAGCTGCAATGCGTGGCCGAGAACGCGATCGCGCTGCACACCACGGACACGGTCGACATGGCGCGGCTGCTGAAGTCGACCATGAGGCTGCGTCCGGATCGCATCGTCGTGGGCGAGGTCCGCGACGGCGCTGCGCTGACGCTTCTCAAGGCCTGGAATACGGGACACCCCGGAGGGATCACGACCATTCACGCCAATTCCGCGCTGTCGGCGCTGACGCGCCTCGAGCAGCTCACGGCGGAGGCGAGCCAGCAGCCGATGCAGGCTGTCATCGGAGAATCCGTCGACCTCATCGTCTCGATCGAGAAGACCGCACGCGGCCGCGTCGTCCGCGACATCCTTCATGTCGAGGGCTTCGCCCACGGCCAATACCGGATTGAGTCCTGCTGCGGGGAGGAGGAGCAACGTGTCGCCTGAACGCTCACTGAGGCTCGGCCTCATCGCCTTCATCGTCGTCGCCGTCGCCGCCGAGCCGGCGCTCGCCGGCGGGGGAGGGGGCCTGCCCTGGGAAGGCCCGCTTCAACAGATCCAGCAGTCGATCACTGGCCCGGTCGCGGGCTTCATCGCCCTGGCGGCCGTCGCCGTTGCCGGAGGCATGTTGATCTTCGGCGGCGAGCTCAATGATTTCGCGCGGCGCTTGATGTATGTGGTGCTGGTTGCCGGCATCCTGCTCGGCGCCACGCAGGTCGTCGGTCTGTTCGGCGCCTCGGGCGCTTCGATCGGCGCTGTCGAAGCCAGCGAGCGGGAAGGACCGCCGCATGGCTGAGGCGCTCTCCGGTCTGCATCGCTCGCGCATCCATCGCGCCTTGTCGCGGCCCAACCTGCTGCTCGGGGCCGACCGCGAGCTCGTGCTGCTCACCGGACTCGCGGCGGCGATCCTGATCTTCGTCGTCCTGACCTGGTTCTCCGCGCTGATGGGGCTTGCGGTCTGGATCGTGATCGTCGGCATCCTGCGCATGATGGCGAAGGCCGACCCGATGATGCGGCAGGTCTATCTCCGTCACATCCGCTACCGGCCGCAATACCGGCCGACGGCAACGCCCTGGCGCAGGTACTGAGAGGATGGCGATGGTGGCGTTGCGCGATTTCCGGCACAGCGGTCCGTCCTTCGCGGACCTGCTGCCCTATGCCGGTCTCGTCGCCCCTGGCGTGATCCTGTTGAAGGACGGATCGCTGATGGCGGGCTGGTATTTCGCCGGGCCGGACAGCGAGAGCTCGACCGACACCGAACGCAACGAGGTGTCGCGACTGATCAATGCGGTGCTGTCGCGCCTTGGATCGGGCTGGATGATCCAGGTCGAGGCGGTGCGGGTGCCCGCGCACGCCTATCCGGCGCGCGACGCCTGCCATTTTCCGGACCCGGTGACGCGGCTCATCGACGAAGAACGGCGGCGACGCTTCGAATCCGAGAGCGGTCATTACGAGAGCGAGCACGCGATCGTTCTGACCTATCGGCCGCCGGAGCGGCGCAAGTCCGGCCTCGCGCGCTACGTCTATTCCGACGATGAAAGCCGATCGACGTCCTTCGCCGACACCACGCTCGAGTTCTTTCTGACCTCGATCCGCGAGGTCGAACAATATCTCGGCAATGTCATGTCGATCCGCCGCATGCTCACGCAGGAAGTCGAGGATGACGGCAGCGTGCGCCTCGCGCGCTACGACGAGCTGTTTCAGTTCATCCGCTTCTGCATCACCGGCGAGAACCATCCGGTGCGGCTGCCCGAAATCCCGATGTATCTCGATTTCCTCGTGACGGCTGAGTTTCAGCACGGCCTCTCGCCGATGATCGACGATCGTTATCTCGCTGTCGTCGGCATCGACGGCTTTCCGGCCGAGAGCTGGCCCGGCATCCTCAACTCGCTCGATCTGATGCCGCTCACCTATCGCTGGTCGAGCCGCTTCATGTTCCTCGACGACCAGGAAGCGCGCGCCCGTCTCGAGCGCACGCGAAAGAAATGGGCCCAGAAGGTCCGGCCGTTCTTCGATCAGCTCTTCCAGACCAACTCGCGCTCGATCGACCAGGACGCGGTGATGATGGTGGCCGAAACCGAGGACGCAATCGGCCAGGCTTCATCCGGCCTCGTCGCCTACGGCTATTACACGACCGTCATCGTGATGTTCGACAACGACGCACGCCGCCTTCGCGACAAGGCCGAGGCCGTCCGGCGCCTCGTGCAAGCCGAAGGATTCGGCGCCCGCATCGAGACGCTGAATGCGACAGAGGCGTTCCTCGGCTCCCTGCCGGGCAACTGGTACGCCAACATCCGCGAGCCGCTCATCAGCACGCGCAACCTCGCGGACCTCATCCCGCTCAACGCGGTTTGGTCCGGAAGCCAGACCGCGCCCTGTCCCTACTATCCGCCGTCCTCGCCGCCGCTGATGCAGGTTGCGAGCGGCTCCACCCCTTTCCGGCTGAACTTGCACGTCGACGATGTCGGCCACACGCTGGTGTTCGGGCCGACGGGCTCCGGCAAATCGACCTTGCTGGCGCTGATCGCCGCGCAGTTTCGCCGCTATGCCGGCGCGCAGCTCTTCTGCTTCGACAAGGGCCGGTCGATGCTGCCATTGACCGCGGCCGCGGGCGGCGACCACTACGATGTGGGGGCAGGGGAGGGGCTCTCCTTCTGTCCGCTCGCCGATCTCGCCGACGATGCCGATCGCGCCTGGGCTGCCGAATGGATCGAAACGCTGGTGGCGCTGCAGGGCGTGACGATTACGCCCGACCATCGCAATGCGATTACCCGGCAGATCGCGCTCATGGTCGACGCGCGTGGGCGATCGTTGTCGGATTTTGTCTCCGGCGTGCAGCTTCGCGAAATCAAGGACGCGCTTCATCCCTACACCGTCGATGGTCCGATGGGCCATTTGCTCGACGCCGAGCAGGATGGCCTCTTGTTGTCGGCTTTCCAGACCTTCGAGATCGAGCAGCTCATGAACATGGGCGAGCGCAATCTTGTGCCGGTTCTGCTCTATCTGTTCCGGCGCATCGAAAAGCGCCTCACCGGCGCGCCGAGCCTAATCGTGCTCGACGAGGCTTGGCTGATGCTCGGCCATCCGACCTTTCGCGACAAAATCAGGGAGTGGCTGAAAGTCTTGCGCAAGGCGAATTGCGCGGTGATCCTCGCGACGCAGTCGATCTCGGATGCCGAACGCTCCGGGATTATCGACGTCTTGAAGGAATCCTGCCCGACGAAAATCTGCCTGCCGAACGGCGCTGCTCGCGAGTCGGGAACGCGGGAGTTCTACGAGCGCATCGGCTTCAACGAGCGGCAGATCGAGATCGTCGCGACCGCGATTCCCAAGCGCGAGTATTACGTCGCTTCTCCGGTCGGCCGACGTCTCTTCGACATGGCGCTGGGGCCGGTCACGTTGGCGTTCGTCGGCGCGACCGGGAAGGACGATCTCGGCCAGATCGACGAGCTGCGCAAGGCCAACGGATCGGAATGGCCGGCGCGATGGCTGCAAATGAGAGGAGTGGCCGATGCCGATACGCTTCTATCCGCATAAGGCGGTCATCGCGACGATGCTCGCCTGCGCGCTGGCCGTTCCGCCAGCTCATGCCGGCGGCGCTGTCACGGGCGGGGCGACCGAATGGACCCAGCTCCTCAATAATTCCGAGCTCATTGCAATGGTCGGGAAATCGACCGAGCAGATCAACAACCAGATCAAGCAGATCACGCAGCTCGCGGAGCAGATTCAGAACCAGATCCGCATCTACCAGAACATGCTGCAAAACACGGCGCAGTTGCCTAACCACATCTGGGGCCAGGTCCAGGCCGATCTGCAGCGACTTCAGAACATCGTCGGGCAGGGCCAGGGCATCGCCTTCTCGATGGGCAACGTCGACGACGTCTTGAAGCAGCGGTTCAAGAGCTATTCGGATTTCAAGACGAACCTTCCGAGCGGGGCGAGCTTCTCCTCCACCTGGCAGAACTGGTCCGAGACCAATCGCGACACGATCGGCGCGACGCTCCGCGCCGCCGGTCTCACATCCGAGCAATTCAATTCCGAAGAGGCGACGATGAGCCAGCTTCGGACGATGTCGCAGACGTCGGACGGGCAAATGAAGGCCCTCCAGGTCGGACACCAGATTGCCGCCCAGGAGGTCGCGCAAATGCAGAAGCTGCGCGGCCTGTTCTCGCAACAGGTCACGATGATGGGCACCTGGTTCCAATCCAAGCAGGCCGAGGCGGACCTCGCCCAGGCGCGGCGGGATTCGTTCTTCACCTCGAGCACGCCATCGACGGCGGGCGGACAGACGATGGAGCCGCGTTGGTGATACCGCTGCGACTCATGCTCCTGCTTACGCTCGTCGCCCTCGCCGGCGGCGGCCTGTGGCTGCTGATCGCACCGAGCGAGCGGCTCCAGGCGAAGCGGGAAGCGTCCGAGTTCTTCGCGACCAAACCAGACTACGACACGTCGGGCGGTCAACCGATGCGCCCGCGACTGACGGAATAGGAGCTCACATGCCAGCGCCGAGCCCAGTCCGCTTTCTCATCGCCGCCGCCGCGCTCGTGCTCCTCTCGGCGCCGGCGCTGGCGCAGGATGGCAGCCTTCTGACCAATCTCGAAAACGAGGTCGTGACGGCCGCGAAGGGCTGGGAGACCACGATCCTGCAGGCGGCCCGCTCGCTGTTCTGGATTCTGGCTGCGATCGAGGTCGGGATCGCCGCGGTCTGGTTGGCTTTGCAAGCCGCGTCCTTAGATGCGTGGTTTGGCGAGCTCGTGCGCCGCATTCTTTTCATCGGCCTGTTCGCCTTCGTGCTCGAGCAAGGCCCGGCCTTCGCCAAGGCCGTCGTCGACAGCCTCTTCCAGATCGGCGCCGGCGGCGGCGCGGCTTCGCCCGCGAACGTCTTCAACGCCGGGCTGAAGGTCGCGGCCGCGCTGTCCGAGAAAGCAAAGTTCGGACTGTTCGAGGACAACGCGCTCGCGATCGCCGCGGTCTTTGCGATGATCGTCGTCGTCGTCGCTTTCGCACTGGTCGCGGCGATCTTCGTCGCCGTCATGGTCGAGATGTATGTGGGCTTGCTCGCCGGCATGATCATGCTCGGACTCGGCGGCTCGTCCTACACCAAGGACTTCGCCGTCCGCTATCTCATCTACGCCTTTTCGGTCGGAATGAAGCTGATGGCGCTGGTGATGATCGCGCGCATCGGCTCCGAAGTGCTGGTCAATCTCGCCAACTCGCCGTCGACCGGCGACCAATTCCTTTCGACGCTGGCGATCGGCGGCATTTCGGTCGTGGTGTTCATGATCGCGATGTATGTGCCGAACATCGTCCAGGGCGTGGTGCAGGGGGCCTCGGTCAGCGGCGGCATGGAAGTGATCCGGGCGGGGGGTCAGGCCGCGGCGTTTGCCGCCGGAGCCGGCTCGATGGCGGCGGGCGGCGTCGCGCTCGGCGCCGGCGGGGCGAGGGTCGGCGCGGCAGCCTTTTCAGACGCGCGTAAGGGCGGAGCGTCGTTCGGCGCGGCCGCGCTGCAAGGCATGCGCGAAGGCGTCGGTGCAGCAAGCGGCGCACTCGCGTCCGCTGCAAAGGACAAGGCGATCGGAACGCCGGGGACGTGGGGCGCTTCGACCCTGGGCCTGGCCAACGCAAAGCTCGCAGGGCGGGTGCGGCCGAACGCGGATGAGCGCCAATAGGCGGGGAAGGGGATCGGGCGGGGGATGGCGAGGCAAACGGCTCCGGAGAATCCGTACCTTGCCGCGCGGCAGGAATGGAATGAGCGATACGGCTCATATGTGAAAGCCGCGGCGGCATGGCGCATCGTCGGCATCACCGGCATGGTGCTGGCGGTGATCGGCACGTCCTACGCGCTCTATCAGAGCACGCAAGTCAAACTCGTCCCCTACATCATCGAAGTAGATAAGCTCGGCAGCGCGGTCACGGCGGGCTTCCCGCAGCAGATCGAATACGCCGATCCGCGCGTGGTCCGCGCGACGCTCGCCGGGTTCGTCGCGAACTTCCGGTCCGTCTCTCCGGACACGGTCGTTCAGAAGCAATATATCGACCGTACCTACGCGATGTTGCGCACGGCCGATCCGGCGACCGAGAAGATCAATGCCTGGTTCAGAGCAAACTCGCCCTTCGTGAAGGCGCGCACCGCGACCGTCGGCATCGAGGTCAGCAATGTCGTCGCGCTCTCCAACCAGAGCTACCAGATAGACTGGAGCGAGATCGAACGCGACCGTCGCGGCAAGGAGCTCGCGACGCGGCGCTTCCGTGGCATCGCGACGGTGACGCTGACGCCGCCGCAAGACGAGCTGACGATCCGTCTCAACCCCATCGGCCTTTATTTGCGCGACTTCGATTGGACGGCGCAGTTGTGATCGGCCAGCGGAGGACAACGCCAATGAAACAACGCCGGAAGGGCCTGCCTCTCGGCCTCACCGCCGCATCCCTCGCTGCCGTCATAGGCATGGCGGACGTGGCCGTCGCGCAGGGGATGAGCACCAACGAAACCAAAGGCACGTCGATCTCCGGCCGGTGGCGCGGATCTCCGGGCCTCGTCACGCGAGGTCCGGACGGGAAGGTCGTCTTCCTGTACGGCGAGGTACAGCCCTCGATCGTCTGCTCGCCGCTGCAGGTCTGCGACATCGAATTGCAGCCCGGCGAGGTCGTGCGCGACGTGCTGGTCGGCGACACGGTGCGCTGGAAGATCGAGCCGGCGACGTCGGGTGCGCCCGGCGGGCAGGCGATCCATCTCATCGTCAAGCCCTCCGAAGCCGGTCTCGTGACCTCGATGGTGGTCACGACCTCGCGCCGGACCTATCACATGCAGCTCCGTTCGCATGCGACGCAGTACATGGCGCGGATCGGCTTCGAATATCCGGAGGACGTCAACGGCCGCATGGCGGAGATCAACGCGCGCATGGAGGCGAGCGTCATACCGGGCGCGAATGTCCCGGCCGAGCAACTGAACTTCGCCTATTCCGTGAGCGGCAATGCACGCTGGCGCCCGACCCGCATCTATTCGGACGGTCAGAAGACCTACATCCAGTTTCCGTCCTCGCTCGCCGGCCAGGACGCTCCGGTGCTTTTTGCGATCAGCGGCGGACAGAACCGCATCGTGAACTACCGCATGCGTGGGTCGATGATGATCGTCGACTATCACATCGACCAGGCGGTGCTCGTGTCGGGCGTAGGCTGGCGCCAGGAGAAGATCACTATCCGGCGGGGAGGGTGAGATGGCCATGTCCCTACGCATTGCCTTCATCGCTTCGATTGCGATCTCGCTGGGCGCTTGCAGCAGCTTCGGTCCGCGCGGCGTCATCTCGAGCGCGACGCATGCGGAGCTCTCGCCGGCGGCCGCGAGCGCCATCGCCGGCGACATGGTCAGCCGCTTCGCGGAGCATGTCGGCCCAGGCACGGGAACGATCGTGTTGAAGCGAGACAATTCCGCGTTCGGCCAGGCGCTGGAGGCGGCGCTGCGTGGCTGGGGCTACGCGGTCGCGACCGATCAGCGTACCGACGACAAGGGCGTGGCGCTCGCCTATGTGATCGACAGCTTCGATGGAGCGATCCTCGCCCGGCTGTCCACCCAGCAGATCGACCTCGGCCGCGCCTACACGGTGACAGCCGCCGGCGCGACGCCGACGAGCCCGGTCTCCGTCATGCAGCGCGGCTAGGGGAGGGCGATTGTGGCGCAATCTCTCGAGCTCAACCCCGGCGGCCCCAGCGCACCGAAGATCCGGCGCCTCAATCGGCTTCCCGTCATCGCCGCGATCGTTCTCGTGGTGCTGTTCTTCGGCGTGATCCTGTACGGACTGACGACGCGCGGACTCTATTTCCGCGGCCAGCCCGGCGTCGACGGGCCTGGATCGGGACCGGCCTCCACCTATGCCGACCAGCTCACGCGCGGCGTGCCGGACGGGATCATCGAAGATCCAACGCCCGCGCAGGTGTTTCAGCCGGCGCCGCCTCCGACGCCGGAGAGAACGACGGCCAACCCATTCACGACCACGCCGACACGAGCACCGGAGCCGCCGGCATTGGAATCGGAGGAGGCGTGGCGTGCGCGGATCGAGCGCGAGCAGCATGAGCAGTATCTGCGCGAGCTGCATCGCCGGCGAATGGCGCGCTTGCAGGCGGATGATGCCGCCTATGATTCACCGCTCGGCGTGAATCTCGCCAAATTACAGAACGCTGTGCCGGCCGCCGCGCCGGGACCTAACGCGGCCGCGGCCGGCCCGACCGGAACGGGTGGCGCCGCCGATCTTTACGCGGCCGCCCTGCGGGCCGGGCTCACGGGTCAGCCGGTCGACCCGAACGGCCAGTCGTCGAAGGAGACGTTCTTCAACAGCGACCTCGCCAAGCTCGGCTACCTGCCGAACCAGGTCGTGCCGCAGCGTTCGCCCTTCGAGCTGAAGCGCGGCTCGGTGATCCCAGCCACATTGATTACCGGCATCAATTCCGACCTTCCCGGCCGCATCACCGCACAGATCTCGCAGCATGTCTATGACAGCGCGACGGGCCACCGCCTGCTGATCCCGCAGGGTACGCGGCTGATGGGCCGATACGACTCGAAGGTTACGTTCGGCCAGAGCCGCGTGCTCGTCGTATGGACCGACATCATCTTCCCGAACGGCGCGACGTTGCAGATCGGCGGCATGGCAGGGACGGACGCGCAGGGCTATGGCGGCTTCACCGACAAGGTGAACAACCACTATCTGAAGACCTTCGGGTCGGCGATCCTGATCGCGCTGATCGGCGCCGGCACGGAGATGGCCATCCCACGCGACCGCAATTCCTTCGGGATGGAAAACAGCGCCGAGAGCGCGGCCCGGCGCTCCTTCGCCGAGACCTTCGGCCGGATGGCCGAGCGCACGATCTCACGGAACATGGACGTGCAGCCGACGCTGGAAATTCGTCCGGGTTATCGCTTCAACGTGCTGGTCGATCAGGATATGGTGTTTCCCAGCGCATATGGAGGATGAACGGCCCGACAAAAATCGATGGCGATCACTTGGAACGACTTTGTCAGACTTACTTCAGCCAGCCCTGGTAGGTTTGGCTGACGTCGGTCAGCGTGTGCGGCGCTATGGAATCATGCTGGCTTGTTCCAAAATTCCGTCTCAGCAGCTTACCGATGTCACTCGTTCCGCATGCGGTTGCTTCCGAACGTGGGAGGCCAAGGCCATGCCGACCAAGATGAAGGCCGCCATATTCGTGGAGCCGGGCCGGATCGTGCTCGATGAGAAGCCGATCCCCGACGTCGGCCCGCTTGATGCGCTGGTGCGCATCACCACCACCACCATTTGCGGCACCGACGTGCACATCCTGAAAGGCGAATATCCGGTGGCCAAGGGCCTCACCATCGGCCACGAGCCCGTGGGCATGATCGAGAAGCTCGGATCGGCGGTGGAGGGCTATCGGGAAGGCCAACGTGTGATCGCCGGCGCCATCTGCACCTCCGGCCACAGCAATGCCGCGCTGTGCGGCTGCCACGCCCAGGACGGCCCCGGCACCCGGCACGGCTTCAAGCCCGTGGGCGGCTGGAAGTTCGGCAATACGATCGACGGCACCCAGGCCGAGTTCGTGCTGGTGCCGGACGCCATGGCCAATCTGAGCCCGGTGCCGGACGCGCTCACCGACGAACAGGTGCTAATGTGCCCGGACATCTTATCCACCGGCTTTTCCGGCGCCGAGAGCGGCAAGGTCCGCATCGGCGACACGGTGGCCGTGTTCGCGCAAGGGCCGATCGGGCTCTGCGCCACGGCCGGCGCCAAGCTGATGGGCGCCTCCACAATCATCGCCGTGGAGAGCGTGTCGGTGCGGCAGGAGATGGCGCGCGCCATGGGCGCCGACCACGTGGTCGACTTCACCAAGACCGATCCGGCGGCCGAGATCATGCGCCTGACCGATGGGCGCGGGGTCGATGTCGCGATCGAGGCGCTGGGCCTCCAGGCAACCTTTGAGGCGGGCTTGCGGGTGCTACGGCCCGGCGGCACGCTGTCCTCGCTCGGCGTCTATTCCAGCGACCTGAAGATCCCGCTCGACGCCTTCCTTGCGGGGCTCGGCGACCATACGATCGTGACCACGCTCTGCCCCGGCGGCAAGGAGCGCATGCGGCGGCTGATGGCGGTGATCTCGTCCGGCCGCGTGGACACCCGCCACCTTGTCACGCACCGCTACAAGCTCGACCAGATCGAGGATGCCTACGACCTGTTCGCCAATCAGCGCGATGGCGTGCTCAAGGTGGCCATTACACCGTAGAACAAAATCAGAAAGAACGGCTACCGATTCTCCAACAGATTCTTGCGGCTGCAATGCTAGACCGCGCCGGTACCTTCAGCTTCGGCCTTTGCCACCTGGCGCTTGACCGCGACGAAGCTGTCGGGGCTGACCGAGATGGAATCGATGCCGCACTCCACCAGGAAGGCAGCGAATTCAGGGTGGTCGCTCGGCGCCTGGCCGCACAACCCGATCTTGGCCCCGGCGGCGTTGGCCTCGCGGATGACGCTGGCGATCATCCATTTCACCGCCGCGTCCTGCTCGTCGAACAGCGCGGCAAGCTGTTCGGAATCGCGGTCCACGCCGAGCACGAGCTGCGTCAGGTCATTGCTGCCGATCGAGAAGCCGTCGAACCGCTCGGCAAAGGCTTTGGCCAGGATCACGTTCGAGGGGATCTCGCACATCACATAGACTTCGAGCCCGTTCTCGCCGCGCCGCAGCCCGTGCTCGGCCATCACCGCAAGCACGCGGTCGGCCTCGCCGACCGAGCGGCAGAACGGGATCATGACCACGACATTGGCGAACCCCATCTCCTCGCGCAGCCGGCGGATCGCCCGGCATTCGAGGGCGAAGCCGTCGCGATAGGCCGGCGAGTAGTAGCGCGAGGCGCCGCGGAAGCCGATCATCGGGTTCTCTTCCGTGGGCTCGAAATCCGCGCCGCCGATCAGGTTGGCGTATTCGTTGGTCTTGAAGTCGCTCATGCGGATGATGGCGGGCTTCGGATAATGCGCCGCGGCGATGCGGGCGAGGCCGCGCGCCAGCCGGTCGACGAAATATTCGGTCTTGTCCGCATGGCCGCGGGTCAGCTCCAGGATCTGCTCGCGCGCCGCGGCGTCCTGCACCCGGTCGAAATGCGCCAGCGCCATCGGATGCACCTTGATCAGGTTGCCGATGACGAATTCCATGCGCACCAAGCCGATGCCGTCGGCCGGCAGCCGCCACCAGCGGAACGCCGACGACGGGTTGGCGAGGTTGAGCATGATCCGGGTGCGCGTCTGCGGCATGTCGTCGAGGCCGAGCTCGACCACCTCGAAACCGGCCGTGCCTTCATAGACAAAGCCCTGGTCGCCCTCGGCGCAGGACACCGTGACCTCCTGCTCGTCATGCAGGAGGTGGGTGGCGTTGCCGGTGCCGATCACCGCCGGCAGGCCGAGCTCGCGGCTGACGATCGCCGCATGCGAGGTGCGCCCGCCGCGGTCGGTGACGATCGCCGCCGCCCGCTTCATCACCGGCACCCAGTCGGGATCGGTGTTCTGCGTCACCAGGATCGCGCCGTCGACGAAGCGATCGATGTCGCGGGCGCTCTCGATCAGGCAGACGCGGCCGCTCACCACCGCCTCGCCGATGCTCAGCCCGGTGACGAGCCGCCGGCCCTTGGACGTGATGCGATAGGACTTGAGCGTGCCGGCCTTGCGGCGTGACTGCACGGTCTCCGGCCGCGCCTGCACCACATAGAGCCGGCCGCTCTCGCCGTCCTTGGCCCATTCGATGTCCATGGGGCAGCCGTAATGCTGCTCGATGGCGCAGGCCCAGCGGCCGAGCGCCAGGATGTCGTCGTCGGCGAGCACGAAGGCGGCCCGCTCGGCCTTCGAGGTCGGCACGTTGCGGGTCGCCCGCTCGCCGCCGTCGGTTGCATAGATCATCTTCTGCGCCTTGCCGCCGCGCCGCTTCTCGATGATCGGGGTGAGCGCCGGTTCGGCGAGCAGCGGCTTGAACACCTGGTACTCGTCGGGGTCGACCGCGCCCTGCACCACGTTCTCGCCGAGGCCCCAGGCGGCGTCGATCACCACCACCTGATCGAAGCCGGTCTCGGTGTCGATGGTGAACATCACGCCGGCGCCGCCGAGGTCGGAGCGGACCATGAGCTGCACCCCGACCGAGAGCGCGACCTTCATGTGGTCGAAGCCCTTGGCCTGGCGGTAGCTGATGGCGCGGTCGGTGAACAGCGAGGCGAAGCAGCGGCGGCAGGCGGCGAGCAGCGCCGCCTCGCCGCGGATGTTGAGAAAGGTTTCCTGCTGGCCGGCGAAGCTGGCGTCGGGCAGGTCCTCGGCGGTGGCGCTGGAGCGCACCGCGACATCCACATCCGCCCGGCCGGCGCGGCGGCACAGTTCGGCATAGGCGTCGCGGATCGCGGCCGCGGTGTCGCCCGGCCATTCGCCTTGCAGCACGGCGTGGCGGATCGCCTGGCCGGTCTCGGCGAGCGTCGCCTTGCCGGCGGCGAGGTCGGCGAGCCTTGCCGCCATGACGTCGGCCAGCCCGTTCGCCTCCACGAAGCGCCAATAGGCTGGCGCGGTGGTGGCAAAGCCCGGCGGCACGCTGACCCCGCGGCGGCCGAGATGCTGCACCATCTCGCCGAGGGAGGCGTTCTTGCCGCCCACCAGCGCCACCGCCTCGCGGCCGGTGTCCTCGAACCAGACCACCGGCTGCTGCGTCATCTGCGTCGTCACATCAGGCTCCTTCGATCCACTCGTCACATCTGATGCCTTCGCGTGCGCCAGGAACTGGCAACGTCGATATATTTCCGATGGAAGACTTGTTTGCTTTGAGCGAAATCAATGATGGACTCCGCCGGCCACCGCAATCGCGTATGCCTTAATCCAGGACCGAAGCCGCGAAATCTCAGCGCTCCAAATTTCTTCACCTCGCGCTCGAAGCTTGAGCCCAGTCCGATTGTCGCCGGCCAGCGTCGCTGGTCCCACCCGTTGGCCTGCCTTCTAGCGCTATCAGCGGAGCAGCGTCGCCGAACGTGCAGCCGATCTCCGAGGCGAACGACGTCGTCGCCTCCCACCCCGGGGCACAATCGGCCTGATGATCTACCACAATGCATATCGCTCGCCGGACATCGAGCACCAACTTACTCCTCGTCTTTCTCCTACCGGATGCTACTGCCCAGAATCGGAACCTCCGGACACTTCGGGACGCCTTTGTCGTGTTAACCCGCCAGGAAGATCGGAAGCCCCGCCGCTCCTAGAACCGTACGCGTCGCGCCGCCAAAAACGAATTCGCTGATTTTCGATCGGCCCACCGCGCCCATGACCAGCAGGTCGGCATCGAGCGCCTGACACCGGTCAAGCAGAACTGCACCGGCATCGGTGCCCTCGTGCTGCTCCAGTTCGACGGGCACACCGTGACGGGCAAGATGGTGTGAGATGTCAGCACCCGGATCAACCCCGTGCAGCCCCTCCACCTTCGCATCGGGAACAACAACAACACGAACGTCCTGGGCAGCGACAAGAAGCGGCATGGCACCGGCAATGGCGCGCGTGGCCTCACGGCCGGCGTTCCAACCGATGACGATACGTTGGGGGATGCGATGGGCCGGCCAGTCGATCGGCACCATGAGGCTTGGCCGTCCCGAGGCAAAGATCACATCCTCCGACAGGCTGAGCGTGGTGTCTGCGTCTGTTGCGCGCGCGGGCGGTCCCAGAACAGCGAGGCTCGCATGTCTGGCATGGAGCATAAGCTCTTCTCCAACCTCGTCGCTCGCGGCGCGCCACTCGCCGGTGAAATCGCCGCGCCTGACAAGATGGTCGAACGACTTCTTGGCGTCGTCATATGCTTGCCGTACATCCTTTTGGTGCTGCTCTAACACGGATGTCAGAGCCGAACCAACGGCGAAGGAGGCGTGCCGATTCAGGGTGATCCGCGGAGGCACGAACGTCACGATCAGATGAGCTTTCCATAGCGTGGCAAGCGCCGCGGCAAAGGCGAGACGCTCGTCCCGGCCTTCTGAACCCTCAATGAAAATTACGATGTCTTTTGGTGTCATTTCAGCCTCCTCCTCTACGCCGTTGATAGCGGGCTGCCTTATGTCTAGCTTCGCTTGCGTTGGACGTGCTCGGCGCGCACGAGCCGAATGGCGGCCGCGGCTCCCGACACCGCGGTGCGAACGATCACTCCGCGGGAACTGGTCTGGCATCGATGCCCGCATCCCCTTCAGACTTCCGACGGCGGAACAGCTTCATGACGAAGACGAAGAAGACCGGAACGAAGAAGATGGCCAGCACCGTCGCGGAGAGCATTCCGCCGATGACACCCGTGCCGATCGCATTCTGGCTGGCGGCGCTGGCGCCGCTCGCGATCGCCAGCGGCAGGACGCCGAAGGTGAAGGCGAGCGAGGTCATCAGGATGGGTCTGAACCGAAGCTGCGCGGCCTCGATCGTCGCTTCAAGGAGCGGTCGCCCTTGCGCTCTGAGGTCCTTGGCGAACTCGACGATCAGGATCGCGTTCTTGGCCGAGAGACCGATGATGGCGATCAGCCCGATCCTGAAATAGACGTCATTGTCCATACCGGTCAGCATGACCGCCAGCACCGATCCGATCATGCCGAGCGGCACTACGAGCATGACCGACAGCGGGATCGACCAGCTTTCATAGAGTGCTGCGAGCAGCAGGAACACGAACACGACGGTTAGCACCATCAAGAATGGCGCCTGCGCGCCCGACTGGATCTCCTGGAGCGACTGGCCGGTCCATTCATAGCCGAAGCCGCTCGGCAGATTGACGGCCAGGCGTTGCATCTCCTGGATGGCATCGCCGGAGGAGAAGCCTGGGGCAGCGCTCCCGCCGATGCGGACGGCCGGGTATCCGTTGTAGCCGACAACCTGAGCTGGTCCCCTGCGCCAGTCGATCCTCGCAAAGGCCGACAGGGGAACCATCCCGCCATGGGCGTTGCGGACGTGCAGATTCAGCAGATCGTCGGTCTGCATTCTGCTGTTCTGATCGGCCTGGATCGTGACCCGCTGCATGCGGCCGGCGTTGGGAAAATCATTCAGATAGGCGGAGCCGAGATTGGCCGAGATTGTCGAGTTGATCGTCGCAAAGGACACGCCGAAGGTGTTGGCCTTCTCGCGGTCGATGATGAGGTTGATCTGGGCCGCATCGGGCATGCCCTCGATTCGCAGTCCGGTCAGAATTGGGCTCTTCGCCGCGGCAGCCATGAGCTGGGCCGCCGCCGCACTCAATGCCTCCTGGCCAAGGCCGGCGCGGTCCTGAAGACGGAAATTGAAGCCGCTTGAAGTGCCGAGCCCCTGGATCGGCGGCGGCGAGAGTGTAAAGGCG
Organism: uncultured Methylocystaceae bacterium; assembly: GCA_937870755.1. Lineage (GTDB taxonomy): Bacteria > Pseudomonadota > Alphaproteobacteria > Rhizobiales > Beijerinckiaceae > JAJXWB01. The sequence goes on from CALMZV010000131.1 coordinate 34,931, forward strand.
ATCGCGTCGCGCAGCATGAACAGTGCGCCGTTCACCCGCGCCGCAATGGCACTTGCGGAATTCTGCGCGTCGCGCTCGCTCCAGTCTCTCAAGGTGACAAAGGCAAAGCCAGCATTGTCACCGCCGCCGGAAAAGCTGAAGCCTTGAATAAGCGCCATTTGAGCTACGGCCTCTTCTTTTCCAAAGATGCCCTCGACCGTGCGGATTACCTCTTGCGTTCGGTTGCCGCTGGCCTCCGGCGGCGTCTGCATATCGACCAGTACGTAGCCCTGGTCTTCGTTCGGCACGAAGGAGGACGGAAGCTGAAGGAAGGCCCAGCCGAGACCGACGAGCAGTGCTGCGTAGATTGCCATGAAGCGGCCGGCTCGCTGCACGATCCAGCGCACGCCCGACGTGTAGCCACGTGTGGTCGCGCCGAAGCCACGGTTAAACCAGCCAAAGAAGCCCTTCTTCTCATTATGATGGCCTGCCTTAATGGGCTTGAGGAAGGTCGCGCACAACGCCGGCGTCAGCGACAGCGCGAGGAAGCCCGAGAACAGGATCGAGACCACCATGGTTAGGCTGAACTGCTGATAAATCACGCCGACTGCGCCGGGGAAGAATGCCATCGGCACAAACACAGCGGTCAGTACCAGCGTTATGCCGATGATGGCACCGGAGATCTGAGTCATCGCTTTGCGGGTGGCCTCACGCGGCGGAAGCCCCTCGTCGGCCATGATGCGCTCGACGTTTTCGACCACGATGATGGCGTCGTCCACCAGGATGCCGATTGCCAGCACCATGGCGAACATGGTGAGCACGTTGATCGAGAAGCCGGCTGCCCACATGACCGCACAGGTGCCGAGCAGCGCCACGGGCACCACCAGCGTCGGGATCACCGTGTAGCGGAAGCTTTGCAGGAACAGGAACATGACCGCGAACACGAGGAGCACGGCCTCGAGCAGAGTCATGAGCACTTTTTGGATTGAGGCTACAACGAAGGGCGAGGTGTCGTAGGGGATGAGATATTCGATGCCTGCCGGGAAGAACCGTGACAGCTCTTCCATCTGCGCACGCACGGCCCGGGAGGTCGCCATCGCGTTTGCCTGCGGCGCAAGCTGGATGCCAATGGCGCCGCCAGGCTTACCGTTGATGCGGGCCGAGAGGTTGTAGGCATCGGCTCCGAACTCGATGCGGGCCACGTCGGAGAGCAGCACCGACGAACCGTCGGGATTAGCGCGCAGGATGATCGCGCTGAACTCCTCCGGGGAGGTGAGCTGTCCGGTGACGAGGACGTTGGCCGCGATCTGCTGCGTGATCGGGTTGGGCTGCGCGCCGATCCGTCCGGCGGCAACCTGGGCATTCTGGGCACGGACGGCGTTGATGACGTCATCGGTTGAGAGGCCGAGCCCGAGCATCTTGTCGGGGTCAATCCAGATGCGCATGGCGCGCTGCGCGCCAAAGACCTGCGCCCGGCCAACGCCATCGATGCGGCGCAGCTCTCCCACGATGTTGCGGTTGATGTAGTCGTTGACGCCGACCACATCGACGGAATCGTCGCTCGAAATCAGGGCCACCAGCATGAGGAAGCCACTGGCAGCCTCCTGGATCTGTACGCCCTGCTGGGTCACGACCTGCGGCAGCCGCGCCTCGACGCGGCGCACCGCGTTCTGCACGTCCACCGCGGCCTGGGCGGTCTGCGTGCCCGGTCGGAACGTTGCGGTGATCTGGACCGAACCGGCGGAATCAGAGGTCGATTCGAAGTAGATCAGGCCGTTGACGCTGTTGAGTTCTTCCTCGATCGGACGCGTCACGCTCTGATAGAGATCCTCGGGTGACGCGCCCGGGTAGACCGCGTTGACGGTGATCTGCGGCGGCGCCACATTGGGATATTGCGCGACCGGCAGCAGCGGGATGGCGATGGCGCCTGCCAGCATGATGAAGATGGCGACCACCCAGGCGAAGATCGGCCGGCCGATAAAGAACTGAGCCATGGGGTACTCCTCAGCCGCGGGATGCGGAGCCGGTCGTAGCTCCGTTCTTTTCGTCCCATTGCGCGGCGTTCACTGGAGCGCCTGGCCGCACCTTCTGGAAACCCTCGACGATGACGCGGTCGCCGTTCTGAAGGCCCTCCTGAATGACGAAGCGGGTCCCAATGGCGCGTCCGACGCGCACGGTCCGAAGCTCTGCCGCATTCTGCGCATTGACCACATAGACTTGCGATGCGCCGCCGGCATTTCGCTGCACGGCCTGCTGCGGAACGGCGATGGCGCTGGGCTCGATCCCCTGCTCGATCAGCACCCGGACATACAGACCGGGAAGGAGATCCCCGGTCGGATTGGGCACTTCGGCGCGCATCGTCACTTGGCCGGTGGTGGGGTCCACGGTCGCTTCCGAGAACAGGAGGCGTCCGGGATGGCCGTACTCGCTGCCGTCGTCCATGCGGATGCGTACGCGGGCTTCGCCCGGTGCCGGACTATCCAGCTCTCCCGCTTCCAGGGCACGACGCAGCCGGAGCAACTGGGACGACGACTGCGTGAAATCGACATAGACGGGATCGAGCTGCTGGATGGTGGCGAGGTTCTCGGCGCTGGTGACCAGCGCCCCTTCCGTGATCAGGGCTCGTCCGATGCGGCCGGCGATCGGAGCCTTCACCTCGGTATATTCAAGATTGAGTCTTGCAGCCGCCAGGCCGGCCTGCGCGGCCGCCACATCGGCGTTGGCTTGCGCGAGGGCTGCGACGGCGTTTTCGTGCTGCTGAGCGCTGGTCGCGTTGCGCTCGACGAGCGTCTTCTGGCGATCTGCCTGTTGGCGCGCCTGCACCTGGACGGCTTGCGCACGCTGCAAGGTCGCTTCCGCACTTTCGACCTGCACGCGGAACTGCGCTGGATCGATGCGATAGAGCACATCGCCTTCCTTCACCATACTGCCCTGCTCGAAGACCCGCTCGACCACGATGCCGGCCACGCGCGGACGGACCTCGGCGATGCGGGTCGGCGCGATCCGTCCCGGCAGTTCGTTGGTTATCGGAAGCGGCTCGGGCTTTACCTCCACCACGCTGACAGGCATCGGCGGCATCGCACGCGCCGCCGGAGCACTGGTTTCGGATTCGCCGCAGGCCGCAAGCAGCAGCAGCGCTGGCAGCGCGAGCGCAGCGAACAACCGGGGTGATGGGACAGGGAATTTCATTGAGGGCTATCCGTTGGATCGGCGGCTTGCGAGATTCCAGTGAATGCCAGCCGGATTCAGTGCACTTTGGCTTTTCGTGGGGTTCGCCGGCCATGATCGTCGGCCCGCGCGGCCTCTTCGGAAGCCGTGCCGGGCGGGGTCTCGACCAATTGCTCGATCTCGCGCAGGATCTTGGTGCGCTCAGGTTCCGGCCAGGTCTTGAGGACCAGAAACTCAAGCAGCTTGAGTCCCTCCAAGGCCAGGAACGCCAGGAGCGCGCGGCGCGGATTGTCCGACGTTTCAAGAATGGCTGCGACTTCGCGGTTCAGGGACTCTTGCAGAAGGCTTCGCAGCTCTGCGTCCTGGGCCAACGCAGCACAGAGATTGACGGCCACCGCTTGCATATGATCGGGCACCGGGGTGGCGGCGGCGATGCGACCCTTGATCCTCGCATTGGAAACAGGACCAAGGCGCTCGATTGCCGCGCAGGTTTTCTCGTTCTCTTCCGCCACCTTCCGTTCGATCACGGCTTTGATCAGCGCCTGCTTGGTCTTGTAGTCGTAGATGACGCTCGCCTTGCTGATGCCGGCCTCGGCCGCGACGGCGTCGAGCGTCAGGCGCGCGGCCCCCTCACGCGCAACGACGGCTTCGGCGGCGTCGAGGATTTTGTTCTGGTCAATCACTCTCGGTCGGGACATCTTGCACCATTTAATTACCGAATGGATGGTAATTAAATGTGCAGCGCAGCAATGTCAAGCCCAGCCGACCTGGAAACTGGCATCAGTTCGCGAGATGATCGACGTGCACGACATGAGGGCACGACAGCGCGTCATTCTCCCGCAAGAGCCCTGCCGGCAAAATCAAACGGGCTTTGCAATGTCCGTCCCACGGAATCGAAGATGAACGCGCCCGCGCGTTGGAGATTCCGGCCTGCCCCGCCCGGGGCCGTCGATGCGAGTTCGGGATAGAGCGCTGCGATATGGACGAAGCGATCATGGTTGAAGCGATCGGAGGCCGGCACCGTCGAGATGTCGACGAACCGTACATTTGTCCTTGTTGCTGCCTCCTGGATTCGCGGGTCGGTGACGTTCAGCGCGCCGATCCTGGGCCGGTCGCCTGCGATGCGGCTGGACGCTGAAAGAGCCCGGTCGTCCGGTGAGACGAGTATGGTCATGGGACGCCGGAGCGGACCGATCACCGCCATCTGCGCCCGAAATACGTCCACGTCGATATCGGGAGCCGCCAGAATGACGTCGAGACGATCCAGGGCGGCGTTTCTGCCGGTCAGGCGCAACTGGCGCAGTGCCTCGACGGCGAGCCAGCCGCCCATGCTGTGTGCGATGAGTGCGAGCTCGCCGGTGCGGCGCCTCTGCGCCAGCGTCGAGAGAAGCTCGGCAAGGCCGTCGCGCGAGTAGGTGACGGCATCTTTGTCTGCAGTATAGCCTGTGACGCGCGCTTCCGACGGCCAGGCGAACAGGATCGGTACTCCGTCGATATCGGTGTCGGCGGCCAACTGCGCAAGCCGGAACAGCGCTTCTTGGAAGTTCTGATTGAAGCCGTGAACGAAGACACCAGCCCGAGCTTGGCTCCGGCCTTGAGAGGCGATCCGGCGTTCGAAGGTCCTCCGGTCAAGGATTGTCTGCCGGACTGTCGTAAAACTTGTCGCAGGATCAGAACCGCCTCTCGGCCATTCGATCCGCCCAGCCTGGTGGCCAGGCGGAATCGATATTGTGAACTCGGCATAGTTCAGCGCCGGCGCTCGGCCAACCGTAAAGACATTCATATCGGGACGTTCGCGCTGGCGTGTCGTGGCGACATAGACCGTCACGAGCCTGGCGCCGGGAGCCGTCGCCTGGGGTACCAGAACCTCCGGTCCCGGCCGTGTCGCGCAGCCCGGGAGAACCGTGAGCAGCAAAAGGACGAGCAGTATCGCCGGATGAAGCGGCCCCTTGCTGTGGAAAGGCGAGCGCGATCCGATGGTGAAATCGTCACCGACGACGCTTTTGGGCCCCGCCTTTGCGTGTCCGGCGATCGCCGCCTTTCCCGAGGAGTGGCCTTCGGTCGGCTGCATCGGATCTTCTCCCAACGGGCGGTATCGGCGTCACGCAATGGTGTGAAATCCGTTGTCTGCATAGACGACTGAACCGGACAGGGGTGCGGCGGCGCCGCTGACGAGGAAGGCCGCAACCTTTCCGATCTCCTCAATGCTGACGAGACGGCCTGCTGGCGTGCGTGCGCGCACCTCATCGAGCAGTTCGTCAAACCGGGCGATGCCGGACGCGGCGCGGGTTTTGACCGGCCCAGTGGAAATTACATGCGCCCTGATCCTGCGCTCGCCGAGGTCGGCAGCGATGTAGCGGACGCTGGACTCGAGCGCGGCCTTCACCGGTCCCATCACATTGTAGTTCTCAACCACCCGGTCCGCGCCATAGAAGCTGACCGTCAGCAGGCAGCCGCCCTCGGTCATTAGTGGAGCAGCGAGCTTCGCCATGCGGATGAAGGAGTGACACGAGACGTCCATCGCCTCGGCGAAGCCTTCAGGTGAGCAGTTCACAAGGCTGGTATGCAGGTCGTTGCGCGGCGCGAAGGCGATCGAATGCAGGAGGAAGTCGAGCCGCCCCCACTCTTCTTCGATGCGTTCGAACACGGCTTCTAGCTGGCCGGGAACGCGCACGTCGCACGGAACGATGATCGGCGCGCCAAGCGATTCGGCGACCGGGCGCACGTAGGGTTCCGCCTTCTCGTTGAGATAGGTGACCGCAAGCTCCGCCCCGGCCTGCCGGAACGCTGCGGCGCAGCCGGCGGCTATGCTGTGGCCATTGGCAATGCCGGCGACGAGGCCGCGCTTGCCGGCGAGATCGACGATGGCGGTCATGGTTCAATTCTTTCCTCTTAGGACGGCGAGCGCTTCGTCAGCGATCACCTGCTCTTCATCGGTCGGAATGACGAAGGCGGCCAGCCGGCTTGCCCGACTACTAATTACGGTGGCGTTAGCGAAATTCGCTGCCGGATCAAGCTCGATCCCGAGCCACATCAGCCTCAGGCAGACCGCTGCCCGGATTTCCGGCTGGTTCTCGCCGATGCCGGCGGTGAAGACGATCCCGTCGAGCCCGCCCAATGTGGCTGCGAGACGCCCAACCTCGCCGGCAATGCGCAGGGTGAAAACCTCGATCGCCTCGCGGGCTTCCGGCCGGTCGCTCAGCAGAAGCTCGCGACTGTCTGCGCTGATGCCGGACATGCCGAGGAGACCGGACCCGTGATAGAGGATGTTCTCGACCTCCTGCAGCGTGCGCCCGCTGGTACCAAGAAGATGCAGGAGAACGCCCGGATCGAGCGCGCCGCATCGGGTTGCCATGGGAATGCCGTCGAGCGTGGAAAAGCCCATACTGCTGTCGCGGCTGACCCTGCCATCGAGCCCGCAAAGGCTTGCGCCGCTGCCGAGATGGGCGACGACGAACTTGCCCTTTGCCGTATCGGGCACGAGGCGGGCGAGTTCGCCAGCAACGGACTTATAGGACAGTCCGTGAAAGCCGTAGCGTTTGATTCCCTCGCCGTGAAGCGCGCGAGGGATGGCGAAGCGCCGGATGATGTCGCTGTTGGTCCGATGAAACGCCGTGTCGAACGAGGCGGTCTGTACAAGATCCGGCCTGAGATGCTGGATCGCGCGGATCAGGCGCAGGCTCTGCGGCTGATGCAGCGGCGCGAGAATCGTCAGCGCGTCGATTGCTTCGACCGCGGCATCGTCGATCCGGATCGGTCCGGCAAACCGTTCGCCTCCATGTACGACGCGATGGCAGGCGGCGACGACGCGGCTCATGTCGAAATGCTTGGCGAGCCATCCGAGCATTTCCGCTAAGACGTCCTGCAAATCACCGGAGGGTTCAGCCTGAAGCTCGACCGCAAACGTCTCCGACCCTTTGGTGATGCGGAAGTCCAGGGGCGCTTTCCGAAAGTCTATGACGCCCTTGGCGATCCGATGAGCACCGGTGGAATCGGCCTCGAACAGCCCAATCTTGATCGTGGACGAGCCGGCATTGAAGGTGAGCAGCAGGCCGTCGCTCATGGTGCAGCGAACTCCTTGACCGGCTGCGGCGCGGCGACGAGCTTGGCGAGCGCTGCGGATGCGATTCGTGCCGTGAGCGGGTCGGAGCGGCTGGTCAGAACGATCGGAACGCGGGCGCCAAGTACCAGCCCCGCGGCGGTGGCGCCGGCGAAGTAGATCAGCTGCTTGGCCAGCATGTTGCCGGCTTCGAGGTCGGGCACGAGCAGGATGTCGGCCTGCCCGGCGACGGGCGAGATGATGCCCTTGATGCGCGCAGCGTCGGGGCTGATGGCGTTGTCAAAGGCGAGCGGCCCGTCGACTTTTGCGCCTGTGATCTGGCCTCTCGCTGCCATCACGGTAAGCGCCGCAGCATCGAGCGTGGCCGGCATGTTCGGATTTACGGTCTCGACCGCGGCGAGCACCGCCACAAGCGGCTCATCCATGCCCAGCATGCGCAGCAGATCGACGGCATTCTGGCAGATGTCGCGCTTGTGCTCCAATGTTGGTTGAATGTTGATCGCGGCGTCGGTGACGATAAGCGGCTTGCCATAGGCAGGCACATCCATGGCATAGACGTGGCTGATCCGCCGCTCGGTCCGCAGTCCCGCACCGGCGCCGATCACGGCACCCAACAGTTCGTCCGTATGCAGACTGCCCTTGACGAGCACCGAGACCTTGCCCGCCACCGCGAGCTCGACGGCCTGCGCCGCCGCGGCGTGGCTGTGTGGCACGTCTTCGATTGCCATGCCGACGAGCGAGACCTGCGCCGCCTCGGCCGCCGCGCGGATCTTCGCCTCGGGCCCGACCAACAGAGGTTCGAGCAGGCCTTCGTCGCGCACCTCGATCGCTGCCTGGATCGCTGCGGCAGAGCAGGGATGAACCACTGCAGCCTGCACCGGCGGGGCGCTCTGCGCTCGTTTTACGAAGGATTCGTAGCGGTCGTGCCGCCGTAACGATACGTCAGGAAGGCGCGTGCGCGGCCACTCGATTCGGCGCTCCGGCGCCAACACCGTCGCGGTGCCGGTCAGCACCTCCTCGCCTTTGTGGTTGGTGCACACAGTATCGAGAATGACGATGCGTTTGTCCGGTCGTTTCTCGGTCACGGTCACCGTCGCGGTCACGGTGTCGCCGGGCGCGACCGGCTTCACGAACTTGAGGCTCTGCCCCAGATAGATGGTGCCCGGTCCCGGCAGCTTGGTGCCGAGCACTGCGGAGATCAGCGCGCCGGTCCACATGCCGTGGGCAACGATATGACCGAACAGACCGGTAGCGGCGAAGGCCGCATCAAGATGCGCCGGGTTGACGTCGCCCGAGACGGCCGCGAAGAGATCGATGTCGTCGCGTCCAAGCACGCGTACCAGCGTTGCCGTGTCGCCGGCCTGCAGTTCGTCGAAGGTCCGGTTTCTGAGGAAGTCGTCCATAACGGCATCACCGTTGGAAGACATAGGTGCCCGGCGCGTCCTCGGTCGGATTGTAGCCTCTACTTGCAGCCCCGATGGAGGGTGCAGGAACGCGCGCCGGGGCGGATCGGGCCGCCAGCCATCCGATCCATTCCACCCACCATGATCCTTGCCTCGCCTCGGCGGCCTCCACCCATTGCTCGTCGCTGAGGCAGAGGTCGTCGGCGCGCTTGCAGGCGACGCGAAAGCGGCGGCGGGGACGGCCGGGCTCGCTCACGATGCCGGCATTGTGGCCGCCACTGGTGAGGACGAAGGTGACCTCGGCGTCGCTGAGAAAGTGGATCTTGTAGACGGAGCGCCACGGCGCCACATGGTCGCGTTCCGTGCCGACGACGAATATCGGGACGCGAATGTTCTGAATGGCGGCCGGGCGCCCTTCAACCATGAAGCGGCCCGCGGCGAGCTCGTTGTCGAGATAGAGCCGCCGCAGATACTCCGCATGCATCCTGTAGGGCATGCGGGTGGAATCCGCGTTCCACGCCATGAGGTCGATCATCGGCGCGCGCTCGCCCATGAGATACTCACGGACGTGCCGGGACCAGACAAGATCGTTGGTGCGCAGAAGCTGGAAGGCCCCCGCCATCTGGTCGGCGGAGAGAAAGCCCCTGTTCCACATCATGCTTTCCAGGAAGTGCATCTGGCTGTGGTCGATGAAGAGCCCGAGCTCGCCAGGGTCGGTGAAGTCCGTCTGCGCAGCGAGCAACGTCAGCGACGCCAGCCGGTCATCGCCGGCGTGCGCCATGGCCGCGGCGGCGATCGACAGCAGCGTGCCGCCCAGGCAGTAGCCGGTGGCGTGGACCTTGCGGTCCGGAACGATGGCGTTGACGGCATCGAGCGCCGCCATCACGCCCATCCGGCGATAATCGTCCATGGTGAGGTCGCGATCCGCGGCCGTCGGATTGCGCCAGGAAATGCAGAAGACGGTGTGGCCCTGCGCCACCAAATAGCGGATGAGGGAGTTCTGCGGCGACAGATCGAGGATGTAGTATTTCATGATCCAGGCCGGCACGATCAGCATTGGCTCGGCCACGACGGTTTCCGTCGCCGGCGCATACTGGATCAGCTCGATAAGATGGTTGCGATAGACCACCTTTCCGGGCGTGACCGCCACGTCCTTGCCAACCACGAAGCGTTCTGTGCCGACGGGCGGTTGACCAGTCGCCAGGCGGCTCACGTCCTCCAGCCAATTCCCGAAGCCGTCAACGAAGTTCATCCCTCCGGTCTCGATCGCCTTGTCGATGATTTCCGGATTGGCGAAAGGAATGTTCGAAGGCGAGAACATGTCGAGAAGCTGGCGCGCGCCGAAGGACACCACGTCCTCATGGTGCGGCGTGACCCCGGGCACGCCATGCGTCACGTTGTGCCACCATTGCTGATTGAGCAGGAACGCCTGTGACCAAACGCTGAAGGGTGGCTTGCGCCATCCTTCGGCGCTAAAGCGATAATCTCCTGGCAGCGGCTCGATGCAGGCCGGTGCGTCGGAATCCCTGCTCGCCGCCGCAAGATGGGCCAGGAGACGGGTCCCCTTGCGCGACGCCTTGGCGGCCAGCTCCAACCGCTTTCCAGGGGCGGCTGCCAGATGGATCGACCAGTCGAACACGGCCATCGCCAGCGCCGCCGGCGAGATGCCGCCGCTCATCTGACCGGTAAGTGCCTCGCGAATCCGGTCGAACGCCCTGAAGGACTCGTTGCCGAGACTTTCCTCCTGTGAGACGGAAGCCGGCGGGACTTGTCGTGCGGCTATGTGGCTTGCGGCATCCATCTGCTGAATCCTTCACGTCGCTGATAGACCGGTCTCGGCGGTGGTGTCCTCGCCTATCATCCACTTGATGGCTTTGGCAATCATCTTCTCGAGTTCGCCACCCTTGGCTTGGCGAAGCTCTTCGACGCGCAGCACGTTTCGGAAGGTGCTTACTCCCGCAAGGAAGGCGGTGATCAGCGCGGCCCGACGGGTTGCGGAATCGTCTAACTTCCGGGAAATCGGGCCGATCACATCCCGCAGCATAAATTTCCGCATGACATCGGTCGCCTCGGCACTGCACAACGAGCGTATGACGATGTCGAGCGGTTCGACTTCATTGGCATTTGCTGCCGCGTTGCGGGTAACAATTTTCCTCGCCAGTGCGCCGGCCAAATCGTCTCCGGCGCTCGCGAGAATCCGGTCGAACTGCGTTGTCGCTGTGAGGGCTTCGGCAAAAAGATGTTGCTTCGAACCAAAGCAGCGATGCACATAAGCGACATCGACGCCGACATCGGACGCAATATCGCGGAGCTTAGTCTCTTCGTACGAGTGTCTGGCGAACCTCAGCACAGCAGCATCCAGGATGCGATCGCGCGTCGAGGCCGTCGGCTGAGGCGCCGATTTACGGGCCATGAAGTCCTCACGAAAATTCAGTTGCCAGCTCACCAAATATCCACTATCAGCCAGGTAGTCAACAACGGTTGATATAGATCAAAGCCGCGTCGTGCGCGATGCGGTTGATTTGCCGCGCGATGTGAACTCGATACGAGAAGAGGATCCTCCAATGGCAACTGAAAAGTCGACGGCCGGCGCACCCTTGCAACCTTTCGGAAATGTTGAGTGGGTGAAATCGTTCTCGGAAGCGCCTGTAAAAATATACTCAAATATCTGCCGTGAAGCGCTTGATGCCACCGCGCGGCGCCTGCAGGTACACGCCAACTACGTGAAAAAGCTGTCCGAGTGCGACGGTCCAGCCGACGCGTTGACCTGCCACGGAGAGTTCGTGCAAAGCTTCGTCTCGAGCTTCTTCGAGGACGGTCGGCGGGCGTTCGAGACGTGGCGCAAGGCCATATCGCCTCCCGGCCCAAAGTAGGCCACCGTCACCCGGCAAGCCCCGGTTTGTGAGTGCCGGGAGCACGTTCTTTGGCGGTGCGATTCCTTCGCGAGCCGCAGGTGGCATCCGAATGAATGTGATCACGCGGGCCGATTGGCCGAATGCTGAAGGGCTTCACTCATGAAGCATATCGGAAAAGGTTGGCTTGTGGCAGCGCTCATCCTGGTGGCAGCCGGAGGCGCCTACTATGCGTGGACGACGTTCGGCAACAGCGGTTTGCCGGCAGGATTTGCCAGCGGAAACGGGCGCATTGAGGCGGTCGAGATCGACGTATCTACGAAGACCGCTGGTCGGATCAGGGACATCCTGGCCCGTGAAGGCGACTTCGTCGAAGCGGGACAGGTGCTCGCCCACATGGACACCCAGCAGCTCGAAGCCCAACGCCGCCAGGCCGAAGCGCAACTGAGACGGGCGACGATCGGTGTCGACACGGCCCGCAGTCTTGTTATCCAGCGCGAAGCCGAATGGACCGCGGCGGAGGCCCTCGTTGCCCAGCGCAAGGCCCAATTCGATGCCGCTGACCGGAAGCTGGCGCGATCGGAGCAATTGGCAAAGACCGCGTCCGTGTCCCTGCAGGTGCTCGACGACGATCGTGCAAACGCCCAAGGCGCGAAGGCCGCCGTCGCCGCGGCCGAAGCACAGCTTGCGGCTTCGAAGGCGGCGATCGGCGCGGCGCAGGCACAAGTGGTCGACGCGGAAGCGGCAGTCGACGCCGCTAAGGCTGCGATCGAAAGCATCACCGCGGATATCAACGACAGCACATTGAGATCACCTCGCGCCGGCCGCGTGCAGTATCGCGTCGCGCAGCCGGGCGAGGTGGTATCCGCGGGCGGGCGGGTGCTAAACTTGGTTGACGTCGGCGACGTCTATATGACGTTCTTTCTTGCGACGCCGCAGGCTGGACGGGTTGGGATCGGCGCAGAAGTGCGCATTGTCCTCGATGCCGCCCCGCGATATGTGATCCCCGCCAAGGTGAGCTTCGTCGCCGACGTGGCGCAGTTCACCCCGAAGACGGTCGAAACCCAGGCAGAACGCGAAAAGCTGATGTTCCGGGTCCGGGCGCAGATTTCGCCCGAGCTGCTGCGTAAGTACATCCAACACGTCAAGACCGGCCTGCCAGGCATGGCCTATATCCGGCTTGACCCCGACGCTGAGTGGCCGGCCAATCTCCGGGAAACGCTTTCACCATGACGGGCCGACCGATCGAACCCTCCGGGTCCGCGCCGACCCCTGTGGTGCGTCTTGATGCGGTCGGGTTGTCCTACGGCCAGACGCGCGCCCTGGAGAACGTCACGCTCGACATGCCGTCGGGCTGCACGGTCGGCCTGATCGGGCCGGACGGCGTCGGCAAGTCGAGCCTGCTATCCCTGGTCGCCGGCGCGCGCGTGGTGCAGGACGGCCACGTCGAGGTGCTCGGCGGAGATATCGCGGATGCCCTCCACCGACAGGCAGCCTGTCCGCGCATCGCCTACATGCCGCAGGGGCTCGGAAAGAACCTCTACCCGACCCTTTCCGTGTTCGAGAACGTCGACTTCTTCGCTCGCCTGTTCGGCCATGACCGGCAGGAGCGCGAGCGCCGCATCGGCGAGCTTCTGGAGCGGACCGGCATGGCCCGCTTTGCCAACCGCCCGGCCGGCAAGCTCTCCGGCGGCATGAAGCAGAAGACCGGCTTGTGCTGCGCACTGATCCACGACCCGGACCTTTTGATCCTCGACGAGCCGACCACCGGCGTCGATCCGTTGTCGCGCCGGCAGTTCTGGGAGCTGATCGACGACATCCGCCGCGACCGGCCCGGCATGAGCGTGATCGTTGCGACCGCCTATATGGAGGAGGCCGCGCGCTTCGACTGGCTGGTGGCGATGGATGCCGGCCGGGTGCTTGCGACCGGCACGCCCAACGAATTGCTGGCGCAGACCGGCGCTGAAACGCTCGACGCCGCGTTCATCGCGCTGCTTCCCGAGGAGAAGCGGCGCGGCCACCGGGCGCTAATCATCCCGCCGCGCAGCGCCGAGTCCGACGGCGACATCGCGATCGAGGCGGTGAATCTCACCATGCGCTTCGGCGACTTCACCGCGGTCGACAATGTCAGCTTCCGGATTCCGCGCGGTGAGATTTTCGGCTTCCTCGGCTCCAACGGCTGCGGCAAGACCACCACCATGAAAATGCTCACCGGCCTGCTTCCGGCGAGCGAGGGAACGGCCAGCCTGTTCGGCCGCGCGGTCGACCCCAACGACATCGAGGTGCGCCGCCGCGTCGGCTATATGAGCCAGGCGTTCTCGCTCTACACCGAGCTGACGGTACGCCAGAACCTCGATCTTCACGCCCGGCTGTTCAGGATGGAGCGGGGGGCCATCGCGGACCGGATCGCGGAGATGGCCGAGCGCTTCGGGCTGCGCGAGGTGATGGACGTACTGCCCGATGCGCTGCCGCTCGGCATCCGCCAGCGGCTGTCGCTCGCGGTGGCGACGATCCACTCGCCGGACATCCTGATCCTCGACGAACCGACGTCGGGAGTCGATCCAGTCGCCCGCGACGGCTTCTGGCAAATCCTGTCCGACCTGTCGCGCAAGGACAATGTGACGATCTTCGTCTCGACCCATTTCATGAACGAGGCGGAGCTGTGCGACCGCATCTCGCTGATGCATGCCGGCAAGGTGCTGGTCAGCGACACGCCGGCCGCGATCATCGAAAAGCGTTCCGCCGCCACTCTGGACGATGCCTTTGTCGCCTATCTGGAAGACGCGATCGGCGGCGAGCCGATGGCCGCCACCCCGCTCGCGGCCCCACGCGAGGCGGCACCCCCGGCCGCGCCGTCCTCCCCGGGCGCCCGCTTCTTCGACGCGCGCCGCATGCTCGCGTATACCCGCCGTGAGTCGCTCGAACTGTGGCGAGATCCGATCCGCGCTACGCTCGCGATCGTCGGCAGCCTCGTCCTGATGATCGTTCTCGGCTACGGGATCAACATGGATGTCGAGGACCTCACCTTTGCGGTGCTCGACCGCGACGACACGACGGTCAGCCGCGACTATGTGCTGCAGGTCGCGGGCTCCCGCTATTTCACGGAAAAAGCACCGATCACTGACTATGACGATCTCGACCGGCGCATGCGCAACGGCGAGATCAGCCTTGCGATCGAAATCCCCCCAGGCTTCGGCCGCAACGTCGCGCGCGGCCACGACGTCGCGATCGGCGCCTGGATCGACGGCGCGATGCCGGCGCGTGCGGAGACCGTGCGCGGCTATGTGCAGGGCATGCACCAGACCTGGCTCATGCAGAAAGCACGTGAGCTCTACGGCGACGCCGCCACTGTGGGGCGTTTCCAGCTCGTCGTCCGGTACCGCTATAATCCGGATGTGCAGAGCCTTGTCGCCATGGTGCCGGCGATGATCCCTCTCCTTTTGATGATGATCCCGGCCATGCTGGCTGCTCTCAGCGTGGTCCGTGAGAAGGAGCTGGGCTCGATCATCAATTTCTACGTCACGCCGGTCTCGCGGCTGGAATTCCTGGTCGGCAAGCAGGTGCCCTATGTAGCGCTCGCCATGCTGAACTTCCTGCTGCTCGCTGCGTTCGGGATCTTCGTCTTCGGAGTTCCATTCACCGGCAGCTTCCTGACCCTGACCACCGCGGCGCTGCTTTACGTCATCTTCGCGACCGGCTTGGGGCTCGTGATTTCGACATTCATGAGCAGCCAGATCGCCGCGATCTTCGGCACCACGCTGATCACGATGATCCCTACGTTCCAGTATTCCGGACTGATCGACCCGGTCTCCTCGCTCCAAGGCTTCGGCGCGGTCATCGGGAACATCTATCCGAGCAGCTACTTCATCACGATCTCGCGCGGCACCTTCTCCAAGGCGTTGGACTTCGGCGACCTCGCAACGACGTTCATACCGCTGGTTATCGCCATTCCGGTGACGCTCGGCCTCGGGGCTGCTCTACTCAAGAAGCAAGCTGGGTGAGCCATGCGGATCGACCATGTCTTTCATCTTGGGATCAAGGAACTGCGGGGGCTCGCCCGCGATCCGATCATGCTGGTGCTGATCGTCTATGCCTTCACGATCGCGAATTACACCGCTGCAAATTCGGTGCCCGAGACCCTCAACCGGGCGGCCATCGCGGTGGTCGACGAGGACCAGTCTCCGGTCTCGTCACGCATCATCACCGCGTTCTATCCGCCATACTTCGTCGTGCCGCGAATGATCGACCTGTCGGAGATGGACGGCCGAATGGACGCCGGCCTTGACACGTTCGCGCTCAACATCCCGCCGAACTTCCAGCGCGACCTGCTTGCCGGTCGAGCGCCGGAGATCCAGCTCAACATCGACGCCACGCGCATGAGCCAGGCGTTCAGCGGCGGCGGCTACGTTCAGGCGATCGTGTCGAGCGAGATCGACGAATTCCTGAGCCGGCATCGCGCAGGCGCCTCGGTTCCGGTCGACCTCGAACTGCGGGCGCGGTTTAACCCTGAGCTCAACAAGGGTTGGTTCACAGCCATCACAAACATCATCAATTCCATCACCATGCTTTCGATCGTCTTGACCGGAGCCGCGCTTATCCGCGAGCGCGAGCACGGCACGATCGAACACCTGCTGGTGATGCCGATCACGCCAGCCGAGATCATGGTCAGCAAGATCTGGTCGATGGCCTTCGTGGTGCTGGTCGCGTCCGCGAGCGCGCTCGTCTTCGTCGCGCAGGGGCTGCTTTCGATCCCGGTCCAGGGATCGTTGACACTATTCCTTTTGGGAGCGTCGGTTCACCTGTTCGCCACCACCTCTATGGGCATCTACCTCGCAACCGTCGCCGGGTCGATGCCACAGTTCGGGCTGTTGCTGATGCTTGCGCTGTTCCCGCTGCGGGCGCTGTCCGGCGGCATGACGCCACGCGAAAGCATGCCGGAGTTCATTCAGAACATCATGCTCGCGGCCCCGAACACCCACTTCGTAGCGATGGCGCAGGCCATTCTGTTCCGCGGTGCCGGCATCGATGTGGTGTGGCCGCAGTTCCTCGCCCTGATCGCAATCGGCGCGGTGCTGTTTACGTTCTCGCTTTGGCGGTTTCGGCAGTCGCTACGATAGCGACTCAGTTGTAGTTGCGCCCAAGACTGCACCGACGACGCCTAGGCGGCGGCTGGAACGAACGGACGAGAGGCGTCGGTCCAAGCAGTGAAGCGGGCGCTTAAGATGGCGATCACTCGATGAGCGGCGAGATTTCGAGCAAAACCAGTCTTGTTCCATCACGCTTCGATGTCGCGGTGTTCGACCTCGATGGCGTGGTCACGGATACCGCCCGCGTTCATTTTCAAGCGTGGAAAGAAACGTTCGATACATTTTTCGAAATGCGTGGCCGGCACGAAGGAACTGGCTTTGCGCCGTTCACTGCGGACGATTATCGGCGGTACGTCGATGGGCGTCCACGCGAGGACGCCATCCGTGCGGTGCTGGCCGCTCGCGGGGCAGAGTTGCCGGAGGGAAGCGCGTGCGACGGTCCCGAGGTCGAAAGCGTCCATGGCTTCGCTAAACGCAAGGATGGGCTGTTCCTTGAGCACATACGCAGCAAAGGTGTGGATGTCTACCCGTCTACAGTAGCGTTGATTCGGCGGCTGCGAGGCCTCGGCTTCAAGACAGCGATCGTATCGGCCAGCCGCAACTGCACGGAGGTCCTCCGAAGCGCACGGCTCGAATATCTGTTTGACGCGCGCGTCGACGGTCACGATGCCGCGACGCTCGGCTTGCAAGGCAAGCCGGCGCCGGATGCTTTCCTTGAGGCCGCTCGCCGGCTCGGAACGGCGCCGTCGCGAATGATCGTTGTAGAGGATGCGATCGCTGGCGTGGCCGCAGGACACGCCGGCGGCTTCGGAGTCGTCATCGGTATCGATCGTACCGGCGACGGAGCTGATCTTAAGATTGCCGGCGCTGATGTCGTGGTTGCCGATCTCAATCAGATCGAGATCGACTGGGACGACGTGCTGACCGCACGGCGGTTCGCCACCAAGGTCAAGCCTGATGTGCATCGACTCGACCCCTTCATCGCGCAGTCAGGGACCGCGACCCGTCGTCCCGAGGCTGCGGTCAACCCTGACCCCTGGCTGTTCAGCTATGACGGCTTTGACCCCGCCGTGGAGGGCCGCCGCGAAACTTTGTTCGCCGTCGGCAACGGGTATGTTGTAACGCGTGGCGCTGCTGCCGAGGCGCGGGCCGATGATGTGCATTATCCCGGCACCTATCTTGCCGGTGGCTACAATCGTCTGACTACGCAGATTGAAGGCCGCCCGGTCGAGCACGAGGACTTGGTAAACCTCCCCAACTGGCTGCCGGTCACCTTCCGCATCGACGATGGAGATTGGTTCGAGCTGCGTGGCGTCACAATTCTGGACTATCGACAGACGCTCGACCTGAAGCGCGGTCTCTACACACGGACCCTGCGGGTGCGCGATCCGCACGGACGCGAAACCAGCCTTGTCGAGCAGCGCTTCGTGCATATGGCCGACAAGCATCTCGCCGCACAGCATGTCACAGTGAGGTCGGAGAACTGGTCCGGTCGTCTCACCGTGAGGGCGATGCTGGACGGCGAGGTCGTGAATGCAGGCGTGCCGCGCTACCAGCAGTTCGACGGCAAGCATTTGCGCGCTTCCGCCGCGACGGCCATTGCGCCGGATTCCATGCTGCTGCAAGCCGAAACGGCACAGTCTCAGTTACGGATCGCCCAAGCCGCGCGGCTGAATGTCGGAGGAAATGACGGCGTTTCGGACATCGATAAGCGTACCATCGAGGAGCCGGCCCGCGTCGGCTATGACATCATAATTCCCATGTCGCCTGGCGCGAGCGTTGCGATCGAGAAGATCGTCGCGCTCTACACGTCCAGGGATCGTGCCATCGCGGATCCTGCAACAGCCGCGCGCACGGCAATTGCTCGGGCCGGCACCTTTTATGCGCTTCTGCAATCCCATGAGCGGGTCTGGGAGCATCTGTGGCAACATTGCGACCTTCACCTGCTTGATGCTGAAACCGACGAAGCATATGACGCGCATCTTGCGGTGCGCCTGCACATCTTTCACTTGCTCCAGACCGCGTCGCCGCACAGCATGGAGCTGGACACCGGCATTCCGGCTCGCGGCTGGCACGGCGAAGCCTACCGGGGCCATATCTTTTGGGACGAGCTGTTCATCTTCCCTTTCCTGATTCTGCGGCTGCCGATCCTAGCGCGATCCCTGCTGCTTTACCGCTATCGGCGGCTCAATGAGGCTCGCTGGGCCGCCCAGCGAGCCGGTTTCCGCGGCGCCATGTTCCCCTGGCAAAGTGGCAGCGACGGCCGGGAAGAGACGGACCTCGTGTACTTCAATCCGCATTCGGGAAACTGGATCAAGGACAACACACATCTACAACGCCATATCGGGCCGGCTATCGCCTACAATGTCTGGCAGTACTATCAGGCCACGGGCGATGCCGAGTTTCTCTATGTCTACGGTGCCGAGATGATGTTTGAGGTCGCCCGCTTCTTGGTCAGCATCGCGCAATGGAACGAGAGCCGTGGGCGTTACGACATTTGCGGCGTCATGGGCCCCGACGAGTTTCACGACCGCTATCCGGGGAACGCCGCGCCTGGGTTGGACAACAACGCATATACCAATGTCATGGCCGCCTGGTGCATTGCCCGTGCTCTCGATCTTTTTGAGCTATTGCCGGACGAGCGTTGCGACGAGTTGTGCAGGAGCTTGCAGATCGAGCAGGAAGAGCTTGTGCGCTGGGAGCACGTTGGTCGCAAGCTTTACTTGCCCTTCCAAACTGACGGCATTCTCAGCCAGTTTGAGGGCTATGACACGCTGCGGGAGTTCGATTGGGACACCTATCGGCGCAAATATCGGAACATCATGCGACTTGATCTCCTCCTTGAGGCGGAGGGCGATTCGCCCAATCACTACAAGCTCTCCAAACAGGCCGACGTGCTGATGCTATTCTATCTCTTTTCCGCCGAGGAATTGGAGGAGATCTTCAGCCGCCTTGGCTATACATTCGAGCCTGAGACAATTCCGAAGACTATTGATTACTATTTGCGGCGCACTTCGCACGGCTCTACCTTGAGCGGCATTGCGCACGCATGGGTTCTGGCACGTTCCTGCCGGCAACGATCCTGGTCGCTATTTGCGGAAGCTCTGCAAAGCGACATCGCTGACATTCAGGGCGGCACGACGCGCGAGGGAATTCATCTTGGCGCCATGGCCGGTGCGGTCGACCTGTTGCAACGCTGCTTCAGCGGGCTCGAGCTGCGCGGCAACGAACTGCGTTTTCACCCAGCGCTCCCGGATGAACTGAAGCGGCTATCGTTCCAGATCCGCTATCGCGGCCATTCGCTCAATGTGGACATTACTGCGGATGAGCTGACGTTGGCGAGCGATGCAAGTGGCGCCAGGGCAATCACCGTCGCCGTCCTCGACCGGCATATTTCCCTGCGGCCGGGCGATCGCACGAGCGTGCCATTGACTCGTCCCTTGTAACGACGCGAACGGAGCCCACGCAACCAGTGTGATTTTTACACAAATCGTCTTGCCGGCATCACGGCAGACCAAGAAGGAGAACACGTTGCGACAACCTGAGAATGACCCCATCCGGCGCACAACTTTGCGGCACCGATATCGGACCACGTGCGACAAGCGGATCGCAGTTGGGAGCATGGTCATTGACGCCGTGGCCGCCGGGCAGGGATTTCCGGCGTCACCACTCGTCCCTGGGCTGAGGCGGAATCGCGTGAGTTGCGCAAGCCACCTCTACGACCCCTTCCCGAACTTCTGAAGAATCGAACACGCAGCGGGCTGACGAGGACGAGATGTTGGGTGAGCGGATACTCGAAATTCATCCCTTTCTCTCGTTCAACATCGCGGTCATGCTGCTTCTGACCGGCAAGGGCATTGTTCTGCGATCTTCGCTTCTGCGCCAATACTCCATCCCTGAGCCCGTCGTAGGAGGAGTTCTGTGTGCGGCCTTCGTGGCATTCGTCTATCTTGGATTTGATCGCCAGATCCGCTTTGGACTTGAAGTCCGTGATTTTCTGCTTCTGGTATTCTTCGCCGGGATCGGGCTGAAGTCCGAGATCGCCACCCTTGCAAAAGGCGGCCGGCCGCTTGTCATTCTGCTGGCCCTCGCCGCGATATTCATGGTGGCGCAAAATTTCCTGGGGGTGGCGGTTGCGGCGGCTTTTGGGATCAATCCGCTGGCCGGGCTAATGGCCGGCTCGATTTCATTGACAGGCGGTGTGGGCACAACAGCGGCTTGGGCGCCAATCTTCGTCGGCGATCTCGGCATTTCCAATGCCATGGAACTCGGCGTGGCGAGCAACATGGTGGGGCTGATTGCTGCTTGCCTGGTTGGCGGCCCCATTGCCGCCTTCCTGCTACAAAGGCACCAGATCAAAACCTCCGGAGGCGTCGATCTCGACATCGGCGCACCGCACGACACCATGCCGCAGCTGGACTATTTCGGCGTCCTTTGGGCCATACTTATCCTCAATATCACGGTTGTGACCGGTGTCGGCATTGATGCCCTTGTCACGCGCACAGGGCTGAACTTACCAACCTTCGTGAGTTGCCTAGTCGCAGGAATAGTTCTGCGAAACTTGTCACCGCTCGTCATTCGCACGGAGCCGTCCCGTTATAGCGCAGGAATCTCTCAAGGGCTCGCGCTGATCTCCGATCTATCACTCGGTCTCTTCCTCACGATGGCGCTGATGGGATTGCAGCTATGGGCCTTGGCCGACGTCTTTAGCTTCATAGTCATCGTGCTCGTCCTTCAGATTATTCTATCGATCACGTACACGGCACTGGTCGTTTTCCGAGCGATGGGAAGCGACTACGAAGCCGCGGTCATCTCCGCCGGATTCGGCGGCATCACGTTGGGTTCGACCGCAACTGCAATCGCCAACATGACGGCTGTTACGCAGCAGCACGGCGCCGCTCACCGCGCCTTCATCATCGTGCCAGTGGTCTGTGGCTTCTTCATCGACATCGTCAATGCGCTGGTCATTACTGCCTTCGTGAATTAGCGCCAGCGCATATCATCACATCACACAAACACCATGGCGGCACATAGCTGAATCCACCAAGACTCAAAGGACCTTATGTTGAGATTCAGTGCTATCCTTCCGATCACCGCCATCATCATAGGCATCGCCATCGTCCAGCTTGCCAACGGCTTTCTCGGCACACTCGTGTCCATGAGCAGCGCTGCCGCAGGGTTTTCTCCGGCGGTCATGGGCATCGTGCTGGCGGCGTATTTTGGCGGCTACACGATCGGTGCGGCCACCATGGCATCCCTGCTGCAACGAGTCGGCCATATTCGACTCTTCGCTGCACTCGCAGGGCTGGTGGCAGCTTCCATCGCCCTTCAGCCTATGCTGATCGGACCGCTGGCATGGATCGTGATCAGAATTGTCACCGGTCTAGGTTGCGCTGGCCTGTTCATCGCAGCGGAGAGCTGGCTGAACGCTACCGCGGAGCCACAGAGCCGCGGGTCCATCTTCGCCATCTACATGGTCGCCACCAACGCATGCTTCGGTGCAGGTCAGTTCCTTCTCAATATGCCGGCTCCGGGTGGATTCGAGCTGTTTTCGCTGGCCGCTGCGTTATTTTGCTTGGCACTAGTGCCGGTATCGTTGACGCGTTCGGCTCAGCCTAAGCTCGTCCAAAGCCCGCGCCTGCGCCTGAAGGAACTGCGGCGGCTTGCCCCGGTGGCTTTCGCCGGTTGCGTGACCACGGGTCTCGTCAGCAGCACCTTCTACAGCCTGCTCCCAGCCTATGCGCAGACGCAAGGAGTTCCAGACAGCTCCGTGTCCACGTTTATCGCGACCGCTGTCTTTGGGGGCTTGGCCTTCCAGGTGCCCGTGGGGAGGCTGTCAGATCGTTTCGACCGGCGCCTAGTCGCGGCCCTTTTAGCTGGCGGGCTCCTCGTGGCCGCGCTCTTCATCGCGATGCTGTCCTTGAGCAATGGCCTCATCTTCCTAGTCACATTCCTGCTTGGCGGCTTTATGTCGACTATCTATCCGGTATGCGTCGCACATGCGCACGACCGTGTCGAACCCGACAAAGTCTTAGCCGTCAGTGGGCAGCTCATCCTCATACACGGTATCGCGTCGTTTTTCGGTCCGATCATCGGGACAACGATTTTGGGTCAGGCCGGAATTGGCGGGGTCTATGTCTTCATGGCCGTGGTGGCTGGCCTGTTCGTTGCAGCAGCGATTTGGCGTGCCTTCTGGGTGGAAGCCCCCGAGCAGAAGGAACGACCTTTCGTAATCCTGACTGAACGAATGGGCCAGCCCCTGGCACATGTGGCCGACGAGGAGAAGGTTACGGGCAATGAGGCCGGCCCAGCAAACGAAGATGAGGTACCCGTTCGGTAACACGCCGGCTGGCACGGCGACGACGAGGCGCAACGGGGACTTACCGGGCGCATCAAAAACCGAGCGGGAATCCGCCCACGGCCCGGAGGAGGTCGCTAAGGAATGGAAGACAGCATTGTTCTGGACAAAGAAATGGACGGCCTCATGGAGGCGGTCGAACTCTCGCAGGACGAAGGCACGCTCAAGCAGACGCTGCGCAACTTCAGCGTCGCGCTCGGCTTCAACCGCTTCGCCTATCTAAATGTCCGCGGCGACGACGTTCGTGCCTTGTCGAACTACCATCCCGAATGGCAACGCATCTATCTGGAGAAGAACTACACGGCGATCGACCCGGTCGTCGTCTCGGCCAGGCGCTCGATGCAGGTCTTCAACTGGTCGCAGGAAGAGAATGCGGGTACAGCCCCTGAGACGGTCCGATTCTTCGGCGAGGCCGCCGAATTTGGAATCCGCAGCGGTCTTTCAATCCCGGTGCGCGGCAGCTTCGGCAGGATGGCGATGCTGACGCTTGCATCTGACCGCCCACGCTCCGACTTCGCACGTGTGCGCGATCCTGTCCATGCGATAACGGCCGTCGCCTTCGTGCATATCCGCCTCAATCATCTCCTGACGTCGCGTCGCAAGAACTCCGTTGTCGAGCTGACGCCGCGAGAGGCGCACTGCATTGCCTGGGCATCACTCGGAAAGACGAAAGCTGAGACCGCGGCGCTACTCGGCATCAAGGAGAAGACGGTGCGCTTCTACACGGAGTCGGCGTTCGCGAAGCTCGGCGCCGTGAATATCACCCACGCCGTCCGGCTCGCCATCGAGAACGGGTTGATCTGAACGTCTTCCGAAGGCATCCGGTTATCAGGATGCGGGCACGTTCGGGATATGGCCGAGGCGTTCGACCAGAGTCGCGACGACCATCTGCTGTGCGCGCGACGCCAGCATCAGCTTTGTGTATTCGTCGTGAAGCTCTGTCGCCCGGTTCGTCGCAGCATCGGCTGACTTCCAGGCGTGAAAGGCAGCTTCGGCTTTGGCGACTGCTTCTCTATGCTCACGGATCGCCTCGACCGTCAGCTTTTCGATTTCGTCTTTGGCGAGCGGCGCGATGAGATTCGCCATTGTCGTTGCCGCATCCGCACCACTCAACCCGTCCGTTTCCTTACCGCTAACCATCGTCTTCCAGTCGGTCAGGTCCAGCGGTGCGCCCCCGCAGACGTTAATCCTGTGAACCCAAGCCGGGGGTTGGAAATCCGTTACGAACGGACCCTGTGACCTTTAGCACCGGAGCGCCTGGACATACGTCACAGGCCCCCGGCCATTGGCCAGAGGATTCCGGTGCCATTTCGGTCGGCACCGACCGTCGTAATGGGGTTTCCAAGCCCCGAGCAGCGCGTACTGCCTGCCGGGCTTATAGGCGGTGACGACGGTCGATGCCAGCAGCAAGCTGCTGCGGCAGGGATTTTTAGGAGTGGGGATTCACCTCGACGGTGCGCTGACGTCGACGACGCGCGAGCTGGTTGTACCTAAAGCCCGCATACTGGCCGGATTCGCAAGCACGATATTGCTCCGCCGGAAATCTCGGCCATGACTTCGCAAACTTGACGCCTTCTAAACTCTGACGATGCTTCCGCATCATTGCAACGATTCGAAAGCACTATCACAGGCTTGCTGTCAGTCACCTTTCTTAGGTGCGCCGCCGATCCCCGAGAGGTCGATGCGGATGCCGGCGCGGTTCGGATCGGTCTTGGCCTGTTGCGACTCCCGCGGGGCCGGACCTGGTTGATCCGCCGTCGCCGGCGGATCGTCGGCGCGCGGCGCCGCCGCGGTCGCGGGACCAGGATCTGGCGCCGAGAAGACGGCGACCCCTTCGAACGAGCCCGTGCGCCAGGCGAGAATCGCGTCGTCGAAAGCCTCGTCGGGCTCGGCGCCATACCATTTGACGACGATGCGATAGACCTTGCCGAACAGCGCGGTCCCTATGCGGATGTTCTTGCAGGAGTCGAGGAGATCAGCAGAGAGCTGCGCGACGTCGGTGACGCCGACGCCGGCCGGGTACTGCGTCACGCCGACGCGCACAACGGCCTGCCCGACGTAACGGCGCATGAGCGCCATCGCATCCTCGGACGATTTCGGCGGCGGCACCAGGATCACGCGATCGCCGGCGCGCACAGTGACCGCGAGCGGATCGGGCGAACCCGCGGCCGCGATGAATTTCTCGACGATCGCCGGCTTCAGGCCGGGATCGGCGCATTGCTGAATCATCGCGGCATCCACCATCGTCTTCTCCTCACAGATTGAAAGCGGTCACGAGCGGACGATCGAACAGCCGCGACCAGGCCTGCACGCTGGCGCGCTGAATGCCCACAATGCTGGTGCCGGCCGTCCACCATCCATTGCCGGTCGCGACGATGACGTCGGGCGCGTGCAGCATCGACTGCAGCACCGGCCACAGGAGGAGCTGCTCGTAGCAAATCAGCGGCGCGAGCCGCCTGCCCTGCACCGTGACGACGGGGTTGGCGAACAGGTGCGCCCGCGCGCTGCCGCCTTTGCCGAACCATGCGAGCCAGGGCTGCCACATCGACACCGGGACGGGCATGCGCTCGCGATAGACGATGCGGGGTTCATCATCGCCGATCTCGACCAGGACATTGTCGTAACCCTGCCGATCGACGACGGCGGCGCCGGCGATGACGACGATGCCGGCGCCTCGCAGGGCATCGTTCCAGAACCGCTCGACCGTCGGCGTCCACAGGCCGAGGGTGCTTTCCGGCATCACCACGATCTTGCCGCCGCTTTCGGCGCGGCGCCGCACCTTCGCCAGAAGCTCGCGATGCTGCTCGAGATCGGTGCGCCGCCCGAGCGCCGCCCCCATCGTCATATCCACGCCGGTCCATGCGTCGGGCACCGACGGCGTCGTCCAGCTTGCGGCGGACCAGAGCCAGGCGGCGCACAGGGCCGCCGCCGCGGCTGGCCACATTCTGGTGGTCAAGGCCAGCATGCCGCCGGCGGCGGCCGCCAGCCCCGTCCAGCCCCATCCCGGAAACAGAACGCCGGCCGCTGTCAGGGGATGGGCCCAGCCCACGATCCCGAGCGGCGGGACGGCCATCAGGATTGACGCCGCCCCGAACCGCCCTGCCCGTCTCCATCCCGGCCGCGGCGACCACAGGGCGGCATAGGCGCCGACGAAGGCGAGCGACGCGCCGATCCAGAGCACGCCGCCCCACAGCAGGCCGGACCCGTAGAAATTGGCGACGCCCTGCGGCAGGCCGCGAGAGGCGGCGAGGAAATAGGCGACCGCGATGGCCGCCGCGACGATGCGGGTCGGCGCTATCCCCCACAGCGCCGGGAAGGCCATCGCCAGCGGCAAGGCGAGGGTCCGGTCGCCCCAGGCCAGCGTGCCCACCACGGCCGCGCCGAGGACCAGAGCGGCCGCCTGCACGGGGTCAGGGATCGAAGGTGGCGACCGGCCGTGCGAGCCCGAGGAGTCCGGCGGCAGGGACCGGCCCGAAATACCGTGAGTCATAGGAGCCTTCGAAATCGGAGTGGAGATAGAGATGCCCGTCCGGCACGACGCCGCCGGCATAGGCCGCGAGCGCCCTGCCCTCGGCGTCGACGCCGTGGATCTCGGAATGGTGCAGCGGACGCCCGTCGATCATCACCGAGCGGTCGATCGTGATGATCTGGCCCGGGAGGGCGGCGACGGTCTTGATGAGAGGACTTGCGCGGCCCGGACACACGCCGCCGCGGACATAGCCGCGCGCGAGCCCCGTGGAGAGCGCTGGGCCCTGCGGTATGCAGATGAAGACACGATCGCCGACGGCGATGGGCGCCTCCGCGGCGACGATGCGCCAGAGGCCGAGCGGATAGCTCCGCGTGAAATTCAGGCGATAGCCGCCCCACCAGCCCGTCGCGGCGACGGCGGCGATGGCCGCCGCGCCGAGAGCGAGGACGAGAAGCGGCCGCCGGGCACGCGTCATTTGATGGTCATCCCCCGGCTCTGCGTCTGGCTTTGCCGCTGCGCCTCAGCCGCTTTCACGGCCTGCGCGCTCCGTTCCCGCGCGGCGAGCTGCTGGCCCGCGCGCATCAGCGGCCAGGCGGCGGCCAGCGCCTCGCGCTCGGCCGGCCGCAGGCCGAGCGACGCCGCCTCGAAGGCCTGTCCCTTCGCCTCCTTGGCGCCGTTGCCGAGCAGGGCGCGATCGCCGAAGCGTTCGGCCACGGCGCGGTTGAAGCCGTCGATCTCGGCCTTCACCATGCGGTCGGCGAGGGCGAAGCCCATCGCGCTCGGCAGGTCGTTGCGGTCGATGGCGTCGCGCACGCGCTCGAGCACGATCGCCGCGGCCGGCGACAGGGCGGGAACGTCGACGGAGACCCGATGTCGGAGGCTGCGCTCCTCCGCCTCGTGCTTGCGGTGCGCCTCGGCGCGCAGCGCGAGATAGCGTTCGATGTCGCGTCTCAGCGCCGGCGCATTGGTCTCGGCGGTGTGGCGCTCGCGGCGATCCGCCGCCCCGGCGAGAAGACCCGTGTTGCCGCGGAGCGGACCGATCGTCGCGGGATTATTCGCCAGCTTGTCCAGCGTTGCCGCGCGGGCCGCCGGATCGTTCAGCACGGCCTCGAATTTCATCGCGGTGAACGCAGCCTCGGGATTGGCGAAGACCAGCCTGAAGCGGCTCGACATCTCCTCCCACTGCTTCTTGCAGGCGGGATCGGCGGCGATCTTGTCTTCGACCGCCTCGGCGATCGACTTCGGCCATGCGGCGACGCCAGGGACCATCGGACGGGCCTCCTTCTTGAGAGCGGTTGTCGGGATGCGGCCGCGCTCGACCAGGCCGAGCCGGGCGCCGATCGCGCGCAGGCGCGAGGCGAGCTCGTCGAGGCGCTGCTTCTGCCGGCGGGCCCATCGGGCGCGATCGCCGACGAGGGTGCGCGCGACGCGGATCGCATGGAGGCCGCGACTGGCGGCAAAGCGCAGCGCCTGGGCGTAGAGGCCGTTGCGCTCGTAATCGAGCGTCGTCTCCTTGGCATTCCGCCGCGACATCAGCGCGCTCAGACCGCCGGCCTTGGCGAAGGACCGGCGCCCGTAATAGAGCGCGACATCCTCACGATGGCGCGTCAGCGCCACATAGGCGAGATGCCGGTCCAGCGAGAGGCTGGCGAGCACTTTCACGCGGTCGACCGTGGCGCCCTGCGCCTTATGGACCGTGACGGCATAGCCGTGGTCGACATTGCTGTAGAAGCGCTGGTCGACGTCGACGCTGCGCCGGTCATCGCCCTCGCCGATCTCGGCGCTGAACCGGCCGGGCGCCGCCGCGGTGACGCGGGCGACCATGCCGTTCTTGACGCCGATCGAACCCTCGTTGCGCAGGAAGACGACCTGGTCGCCGGGCGCGAACTGGCGCTCCCCGTCTTCCGTCCGGAACGGCGTGCCTTCGTCGATGATGCCGCGCTCGATCAGCTTGGCGCGGGCCAGCTCGTTGAGCATGCGAACGTCGCGGCGAAGATGCGCGAGGATCAGGGTCGACTTGGTCGCATCGTAGTCCCGGCTCCAATCGTCGATCAGCGCCTTGACCGCCTCGGCCTTGAGGTTCGAAGCTCTCATCCGGCCGTGGCTATGATAGGCGGCCAGCGCCTTGCCGACATGGCCGCGCGCCAGATCGAGCGAGGCGTCGCGCATCCATTGCGCCTTCTGCCGGTAGATCGTCTCGAGCTCGGCATAGCCGACGCGATCGACCAGGGCGCGGAACGCGGCGCCCGCCTCGATCGGCTGGAGCTGCTCGGGATCGCCGATCAGCACGAGCTTGGCGCCCGCCTTCGATACGATTTCCACGAAATGCGCCATCTGGCGGGAGGCGACCATGCCGGCCTCGTCGAGGACGAGCACCGTGCGGCCGTCGAGGCCGTCACGTCCTTTGCTCCAGGCCAGCTCCCACGACGCCAGCGTCCGCGACTTGATGCCGGCCTCCTTCTCCAGCCCCTCGGCGGCCTTCCCCGCCAGAGTGCCGCCGACCACGCGGTAGCCGGCCGCTTCCCACGCCTCGCGGGCGGCGCGCATCATGGTGGTCTTGCCGGCGCCGGCGCGGCCGACCACGGCCGCGATCCGCTCCGGCGAAGTGACGTGCTCGATGGCGGTGCGCTGCTCGGCCGACAGCATCGGATGACGATCGAACACGCCGGTCCGCATGCGCTCGCCCACGCCGAATCCGCCGCGTTCGGACAGGCTGACCGCGCGGTTGGCCATCTCGGCCTCGATGCGGATCAGCTCGCGCGTGGTGTAGCGCGCCGGCGTCCTGGCGCCCGTCGCGAAGTCGATCGACTCGCGCTCGAGGCGGACGGCTTCCGGGCTTTCGAGGATGCGCGCCAGCAGCACGGCGAAGGCGCCCGGATCGTCGACATAGCGGTGCAGGATCTTGGCGATGTCGCGCTGGTCGAACACGCTCTTCTCGCGCGACACGATGTCGAGGACGATCTCGGGCCTGCGCTCGACGCGGCGCGCGCCGTCACGACGCTGCTCCTCGAACTGGCGCAGCCGCTCGAGGACGGCCTCGCGCCCCTGTTGTTCGGCGCGGCGCTGCATCGCCTTCGCGCCGACGCCGATATGCGTGGTCGGAACGATGTCGAGACCGCGCTCCGCATAGGACCGTCCATCGACACGGACGTCGAGGCCGGCAAGCGCGAGGTGCTTGTTCTGGAGATCCAGCCAACCCTGCCGCGCCGACAGGAAATCCTCCTTCTCGCCGGCCCACAGGCGATAGACGATCTTGCCCGCCTTGTTGCGCAGCGGCGCTCCGTCCTCGCCGAGGACCGCGACCTTCTTCGATCCGAAGCCGTCATCGGCCAGCGGCCGCAGCGTCGTCATCAGGTGGACATGCGGATTGCCGGGATCGTCGTGATAGACCCAATCCGCGACCAGGCCCGCCGACAGGATGTGGTTGGCGACGAACTCGCGCATCAACGCGACGTTCTGGGCGGTGCCGAGCTCGACCGGCAGCGCGATGATGAACTCCTTCGCGAGCTGCGCGTCGGCGCGCTTCTCGAAGGCCTCGACCGTGTTCCAGAAGGCCTCGACGGCACCGGCGACCGATCGGTCCGCGATCATCGCCCGCGCCCATTCCGGCGCGTCCGGCGGCAGCAGGAACTCCTCATGGACCATTCCGCGCTTCGCCGTGTAGTCGACCGTCCGCGCTTCGCCTTCATGCTCCATCCGCGCGCAATGCCGATAGGCGGCGGCCAGCACGGCGCTGCGTCCGTCACCGCGGCTGATGAGCTGGGGCGTGAAATGCGTGATGGCCAAGGCGCGACGGTCTCCCGACGATGAGAACACGGCTCATCCGGCGGATTCGGCGCCTTCCTCCCGGTCGAGAAGCAGAACGTCGCGGCAGCGACGTATTACTGCGCCCTTGGAGCCGCTCCTTCGGATCGGCGGGATCATCTCAAGAAGCGTCGGCTTCGCCGACCCGGCATATTTGCCGGGGTGCGCTTCGCGCCTCCCCGGCCCATCCTTCTTCGCGCATGACGCGCGCCAGGAAGAAGGACGATCCACCGGAATGAAGAAACCGTCATCGAAAATCCGCGAGGAGATCGCCCGGCTTCAGGATCAGCTCAGGGCGGCCGAGACGCGCGAGGCCGAGCGCATCGGGCGGATCGCGCTGAAGGCGGGCCTGGGCGATCTGGACATCGAGGACGGCGATCTGCTCGCCGCCTTCGAGGATGTGAAGGCGCGGTTTCGCAAGAGCGGCGGCAACGCAAAATCGGCACGGTCGGCGCATCAGGCCGAGCCGCCTGGCGCGGGTGCGGGCGCGCCTTCTGAGGCTTGACCGAATGGACCGCGCGAGCCGATCCGACGACCGGAAGAAGGATACGCGCGAGAAGATCCAGCTCGGCGGGCTGATCGTGAAGGCCGGGCTGCGCTACGAGAAGCGCGCTTTGGTTCTCGGCATGCTGATCGACGCGGCCGGACGCGCGCGGGCGAGCGATGCGGAACGCGAGCGCCTCGCCGCGATCGGCGCCAGGGCTTTCGGCGATGAGCGCGAATAAGGTCATCCTCGCGATTACGCCGGCGGCGCTGATGATCGGCGCGATGATCGTGCTGCGCAGCCATGAGCAATGGATCGCGAGCTTCGGGCGGACGCCCGGCGCGGTGCTGATGCTGGGCAGGTCGGGCACCGCCCTGCCCTATCTCGGCGCCGCCGCGGTCGGCCTGATTTTCCTGTTCGCCAGCGCCGGCGCGCTCGCCGTGCGCGCCGCGGGTTGGGGCGTCGTCGCGGGCGCCGGCGCCGTCATCGGCGTCGCGGTCTGGTCGGAGGCGGTCCGCCTTCTCGGCCTCGCGGCACGGGTGCGCGGCGGCTCCGTTCTCTCATATGCCGATCCGGCCACGCTGGTCGGCGGGCTCGTGCTCGCCGGGTGCGGATTGTTCGCCATCCGGGTCGCGCTGAAGGGCAATGCCGCTTTCGCCGCCGCCGCGCCGCGACGGGTGTCAGGCCAACGCGCCATCCACGGCGATGCGCAGTGGATGGCGCTCGGAGAAGCCGCAAGGCTGTTTCCGGAGACAGGCGGCATCGTCGTTGGCGAACGCTATCGCGTCGACAAGGACGCGATCGCCGACCGCGCGTTTCGCGCCGACGAGCGCGAGAGCTGGGGCACCGGGGGCCGCGCACCCATGCTGTGCTTCGACGCCTCCTGGGGATCGACGCACGGCATCGTCTTCGCCGGCTCCGGCGGCTTCAAGACGACCTCCGTCACGATCCCGACGGCGCTGAAATGGGGCGGCGCGCTGGTCGCGTTGGACCCGTCGAACGAGGTCGCGCCGATGGTGATCGAGCATCGCCGCCGCGCCGGTCGGGACGTCTTCGTGCTCGACCCGAAATCCGCAGGAGCCGGCTTCAACGCGCTCGACTGGATCGGCAAGCACGGCTCCTCCAAGGAGGAGGACATCGCCGCCGTCGCGTCATGGATCACGACCGACACGCCGCACGCGCATTCGGTGCGCGACGACTTCTTCAGGGCGTCTGCGCTGCAATTGCTGACCGCGCTGATCGCGGATGTGTGCCTGTCGGGTCATACGGAAAAGAAGGACCAGCATCTGCGCCAGGTCCGCGCCAATTTGTCGGAGCCGGAGCCGAAGCTGCGCGAACGCCTTCAGTCGATCTACGACAATTCGCAATCCGATTTCGTGAAGGAGAACGTGGCATCGTTCGTCAACATGACGCCGGAAACCTTCAGTGGCGTCTATGCCAATGCGGTGAAGGAGACGCACTGGTTGTCCTACGAGAACTATGCGGCGCTGGTCTCCGGCGGCAGCTTCTCGACCGCCGAGCTTGCCGCCGGCACGATGGACGTGTTCATCAATCTCGATCTGAAGACGCTGGAAACCCATCCCGGGCTTGCGCGGCTCATCATCGGCGCGTTGATGAACGCGATCTACAATCGCGGCGGCGCGGTTTCCGGGCGCACCCTGTTCCTGCTCGACGAGGTGGCGCGGCTCGGCTTCATGCGCGTGCTCGAGACGGCGCGCGATGCCGGCCGCAAATACGGCATCACGCTCGTGATGCTGTTCCAGTCGATCGGCCAGATGCGGGAGGCCTATGGCGGGCGAGACGCCGCCAGCAAATGGTTCGAATCCGCGTCATGGACGAGCTTCAGCGCGATCAACGATCCGGAGACGGCGGAATACATTTCCCGGCGATGCGGCGACACGACGGTCGAGGTCAGCCAGGTCAGCCGCAGCTCGCAGGCGGCGGGATCGTCGCGGACACGGTCGCGGCAACTTTCCCGACGGCCGCTGATCCTGCCGCATGAGATCACGCAGATGCGCGCCGATGAGCAGATCGTCTTCACGCCGGGCAACCCGCCGTTGCGCTGCGGACGCGCCATCTATTTCCGCCGGAAGGACATGACGGCCTGCGTCGGCAGCAACAGCTTTGCGCCCCAGGGCGGGCGCCGATCGGCATAATCGCGCCGACCGAATCGACCGAAAGGCCTGTGGTCGCGGGACGGGGTCGGCGCGGGGAGAGGATGCAGGTGAGGATCGGTCGGCCTATCCGGAGAGCAGCAAGCGGCGCCGGCATCGCTGCCGTCGGCGGACGGCTGGCGATCGCGACGCTTGTCGTCGCCGGCGCTGCGTTGTGGCTCGTCAATTCTCGCGACGGCGCTCCGTCGGGAGTGCCCGCGATGCCCGCCGTTGCGGCCGGACAGACATTCGCCGCGACCTTCTCGATCTGCGGCGCCGGACGGCGAACCGATTGCGTGGTCGATGGCGACACGTTCTGGTTCCGCGGTGAGAAGATTCGGATCGCCGACATTGACGCGCCGGAGGTCAGCCCGCCGCGCTGTCAGCGCGAGGCGGATCTCGGCGAGTCGGCAACGCGGCGTTTGCAGGCATTGCTCAACGCCGGCCCGTTCACGCTGGTCGCCGGCGCGCGCGACCAGGATCAGTACGGCCGCAAACTGCGCAACGTGCTGCGTGGCGGCCGCTCGATCGGCGAGGTGCTGATCGCCGAGGGGCTTGCGAGGTGCTGGAACGGACCGCGGCGAAGCTGGTGCGACTGAGTGCTCCGCACCGGCCGGATTTTGAGCCGATGCTCGCTCCACGCCGAGAAAAGGAGGCGGCCGTAGCCACCTCCCGAACCAGCGATGCGCACCCTATGCGCCCGCGGCGGCGCGCTCGGCCTGCCCGACGACAAAGATGAAAAGCGCATCTTCGTCGCGGAAGACGCGCTCGATCGTGAAGCTGACGCCGAGCTCGTGGGTCATCGACGCAATCAGATTGGCGAGTTGGCCGAGTTCTTCGCTCGTCACCGGGATGTGGACGGGATAGCCTTCGTCCACGATGAATGACGTTCCCGTCGTGAGATCGAACGCCTCGCCTGCCGAGATGATGCGGGCCGCATCCAGCAACGGCATCAATGAAAAGTCCTCGGCGAAGGCGTCGGCGTAGGTGAAGAAGTCGGGATCGACCTTATCGTCAGCAGCGCGTTCGGCTTCCGTGGTGTTCTCCAGATAGGAGCGATCCGCGTCGAGCATCTCCTGCTCGTAGTCGATCATCTGTTCGATGAGCATGATCAACTGGCGGCGGACCTTGCGGGCAACGGGACGCTCCTTACTGCGCGTTCCCAGATAGGCGGTGCGGAGGAATTGCGCCAGCAGCGCGATCCGCTCGACGTGACGCTGGATGTGATGTTCGATCGTCATGGATGATCTCCTTCGTTACGATGACGGAGATCGGCCCCGGGCAAGTCGCGCATCGGGTCAGGGATCGCGTAGCGACCGCCAGCGGCGGCGAGCGGGGGAGCCGATTTTCTGACGACGCCATGTGGGCGGCGGCTGAAAATTGGGGGGGACCGCGATGTCCTTGAGGCGATGCTCGCGGCCCGTAAAATGGGCCGTCTGAGTGATGCAAACCACGGCCCCGTCGGGGCCGTGTCCGTGTCCGGCGACCAGCCGGCGGGAGTGCGAGGGGGAACCCTTCGCGGTCGAGGCGGCCGGTCGATCCGGCCGCCCCGAGCTCGCGAGAGGATCGTCACCCGAAGAGCGGAGACCGCGCAGCGGGCTCAGTGAGCGAAGCGAATAGAGCCGTCCGCCGAAGGCGGCTCGCCCAAACCACTCTCATCGTCACGCCGAAAATCGAGCCGACGAGGGATTGCGATGCCGAAGCCGCCGCAAGCCATATGCGCGACCACGGATTCAGGATCGACCGCAGAGAACACACGCGGTCCTTGCCGGCGGCGGGAGGTCCTGCGCCAGCGCCGCCGGCCGGTCGATCCGGTCGGCGGCGCTTCGGACACGGCAAAGAGCAGAGGCGGCATGAGCCGCCTCTGCTCGGGATATCAATCCGTGTCCGGGCCCCAGAGCGGATTGTTCACCGGATCTTCGATGGGGTCCTCCTCCAATCGCGTCACCGCGAGGATCACCGCCCGGATCGGGCGGCCGCCGATGTGGGTCCGGCGCTGCGCCACCAGGATGCTGACGGCCGTCTCGTTGGCCTCGATCGCCCGAACCGCGTCCTCCATATCGTCGTGAGGTCCGAGATTCTCGACCGGGATGACGTCGCCGTCTTCATCGTATCCGCCGTGAAGATAGAGCGGCGCCGTCTCGAGACGCTTCGCGCAATCCTCCGCGTCGCGGATCAGGCGGAAGCCTTCGGTCCGCTGCTTCCAGTAGTCGGCGCTGCCGCCATCGACGGACGTCACGGTTTGATGTGTCATGATGATCTCCTTTCGTCTTCTGACGGAAGGAGACGACACCGTAGCCGCGAGGGGTCAGGGATCGCGCAGCGACCGGCGGAGCCGGCGAGCGGGGGAGCCGATTTTCTGACGCCGCCTTCTTCGGCGGCGGCTGAAAATTGGGGGGACCGCGATGTCCTTGACGCCGGAGTGGCGGGTGTAGAATTGGAAGTCAGAGGAGCACCCACGGCGCCGACAGGCGCCGTGTCCGAATGCCGGCCGGCGCCGGCCCAGGAGCGCGAGGGGGAACCCTTCGCGACGAGATGCCCGGTCGATCCGGGCGATCTCGTCTTGCGAGAGGATCGTCACCCGAAGGGCGGAGACCGCGCAGCGGGCTCAGTGAGCGAAGCGAGTAGAGCCGTCCGCCGAAGGCGGCTCGCCCAGATCCTTATCCTGGACAGGCAGGATCACGCACACTGACATTCGGAGAGGTTCCGAAGACGCGGACCGCGCGGGACCGAGCCAGGGGCCCCTGAGCCATCAGCGCGATGAATCGGACCGCGCGGATCGATTCGATAAAGCAATTGGACGGCGCTTCCGAAGGAAGCGAGACTCCGTTCATGCCGAACTGGGATAGAGCCCCGCTTCATCTTCGCCGCATCAATCCCGCGCTCAACATGCGGCGGTTCTATACGCTGTCGATCCAACCGACCCTGTTCGGCGGCGCATCGCTGGTTCGCAATTGGGGGCGGATCGGCGCCGGCGGACAATCCATGATCGAGACCTTCGATAGGCCGGAGGAAGCCGACGGCGCGATGGGCCGCCTCGAGCGCAGCAAGCGCCGGCGCGGCTATGCGGATCGCTGAGGCGCCGCAGCGCCGTCAGCTCCTGTTCGCGAGTTCGCGCAGCACGTCGCCGTGGCAAGCCAGCGGCGCGCACCAGCAGACGAGATCGCGGCCGCGCAGCTCGTCGAGCGCGTTCATCAGCTCCGGCTGCGCGACGATCCATACGCGATATTTCGCGATGACCTCGGCGCGCGAGCCGTCGCGGCCGATGACGAACGGATTGCCCCACTTGCTTGGCCGGCCGATATAGACCTGCGTCGCCGTGCTGTGGCGGCCCGCCCGCCGCGCGTTCAAGACCTTGCACATGACAGTCCTCCTTTTCCGGACGCCGAAGGCCCCGCCGCCAGGCGGGGCCTCCTTGCGCGACTTGCTCAGTCGCGGTTGGGGCGGGACCAGATGACCGGGAGGCCTTCCTCGCCTTCCACCGCGACCATCGTCGCGTAGATGGGGTTCGGGAAGCTCGGGTCGTCGAACTTGAGCGAGACGTAGTCCCGACCCTGCTCGGACTTCTTCTTCCACCCGGCGCCGAACTCGATGGCGCCCGCGAAGACCCGGTAGTCGGGAGCCTTGTCGGAGGTGCGCTCGGCCGGGACGATCTTGGCCTTGATGGTGCCAAGGGCGAGGGTCTTGATGGTGCCGACGAAGCCGTTGCCGTTGACGGTGAAGTTGCCGATGGTAGCCATGTTCGTGTCCTCTTCGTTTCTCGGGCCGCGACCATCGCGACCTCGATGGCTGTCGTTGACCGGAGGCGATCGGGCCGCACCCGAAGGGCCGAAACGCAGTGGAGGGCGGCCAGGGCGAGGCTTTCTTGAATCGCGAGGAATGGGCGCGCAGCGACCAGGGGAAGAAAGCTGAGAACGGCCGTTGCGGTCATGAGAGATCGAGGCGGAGCGTAGCGACGACGGCCTTCGGTCAGACATGCCAGATCGAGGACGCAGTGGACGCGAACAGGCCGAACGAGGGGGACACAATGAGCGATCGGCAGATCACCCGGCATGGTGACGGCGCGGCCGCCATCTCCGAAGACCCGACTGGGAGACCACCAAGGCCGTCCCGGCCTCTTCGCACCGGCAATGCCGCTGACGCCGCACCGTCGAGCGCGGCCGATGTTCAACCGGGGGGAAAGTCCGCAGCCGAGGGACGGGATTCTCGGCTCATCACCGGCGACCTGCCCGTCCCCTCGACGTCGATGGGCGGGAAGCGAGGCCTTCTCCCGGTCATCTGGGCCCGTCCTTCCTGCGCGATGCCGCTTCGCGGGATTGCCCGCCGCGCGGCGGGGCCTTCGGCGAACGACCGGAGGCGATGTGCAAGGGCCGGGTCAACGTGGCGAACGCTGCCGCCTCGGGGAGGGCTCGATGCCCTCCCCTTCTACAGCCAGTGCGGAGTGCATCACGCCGCCTCCGGCACCGACTCGGCCTGCGGCTGCAGGCCGTGCAGGTAGGCGCAGGCCCGCTGAGCATGCGCGGCGGCCGAGAAGATGAAGCGCTTGTCATTGGCGAGGACCGAAAGCCAGGATGCGAGGTAGCTCGCATGGTCGGCGCGCGGCTCGAGCTCGGGCACGATGCCGAGATCGGCGCTGACGAAGCAAGCGCCGAGATCCGCGATGAGTTCTTCGCGGGCACGTTCGCTGCGGTCACTGTGATAGCGCGAGAGATCGCGGTTGAGCCGGTGCTCCGCGCCGGCCCAATGCACGGTCTCATGCGCCAGCGTGGCGTAATAACTCTCCGGGTCGCGGAACGACTCGAAGGCCGGCATCTGAATGACGTCGAGCGACGGCGCGAAGAACGCCTTGTCGCCGCCATGCCGGATGACGGCGCCGGTATTGGCGAAGAAGGCGTCGGCATGGGCGATACGCTGCGCCGGCGCCGCGGGTGGTGTCGGCCGGGCGTAGAAATGATCGGGCAAGCCGTCGATCTGGTCGACGCAGAAGACCGAATAGGCGCGCAGGAACGGAATCGCGCGTTCGACCTCGTCGCCATGCTCGTCGGTTTCGGTCCTGGTGAACCGATTGGCATAGACGACGGTCGTGGCCGTTTCGCCCTTGCGGACATTGCCGCCGAGCTCGAGGGCCTGCTTGAACGTCATCCAGATCGGCGAGGCGAAGCCCCGCGCCACGGCCTCCGACCAGAGCAGCACGACATTGATGCCCTGATAGGGCAGGCCGTTGTGGCGCAGCGGCCGCGTGATGCGCCCGGCGCCGTTCGCGGCGTTCCAGGGTTGAATCCAGGGCCGCACGCCGCGCTCCAGGTCGGCGACGATGCGATCCGTGATCCGCGCATAGATGTCGGCGCGGGACTTTGTTTCCTTACCTGTCATGGTCCGAACCTCCGTTGGAGGCCGCGCCCATCGCGGCCCGTCACGGCGGTCCGCCTGCGGAGGTCCGCACGGCCGCGCATCCGGTGAGGTTCATGAGCGGGATGACTGGCGACGCGCCGGACCGGAACGTCAGTGGAGGACGGCAACGCCGTTGCGCTGCCGCGCAGGCCGGAGCATGGACCGAAAGCCGAGACGGGCCGCGATGGCCGCTCGCATCCTTCCTTTCCTGCCTTCCTTCCGCGTCTGTGCGAGGCGACATGAAAAAGGCCGGTCCCGAAGGACCGGCCGGAATCGGACGGAGAGGAGAGAAGGCGGGGCCGAAGCCCCGCCGGCGGTATCACTCGAATGCCGCCATCTGGACCGCGGCCGCCTTGCGGCCGACGGTCTCGCCCGGATGTTCGGGCTGGCGCTCGAAGGGCTTCCAGGTCTCGCCGACGACGTGCTCGTAAGCGGCGACCGCGCCTTCGGCCGCCATGCGCAGCGCGTGCGCCTGAATGCCGACTTCGGCGGCGAACTCACGCTTGCGCTGGGCCGCGGATTCGAAACCGACGGGTCCGTCGAGGTCTTCGTCGCGGGCGTCGTTGGCGAGTCGCGCCGTCGCCTCGCGCGCCTCGGTGACGGCCCGGCTGTAGAACTGGCCGGCGCCGTGCGCGGAGCCGACATAGGAGCCGACGATGCGTTGCAGGTGGATCTGCATGGCGCGTTCGCTGAGGCCTTCGCCGAGGGCCTCTGCGGTCTCGGTGATCAGCCGCTGATGCAGGTCGCGGATGCCGTCGCTGTCGAGGATGGCGAGCCCGAAACTCTCGGCGATGCTGGTGGCCTGCGCGGCGTCGGGGCAGACGAGCCGGATCATTTCGAGGGTGGTGCCGCGGCGAAGCTGGACAACGCGTGCGCCGGTGCGGGGTGCGCGAGCGGTCTTGGTCATGGGAGTGTCCTTTCCTGGTTGCGCCGTCGGGGTCGATCCGGCCCCTGCCGGACCCCCTTTGGGTGCGGTCGCCCGGCGCCGCCGGCACGAGGGCCGGTTCAAGACCCGGGGGCCGCCAGGCGAGCGAGGTCCGGTTGCGGACAAGCGGGGCCAAAGCCCTGCGCAGGCCGCGGCCGGGCCTTGCCGAGATCGGCGGGCTCCGGCCGCTTGCGGCTTGGTCTTGAAGCGGACCGCCGGGGGCGCAGACCGCAGCAAACCCGAGGGGAGGGCCGACAGGGTTCGGGCCGGGTTGGCGTTGCCGGGTAAGGACGGACCTGGCCGCCCTGATCACCCCCCTCTCCGCCACGTCCTGTTCACAGCGCATGGCGGCGGCGCGGGATGCCGGCTAGATCGGACCGCCGCGCTGTTCCCCCGGTCGACATCGCTGCCTGCCATCCTCGACAGCGACGCCGCCTGCCGCCTGTGCGGGCCGGGACCCGTATGGCCCGGCGTCGCAGCGTGCGCGCAATGCCTCGATCGCCGCATCCTGCCGGGCGAGCTTGCGCGACAGGGCGTCGATTTCCGGCTGCCGCTCGGCCGTGAAGGCGGCGAGGTGCGAGCGGTAGCGTTCGAGGAACGTGGTCGGATCGGCGGGCCTGCCGCGGCGATAGGCGACACGCTTGCGTCCAAGCTGGGGGATCAGCGCCGTCATGCGCCGGATGATCTGCCGGTCGATCATGTCGAGCTGGCGCTGCGTCTGGCGTCGCGCTTCCTCCATGCGCGAAAGCTGCGCGATGCGTTGCGAAGAGGGGGTCATCGGGCCCTCCCCTGCCAGCCGATGAAGCTCGACGGGCCGGAATAGACCGGGTGACGCGCCTCATCGACGACGAAGCCGAAGCGGCCGACCTGGTACTCGCGGACTGGTACGAGGAAGCGCCGCTCTTCGGCGCCCGCGCCGCGCCGGCCGCCGGGCGTGGCGACGACTTCGACAAAGCCCGGCTGCTGATCCGACGTGATCGCCGACACGACGATCCAGTCGTCGGCATGCTGCCGCTCGAAAGCGCGGCGATCCTTCTCGCGGGACTCGCCGGGCT
The DNA here is from genome assembly GCA_937870755.1 of uncultured Methylocystaceae bacterium. GTDB lineage: Bacteria > Pseudomonadota > Alphaproteobacteria > Rhizobiales > Beijerinckiaceae > JAJXWB01. The sequence continues at coordinate 75,119 of CALMZV010000131.1, forward strand.
GAAGGATCGTTCCGAAGATCGCCTCCCAGGCGTCGGGCCAGCTATCCTTGATCGTGCGCTCGGCGCAGCGCCGCTCGAAGCTGGTGAAGAGATGCGGAAAGGTCAGGGCGACGATCGCCCAGTCTGCATCTTCCTCGTACCAGCCGCCGCGCGAGCGCAGCATGGCGTCGACCTTGCGATTGCGGGCGGCCGAGAGGTGGAAGCCGCCATGACCTGCGGTCGAATGGCAGACGACACCCTCGGCGTAGACCGTCGCGCCCTGCGACGTGCCCCACGGCGTATTCGCCGTCGAGCCGATCTCGCGGCGGCCGAGCGCGCGCTTCTCGCGCTGATGCTCCGCGTTCTCCGCGATCTTGGCGCGGAACGCCGCCTGGTCGGCGAGCTCGCCGGCATGGCCGTAGAAGTCGGATCGCTTCCACTCGGCCATCGGCCGGCCGATGCGCCAGCCGGTGGCGAGATAGTGACGGCCGTCGCGCGCCGGCAACATGGCGAACGCGGTGTCGGCGACGCGGGCGACGAAGATGCCGTCTGCCGTCCAGCCGAACTCGATCTGCGGAAATGCGGTCGCAGATTCCGCGATCATCGTGGTGGAAGGGGCGAGCGCGCTCATGCGGCGGCCCTCCCTTCCACGACGGCCGCCGCGGCCTCATCGGCCGAGATCTCGCGCAGCACGGCGTTGGGATAGCCGTGCCGCGTGAGCCATTCATCGGCGTCGGCGCGATGGCTGGCGAGATAGACCAGCTCCGCGTCGTCACCCGGTCGGTCGAGCACCTGGACGGAACCGACCGTGGGTCGTTCGGTCACGACGAACTTCAGGCTGCTGTCGACCGAGAATGTCCGGTGGACGCGCAGCACTACGACGCCGCGACTGCCATAGTCGCCGGCGTGCAAGGTGATGCTCGCACCGATGACGGTGTTGCCGACGCGGCGCTCGGCCTGCTTGCGAATGAGCCGGCCGCCGCTGTTGGTGTTCTCCCAGGCGGAGAGCTTCCGGCGATGGCGGTCCGGCGGGCGCGGCGCGCCGTCGGAGAAGCGAACGATCGAGCCAAGCAACGCGAACTCGTAGATCAATTGTGCGGACATGACGTCCTCCTGTGCGGATGGTGGAAATGAAGCCGCCGCCGGCATGGACCGGCGGCGGCTGTCGTTCGGGAGATGAGCGGGCCGGCGCTATTCCGCGGCTTCGCGGAAGGCCTCGTCGTCCGCGCCTTCGCCGCTGTCCTCGCCGTCTTCGACGAGCTCGTCGGAGTCGTCGTCTTCGGCGACCGCGTTCGACGCGAGCCAGCTCTGAAGCGCGGTCTTGTCCGGTGCGAACAACGCAGCCGGATGGACGAAGCGGCCTTCCTTGAAGTGCTCGACCAGGGCGGCGCGCGTGTCCTTCACCTTCTGGCGCGGAAGAACCGGCGTGTCCTTGCACGAACCCTCGAGCTCGCCGCGCGACAGGCACGACAGGAAGTCGTCGTTGCCCATATTCGGCAGGAAGTTGTCGGCGCCGACGACATCGCCGGCGACGCGCGCGACGATGCCGCTGTCGGTGCGGTTCTCCCGGCACGACAGCACGTCGGCGAGGACCGACCGCGCAGCCACGCGGAGAGTGTCCATGTCGAGCACGAGCTGGCCGTCCTGATCGAACAGGTTCACGGCATGGCGCGCGATCCGACGATTGCCGTAGTAGGTCCCGCCGCCGGCCGACGCGACGGTGATGTTCTGGCCGGCGAAGGCGAGGATCAGCAGCGCCATCAGCGCGTCATCCTCGATCGGCGCGCGGGCGAGCGCCTCGTGCAGCGCGTCGGTGCGGAAGTCGCCGATCATCTCGACGCCCTTGCGCGTCACGTCCGGACGCGGCTTCGAGATCGCGCCGGTCTCATCCGCCGCATCATTGCCGGCGGACGCGCCCTTGCCCTTCGGCTTCTTCGCGGCGGGCATGCGGTAATGCACGGTCTGCACGCGGCCGTCGCGGTCGAGATACATCGCCGTGCAATCCGACTTCGTGGGCTTGCCATAGACCCGCTCCGCCTTCGGCGGCAGCTTGACCTCGCCATAGTTCGTCGCCTCGGCGATGATGCCCTTCTTCGGCAGGTTCGCGGTCATCCACTCCTGCTGCGCGCCGAGGAAGGCCTCGACGTCGGTCGTGTAGCGGCTGTCCTCGTCCGCCGGCGCGAACAGGTCCTCGACCCACTGGATGCCGTAGGCCTGGGCAAGGTCGTCGCCGAAGCTCGCATGACGTGCGTACATGCGGGCCTTGGTCAGCGCCTGCGCGACGCTCCACCACGAGACCTGCGGATCGGCCTTGGACGGCTTGTGCTTCTTCCAGACCTCCTTCTGCTCGTCGGGCGAGGCCGACGCGATCGTGCGGAGCTGGCGCTCGTCGGGCATGTCGCCCTTCGCCACGTGGTCGAGCATCGCCGGCAGCACGTTCGCGAGCAGGCGGAGCTTCCTGACCTGCCGCACCGGCAGCGTCAGGGCGACGCCGATCGCCTCCTCCGTCCAGCCGAGCGCGACGAGGCGCTCGATGGCGCGCCACTGATCGACAGGATTCAGCGGCTCACGCGCGATGTTCTCGACAAAGGAGCGCATGGCGCCGTTGTCGTTCGCCGCGTCGTCGACGAGCACGTCGATTTCCTCGAGGCCCGCGGCGATGGCGAGGCGCACGCGACGCCGGCCGGCGTTGATGAGGAAGCCGTTGCCTCCATCGGCCTGCTGCGACACGACGGGCGGCTGCACGATGCCGACGGCCTTGATCGAAGCCAGCAACAGCGCGTCGGCCTGCGGCGTCGACTTGGTCTGGCGCGAATGGTCGGGATTCTCCACCAGCGCGCGCGGATCGACTTTCAAGAGATACATGGGATGCTCCTTTTCGGGGTTCGCGGACCGCGCCTCGCGGTCCTTTCTCGTCTCCTTCCGGAGACACCCCCCGGCCCGCGGAGCGGTCGGGCCGGCACAACTGCGGCCGAGCGGCCCTGCCCGGCCGGACGAGCGGGGCTCACAGCCCTGCGAAGGACGACGGGCCGGGGCTCGCGCAGGCGGCGGTTGAGCTCAAGCGTTGCCGGCCTGGCCGATCTGCGAGCGGGCTTTTCCCCTTTTTTCCCTCACGCCGCGGCGGCCTGCTCGCCGCTTCCCTCGACATCGCTTGCCAGGGCTTCCTCCACCTCCGCCAACTGGCGCCGCTTCTCCGCCAGCTCGCCGGCGAAGGCGAACTCGCCGTCGCCGCGCGCCTGGTACGAGGCGAGCCTGCGGCGGGCGTCAGCGAGACGCTGGCGGAAGCGGTCGCGCTCGCCCTCGAAATCGTCGAGCGCATGTTCGAGGCGTGAGACCGCGCCGAGCGGCGTGACTGTGACCGGCAGCTCGATCTCGTATTCCGATCCGGTGCGGAGCAGCATGGTGCTGTAGCGATAGCCGTCGCGGCCGAAGCGCTCGCCGGAATATTCGAGATCGAAGCCGCCGATCGAAGCGATGATGCTCTCTCCCTCCTGCTGAAGCTGGACGAGGGTGAGGACTTCCTTCATCAGCGCGCGGCCGGCCTCCTTGCGCTCGACATAGCGCTTGCCGGCGATTGTCGCCGCGAAGGCCTCGCCCGCCGTCGGCGCGAGCCGCTCCATGTCCTCGCCGATTTCGACGATCCGCCGGGTGCAGAACTCGATGTCGCGCTCGGCGTCGCGGAGCTGGCGGCGAACCGCATGCTGATCGTCGACATGGGCGGCGCGCAGCCGTTCCAGCCGCGCGATGTCGGCTTCGAGCCCAGCCTTGAGCATGAGGCGCTGGTCGCCCGATGCGATCGCCTTCGCCATCGCGAACTGGTTGGCCTGGCCCTCGCCGAGGTCCTCGAGGCGGCGGATGGACGGGTCGCCGGACAGCGCGGCGGCGATGAAGCGGGCCTTGCGCTCGTTGTTCTGCCACATCGTGGCGTCCAGCGAGCCCTCGGTCGCATAGGCGAAGATGTCGATGACGTCGTGCTGATTGCCCTGACGCTCGATCCGGCCTTCCCGCTGAGCGATCTGCGACGGGAGCCAGGGCACGTCGAGGTGATGCAGCGCCTTCAGCCGGAGCTGCGCATTGACGCCGGTGCCCATCGTATCGGAGGAGCCGATCAGGAAGCGGACCTTGCCGGCGCGCACGTCGCTGAACAGGCGCTGCTTTGCCTCCGACTTCTTATAGTCCTGCATGAAGGCGATTTCGGACGCCGGCACGCCCATGTGGACGAGCTGGTCCCTGATCCAGCGATAGGCCGAGAAGCCGCGGGACTTCTCGACGCTGATCGTGCCGAGATCGGAGAAGATCATCTGCGCGGCGCCGGGCAACTCAAAAGGCTTGCCGTCGGTACGCACATAAGCGTTGTCCGCGGTTTCGCGCCAGATGCGCAGCGCGTTGCCGATCATCAGGTTCAGCTTGTTGTCCGGCTCGTCGTCATTGTCCGGATCGACAAGGCGAAGGTCGATCGCGGCATGGCGCCCGTCGGTGATGACGGACAGCAGGATGTCGTCGCCCGGCTCCGGCGGCCGGTCGCGCATCTCGATCGCCTTGATCCGCGCATCGAGCTGGAGCTGGTAGCGCTTGAAGGCGGCCGTCGGCTTCGCCGTGACGATCTGGCGCTTGCCGGTCGAGACCGCCGGGATCTTCACGTACCGACGCAGATCCTCCGCCATCACCACGTCGGCGAAGGACCGGAACATGGCGATCAGCTCGGGGACATTGACGAAGGTGGCGAAGCGCGTGACCGGCTTGTATTTGCCGGAGGGCTGAAGCTCGAGCTCGGTCGACACGTCGCCGAAGGTCGAGGCCCAGGCATCGAACTCGTGCAAGCCGCGCTCGAGGAGCGCGGCGTAGCCGAGATAGCGCTGCACCGAGTACATTTCGCCGATCGTGTTGGTGATCGGCGTGCCCGACGCCAGCACGAGCGCGCGGCCGGGATTCTTCGTCTCGATGAAGCGGGACTTCACATAGAGGTCCCAGGCGCGCTGCGAGCCGTTCGGATCGACGCCCTTCAGCGTCGACATATTGGTCGCGAAGGAGAGCTTGCGGAACTCCTGGGCCTCGTCGACGATGATCTGGTCGACGCCGATTTCCGAGATGGTGAGGAGATCGTCCTTGCGGGTGGCGAGCGATTCCAGGCGCTCCTTCAATCCCTCCTTCAGCCGCTCGAGGCGCTTGCGCGAGACGCGATCGTCGCTCTCGACCTTGGTCAGCAGCGTCTCATAGAGCTCCAGCTCGTCCTGGATCATCTGCTGCTCGAAGGCCGACGGCACGCCGATGAAGCGGAAGGCGGAATGCGTGATGATGATCGCGTCCCAGGTCGCGGTCGCGGCCCGCGACAAGAATCGGGCGCGCTTGTCCTTGGTGAAGTTCGTCTCGTCGGCGACGAGGATGCGGGCGTTCGGATAGAGCGCGAGAAACTCGCGCGCCGCCTGCGCCAGGCAATGACCGGGCACGACGAGCATCGCCTTGGCGATCAGGCCGAGCCGACGCTGCTCCATGACCGCGGCCGCCATCGTCATGGTCTTGCCGGCGCCGACGGCGTGGGCGAGATAGGTCGCGCCCGCGGCGATGATGCGCCAGATGCCGCGCTTCTGGTGATCGTAGAGAACGAAGGCGCCCGACGCGCCCGGCAGCTTCAGATGCGAGCCGTCGAAGGCGCGCGGCACGATATTGTTGAAGCGATCATTATAGACCCGCGCCAGCCGATCCGTGCGATCCGGATCGGTCCAGATCCAGTTCTGGAACGCGGTCTTGATTTTCGAGAGCTTCTCCTTCGCCGCCTCGGTGTCGACGACGTTGAGGACGCGGCGCTCGCTGTCGCCGTCCCTGATCGTGTCGAAGATCTGCGGCACGGACGAATTGAGCGCGTCGGAGAGAAGCTGGCCGGCATGCCGCCGCTCGGTGCCCCATTCGGATGTGCCGGCGGCGATCCAGCCGAGCTGCCGAGCCTCGACCGTCCACGACGCCAGCTCCGGCATGTGGTGGATCTTGATGTCCGTGCCCATCGTCTCCTTCACGAAGGCGACGATGTCGTCGGCTGGAATCCAAGGCGCCCCGAGACGCGCCGTGATGTCCGACGGCCTGAGATCGGCGGGCTGCACATCGCGCAGCGCCGCGACATTGCGCTCATAGGCCGGGTCGAGAGCCGCCACGGCTTCGGCCGTCTGGAGCTTCGACCTGACGGCGCCGGAGAGATAGGCGTCGGCGCTCTGCCAGGAGCCGTCGGCGGGATCGCGGAAGATGGCGCTGCCGAGCTCGGCGATCACGTCGTCGACATCGCGATGCAGCAGCTCCGCGATATGGTCGGGATCGACATGGCCGCGCTCGTTGAGCACGACGGCCAGAGCGTCGACGGCGCTGGTGATGATGGGCGGCGCCGGCGGCGCGATCACGCGCTCGGTGAAGATCGGCCCCGGCCGCGCCGTATCGGATTCGAGGTCGTAGTCCTCGATCGACGCCACGAGCCAGCAATCGGGATCGTCGAGGAAGGGCTGAAGATTGGGACGGCGATGCGTCTCGCGGACCTCGCCGGTCTCTTCATCCTCGCTGGTGGAGACGACGGTCGTGTTGATCGGGCCGAAGCTGCGCACGAAATTCGACCAGGCGATGCGCAGCCTGACCTGCGCCTCCTTCCACGGCCGGTCGAGCTCCTGGCGCTTCAGCACCTCGCGCACCGCGTCGCGGATCGGGATCAGCTTCTGGATGATCCGGACGTGCTTTTCCGGAATCCCGTCGGCGCTGCGGCCCTTACGGACGGTGACGGAAACGGGGCTGCCGTCGAGGATCTGCATCAGGCCGTGGCGGGTATCGAGGAGGTAGCTTCCCTCCCGTGCCGTATGGCTTCCGCCGTCGGCCGCCTGCGCTGAGGGCGCCTCGTCCTCCGCATCGAAGTCGATCGGCTCCGGCTCGCCGTCATAGAGGTCATCCGGAAGAGAAGTGATCGCGGCGGCGAGCACGGATTCGAGGTCCGCGCCTGCATTGGGCAGGCAAGTGTAGGTTTCGCCGAAGGGGCCGGAGGTAAGCGCGTGGACGCCGAGCACCATGTCCGGGCGTCCGGCGAACCAGCGATTCACGCGAATGGGGCCTTCGTCCGCGGTCGCGGCGCGCACCTCCGCGAGATCGAGCCAGGACGGATCGCCTTCCGCTTCGCCATGCTTGCGACGGCGGAAGAACAGGATGTCGACGACGACGTCGGTGCCGGCGTCGGCGCGGAAGCTGCCCTCGGGCAGGCGGATCGCGCCGACGAGATCGGCGTGCCTTGCGATCTCCTGGCGCGCGCCGCTATCGGCCTTGTCCATCGTGCCGTGCGAGGTGACGAAAGCGGCGAGCGCGCCCGGCTTCAGCAGCCGGATCGCCTTGACGATGAAGTAGTCGTGCAGGCGCAGGCCGAGGGAGCGCAGCGCGCGATCCGAGCGCACGGTGCGATCGGAGAACGGCGGATTGCCAACGACAAGATCGAACCGCGCCGGCAGCTCCGTGCGCGCGAAGTCCCCGGTGACGATCCGCGCGCGCGGCTGCAGGAGCCGGGCGATGCGCGCCGTGACGGGATCGAGCTCAACGCCGGTGACGTGGGTGACGTCGCGCAGGTCCTGAGGCATGAGCGCCGGAAACAGGCCGGTGCCGATGCCCGGCTCGAGCACGCGGCCGCCGCGCCAGCCGAGCCGCTGCACGGCCGCCCAGATCGCGCGGACGATGAACTCGGGGGTGAAATGGGCGTATTGCGTGCAGCGCGCCAGCGAGGCGTAGTCGGCATCGTCGACGGCATCCTGCAGCTCGGCGCCGATCTCGTCCCAGCCCTTGGCGAACATGGACTCGCCGGGGCGGCGGAAGACGCCATTGGCGAGCTCCGAGGCGCCGAATCCGGTGAAGCGGATCAGTCGTTCCTGTTCCTCGCGCGTGGCCGGACGCTGCTCGGATTCGATCTGCGCAGCGAGACGCACCGCCGCGATGCTGTCGCGGGCGCGCTGCTTCCAGCCCCTGGCCAAGCCGCGGTCGCCGGCGAGGTGGAAATTGACGCCACGTCCGGATGAACCGGATCGAGCCGGCCGCGCGGATGCCGCCGCCGCCGCGGGGGACGGCGCCGACGGCGGCGGATCATCGTCAGGATCGTCATCGCCGCCGATGTCGGCGGCGAAGGCGGTGACGCCGAGGCCGAGGCCCGACGACAGCGCCGTGTTTCCGAAGAGGTCGAGAGTGAAAGGGTCGTCCTGCGCCATTGGGAAAGTCCTTCTGCTGGGCGCGCGCGACCGCACCGCCGCCGCGGAGGGCGGCGGACGGCGCGGCGTTGCGGGATTGACGGGAGGGGGCCGGCGCGGGGGGCCGGCTGCGGAAATGCGAAGCCCGGCGCGAGGCCGGGCTGTTCGCAGGTCGAGGAGGACGGCGCGGGTCTAAGCCGCGATCGCCTCGGGCAAGTGCCGGAGCTGAACCGGCAGCTTCGCCGCGATCTCGGCGTCGGTGAGCTCCTCGAGCAGCTTCAGTACGGTGCCGAGCCGGCCGGCATAGACGAGAACGGTCCGGCGGCCGTGCATGGAGGCGGGCCAGCGTTCACCGGCATAGCCGCGATAGTCGTCATGCGTGCTCGACCAGATGTGCTCGAGCCGTTCCTCGCGCGTCATGGCGCGGACCGGCCGCGACTCGCGCTCGATGATCGCGGCCTTCATCCGGTCCGGCGAGCCCTTGTCCGCCAGATCGCAATAGCCGTGAAACCAGCGGAGCTTCCCGTCGATGACGAGCGCGAAGAAGATGCTGGTCACGCTGTCCGTCATGAACTCGCGCATCGCGAACATATCGGCGCGCATGAACAGCGGCGGCAGGATGTTGAGCATGTAGTCATGCTCGGCCTCGGCGATCTCGAACCACTCACCAGCAAACAGATGCGCGCAATCGCCGGCGCCATAGGCGCGATCGCCGCGATGGCGGTTGAACATGCGATACATTTCGTGGCGCGTGGCGACGCCCTGGAAGATCTTGCGGATTGATGGGACGGCGTGCATGGCGGCTCCTTTCAGCCTTGCGGGCCGAAGCGCGAGCGATCGCCTGATCCCTCATCATTTCAGCCCTTCATCACGCCTTCCCGCGGGCCGCCTCTCCGGTCCGGCGGGTCAAGGGCCGCGTAGCGGGCGAAGCCTCCCTTGACGCGCCGGCCGGGCATGCGGCATCGCGCCTTCATTCCTTTTCCCTCCTCCCTTCATTCCCCTCCTGCGCGAGCCGCTGCTCGGCAGTGCCGATCGCGCCGAGCGCCACCTTGAACAGCGCCGAGCCGCGCTCCTCCGTGAGCTCCGCCGCGGCGACGACGGCGACGCACGCGGCATGGATGTCGTCGTCGCACACCGCTTCCGGCGACAAGCGCGTCAGCGCGCCGTCATAGGCGATGACCTCGCCGATCATCGTCCGCACCTCGGCTTCGTCGAAGCGCAGGAGAACATGGCTGCGCGGCGCGGCCGCTGCGGCGGCTTCATCGCGGAATTGCGCGATCATCTCGTCGGTCCCGCAGGATCGGACCGCATCGGCGGTGATCAGGGTGGCCATGCCGCCGAATCCGTCCGGACACATGCGCGAGCAGGTGAAGGCGGAGGCGACGACCACCTCGTCGAGCGCCGGCGATCGCCGCACGATGTCCTGGAAGATCGTCGCCCATGACGTCATGGACAGGTCGAGCTCGATATGGGTGTCGGCATCGTCGCTGTCCGCCAGGCGCTCCGCGACGATAGGATCGAGAGCGCTGTCGATGCCGGCGGAATCCCGATGCGCGGCGCGCAGCTCGGCCGCGTCGACCTCGATGCACTCGGCCGGGCTTTCCTCGGCGAAGAAATAGAGCCCCTCGCCGTCGGGCTCGGCGTCGAAGATATGCGAGAGCACGAGCCGCTCCAGCGGCGTCATGTCGGTGTTGGCAATCGTCGTCTGCACGACGGTCGGCACGAAGTAACTGGCCATGTCGGCCTCCTGAAAATGACAAAGCCCGGCGGGGCCGGGCGGGATTGCGGGGATGGTGGAAGCTGGCGCCGGATCAGTCCGGATCGCGGGCCCCGGCGAGGATGGCCTCGGCCTTGGCGATCGCGGATACGGCGCGGTCCTGCCAATAGGCGCGATCGGACGCCTCGGCGCCTCTCAGCACCTTCACCAGGCCGAGCAGGACCTCGAAGTGATCGGCTTTGCGCTGCACGGTCTCGCCATAGTGCGAGGGCGCCGGCACGGACGGGCCGCTATAGGCCGTGTCGCGGCCTTCCCAGACGCCGGTGACATAGGTTTCGCCGGCGGTCTCGTAATCGTGCTTCTCGTTGTCCCAGTCGTCGTCCTCGACGGCGAGCCGGCAGGCCTCGGCGAGGCTGTCCGCCTCGTAGCTGCGCTGCCGATAGACCGGCAGCCGATAGGTGGTCTCGATGGTGAAGATGGGCATTGGAGTCGTCCTTCCCTTCGGGTGTTGAAGACACCCTCGGGGCGGCCGCCTCTCCGGTCCGGCGGGTCAAGGGCCGCGGCACGCGGGCGAAGCCTCCCTTGACGCGCCGGCCGGGCATGCGGCAGCGACGTCCTTCCTCCTCCACCTTTTCTGGGATTTCCCCGTTCGAGCGGTCAGCGCCGCGGGCGCAAGACCGCCTGCAGGTCCTCGTTCCAGTCGTCACGCGCCGGCCGCAGCCGGTCGTAGCCGCAGCCGGCCTCTCCGGCGATGGCGCGGATGCGGTCGCCGAACACATCGCCCTGCAGGTTGCTGTCGGTCGCGGCGACGAGGAGCACACCCGGCCGCGCGGCGAGCGCGCGGATCGCGGCTTCCGTCGCCGGCGACCAGCCGCCGCCGGTGCTGACATAGAGCGAGCCGTGGCGCAGGCCCTCGATCGCGGCGAGGCTCGTGGCGTCGATCGCCGCCTCGGTGACGCAGACGCGCTTCGGATCGGCGGCGCCGAGCCGGAACAGCACCTTCGAGCCGTCCGTCGCGAAGCCGCGCCATTCCGGCCCGCGCTCCTCCCAGCCGGCGACGGCGCCGGCCTCGTCGGTATGCGCCGCCCACATGCTGCCGTGCGGACCCTCGCGCAGGAGATCCTGATCGACCGCCTCCTGGATGAGGTGATCGGGAATGGCGCGCGTCTCGGCGAGATAACGCCAGGCCGGCGAGCCGGGCCGCGGCTTCAGGCGCTCGGCCCAGCGCCGGGCCAGCGGCGCCGTCGGCTTCGTGCGGACCGGACGTTTCCAGGCGGGCTCGGTCGGCGTGAAGCCGACGAGATCGGCGACCTGCTTCAGGGCGTCCGGAAAACCGTCGGCGCCGAGATGCTCGGCGAGCGAGAAGATGTCGCCCTTGGCCTCCGACATGGGGTCGAACCAGCCGCGGCCGTCATGGATGACGATGACGATCTCGCCGTCGCCGCGGCGGTGCTTCACCGCCTTGCGGGTGCTCTCCTTCAGATCGACCTTGAATCCGGCCTTCTCCAGAATGGCCGCGCAGGGCACCTTCCCACGCAGCTCGTCTATGTCCTTCTTCTCCATGACCCTATGCCGAACCCGCCATGCCGGCGATGTCCAGCCCTTTCCTCGGTTGGCTTCGCTTTTCCCGCCATACGCGGGACCCCCGCCGACCGGCCGCGAAGCCTGCCGGGCGCAAGGGCGCGATGACAAGCCGTCGGAATTGCCGGGGCATCGCCGCGGCGCAGCCTCCCTTGCGCCCGGCTGGGCGCAAGCGGCAGCAGGGGCGCGGACGCCCGGCTCAATGAGCCGGGCCCCACGGATCGTATTCGTGGACGATGCTGTCCTCGTCGCCGTCATATTCGCTGGCGACCATGACGCCGAAGGAGTCGTCGGACTGGAAGAGGATGACCGGCACCATCAGGGTGCGGGCGAGATCCCAGGCGTGGTTCTGGGCGAGATCGAGATTGTGCGACATGCGAGGCTCCTGTCTTCGGGAGCGGGACCGTCCCGCTCGACAGGCGGCCGATGTGTCCGTGAGCGGCCGCGATCACCTCGAAGGCGCAGCCGGAGACGGTCGCACGCTTGCGTAGCGAACCCCTCGCGGGTTGATCGTAGAAGGCCGGACTCGGACCAAGGGAAAGCCCATTTGAGAGCGGGCATGTCCCTCGCCGGATGACACCTGAGCCACGCACAGCCGATCCCCGTCGCCTGCCACGGCCTCCCCCCGCACCCGTCCCGCCGCCTCTTCCGGCCGACCGGCCCGAGCCAGTGCCAGCGCTATGGCGACATCAGCATTCCGACCCGGCATATCCGCCGGGGTGCGGTCCGTGCGCGCCGACCCCATGCTGGCCGACGCTTGGCGCAAAAGACCGGCGATGCTCGCCGCGGAGAGGAGGACGCCCATGCCCGCAATCGGCTACGTCAACAAGCTCGACGACGGCTCCTATCGCGGCACGCTGCGGACGCTTTCGATCTCGGCGGCGCTGAAGATCATGCCGAACAAGGAAAAGAAGCCGGACAGCGACCAGCCGGATTTTCGGGTCTATGCCAATGGCGCGGAAATCGGCGGCGCATGGATTCGCCAGGGAAAGGAGACCGGCGCCGACTATGTGTCGATCTCGATCTCGGCGCCCGAATTCGGCCCGCGGAAGCTGTTCGCCAATCTCGGCCGCGCAGCGGGCTCGGAGAGCGACGACGAGTTCGCGGTGATCTGGAACCCGACCGAATAGCGCATACGTCCCCAATGGTTTCACGGTCGTTGCCGACCTGGCCGCGTCAGCGACGAAAGCCCGAAGGGTGAAGACCCGCGCAAGGGGCTTCAGCGCAAGCCGCCGGCGCGGTCCCGCAGGGAGACGCCATCTCGTCTGAGCGCCGTTGAGCCCCTACATTGGGGCCTATGTGCAACAATTACGAGCAACACGTCCGCTGGCAACAATACTGCAAGATGATGCAGGACCTGGCGCTGGGCATTCCGACGCAACAGACCGACCTGGACCTGCCGGAAGCCGACGACATCAAGATCAACGATCGCGGCCCGGTGATGCGCGCGTCAGGCAATCACGTCGAGCTCGCCTCGATGAATTTCAGCTTCCCGCCATCCGGCCGTGGGGGTCCGGTGTTCAACTTCCGGTCGGAGGGACGGCACTTCGACAACAGCAACCGCTGCATCATCCCCAGCAGCGCCTTCTTCGAGTTCGTCGGCAAGAAATATCCGAAAGCGAAATATCGCTTCGCTCTGAAGGGCTCGCCGATCACGGCGATCGCCGGCCTCTGGCGTGAAGGCCAAGGCAATCATCCGCCGAGTTTCACGATGCTGACGACGTCGCCCGGCGAGGACATCGCGCCCTATCACAATCGGCAGGTCGTCATCTTGAAGCCGGAAGACTGGGCCGCCTGGCTGCATCTGAGCAAGCCCGAGGCGGAGCTGCTTCGGCCATTGCCGGCGGGATCGCTCGACGTGGCGCTCGCGCGACCGGGATCGGAGTAAGCGCTAACCCACGCGCTTCGACAAGCGACGATGCTCTCCATCAATGTGCTCGAAGAGAGCGTATTCGGCATCGGTCAGCAATACGCGGTCATATTCCTCGTAGTTCGAGCGGTCGGCACGGCTGACCAGGTCGAGAAGCTCCGGACGCGCATGGCGGGCGTTCTTGCGGACAAGCTCGATGATCTGGTGCAGCGGGAAATCGCCGCCATATTCAACTTCAGCGCTTGAGGACTCCTGCTTGTCGATTATCGCGCGAGCCGCACGCTTGAGACGGCGCAGCTTGCGGCCGCCCGTATGAAGGGCTTCCCAGGCATTGGCGAGGCGATGACGGAGATAGGGAGAGGCCCGGCCTGTAGACACCGTGATGTGGCGCGTGAGGAAAAGCGTCTCGAGCGGCCGGTAGAGTTGCAGCAGGCGCTCCCGGTCGCGCTCAAGGCTGTGCTCTCGGCGCGCCGCAGCGTGGCCGAGAAGCAGCGCCGCCACATTGCACAGGGTCAGGACCGACGTGACGAACAGGGCGACCGGAACGACAGATCGAGCGGGCTCGGGCAAGGCGAGGAGGAAGGGTGGCCAAAGCCAAATGGCGAAAAAGGAAATGGAAAGCCCGGCCAAGAGCCAGGTCGGCAGGGCCTTGAGCGTGTCGAGGGCCTTCGTCGCGGCGCCAACGGTTGCATCCATTTTGTCGTTCTCCGGAAGACCGCTTAATATAAGAGCGACAACGGCGTAGTAACAGGCGGCGAACAGTTTTGGCGAAGGCTGCGGCTTATATTCTGAATGTGCGGCCGGACCGGCGGGAGACCCTCCTCGATGCCGAGCCGGGCTGGTTCGGCGGTCCGAAGGCATCCGAGCCCGTGCCGGCGTTTTCGCACAGCCGCCGCGCGCCGCTCGTTGTGCTGGCGTCGTTCGAGGACGGTCTACTCACCCATGTCGGAGACGGCCGCAAGGGCGCGACGGCGGGAACCGAACTCGTTCGCCTCAACATGACCTCGTTGGACGCCTTAGCGCGTCCCATCCCGTTCGGTGCGATCGTCGATCGCGTATCCAATCGCTTCAAATCCCCGTTACGAAAAGTCGTGACCACGGGCGGCCTGATTCCGCCCAAGACCCTGAGCGCGGTGGTCGAGGTCCTTCGTGAGATGGATTCCACGCTCGGAGAGAAGCTTGCGAGGATGTCCGCAAGCAGGCGCGAGTTAATCGGATCGCTCGGTGAGCGCGAGCGGGAGAATCTGGCGCTTCAGAAGGAGACGCTCGCGGCCGCGCTCGAAATCGCCGGCGTGGGCACGCAGGAGATCCTCGAATGGACGCCCGCCACGGTCGAACGCACCTCGTTCCTGGACGGACTTCCGGGTGCAAGGGTGCGCGAGGACGTGATGCTTCATGCCGATCTGTCAGGTCTGCCGGGCTTCGCTGCCCTGCGAGAAGCGCCGCACATCGCCGCCCGTACCTTCCAGTCCGAGACGGACCCGTCTGTTCGCGTGACCGTCGTCATGGCAAATCGTCTGGCGCTGGAGGAGCAGACCGGCGCCGATCTGATCTATTTCAACGAGACCTATCGCTCGTTCGTGCTGGTGCAATACAAGGCGTTCGAAAAGGGCCCACAAGAACATGAATTCCGCTGGGCACCGGGCGATCAGTTCTCCGGCGAGTTGGAGCGCATGGACAAGCTTCTTGAGCAACTCGAACGGATCGAACCCGACACGGACCCGGACGGCTTTCGCCTGACCAGCAACCCGTTCTTCCTGAAGTTCTGCTCGCGCATCGTGTTCAACCCCGACGATCGCGGGCTGTTTCCAGGTATCTATCTGCCGCTCGGCTTGTGGAAGGCTTTGGCGACAAGCGACCGTCTCAGGGGTCCGCGCGGCGGCAACCTCCTCACCTATAGCAATGTCGGGCGCAGGCTGAGCGGTTCGGAGTTCATCACGTTGGTCGCAGGCTCATGGGTTGGGACGACGATCTCCCAATCGACCTCGCTGGAGGCCATGATCCGGTCTGTTCTGGAAACGGGACGCACCGTTACCTTCGCAGTCAAGCGGCGACCGCCGCCGGACCCCAAAGCGATGGGCGAAATATTCCCCGAGATTGACGAAGGGGAGACCCTGACGCCCGAAGAAGCGCTTGTGCGGGTGACAAACTGAGACTTCTGCCGCAGTCAGTGGAAGTGAAGCGTGCGCTGTGTTTACGGGTCAGCCCAGTCGCATAACGGAGGCGTCGAGGAATCGACGTCATCTCGATTCTACGTGCGTGACCGCTTCGCAAATCAGGATGTGTAGCCTGGTAGATCCCAGTCCGGCGGATCATAAATCTTCGAGCGCTTGATTTCGCCAGCGAAGCCGGTCGCCCGCGCGAGCGCGGCTTTGTCGGCGTTCCACGAGCGTCGATCCCGGTTCGGATCGGCCATGATCTGAGTGATCATGTCGTGAGGATCGACCGCATAGCGATAAAGTCCTTTATCGTCGAACTTACCTTTGTCCCCAAAGTAAAGCAGCCGAACCTCGCTTTCGTGCTGGAATGCCCGTCGCTTGAGCAAGAGGGACTGCGCAAACCTCCTCGCCGACAGTTCGAGGCGTCCCTGATTGCCAACATAGGCTCTCAAGTCTTTCTCCGACTTGTAGTCCACTTTGCCGACGAAGCAGGTGTCATGCGGCATTGCTGGATGTGCCGCCACCAACGCGGTGAGGAGCTTGCGAGGGGTCGACCGGATGCGCAGATAGCGCTTGGTCGCATCATTCGCATAGATGCCCCACATTGCCTCGGACAGGCTGTGCCGCGTCCAGCACTGACCGACGAAATCTTCCTTGAACCCGTAGCCAAACCGCGCACCGTCCAGGATGCCGCCGAGATTGAGCTGGAAATTCTCGAACTTGTCTTTCCAATTGTGGACCTGGCTGAGCACGTTGGTCTTGTTCGAAAATAATGAAACCACGTAGTCCTGCGACATGATCCGATAGACGTGCTGATCGAGCGCCTTCTCATTCAGGTTCAGGAAGTTCATTGCAGTACCCGCCCCTTCCTCCATCAACCTTTCCTTCGCCACCGGCGACATTGAAGATCGTTCGCTGGCGGGCCACCATAGGCCAACGGCTCTGACCAAGATGCTCGCCGGGGCGCAACGTCACCCTTGCGGCGCCGGATCGAACATCCTATATTTCGTTTATGTTGCACCATTCGGTGCCCACGGAATAAAGGCAACCCAACGGACGTTCCGAGCCTTAGGGCTCCAAAGTTCCAACGGCTTGCCTCCCCTTTTTCCGGGCCGCCTTCTTAGGCGGCCCGATGTATTTCGGCTTGTTCGATACGAATTTCAGATACACGCCGAACACCCGATAATTGAGGTCAGCCCAAGAGCGGCTGCTGAGTTTGTTCGGCGTCGCCGGTCTTTCGCGCGTGATCAGATGCTTGCTGTCGAGCGTGTCGATCAGAGCGTGCAGCACAGCTCCATATTGCAGTAGGCGTTGCCGCTCTGTCGTATGCTCGGTTCGCGAGAGGAATTTCGCGAGCGGCGTGATCCACTTCCGGGACGCGGCATCTGTCTCGAAGATCCGAACGAACTCCACAAAAGTGAGAGTGTCGTCATCACGGACGATCACCTCACCAACGGCACGCTGAAGAATGCGGTCGACGATGCGGACCCGGCGCGACTCCAGACAATCGAGAAAATGCTGCAATTGGGCACCGCGCTTGTCCTTGCCCATACTGACCGACAGACCTTTGTGCCGGATGAGCTCCACGCGGGCCCAAAAGCGTCCGAAGAGATACAGCAGGCTCGCGAACTCGTGGTTGGCAAGACACTTGTCGTCGGGTTCAACGCGATGGACCGGCTTGAAGTCAACATCCGCGAGGGATCGTAACTTTCCGACAAGTTCGTCAGCCGCCTTGAGCAGCGGCCCGAGCTGTTGATCGACGAGTTCTTCGGCGCCGAGGGACCGCGATTTTCTATGTCGGAACTCCTGATATGCGATGTCGAGGACTTTGACCGTGAATCCGCCGCCCAGCGCAGCGGCGAAGAGCTGTCCCCACGATACATCCGGCATCCAATCCCCCCGCGTCTTCTACTACTGACCTTTACCTGAAATCCCGTGTTTTCACCTTGATCTGGTCGATGTGTCCATACGGGTCGATAATATTGCGCGGCTGCGGACCCTTCGGCAGGCCGCGCGGATCGGGCGTCGGACTGCCGTGATGCAGTTCGTCGCCACGGCCATGCGGCAGCGGGAAGAGGTCGTCGCGCTCGCCGACGCTGGCAAGCGCGCCGGAGAGATCGGACAGGTGGCGCGCCACGAGATGCACCACCTCCCCTTCCCGCTGAATCCGCCCGCGGACCGAAAGCATGCCGGCCGAGAGCACGACGCGCCGGTATTGCTCGAAGACCTGCGGCCAGATCACGAGATTGGCGATGCCGCTCTCGTCCTCCAGCGTCACGAACATCACGCCCTTGGCGCTGCCGGGCATCTGCCGCACCAGGACGAGGCCGGCGGCCTCGAGCCAGCGCCCGTCGCGCGACGTCATCGCCTCGGTGCAGGTGACGACGCGCCGGCGCGAGAGGTCAGCGCGCAGGAACGACAGCGGATGGGCGCGCAGCGTCAAGCCGACATGGCCGTAGTCTTCGACGACCTCGCCGCCGGCCTTCATCGGGCGCAGCACGACGGCCGGCTCGTGGATCTCCGGCACGGTCCGCGCCTCGCGCGCCGCGGCCGCCGCGAACAGCGGCAGCGGCTCGTCGCGCAGCGCCTTGATCGCCCACATCGCATCGCGCCGCGGCAGACCGAAGGCCGGCCGAAACGCATCGGCGTCGGCGAGATGAACGAGCGCCGCGGCCGGCACGGCGGCGCGGCGCCATAGATCGTCGACCGACGAGAATGGTCGATCGCCGCGGGCGGCGATAATCTGCGCGGCGTCGCCATTGGCAAGGCTGCGCACCATGCGCATGCCGAGGCGGACGGCGAAGCGGTCCTCGTGCTCGGTCGGCTCCAGCGTGCAATCCCAGCGGGACAGGTTGACGTCGACGGGCCGCACCTCGACGCCGTGATCGCGCGCATCGCGGACGATCTGCGCGGGCGCGTAGAATCCCATCGGCTGCGCATTGAGCAGGGCTGCGCAGAAGACATCCGGATGATGGCATTTCATCCAGGACGAGGCATAGGCCAGCAGCGCGAACGAAGCGGCATGCGACTCCGGAAATCCATACGAGCCGAATCCCTCGAGCTGCGAGAACGTCTTCTCGGCAAACTCGCGCGCATAGCCGTTGGCGATCATGCCGTTGACCAATTTGTCCTTGAAGGCCGAGACGCCGCCCGTGTGCTTAAACGTCGCCATGCTGCGGCGGAGCTGGTCGGCTTCGCCGGGCGTGAAGCCTGCCGCCGTGATCGCTATCCGCATCGCCTGTTCCTGAAACAGCGGCACGCCGAGCGTCTTGCCGAGGACCGCCTCCAGCTCCGGCGTCGGATAAGCGACGGGCTCCTTGCCCTCTCGCCGGCGTAGGTACGGATGAACCATGTCCCCCTGGATTGGTCCCGGCCGCACGATCGCGACCTCGATGACGAGATCGTAGAATGTGCGCGGCATCAGCCGCGGCAACATGCTCATCTGCGCCCGGCTCTCGATCTGGAAGACGCCGAGCGTATCGGCGCGGCGGATCATCGCGTAGGTGCGCGGGTCCTCGGCCGGAATGGTCGCGAGATCGAGCGCGACGCCCTTGTGCTCCGACAGGAGATCGAAGGCGCGCTTCATGCAGGACAGCATGCCGAGCGCCAGGCAATCCATCTTCATCATGCGCAGCGCGTCGACGTCGTCCTTGTCCCATTCGACGACTTGCCTATCCGGCATCGCCGCGGGCTCGATCGGCACCAGGTCGTCGAGCCTGTCGCGGGTCAAGACGAAGCCGCCGGGATGCTGGCTGAGATGGCGCGGCGTGCCGATCAGCGCGCGCGCCAGCTCGAGCGCGAGGCGCAGGCGCCGGTCGCCGAGATTCATGTTGAGATCGGCGGCGTGCTTGTCCTCGATCCCGGTCCTTGACCAGCCCCAGACCTGGCCGGACAGCATCTTGATCGTGTCCTCGGTGAGGCCGAGCGCCTTGCCGACGTCCCGCAGCGCTCCTTTCGATCTGTAACGGATCACGGTCGAGCACAGCGCGGCGCGGTCGCGGCCGTAGGTCTCATAGACCCACTGAATCACCTCTTCCCGCCGCTCGTGCTCGAAATCGACGTCGATGTCGGGCGGCTCCTTACGTTCGACGCTGACGAAGCGCTCGAACAGCAGGTCGTTGCGATCCGGGTCGATGGAGGTGATGCCGAGCACGTAGCAGACGGCCGAATTGGCGGCCGAGCCGCGGCCCTGGCACAGGATTCCCTGCGATCGCGCGAAGCGGACGATCGCGTTGACGGTGAGAAAATACGGCGCGTAATCGAGCGTGCGGATCAGCGCGAGCTCATGCGCGAGGATCTTGCTCACCCTGTCGGGGACGCCCTCGGGGTAACGCTCCGCGGCGCTCTCCCATGTGAACGTCTCCAGCGCCTCCTGCGGCGTGAGGCCCGGCATGCTGCGCTCTTCCGGATATTGATATTCGAGCTCCGACATCGAGAAGGTGCAGCGTCTCGCGATCGCGATCGTGCGCGCGAGCGCTTCCGGGTAGCGCGCGAACAGGCGGTGCATTTCCTGCGGCGATTTGAGGAAGCGATCCGCGTGCCTTTCGCGCCTGAAGCCGAGTGCATCAATCGTGACATTGTGCCGGATCGCGGTCACGACATCCTGCATGACGCGGCGCTTCGGCTCATGAAACAGCACGTCATTGGTCACGACGGTCTCGACGCGCAGGCTGGCCGCGAGGTTCGCCAGCTCGTGCAGCCGGAGCTGGTCGTTTGGCCTGCGACGCAGCGTCAATGCGAGGTAGCCGCGATCGCCGAACGCCTCGCGCAGGCGGCGCAGCCGCTCCGCACAAAGCTCGTCGGCCTCATCCGGGAGGAGGATGGCGATCAGGCCGTCGCCGTAGGCGACGACATCGCGCCATTCGAGATGGCACTTCGCCTTGCCGGCGCGGCGCTTGCCTTCCGACAACATGCGGCAGAGCCGCGCATAGGCGGCGCGGTCGGTCGGATAGACGAGCATCGACATGCCGTCGGCGAGGTCGATGCGGCAGCCGACGATCAGGCGAACGCCCGTCACCTTGGCGGCTTCATGGGCGCGCACGATGCCGGCGAGGGAATTGCGGTCGACGATGCCGAGGGCCTCGATGCCGAGCATCGCCGCCTGCGCGAACAGCTCTTCGGCGCTGCTCGCTCCCCTGAGAAAGGAGAAGTGGGAGGTCGCCTGCAGCTCGACATAGCGCGGGTCGCTCATCCGAAGATTCCGTGCAGATACCAGCGCTGCGAGCCGGTCTCACCATGCTCGCCGTCGCCGGCGCGATAGATCCAGAACCGCTCGCCCTGTTCGTCTTCGACGCGGAAGTAGTCGCGCACGGCGTCGAGCTCGGCGTCGCTGCGCCACCATTCCTCGAAGATGCGTTCGGGCCCGTCGGCGCGCCGCACGCGCCGGCGCACGCCTCGCCAGGTGAATGTTACGGGCGGATGATCGGGCAGGAGCGCCACGGTCTCGATCGGCTCGGGCGAGGCAAGGAGCCGCACGGGCCGAGGCCACGATCCCGACCAGGACGCGCCGGCGTCGGGCGATGCCGGCGCCGCGCGCGCGACCGATCGCTCCGGCACGTCGCTCTGGACCGGCACGATGCGATAGAGCCGGTCGCCGCCGATGCGATTGGACAGCGTGTCGATCAGGTCGCTGATGTCCGCCTCCGGCGGCGCGGCGAGATCGGAGATGGTCTGCTTCTCGCTCAAAGGCTCGGCGATCGTCGCGGCGAGCCGCATGAGCTCGATGCCGAAGCCCGGATCAATGGTCTCGATCTTGTCGGTGAGGAGCCGCGTCAGCCGCCTGGCGTCGCGCACCGGCAAGGCCGTGCCGACGCGGACCGCGACCATCTGCGCGTCGACGCGGTGACAGAGAAGGTCGAGGCGCCGGGCGCCCTGCCCGCGCGCCTCGAGCAGGATGCAAAGCTCGCTGACCAGCTTGGCGATATAGCGGGCGATCGTCTCGGCGGCCGAGATCGGCTCGGGGAATTGCCGCCGCACCTCGGCGATCTCGGCCGGACGGATCGGGTCGATCGGCTCGCTGAGGCGGCGCATCGCCTGGTCGAGGCGGCGGCCGATCTCGGACCCGAAGCGCAGCGCGAGCGGCGCGCGCGGGGTGCGCTCGAGGTCGCCGATCTGGTCGAGGCCGAGCCGGCGCAGGCTGTCGACGGTCGTCGCCGACAGCCGCAAGGCGGCGATCGGCAGGGGCATGATCGCCGCGGCGCTCTCGCCGGCGGGAACGACGAGCGTCGGCCGCGCGGCGAAGCGCGCGAGCGCATGCGCCGCGCCCCAGGTGTCGGCCATCGCCGCGCGCGCGGACAGGCCGGCGGCTTTCAGGCGCGCCACCATGTCGGTGAGCATGGCGGCTTCGCCGCCATGAAGATGCGTGGCGCCGGTCGCCTCGATGACGAGACCGTCGGGCGGGTCGGCCGCGACGATCGGCGCGTAGCGGTTGAGCGCCCAGAGCGCGAGCCGGTCGAGCGCCGCGAGGTCCGAGTCCGGTTCGGCGTCGCGCATGACGAGATCCCGCACCAGCGCCTGCGCCTTGCTGGCGGCCATGCCGACGCGCAGGCCCGCACGCTGCGCGGCCGTGTCGGCGGCCAAGATCTCGCGCCGGCGGCCCTCGCGGCCGACAAGGACGATCGGCGTCTCAGGCGGAGACGCGGCGTCGCCCAACATCCTTCGCACCCTGTCCGTCGGCCAGGCTGGAAGGAAGAGCGAGACGACCCTGGTCATCACACGCCTCCACAATGAAATCTGCACATTCTCCGGCGCGCGATCGGATGAGCTCGAGGAGCCAGCGCGGCCGCCCGACGCCGGGGACCGGCAGCGGCGCCGACGGCAGGGCCGATACGCGCCATCGCGTCGTGGCGGCGGTTGGCATTCCGAAATCCGCCGCCTCGGTCTGGCGCCGCCAGCGCCGGACCGCGATGCCGAGCGTGCCGGAGGCCTCGCCCGCGAGCTGGAGCCGGCGCGAGGCGGTCATGGAGAGACGCGACACCTCGGCGACGACGGCGCCCAATCCCGGATGCCGCAACCCTTCCTCGAAGCAGGCGAGCAGGGCTTTCTCGTCGCCGCATTCGACATAGACGACGCGCCCGGGCGCGAGCCCGGCCTGGGCGAGCGCCGGCGCGAACAGGTCGGGCCG
>CALMZV010000132.1 GCA_937870755.1 uncultured Methylocystaceae bacterium
TTTCGCGCCGCGCCCTCCCGCATAGGGTATCCGCCGGGAAGGAACCAAACGCGTCAGCCGGGCCGCTTTGGATGCGCCTCTCGCGAACATGCCACCGAGATACGCGAATTCGGGCTGTTCTGTCTCGCCGGGAAATGTCTCACTGAAAATTGTCTCACGAGATGCATTCAGCTTGACACGCGGCGCGTCGCATCGACCACGAACCGCTGCGAGCGCTTCGCTGGCGGCCGGCGTCCGTTGAGCCGCCACGTGATGACGCTCAGCGCATACTCCCAGCGACGGTGCGCGGTCGCGCGCGACAGCCCGAAGCGCCAGCAGATGGGCTTCCACGGCGTGCCCTCGGCGCGCGCCCAGACGAGCTTGGCGTCTTCCGGCTCCAGCCAGGCGAACCAGTCGAAGGTCTTTTCCATCCGGGAGATGGCGGCAGGCGACGGCGGGGGCCGGCGCAGTCGTGGGGGCTCCTGGCCGACGAGATCCGCGAACTCGTACACGATCTGCGGCCAGGTGCTGAAATACCCCTGACCTTTCGCATCAGGCAGGCGCTTCAGGACATCGGCCGCCTCGGCGAGCCGTTCTTCCACCTGATCACGGGTCCAGACGTCCATGCCGCGCCTCCTTTCTGTATCCGTAGAGCTTGTCTCCGAGTTGCCGCACGAGCTCACGCTCGGGCCAGGTCAGGCGCGGATCGGTCTCGCTGACCACGAGGACCTTCTGCTCGCGCCAGCCTTCGCGCTTGATCTCTTCCGGCGATCGCCGTTTGCCGCCGAAGCCGGGTGGCGCCCATCTCATCGCACGCCTCCCTTGGTCTCGATGGCCCAGAGGAGCAGCGCGATGGCGTCGGCTTCGTTGTCGTCCTTCGGGTTGAAGCCTCGCGCCGTGACGGCGGCGATGACGGCGTCCTTGCCCGCATTGCCCTTGGCCGTCGCATGGCGCTTGATGGTGCCGACGGGCACGCCCTGATAGGCGATCGACCGATGCTCGCACCACGCAGTCAGCGTGGCGAGGAAGCCGCCATAGAGGTGGGCTGCATCGACACCGAGGTGGCGACGCACCTCTTCGAAGTAGATCGCTTCGAGACTGACGGCGTCGGCGATCAGGGTGTCGAGCCAGGCGGAGAAGCGGACGAAGCGCATGCCGCCGCCATCGAAGCGGCTCGGCCGGAACGAGACAGAGCCATGCAGGATCTGGCCGGTCGCAAGGCGCAGCGCCCAGCCGGTGGTGGTGCCAAGATCGAGGGCGAGGAGTGGGCCCTGTCCCGGTCGCAGGGGATCGGTGCCGACGGGCGCCATGATCGGATCGAGCGGTGCGACGGAGACCGGCTGGAGGGTGGTTGCAAACGCCGCCGCCGACGACACAGGTCGCGACGGACGAGCGCGCCTGATGGGCGCTCGCTCGTCTCTCCCGTAGGGAGAGCAGGAATTCTGGCAATCTGGCAACTTCCTCAAGTCGTTGAAATCGAACGATCTTTTGAAGTTGCCAAGTTGCCGGAGGGAAGTTGCCAGATTGCCGACCGGCAACTTCACCGTTTTCCTAAGCCTCTGGAACGGAACGATTTTTCGTGCCGGGAAGTTGCCAGTTGCCGAAGTTGCCAGTTGCCAGGACAGCGCCGTTGGCAACTTCTCGACGGGGAACATCATGGGGTCTCTCCTTCGGGATAGACCCAGACGAGCGGGTTCTCGACGTCGAGCACGGCGCCGGTCTGGGCTGCTTTGTAGTGGGTCGGAAGGACGGGGATGAAGGCGGGGGTCACCTCGCCGGTGTCCGCATCGACGCTCTCGCCCGACGGGAACTGCATGCCTTCGATCACGAGGTAGCCGAGCTTCGAGCGGGCGTTAGGCAGGCCATAGGGCCCGCCGTCGCGGGTGAACTTCACGTAACCCTTGGTGGCGAGCACGCTGACGCGCTCACGGATCGTCGTTCGTCCGCCGAGCCCCGCCTGGTTCTCGAAGGCCTCGGCGAACTGCAGGGCGGTGTAGAGGTGTCCGGCGCGCGCCTGCTCGTCGAGAATGTCGAGGATCACGTCGCGTTTGCGCGCGCGCTCGGCATCGAGCCGCTCGCCAAGGTCCTTGCGCACCAGGCGCTCGGACTTCGGATCGAGCATGATCCAGCGGCCTTGCCGCTTGTCGATGAGGATGGGATCGATCGCGGGGCCGTTGCGCAGTTCGAACTCGAGGCGGCGCTCGGGGCGCTCCTCATCGGGGCGATGCATGAGGATGCCGGCGCTGTAGAAGCCGCGCAGCGCGCTGGCGCCGGCAAGCGTCAGGAACGGGTCCTCGGCGATCTGCTTCTTCTGCGCCTTGCGGGTGTGGTGGCAAAGGATCAGCCCGGCATCGGGGGCGGCAGCGTTGCGCAGCGCCTCCACCCGGGCCTGCAGGAAGAACAGCATCGCGTCATTGTCGTTCTCGCCGCCGCCGTCGGGACCGCCGTCGAACAGGTTGCGGATCGGATCGATGCACAGAATGTCTGGGCGCTCGCTCTCGAACGCGCCGAGGATCGCGGCTTCGACCAAGCCAAGGCCACGCCCGTCCAGGATGAGCCGGAGCTTCGGCGTCACGACGAGATTGTCGCGCGCAATGGCGAGGACCGGCTTCGGCAGGCTGAGGCCCTGCAGCCGTTCGCGCAGGTAGTGGTAGTCGATCTCCGCCTGGAGGTAGAACACGCGCAGAGGGCGCGGTGGCTTGAAGCAGAGAAACGCGGCCCCCGCCGCCATGTGGGCGAGCAGGCTGATCAGGAAATCGCTCTTGCCGACCTTCGGCGCGCCGCCGAGCACCAGCATGCCACCGGGCGTGAGCACGCGCGGCGCGATGATGTCGGCCGGCATGGGGCTCTTGTCGTCGATCAGCGCGCCGAGCGTGAAGGCCGGGATCGATGTGACCGGTGCGGGGCCAAGTGTCAGGCCAGGCCCGTTGCGCACGACATGCCGGCGCCAGAGCCGATCGAATTCCGCATCGATGCGTTCCGGCGGCCAGGGCGGATCGAGGCAGGCCTGGTTGAACTCCTGGATCGCGCGCCGGGCCTCGTCCTCGGTCTCGCGCCCTTCATGAACGAGCCGGACATGATGGCCGATCGCCATGCTGGCTGCTTCGAAGCGGGTAACTGGATCTACGCCGCCTGCGCGGGTGCGACGGGACAGAACGTCATCGAGCTTCGGCTTGTCAGGTGGTGCGTGCGTTTCGATGGGCGGCGCGAGACCCGGAAGCGCCGGCATCGCTTCCACCGCGTCGGCGAAGTCGCGCAGGTCGATTTCGGCTGCGGAGCTCTC
>CALMZV010000133.1 GCA_937870755.1 uncultured Methylocystaceae bacterium
GTTCGAGGAAACCCATCCACGTGCGCCCGCCCAGGAGACATCGCACCAGGGACCTGAATCGATGCATCCGTAGATGGTCAGAGCCGCGCTTGGCGGCATGGTGATGACCACCGGATACCACGTGCCAGGCCCGGCCCGCAGATTGACGTTTGCGATCGTCGCGCCACGTGTTGCCGCATGAGCCGTAACAGGAGCCAGGGCGAGCGGAACCGCCGAAAGCAACATCAGAAGAAGGGTGCGGAGCGACAAGGCCCGGCGCAAGGCAGTAAAAGCATTGGAATTGAACATCGATAGACCTCCCGATGTGCGGCCTGAAGCCGGACCTCAGATAAAAGAATTGTCATCAGTTGATGACCAATCTAGCGGAAGATCATTGCAATGATTGTACCGATCGGGACAATCTCGTCGAGATTTATGCGCCAGTCGCGGTCATCTCACCGCCACCGCCGCGACCCGACAGCTGCGGCATTGCATCCGCAGAGCATATCAGGGCTTCGAGCGCCCGCGGTCGAAGGATCCTGATCTCGCGATAGCCGCGCTGGATGACGCCGTCTGCCTCGAGCCTTGCCAGATGGGCATTGACGATTTTCCGGGCAAGACCGCAAAGCTCGGCAAGATCGGACTGGCTCACCGATGCGACGCCGTTAGAGGCGACCTGATCGAGACGATAGGCAATGCGGCCGAGCGGTGGCGAGACCAGAAGATGCGCCGCCAGTCGCACGAGCATGCCCAGTTGCTGCCCTTGCAGGTCATTGAGCGCCTGCGTGGTTTGAGGAAACCGTGCCGCCAATTGCTCAAGCGCGCTGTTGGAAAACAGGAGGACCGTGGTCTGCCGTGCGGCGCGCGCCGTTGCCAGGCGCGAGGTTAATCCGCTGTTTGTCGTGAGGCCGAATATTGCCGGCGGCGAAAGGATCGCCAGAAGAGCATCATGACCGCACGCAAGAGGCGCCTCGAGCCTCAAGGCCCCTTCGAGCACGGCGCAAAGTCCGTTGGTTTCGTCGCCCTGGCCATAGATCCATTGGCCGGGCGCCAGTGCGACCCGCCGTCCGGCGCGGCAGAGTTCGCGCTGCCATTCGAGAGGCTTCGATGCGAACCAGCCATTTGCGGAGAGAATGCCGACTGCATGTTGCGTGCGATGGCAGTGCGACAGGGGCTGCTCACCGCCAAAGTCTGGTTTTTGCATCGAAGGGGGCATCGCCAAAGGCCTCAATCTCTAGCGCAGGAACTGTCTGAACCGGTGCAGCGAGAAGGCGAACAGCACGACCCCGATGATCAGCAACGCCAGGAACTGCGGCCAGACGACATCGAGGCCGGCTCCACGAAACAGGATCGCCTGCGCAAGGATGACGAAGTGGGTGTCGGGTGCGGCGAGCATGATGTCCTGGATGATCTGCGGCATGCTCTCCCGCGGCGTGACACCGCCCGACAGGACGCGCAACGGAAGAAGGGTCAGCATCAGCAGAAGACCGAACTGCGGCATGGATCCGGCAATGGTGGCCAGGAAGATTCCCAGTGACGTTGTGGCGAAGAGCTGCAGCACCGTGCCCGCGAAAAACAGGATAAGCGACCCTTGAATGGGCACCTTGAGCAGGCCCTGTACGATGAAGACGAGCGAAACTGTCGAGGCGACCAGCACCACCAGGCCCATCGACCAGATCTTGCTGATCATGATCTCTGTCGGGGTGATCGGCATGACGAGCAGGTGCTCGATCGTGCCGTGCTCGCGCTCGCGGATCAACGCCGCACCGGTCAATACGATCGACAGCATGGTGATCGAGGAGATCACGTTGTTGATCGCCCCGAACCAGCCCTTGTCGAGCGAGGGATTGAAGCGGGAGCGCAGCGCCAGATCGACCGGAACGGTCGTGTTTCCCCGGTAGCGGTTCAGGTACTCGCTTACTTCGCCAGAAACAATCGACTGGACGTAGCCGCCGCCGCTGAAGGCCTGGGTCATGCGAGTGGCATCGACGTTGAGCTGGATCGTCGGCGCCTTGCCGGCGAGCAGGTCGCGCTGGAAGTTCGGCGGGATGTCGAGGGCGAAGGTGTCGAGGCCGCTGTCCATCCGGCGGTCCATCTCATGCTGCGAGATGATCTTCGGAATCGAGAAATAAGGCGGATAGAATGCCGTGAGGATGCGCGAGGAGACCGGCGACTGGTCCTCGTCGACCACGGCGATGGCCGCGTTGTTGAGCGTCTCCGGCATCGCTGTCGATGCCGTATAGATCGACAGCGTGAAGGCGTAGACGATCAGGACGGCAAGCATCGGATCGCGGGCAAGTCCGCGCAGTTCCTTGACGCCGAGCTGGATGATGTTGGCAAGACGCATCGATCAGGCCGCCTGTTTCTTGAGGAAGGCCACGGTCATCCCGGTCAGGACCGGAATGGCGATCAGGAGAGGAATGAAGGAGGCGGCAAGATCGTTGAATCCGAGCGCTTTGGAAAACGTGCCGCGGGCGATCGTCACGAAATAGGTCGCGGGATAAATCTGGCCGATATAGGCGCCCATGCCCTGGAGCGAGGAAACCGGATCGATGATGCCCGAATACTGGACCGCCGGGATGAGCGTGATGAGGGCCGTCCCGAAGATCGCGGCGATCTGGCTGCTGATGAAGCTTGAAATCAGCAGTCCTATGCCCGTGGCGGTGACGACGTAAAGCAGGGCCGCCAACGCGAGGGTCAGGAAACTTCCCGTTAGCGGAACCCCGAACACGATCACCGCGAATGCCGTCAGCATGACGAAGTTCAGCATCGCAAGGGCGACGTAAGGGAGTTGCTTGCCGAGGATGAACTCGAAGCGCGTTACCGGCGTCACGTAGAAATTGACGATGGATCCGAGCTCCTTCTCGCGCACGACGCTCAAAACGGCGAGCATGGACGGGATCAGCATCAGAAGCAGCGGGATGACGGCGGGCACCATGGCGATCAGACTGTCGACGCCTGGATTGTACCGGTATCTGAGCGCGATCTGGAACTGGCCGACCGTCGCCGCGCCGCCATAGAGTTCACGCGCCTTCTGGGTCAGCCAGGTCTGGTGCATGCCCTGCACGTAGCCGCGGACGGTCTCGGCGCGCGACGGTGAGGCGCCATCGATCCAGGCACCGATCTCGACACTCTTGCCGCGCGAGACATCGCGTCCGAAGCCGGGCGGGATCTCCAGCGCCAGGCTGAGTTCGCCATTGCTCATGCGCCGGTCGAGGTCATTGTAGTCGGTGATCGGCGCCTTTTCTGTGAAATAGCGGGAGCCGGCGATCTGAAGCGTGTAGTCGCGGCTGATCGTCGTATCGTCGCGGTCGAGCACGGCGAAGGACAGGTTCTCGACATCCATGTTGATGCCATAGCCGATGACGAACATCAGGATGACACTGCCGAGAATGGCAAGCGTCGCGCGGATCGGATCGCGGCGCAGTTCCAGGGCTTCGCGCTGGGTGTAGGCGAGCATGCGGCGCGGATCGAAGGCGCGGCGGGTGGCGGATGGAGCTGTGGGGGGCGCCACTGCTCCATCCGCCTCTTCACGCTGCGTGGGTCGGGGGGACGCAGGTGGAGACTGTTTTCCGATCGCTTCCTCCAGATAGGTGATGAAGGCT
This sequence comes from uncultured Methylocystaceae bacterium, assembly GCA_937870755.1. Taxonomy (GTDB): domain Bacteria; phylum Pseudomonadota; class Alphaproteobacteria; order Rhizobiales; family Beijerinckiaceae; genus JAJXWB01. The sequence continues at coordinate 3,585 of CALMZV010000133.1, forward strand.
TCTTCGAGACTGGCTGCGGATTTCTGCTCGACGATCCCTTTCGGCGTATCGCTGACCAGCACCTTGCCGGCATGCATGAGCGAAATGCGGTCGCAAAGCTCGGCCTCGTTCATGAAGTGGGTGGAGACGAAGATGGTGACGCCGTCATTGCGCGACAGGTCGGACAGGATCTGCCAAAAGCCGTCGCGCGCGACCGGATCGACACCGGAGGTCGGCTCGTCAAGGATCAGGATGTCGGGGGCGTGGATCATCGCCACGGCGAGCGACAATCTCTGCCGGATACCCAGTGGCAGCGCGTCAGGCAATGCGTCCATGATCGCCTTGAGATCGAACCGCGCCGCCATGTCGGCGATGCGCGCCGGGATCGTGTCCGGCGGCAGGTTGAACAGGCGGGCATGCAGGTCGAGGTTCTGGCGAACCGTTAGCTCGGAGTAGAGCGAGAAGGCCTGGCTCATATAGCCGACCTTTCGCCGCACCTCGATATCGTTCGGATCGACCTCATGTCCGAACAGCTTCGCCGTTCCTTCACTTGCCGCTAGGAGACCGGTCAGCATTTTCATGGTGGTGGTCTTGCCGCAGCCATTCGAGCCGAGGAACCCAAAAATCTCGCCGCGCGGAATCTGGAAGCTGACATTGTCGACAGCCGTGAAGTCGCCGAAGCGCATGGTCACATGCTCGGCCTCGATCGCAAACTCGGTCTCGCCCTTATCGGGCCTCGGCGGTATGACGACCTCGTGATGACCCTGCCGCCTTTCTTCTGGCAGAAGAGCGACAAAGGCGGCGTCGAGATTGGCGGCTCCGGTTCGCGACAGCAGTTCGGCCGGCGTTCCTGTCGCAAGCACGCGCCCGGCATCCATCGCGACGAGCCAGTCGAAGCGTTCGGCTTCTTCCATGTAGGCGGTCGCGACGATCACGCTCATTCCCGGGCGTTCGCCCCTTATATCGTCGATCAGTTCCCAGAACTGCCGGCGCGACAGAGGATCGACGCCCGTCGTCGGTTCGTCGAGGATGAGAAGATCGGGATCGTGGATCAGCGCGCAGCACAGACCGACCTTCTGTTTCATGCCGCCCGAAAGTTTCCCCGCGGGGCGATCCGGAAAAGGGGCAAGGCCCGTGCGCTCGAGCAGATCGTCGATGCGGCGCTGCCGCTCCTGCCTGTCCTGGCCGAACAGGCGGCCGAAGAAATCGATGTTTTCGAATACCGAAAGCGTTGGATAGAGGTTCTTGCCAAGCCCCTGCGGCATGTAGGCGATCCGCGGGCAGGTCAGATTGCGGTGCTTCGTGTCGGCAATGTCGCCGCCCAGCACCTCGACCCGCCCCTGCTGGACCGCGCGGGCGCCGGCGATCAGGCTAAGGAGGCTCGACTTGCCAACGCCATCGGGACCGATCAGGCCGACCATGATGCCGGGCGGAATATCGAGGCTCACATCGTCGAGCGCTCTCGTCTTGCCATAGGACAATCCGACACGCGCCAGGCTCGCGACCGGTGCGGCCCGTGTGTTGTCGTTCGAGCCATCGGGCGCTTTCGTCATTGCACAAGCGCCCTCGTCAGGTGTTCCGGCCACTCGGCAGCGGGATCGACGCGAACATAAGCCATGCCCGGAAGTCCGGTCTTGACCTGCTGGATGTATTTGCGAAGCAGGTCCGGGGAGACTTTCGCCTTGATCCTGAACATCAGCTTCTGCCGCTCTTCCTCCGTTTCCACGGTCTTCGGCGTGAACTGGGCGACATCGGCAACGAAACTGACGCTTGCCGGAATAACGACCTGCGGCGCCGCGTCGAGAACGAGCCGCACCTCGGAGCCGATCGCAATGCGCCCGGCCTGGGCGGTCGGAAGAAAGAAGGTCATGTAGACGTCGCTGAGGTCGACGAGGTTGAGGACACGGCCGCCGGAGGACAGGACCTCGCCGGGCTGCGCGACGCGATATTGCACGCGTCCCTCACGCGGCGACCGGAGCGTGCTGTCGTTGATATCGGCAGATATGCTTTCGATTGCCGCCTTTGCCGCGACGACCGCTGCCTCGGCATCGATGATTTGCGCTTTTGCCGCGCCGATCGCCGCGTCCGACGCGGAATGCGATGCCTTCGCAGCAGCGACGGCTGCCCGTGCCCGTTGTGCGGCGGCCCGATCGTCGTCGAGTATCTGCTGGGAGGTGGTATTGGTCTTGATCAACTGTTCCGTTCGGGCCAGCTTTCGTTCCGCTGCGTCCAGCTCGGCCTCGCGTTGCCCGATTACGGCGGCGGCGGCTTCTTTTTCCGCCTCGCGCTGGGCAAGCAGGCTCCTGGCCGTATCGATGCTGATGACCGCGCGCTGCAGCGACGCTTCGGCCTGCCGGCGTTGCGCCACAAGCTGGTCGGTGTCCATCTGCGCCAGAACCTGTCCTGCCGTCACGAGGACGCCTTCGTCGGCGAAGATGTCCTTGATCCGACCGGCCGTCCTTGCGGAGATATCGATTTCCGTCGCCTCGATCCGGCCGTTGCCGGCGACGATCCCGGCCGGCAGCCCCGAACCGTCATACATCCGCCAACCATAATAGCCGCCGGCGATCGCGCCGGCTGCAAGAACCGCCAGGATCCATTTTCTCGCTGACTTCACCATTGCGTCCACCCCGCGGTTTTTCGGTTGCAAAAAAGTATCTGAAGTTGGGTGAGCGCCGATTTGCGACGTCGCGAGACGTTGTCCGCCATGAAGTCCTGCCGTGCGTTTAAAGCGGGGCGCGGCCGATCGCGGACTGCCCCTCGTTGAAAGAAGTTATGCTGCGGGCGATCTGCAATCAGGGCCTATATCCCCTCCTGCCCCTTCATCCCCCGCGCCAGTGTCCGGCCCCCTCGCACCGCGCAACGACCTCGCGTTCGGATCATGCGTCAGGTTTGAGATCGGCCATGCCCCGTTCGAAGATGTGCCTGCCCTCATCCGCCCATCCGGCCAGGACCTTGCGGACGTGATCGCCGTGAGCGGCCATCATCTCGGCGGGCTGGTCGATGGTCGATAACTGGTGCAGATAATCTGCCTGCTGCTGGAGCAGTCGTGCCGTGGCATCGAGGCCTGCGCGATACAGCCCGGAATAGAATTTGACGGGCACCGACGAGACCGCCTTCATGAAATCGAATGAATTCATTCCAAAACCAGACCCGGTTGAATTGGAAGAAGACGTCTCCTTGCCAGCATCCATAGCCACGTGCTCCGATGATTTCTTTGCCAGATGCAACAAAAGGGCTGCGTGCCGAAGCACAAGCGTTGCGCGCGCATATCATCAAACGATGACCTTTTTGTCAACAAGTGATGATGCAGTTAGTCATCGATTGATGATTAACTCGAAAAGCCGACCCAACTGGCCCCTTCAACATTGCCAGACAGGTCAACGAACGCAGGTTGCGACGACAAGCGATCGAGGGCCGTCGCATGCGGTCTGCCGGCGCGGCACCCCAACAGTCCTGTTCAGCCGACAAAGGCGGAAATGATCAACGCGTTGACGATATCGATGAAGAAGCCGCAAACGAGTGGAACGATGATGAACGCCCGGTGGGCGGCCCCGTGCTGCTGCGTGACAGCCGTCATGTTGGCGATCGCGGTGGCCGTCGATCCAAGCGTGATGCCGCCGAAACCGGCCGATATGACGGCCGCTTCGTAGTCCCGGCCCATGAGGCGAAACACGACGGTGATGGTGAACAGCACGGTCAGGGCGATCTGGATCGCAAGCGCTGCGGTGATGAAGACAAGGACGCCGTCGAGCTGCCACAGTTGCAGTCCCATCAGCGCCATCGTCAGGAACAGGCCGAGCGCCAGATCGGACACCAGCGCCAGCCCATCCTCGACGCCTGGCCAGATCCGCCGCACCGCTGCACCGACAGCGAGCGGCATGAGATTGCGAATCAGGATGCCCGCGGCCAGGCAACTGACGAAGGTCGGGACGGTCAAGCCGGTCAGTGCGATCAGCTTTTCGATACCGAATCCGAGCATGAGCGCGACGTTCAGCGCCAGGATGGCCCAAAGGACGCAGAAATAATCCAGCCTGGTCTGCGCCTGCTCGAACGGCGCGCCGATGTCGAGGTCGCCATCCTGGTTGCCGGCGATCCGGTGGCGCTTCATCAGGTAGGCGGTGATCGGTCCGCCGATAATGCAGGCGGCGATGAGCCCGACGGTGTTGGCGGCAATCCCGAGCTCCAGCGCATTCTCGATCCCGAGCCGCTGCGTGAAAATCGGCGCCCAGGCGAGCGTGGTTCCGACGCCTCCCGTCAGCGAGATCGATCCGACCATCAGACCGGCTTTCGGCTCGAGCCCGAACAGGGACGCAAGCGACAGGCCCGCGAAATTCTGCAACAGCATGAAGACGATGGCGAGCGCAAGCAGGACCGCCAGCGGCTTGCCTCCGGCCAGAAGGCTCCGCACATCAGCCTTGAGGCCAATGCCGGCAAAGAACAGCAGCAGCAGAAAGTCGCGCATGCCCAGTTCGAAGACGATCTTCTCGCCGGTAAAGGCAAAAACAAGTGCGACGGCTGCCGTGCAAAGCAGGCCGCCGACAACCGGCTCCGGGATCGCATAGCGGCGCAGGACCACGGCGTTCATGGTGACGATTTTGCCGGCGAGAAGCAGGATCACTGCGATCGTGAAGGACAAAAAGGCATCGACCTGCATCGATCACCATCCGGCTCGCCGCGAAAGATCGAGGCCCGCGCCGCCCCTGTCGGTCATGCCTCGCAAATGGCTAGCCCTCGAAATCGAGCACGACACGGCCCTGGATGTCGCCCTTGTGCATTCGGGCGAACACGTCATTGATATTGTCGAGCGTTTCTGTCTCGACCGTCGCCTTGACCTTGCCTTGGCCGGCAAAATCGAGCGCCTCCTGCAGGTCGAGCCGGGTGCCGACGATGGAGCCGCGGATCGTGACGCCGTTGAGCACCGTTTCGAAGATCGACAGCGGAAATTCGCCGGGCGGAAGGCCGTTGAGCGACAAGGTGCCTCCGCGCCCGACCATGCCGAGCGCCTGCTCGAATGCCTTGGGCGACACGGCGGTGACGAGGACGCCCTGGGCCCCGCCGATTTCCTTGCGAACGAAAGCGACAGGGTCTTCGCTGCGTGCATTGACGGCAAGCGATGCCCCCAGGCGCTTGGCCAGATCGAGCTTGGCGTCATCGATATCGACCGCCAGCACATTGAGACCCATGGCCCTGGCATACTGGACGGCGAGGTGTCCAAGCCCGCCAATACCGGAGATGACGACCCAGTCACCCGGTTTCGTGTCGGTCACCTTCAGACCCTTGTAGACAGTGACGCCGGCGCAGAGGATCGGCGCGATATCGACGAAGGAGACATTGTCCGGCAGGTGGCCGACATAGTCAGGGTCGGCGATGACATAGTCCGCGAAGCTTCCATTCACCGAATAGCCCGTGTTTTGCTGCTCCTCGCAGAGCGACTCCCACCCGCCCAGGCAATGCCGGCAATGGCCGCAGGCGCTGTAGAGCCATGGCACGCCGACCCGGTCACCTTCCCTGACATGCTTTACGCCTGACCCGACCGCAACGACGTGGCCCACGCCCTCGTGTCCGGGGATGAAAGGCGGCTTCGGCTTGACCGGCCAATCCCCTTCGGCCGCATGCAGGTCGGTGTGGCAGACGCCGGCGGCGGCGACCTTGACGAGAATCTGGCCGGCTCCAGGTGTCGGCACCGCCGCTTCCTCGATGACGAGCGGTTTTCCAAACTCCCGGACCACCGCAGCCTTCATTGTCCTGGTCATGCTGTTCTCCTTCACCATGGATACGCCGGGCGCCGTAAATCGAGTGCAGCGCTGTCGAAATTCGTATGGCGCCGGGCACTCGACCTGCGATCGTGACGGAAAGACGATCGAACCGCGCGGCATCCTTGTTTTGTCGTTACCGCCCCTATACAGCCTGGCCGCCTGGCCTGAGTGACGATACCTTCAACAATTCTTTGCCTAAGGGTTGGACAGGAGAGAATTCGCCATCCTTCCCGAAGGAACAACCTTAGTCATCAATCGTTGACTGATGTATTCTATGAAGCTAAACCTGACAGCCGGTCAAGAGGCCGCGAGGAGAAAAAATGCCCAACCGAGTGATCAGCCCGGACGCCAGCGACACGACGCGCGACCGCATCCTGAAGGCCGCCATCCTTCGCTTCTCGGCCCATTCCTATGACGATACCGGCCTTCGCGACATCGCCGCCGATGTCGGGGTGGACATGGCCTATGTCCATCGCTCCTTCGGATCCAAGGAGAAGCTGTTCTACGAGGCCGTCAAGGCGAGCGGCCGGCCCGAGCAGCTGTTCGCCGAAGACGATGGCTGCCTGCCCTCCACCCTGGCGAACCAGATCCTGTCACGCAAAGGCGCCAACGAGATCGGTGCGCTCGACATCGTGGTGCAGTCCTTCGCCAGTCCAGCAGCCTCGCGGGTGCTCAACGAATTCCTGGAGGAGGATTTCGTTGCTCCGCTCGTCAGGAAGCTGTCGACGGTATCGAGAAGGCGTGCCGCGCTGGTCGCAGCATTTCTGGCGGGTGTCGGTATTCTCAAGGACGCGATCAAGGCCGAGCCCCTGCTGGAAGGCGAGCGCAGTGCTCTGGAAGAGGATGTCAAGCAGGTGATCGCCACGCTGCTCGAGGTCGAAGTAAGGGACTGCGACTCTCCTCGCGAACATGTCCCGCACGAGACGCGCCGCTGATGGCGGGAACGGTGCAGAGCGGGCTTAGCGCGGCCACTTCCCCACCTGGCGGCTATGATCACGATGCCCGCATGGAAGCATATCGTGCCCTGGACCGGTTGCGCGAGGCCTGTACAGCCCGATTGACGGCCGGACTGTCGCCGGCGGCGCTCACGCTCGCCTTGTTCGACTGGTCGCTGCATATGTGGTCCGCCCCCGGAAAACGCCTGGAGCTGGCCGACACGGCCATTCGCCAGGGAGCGCGCCTTTCGGCCTATGTCGGCGCCGTCGGTCTTCACGGCCAAGCACCGGCGTGCATCGAGCCGCTCGCCTCGGACTATCGCTTCAAGGCCGAGGGCTGGGACAAGCAGCCGTTTGCCGCATATGTGCAGACCTTTCTTCTCGCGCAGCAATGGTGGTCCGATGCAACGCGCGCCGTGCCGGGGGTAACACCCCATCACGAGGAGGTCGTTTCTTTTGTGGCCCGCCAACTGCTTGACGTGGCGTCGCCCTCGAACAGCCCGTTCACCAATCCCGAGGTGATCGAGCGGACGATCCAGAGCGCAGGCTCGAATTTCGTCTCGGGCTTCCAGAACTGGATGGAGGATGCCACCCGGCTCGCCAACGCTCAGCCCCCGATTGGCGCCGACGCCTTTCTTCCCGGCCGCGACGTCGCCCTCACACCTGGAAAGGTGGTCTATCGCAATCACCTGATCGAGCTGCTTCAATATTCTCCTGCGACCGGGACGGTGTTCGCCGAGCCGGTGCTGATCGTGCCTGCCTGGATCATGAAATTCTACATTCTCGATCTTTCGGCCCACAACTCGCTCGTCCGCTATCTCGTAGAGCGGGGACACACGGTCTTCTATGTCTCCTGGCGCAATCCGACGGACGCCGACCGCGACCTTTCGCTCGACGACTACCGGCGACTGGGCGTGATGGCGGCACTGGATGCGATCGCAGCGATCGTGCCCGGCCGCAAGGTGAATGCGGCCGGCTATTGTCTGGGAGGCACGCTGCTTTCCATCGCCGCCGCCGCAATGGCCCGTGTGGGCGACGACCGCCTTTCGACCGTCACCCTCCTGGCAGCCCAGACGGATTTCAGCGAGCCCGGAGAACTGGCGCTCTTCATCGATCCCAGCCAGATGCACTTCCTCGAGAGCATGATGTGGAACCGGGGCTATCTGTCGTCAGACCAGATGTCCGGAGCCTTCCAGATCCTGCGCAGCAACGATCTCGTCTGGTCGCGTCTCGTGCGCGACTATCTCATGGGCGAGCGCACTCCGATGACCGATCTCATGGCGTGGAACGCGGATTCAACCCGCATGCCCTACCGCATGCATACGCAATACCTTCAACGGCTCTATCTCGATAACGAACTCGCCACCGGCCGCTTCATGGTCGATGGCCGCCCGGCAGCACTCCAGAACATCCGCGTGCCCCTGTTCGTTGTCGGCACCGAGCGCGATCATGTCGCTCCGTGGCGATCGGTCCACAAGATCCACCAGATCACCGATACCGACGTCACATTCGTATTGACCAGCGGCGGACACAATGCCGGCATCGTCAGCGAACCCGGTCATCGCGGCCGACGCTACAGCGTCGCCTTAAAGCGGACAGCCGATCTCTGCCTCAGCCCGGACGAATGGGTTGGCGCCGCCACCCAAAAGGACGGGTCGTGGTGGGAGCAATGGCAAGGTTGGCTCGAGGCGCATTCGTTGTCTGAACGCATTGCCGCGCCTGGGATGGGCGCTCCCGACGCAGGATTTCCACCCATCTGCGATGCTCCCGGCACCTATGTTTTTCAGAAGTGAGGCCACCCGTGGTTCCCAGCACGCTCAGGAATCGAACATTTGACGAATTGCAGCTCGGCGACACGGCCTCTCTGGTCAGGGTCGCAAGCGGCGACAAAAGCGAGAGTGACACGCCGGTGGCAACGGGTGATGGCGATCTGCCGCCCGACAACGCTGCCGAAGCGACGAGCATGTTCAATCGCGCCGTCATGAATGGTGCATGGGCCGGAACCCTGATTTCCGAAGTGCTGGGTTCGCAACTGCCCGGGCCCGGGACAAGCTATCTGGCACAGGAGTTCCGCTTTCTGAAGCCGGTCCTGTCAGGTGACACTATCACCGCGACGGTTCGCGTCACCGAAAAATCGCCGGCAAGCCGGGTTGTCGTTCTCGACACGACATGCTCGAACCAAAAAGGCGAGCAAGTCCTCACCGGCACCGCGACCGTGATCGCGCCGGCACGATCCATTGAATGGCCGGCCACGCCCCCGTCCACGCCTCCAACCGCACACCACGATCGATACGACGCCTTCGTCCGGCAGGCCCGTGAACTGCCGATGGTACGCGCGGCGATCGTGCATCCATGCTCACCCGAGGCAATCCTTGCCGCCGTCGAAGTGCGTGAAAAAGGATTGTTCGAACCGGTTCTTGTCGGGCCCGAGGCGAGGATCCGGGCAGCGGCGGACGCCGCCGAGGTCGACCTCGATGGGATCGCAATCGAACAGGCGCTCCATAGCCATGCGGCGGCAGCGCGTGCCGTGGAACTGGTAGTTTCAGGCGAAGTGGCCGTCCTTGTCAAAGGCAGCCTGCACACCGACGAGTTGCTGGGCGCCATCGTCGCGCCTGGATCCTTGCTAAAGACCGAGCGCCGCATCAGCCATGTCTTCGCACTGGACGTACCAGCCTACGGGAAACCATTGATCGTTACCGACGCGGCGATCAACATCCAGCCGACGCTCGACCACAAGCGTGACATCTGCCAGAACGCGGTCGATCTGCTGCGAACACTCGGCGTCGACAAACCACGCGTCGCAGTGCTTGCCGCCGTCGAAACCGTCAACGCCAAGATGCCGGCAACCCTCGATGCGGCCGCCCTGACCGTGATGGCGGCGCGCGGTCAGATTGCCGGCGCCCTTGTCGACGGGCCGCTCGCATTCGACAACGCGATCAGCATCGCTGCCGCGCGCACCAAAGGCATCGTCTCCGATGTAGCCGGCGAGGCCGACATCCTGCTTGTCCCGGACCTTGAGGCAGGCAACATGCTTGCCAAGCAGCTTATCTATTTTGCCGGAGCAACGGCGGCCGGGATCGTGCTGGGGGCGCGCGTGCCAATCGTACTCACCAGTCGCTCCGACCCTTTATCCGCGCGGATCGCTTCGGCAGCCCTCGCAAAACTTCTCGTGTGCCGCGGCAAACAATCCATGCCGGGGGCGGCAGCATGAGCGATCGACTTCTGATCACTTTCAACGCCGGCTCGTCGACCGTCAAGATCGGCCTGTTCGCCGTGGAAGGCCGGCATCCCAAGCGTCTCGGCAAGGGTATCATCGACTTTCGCACCACGCCGCTACGTTTCCGGCTTCTGGAAGGAGAGCGACAAGTCGATATGGAACTCAAGGCACAGCCGGGCGAGGAACTGGACGAGGTGCTCGGCGAAGCGTTCACGCATTTGGCACGCATCTACAGGCTCGACGACCTGGCCGGGATCGGCCACCGCGTGGTGCATGGCGGCGACGTGTTCTCGGGCCCGGTGCTCATCGATGACCGTTCGCTACGTCAGATGGAGGCGCTCGTTGCGTTGGCCCCGCTGCATCAGCCGCAAGCTCTTCGTTTGATCCGCGCCATCGCAAGGCTGCGGCCGGACCTTCGCCAGACAGCCTCCTTCGACACGAGCTTTCATCGCACCAATGACGATCTGGTGCGCCGCTTCGCCTTGCCCCGTGCACTCCACGAGCGCGGGATCAAGCGCTACGGGTTTCACGGGCTGTCTTACGCATACATCGCCAGCGAACTCGCCCGCAACTGGCCGCAACTGGCCGGCGGCAAGATCGTCGCTGCCCATCTCGGCTCGGGCGCCAGTCTTTGCGCCATGCAAGGCGGCCAAAGCGTCGATACCAGCATGGGGTTTTCGACGCTGGACGGCGTGCCGATGGCGACACGGTGCGGCGCGCTGGATGCGGGCGTGCTTCTGCATTTGCTATCGCAGGAAAGGATGCCGGTCGCCGATCTGGAGGACATGCTCTACCACCGCTCCGGACTGCTCGGCGTTTCGGGCATCAGCCCCGACAGCCGCGACCTTCTCGCCAGCGAGGCGCCAGAGGCAAAGGAGGCGCTGGAGCTCTTCACACTGCGCATAGCCGGAGAAGCTGCGCGTCTGGCCGCGACGATGGGGGGTCTCGACGCGATGGTGTTCACGGCCGGCGTCGGCGAACATCAGCCAGCGATCAGGGCCGACATCTGCAGCCGGCTGATGTGGCTGGGCATCGATCTCGATCCCGCCGCGAACGCCACCAATCATGCGATCATAACAAGCGCCGCGAGCCGGATCCCTGTGATCATCATTCCGACGGACGAGGAGCAGGTGATTGCTTCCGAGGCTTTGCCCGGCTTGATGCCGTAGACAGGCGGAAGTCTGCGATTTCTGGACTGGGTTGCCGTCGGCGATGCACGTGACGCGCCCACGACAGCCGTTGCGCGATGACGTCCGTGCTGTCGGCGAGAGCCTCGTGATCATCCATCTGGCTGACTGGGTCGCGCCGCTCGTCCGGCCGACTGCCCCGGGGCGTCACAGCCCACAGCGGACCAGATGAAGGCGTCGCGTTGGTTTCCCGCTGAACAACACTTGATCAAGTAATGGCCTTGGTTTCGTAGGGGGTCGATATCTCAAGCTTGCCCACCGAGGATCTCCGGGCCACCACGCCTGACGCTTGGGCAGCCCCTGACGTGCCGCTTATGAAGCGTGCTGGCTTGGCGCCGCCGTAAAGACGTTAGTTGCTATTGACAAACTCCTGCATGCCCACTTAATTTCAGAATCAGTCATCATATGATGACATAGATGTCAACCAAAGATTACAAAGAGTATAATGGGCCGTAGCTAAACACGATTTCACATATATTGAAATCAACGGAGGTAAGCGCTTTGTAAAATGAAATGAAGCCGGATGTGATCTGTTACTTCGATCTAATAATACTGAATATAACTAAATTTTGAGGGCATCTAGGGGCGCTCGTGAAGGCACGGCTAGCTTGCTCGACCACTCACCGCAGCAACTTTCGCTCGGCTTTTGCAGCGGCCCAGTTACGCCCGTAGGGGTCATTCACGAAGTAAAGGAAAGTGAAAATGAATACCGATGCTGTGCCCTTGAAACTCTATAAGGCCAACGCCGAACTGCAAATCCAGATCGGTCGCCTCCTGCAGGAGGGTGGCCATCGCTGGCTTGATGTCGCCTCCCAAGCGAGTGATGAAGCCATCGCGGAATCCAGGTCGGAGATCGAAAGCCTGCGCAAGGCCGAAAACTGGCAAAACCTTGCCACCCTTCCAGGTGAAACTTTCTGGCGCGCACTCCAGCAACGGGCCGGCGACACGCAAGAGTTGACGAAGATCGCCATCAAAAACCAGACGGAGTTCACGAACGGTCTGCGTGAAGCCATTGAGGGCTGGCAGAGGGCGGTCAGCGAAGCCGTCGGCGGCGCAACGTCAGGGCAGCCGATCCAGGACATCTTCAAGCAATGGGGCGCCTTGTTCCCGATCCCCGGCGGGAAAGATGCGCCAAAGGGCGGAAAGGCGGCCTGATTCATGATGCCTGAACAAAAGACCGCCCTGGTTACGGGCGGGATGGGAGGCTTGGGCGAGGCGATCGCCCGGGCGTTCCATGATGCCGGAATCAGGGTGCTGGTGACGCACGCCCGCGATGAGGGTCCGGCCAAGGAGTGGCTCGCAGCGGAGCGGGACAAGGGTTACGGTTTCACCTCCTATGACGTCAACGTGGCCGACTTCAAATCCTGCCAGCGCATGGCCGAGCGTCTTCACGCCGATGGTCATCAGGTCGATATCCTCGTCAACAATGCCGGCATCACCCGCGACGCCACTCTGGGCAAGCTCGACAAGGAGAACTGGGACGCTGTCCTTCGCGTCAATCTCGATTCCGTTTTCAATGTGACCAAACACTTGATCGATGGCATGACGGATCGCGGCTGGGGCCGGATCATCAACATCGCGTCGATCAACGGCATCAAAGGGCAGTTCGGGCAGACCAATTACTCGGCGGCCAAGGCCGGCATGCACGGCTTCACCAAGGCGCTGGCGCAGGAAGTTGCGAAAAAGGGCGTGACCGTGAATACGGTGTCGCCCGGCTATCTCGCGACCACCATGGTGACTGTGGTTCCCGAAGATACCCTTGCCAGGATCGTCGCCGGCATTCCCGTCGGACGCCTCGGGCAGCCGGACGAGATCGCCGCTCTCGTCGCTTTCATCGCCAGTGACGCCGCGGCGTTCATGACCGGCAGCAACATATCGATGAATGGCGGTCAGCATATGTACTGACACGCTCGGCGCGCGCGGGACATCATCAGGTTCTGCGTCGTCTCTCGCGTGCCGTCGCCAAGGAAAATTTGATGACAAGAGACATTGCCATATTGGCCGCGACCCGAACCGCGATCGGAAGTTTCCAGGGTGGGCTGTCAGGCCTTCCAGCCTCCGCTCTCGGCGCAATCCTGATCAGGAAGGTCCTCGAAACCACGGGCATCTCGCCCGAAGAGATCGATGAGGTTGTCCTCGGTCAGGTCATCACCGCCGGAAGCGGACAGAATCCGGCACGTCAGGCGGCGATCGGGGGCGGCATACCGCATGCCGTGCCGGCTCTCACCGTCAACAAGGTATGCGGCTCGGGTCTCAAGGCAGTGCACCTTGCTGCACAGGCGATTACCTGCGGCGATGCCGATCTGGTGCTGGCCGGTGGACAGGAGAACATGTCGCTCGCCCCTTACATCCTTGCGAAGGCGCGCACGGGCCTGCGTCTCGGCCACGCCCAGCTCGAGGACAGCCTGATCCGCGATGGTCTCTGGGACGCGTTCAACGACTATCACATGGGCATCACGGCCGAGAACCTGGCGGAACGCTATGGGCTGACACGCGAGGAACAGGACGCTTTCGCCGCCACCTCACAGAAGAAGGCCGCCGATGCTGTCGCTTTCGGCCGCTTTCGTGACGAGATAACACCCGTCGATGTTCCGCAGCGCAAAGGCGGTTCTGTCAGTTTCGACACCGACGAGCAGCCGCGCGCCGACACGACCTGCGAGGCGCTCGCAAAGCTGAAGCCGGCCTTCAAGAAGGACGGGACCGTCACGGCCGGCAACGCGTCGACGATCAACGACGGAGCCGCCCTGCTTCTGCTTTCAAGCGCGGACAAGGCAAAGAGCCTGGGTTTGCCCGTACTCGCATGGATCAAGGCCTACGCCAGCGCCGGCGTCGATCCAGCCTTCATGGGCATCGGCCCGGTCGGCGCGACCCAGCGTACCCTTCGACGGGCCGGCTGGAACCTCACCGATCTCGATCTCATCGAGGCCAACGAAGCGTTCGCGGCCCAGGCACTCGCAGTCGACCGCGAACTCGGTTGGGACACGTCGAAAGTCAACGTCAACGGCGGCGCCATCGCACTCGGTCATCCGATCGGAGCGTCGGGCGCACGAATTCTCGTGACCCTCATTCACGAAATGCGACGCCGCCATGCGCGGAAAGGTTTGGCCACGCTGTGCATCGGAGGCGGTCAGGGCGTCGCGCTGGCGCTTGAAGCAGACTGAGGGCCAACGGCAGCTCTCATACATGACGGGTAACTGCGTCAGGAGGACACCATGACCCAAACCACGACCAAAAAACGGCAATGGTCCGAACTCCTCGCGGACCCGTGGGCGCTGGCCGAAGCCGGGATGGCCTACGGTGCCGACGCCTGGCAGCGTACTATCCTTTTTGCCGACATCGAGCGTGAAGTCGGTGATCAATATCGCCAGAAGCTGCGCGAGGGCAGCCCTGGTGTCCTCAACTTCACCAGTGAGCCGATTCTGTCAGGCCTCGATCTGCCGCGGCCGACCAACTACCGGCTGGTTCGCATCACACCACCGGACGGAAACGTGGTCGACGAAACCAGGCGCCCGTTCGTCGTGATCGATCCCAGAGCCGGCCATGGGCCGGGCATCGGCGGCTTCAAGCCGGACAGCGAGATCGGTGCCGCGCTGAAGGCGGGACACCCTTGCTATTTTGTGGGCTTCCTCCCGGATCCGGTCCCTGGACAAACCGTCGAAGACGTCATGCGGTGTTTCGCGGCCTTCGTCGAGCATGTCGCGCAGCTCCATCCTGGCAGTGAGGGCAAGCCTGCGGTGATCGGGAACTGCCAGGCAGGTTGGCAATTGCTGATGGCCGCCTCCGTCTGGCCGGAGCTGTTCGGTCCACTCATCGTCGCGGGCACACCGCTGTCCTACTGGGCCGGTGACAACCCGATGCGATACGCCGGAGGGCTACTCGGTGGCAGCTGGCTGACGGCCCTGACCAGTGACATGGGAGCAGGCCGCTTCGACGGCGCGTGGCTCGTTCAGAACTTCGAAAATCTCGATCCGGCTAATACGTTATGGGTAAAGCAGTACAACGTTTATGCGAAGGTGGACACCGAGCGGGAACGCTATGTCGGCTTCGAGAAATACTGGGGCGGGTACGTTTTCCTGAATGACGTCGAGATGCAATACATCGTCGACAATCTGTTTATCGGAAACAAGCTCTCCACCGCGCAGTTGCTGACATCCGATGGGCTTCGAGTGGACTTGCGTAACATCCGCTCGCCGATCATCGTGTTCTGCTCCTATGGCGACAACATCTCACCGCCACCGCAGGCGCTCGGATGGATCACGGACCTTTACGACAGTGACGAGGATGTTCTCAGCAACGATCAGACGATCGTGTACACCACACACGACAGTATTGGCCATCTCGGCATCTTCGTCTCCAGCAGCGTCGGCCAAAAGGAGCACCGCAAGTTTGCCAGCTTGATCGATCAGATCGATCTCTTTCCGGCAGGCATCTATCGTGCGACCGTCAGCGCTACGCCCGAGAACGCCCCCGACGTCACGGATCCTTATCTGATGTCGGTCAGGCGCAGCAGTGTCGAGGAGGTTCGTGAGATCGTTCGCCCGGATCCTGAATCGGATCGCCGCTTCGCTGCCGCCGCTCGCGTTTCGGAAATCAATCTCGCTCTCTACCGCAATACCCTCCAGCCTTGGGTACGCGCGTTTGCGACATCGTATTCCGCACGGTGGCTGCAGGCGTTGCATCCCTTGCGAATGTCGTTCGAATCCTGGTCCAGCGATCACCCCCTCGGCGCGGAAGTGCGTGAGCTTGCCGCCGAAATCGGAGACAAGAGACAGCCAGTTCCGTCCGACAATCCGTTCTTGCAGATGCAGAAGGACTTCTCCGATGCACTTGTGCATTTTCTGGATCGCTATCGCGACCACAGGGACGAGATTTACGCGCTTTCATTCGGCCTCATGTTCGGCTCTCCCTGGCTAAAAGCGCTCGCAGGACAACCACTTGCAGATGATCGCCCCGCGAGGTCGCACCCCGGGGGAACACCCGAACACCGCAGGACGGTCCAGGCGTCGATGGCTGGGCTGGAGGCGAAGGTCGAGCAGGGAGGGTTGCTGGAGGCATCGCTGCGCGCGCTTTTCCATGTGCTGAAACATCGTGGTGGCGTCGATGAACGTCTCTACCATCGTGCCGCCCGCCTTTGGGACGATCCGGAGATGCCAGGACCCAGGCAAGCTGACTTTCGCGTGCTTGTCCGCGAACAGGCGCTTTTGCTCTCCCATATGGGAGATGAAGCGATCAAGGCGATCCCAGCTTTGCTTGAAGGATCTGATGCCGAGCATATCGAAAAGGCGGCCCTCGCCATAGGCGAACTTGTCCGCCTGGATGATGAAGCCCTGCCTGAAGCCGCCGCAAACGCGCTGGCCTATGTCACAGGCTTCTTCGAGCAGGCCGCTTTGCACGCGAAAACGACGGCGCAACGCGAGGCGTCACCGGATTCCACCCCGACCGAAGAACCGAGCGCGCCGCCCCAAAATCAAACAGACGGTTCTGAGCCTGGTTCTGACAATTCGGCAGCGCGCAGGACGCCAAATCCTCGGGGTCGTGCACGCAAGCGCCAAAACTGAAGCGGGTTGCCGCTTCGTTTGCAATAATGCCGTTTTCCCTATGCGCCACCCGGACACCGTGGCGTCGATAAAGTGATCGTCATGAAAGAACAAGAAGAATCGCAGAGCCGCAACAAAGATGAGGACGTTCATGCGGCATGGTCGCAGATTTGGTCGTCGATCTCGCCCGAATCTCCCTTGCTGGCGTGGATGGACTGGGCAAGCCATCTCGCGACAAGTCCTGGCAAGCGGGCCGATCTGTCTCGCCTGGCTTTCGAGCAAATGGAGCAGATCCATGCGCTGCTGAACGCGGGACTGTCGTCGGAACACAACGCTGGCCTTGCCTCGAAGATGCCGCCGCTTACCGATCGCCGCTTCAGCGATCCAGCCTGGACGCAGTGGCCGTTTAACGTCCTCGGGCAATCGTTTCAGATGCAGACGAGATGGTGGGAGGAAGCCACCCGCGACGTCTGGGGTGTCGATTCTCATCATCAACGCCTCGTCGCTTTCGGCGCCAAACAGTGGATCGAAATGCTGTCGCCGACCAATCTCGCGACGCTCAATCCAGAGGTGATCAAAAAAAGCATCGACGAGGAGGGAGCGAACCTTGCTCGCGGGCTGTCGCATTTTTTTGACGACGTTGCCCGGCGCATGTCCAACCTGCCCCCGGCCGGTGCTGAGAATTTCGTCGTCGGAGAACAGGTCGCCACCACTCCTGGCAAAGTCGTGTTTAGGAACCGGCTGATCGAACTGATCCAGTATGCGCCGACCACTGACCAGGTCCATCCTGAACCGATCCTGATCGTTCCGGCCTGGATCATGAAATACTACATCCTCGATCTATCGCCCCACAATTCCCTGATCCGTTATCTCGTCGATCAAGGGTTCACCGTGTTCTGTATTTCCTGGAAGAACCCGGACGCCGATGATCGCGACATGGGGATGGCGGAGTATATCGAGCTCGGGTTTCAGGCCGCGTTTAATACCGTCACGGCGATCACGGCGGCGAGGAAGGTTCACGCCGCAGGCTATTGCCTCGGTGGCACTCTGCTTTCGATCGTCGCTGCGGCCATGGCGCGAGACAACGACGATCGTCTTGCCTCCGTCACGCTGCTTGCCGCCCAGACGGATTTTACCGAACCTGGCGAGCTGGGCTTGTTCATCAACGAAAGTCAGATCGCTCTGCTGGAAGCGCAGATGGCCGAAGTCGGCTACCTGCATGCCGAGCAGATGAACGCGGCTTTCCAGATGCTGCGCTCATACGACCTGTTCTGGTCACGCATCATAAACGAGTATTTCCTCGGCGAACGACGGCCGATGAACGACCTGATGGCCTGGAATGCGGATGGAACACGGCTCCCGGCAAAGATGCATTCGGAATATCTGCGACGGCTCTATCTTCAGAATGATCTCTCTTCCGGTCGCTATCAGGTTGGAGAGCACCCGGTTTCGCTCGGCGATGTGCGTGTCCCGATCTTCTGCGTGGGAACGACGACGGACCATGTCGCTCCCTGGCGTTCAGTCTACAAACTGCATCTCCTCATCCCCACCGAGATCACCTTTGCACTGACAAACGGCGGCCACAATGCCGGTATCGTCAGCGAGCCTGGGCGTCCGCGCCGCCACTATCAGATCATGAAACGCGTGCCGGGCGACGCCTATGTCTCGCCGGACGAATGGGTCCGGCTTGCACCAACCCGCCAAGGCTCCTGGTGGCCGGAATGGACGGCATGGCTTGCGAGCTATTCGGGCGACCGGGTGATGCCCCCTCGGCTCGGCGGGACAAGCAACATCGAGACGCCGGCCGCTGACGCTCCTGGAGAGTATGTGAAAGCATCCTGATCGTTTCCTTCGATCAGAGAAGCGAAGAACAGATGAGGCGTTCGGTAGCTCGGAAGCCTGGAACTAGCACTACTTTGGAAGATTTTTAGGCGATGCGGGTTTTGGGATTCCCGCGATGCGATCTGCGTGATTCATGGGTTTAACAGGAGTTATGTTTGCAAAGTATGCAGGCTGCCGATTTTGGCGCGCGAAGATCCTTCAAGGATAAACTGGTCGTTTGCCTGCGGCTGGCATATGGCATGCATGTTTTCATCTTAAACTATGCACTCATCTCGAAGGAGGTAGGAAAGCCTTCTGCCCGACCGCTAGAACGCTGGGAGTCGCGGTGAGTGCTCGGTCTTGATCGCCATTCCGAAATCCAGCTTCGTCAGCTTCATTATGTGATCGCGGCAGCCGAACACGGCAGCTTCCGGCAGGCGGCGATAGCGGTTGGTGTGCAGGAATCGGCAATCAGCCGACGCATCCGCGATCTGGAAGACGAGGCTGGCGCGGCGCTGTTCATCCGCTATCAGCGTGGTGTCTTGTTAACCGAAGCCGGTAGAAATTTCGTGAAACGAGCGCGACGGGTCATCAATGAACTCGATCTAGCCGTAAAAGAGGTTCGGGCAGCAGGCAGGGTTGAGGTGGGCGTGCTGCGGATTGGGATATTCACGTCGCTCGCGTCAGGATTCATCGCCGAACTTCTCGAGCGATATCGCGCACAGCATGCTGGCGTCCGCACAAAGTTTGTCGAGGGCGCACCCGCTGTTCACATCGCCGCCGTCCGGCTGCACGAGATCGATATCGCCTTCCTTACCGGCTATCCAAGAGCGATGGGATGTGAAGTGACGAGGCTCTGGTACGAGCATGTCTTTGTAGTCTTGCCGGAGACACACGAGCTGGCCGCGAAGCAGCAGATCGAATGGGCCGACTTGCGCGGCCAACACTTCATCGTGAGCGAGGCGGATCCAGGCCCAGAAATTTATGACTATCTCTTTAAGCACCTATCGGAGCTAGGTCATGCTCCAAGCGTCGAGCGCTGCCCCGTCTACAACAGGGATACACTGATCCGAATGGTGGCTTTGGGCGCGGGCATCACGCTGACCAGCGAGGCGACGACGGGGGCGAAGTTTCCCGGCGTAACCTATCGGCTGCTGGTGACAGAGGATTTGCCCTTCAGTGCCGTCTGGTCTCCGCGCAATGATAATCCGGCACTGAGAAGGATGCTGAGCCTCGCCAGAAGCCTGTCGGTGAAGAGCACCGGAAAGCCCGGTCAGAACCGATGATCGGGCGAGAGGGTGCGCCGAGCTTTGGCGAAGCCTCGATCCGTAGCGATGAACCGTTTCAGCATCGGCACAATTAGCTTGACTGGATCGGTGGCGGGTTGCCCCGTCTCACGTGCAATCACGTTGGCATAAGCAATTAAATCGCTATGCAGTGACGCAGGCAGCGCAAGCGATACCTTTACTGGCCTATCGTCGGCAATTGGGCCAAGTTTCAGCTTTGTCATGGTCAGCCTCTGTAGGGTTCGAGGACGAGATCGCGCGTGACGATAACGCGAACGGGGAAGCCTGGCCGGATGGTCAACGTCGGTGCGACCTGCAATTGGCGCCGGACGATCTGCTGCCCGGCGTCGTTGATGGTGTCCTGTGCGCCGTCGCGGATAGC
>CALMZV010000134.1 GCA_937870755.1 uncultured Methylocystaceae bacterium
GGAGCCGGAACCCATGTCCTATGCAGATGCCACCGCCTTCGCCGCCAGCCTCGCCACCACGCTGATGGTTTCGATCGTTGTGTTCCAGGCCGGAGACGGCACCCACGCCGCTTGCCCCGCCGCCGAGTTCGACGGCGACGACGACATGGTGAAGCTGGAGCTGGACCCGTGGGAGTAAGGCGCGAAAGCGCCTCATCCCCGACGGCCCGAGCGCGGAGACCCGCGCTTCGGGCCTTCAGCCTTGCGATGATCCCCATCGCCGGCAGCGGAACCGGGAACAAGCCCGGTCAGAGAGGAAGAGTGCGGGCCGTTCGGCCGTGACGGGTTGAGGGTCGGAGAGAGAGGCTCACCGGCGCCCGTCATGGAGTGATCCCGATGACCTTTGCCCGTTCCGAAACCTTCCGTTCCATCGGTCAGATTCTGGCTGCCGATGTTCTGCCCGCGCTTTATCGATCGCAAAAGCTGCCGCTGCGCATCTCTTGCCTGGGCGTCGCCAGCTATGACGCCAGTGACGCGGCGAACAGCTTTGACCGCGTGATCCCGCTTGGCGAATGCCCGTCACCGGAAGAGGCCATCCAGGCCGCAGCCTTGCGCGTGTCGCGCGGTGATATTTGCACGGGGCCGGACAGCTTCCCGTATTTTCAGCCGCGCATCATGCTCATTCAGGACCGAGATCAGCGCCTGGTCCTCGCCGGCGAAATTCGCGCCGGCATTATCCTCTGGCAACAGCCCGTCGCATCCGATGCCGAGGCACGCAGGATCGTGACCGAGGCCAGCGGCCTGCGCGGTATGGCATTCCGAGCCTTGGACGCCGGTGATGCGAGACGGCTGCGTTACCGAGCCGCTGCGCTGGAAGCCCGGCTGGTCGATCCCTTCTGGCGCGATGCCGCGGCTGATCTGCTCCGGCTGCCAAAGGCGTCCTGAGCTTCATCATTTTCACCCATTCGGCCCGGTCGCGCATCGGGCCATGTCCTCTCAGGAGACCATCATGGCCGATTATTTCACGCACTTTTCCTGCCTGCTTGACGTGGGCACCCCCGAAAACGCCGCCCGCGCGCTTGATCTCTACAACGCTCTGGCGGATGACAATGCTTCCGAAGATCCGCCATCGGACGGCTTCCTGCTCTCCATCCAGCCAGAACATGGCGGCACTCAGCTCTGGATGCGTGATGACGTCACCGGCGATCCCGCGCATGTCATCCAGTTCGTCAAACGCTGCGCCACCGAATTCGGTCTGACGGGTCTATGGGGCCTTCAATACGCAAACAGCTGTTCTCGGCCGAGAATCGACGGCTTCGGCGGCGGTGCCCATGTCCTCGATCTCGCCACCGGCGAGACGGTGGACTGGATCTATACCGATGGCTGGCTTTCCTCGGTTCTCGAAGGGAGAGATCCCTATGCCTGAGATCATCGAAACCACCGTCTATCGCTTGGGCGAATTGTCCGATGCGGCGAAGGACAAGGCCCGCGCCTGGTATCGTGAGGGCGGCTTCGACTATGACTGGTACGATGCCGTCTATGAGGATTTCCAGCGCATCGCCGAAATCCTCGGGCTGAACCTCAAGACCCGTACCGTCCGGTTGATGGGCGGCGGCACACGGCAGGACCCCTGCATCTGGTTCCGGGGCTTTTCCTCGCAGGGGGACGGCGCGTGCTTTGAAACCTGGTATTCCTACCGGAAACATGCGCCACGCCTGATCCGGGAATACGCCCCACAGGATACCGAACTGCATCGCATTGCCGATGGCCTTCAGGCGATCCAGCGCCGCAACTTCTATCAGCTTCGTGCCGATGCCAGCCATCGGGGCCATTATTATCACGAATACTGCATGTCGATCGTGGTCGAGCGCGACAGCCCGACCTGGCAGGACATGACCGCTGATGCCGAGGAGGTGATTATCGAGGCGCTGCGCGATCTGGCTCGATGGCTCTACCGCCAGCTTGAACGCGAATATGATTATCTGTCCTCGGACGAGGCTGTCGATGAAACCATCGCCGCCAATGAATACACATTCACCGAAGCCGGTCGCCGCTTCGGATGATCCTGAGAAGACACTGCCAAGCGCTCCGCCGTCCGGTCGGGGCGCTTTTTTTATGCTGCGTTTTGAGAGTCAGAGGCGGGCCGGGAGGAGTCAGGTCCGGGTGGTCGAAAGAGAGCGCCGTTCGGGCTTGTCCTTCCCGCTCTCCTGAGGTTCCCGACATGAACATGGTTTTCCCCGTGGCCGATCCGGTCACGCCGCTGGCGGCTGCGCCCGCGATCCTGGCTGCGGCCAATCTCCTGCTCCCCCATCTCGAACGCGGTCAGCGCGTCGATGCCGCTACCTTGCGCGGTGCGATGGAAACGGCCTTCGGTGCGTCCGATGCTACCGGCACCTGGGACTGGAAGCTGGCCTATGAGGCGTGTGAGGTCTCTACCGTTCTCTTCCTGCGCAAATACGGAAAGGCGCTTTTCCGTAAAGCCGCAACCCCGGCTGCACGGATTTCCGTGCTGGCAAAGATCGCGGGGCTGTTGCCCACGCAGACCCGGCGTTCCGAGGAAAGCCAGAACTTTCAGCAGTTCAGTACGCCTCTGCCGCTGGGCCTTGCCGCTCTGACAGCCGCCGCGATCACACCTGATGACAGGATTCTGGAACCGTCCGCAGGCACCGGCCTTCTCGCGATCCTGGCGCAGACCATCGGCGGCTCGCTGATCCTCAATGAACTCGCCGATACCCGCGCCGATTTACTGTCCTCGCTCTTTCCGGCCTTTGCCGTCTCCCGGTTCGACGCCGCCCAGATCGACGATCATCTCGCCCCGGATGCCGTCCCGTCTGTGGTGCTGATGAACCCGCCATTCTCGGTCATGGCCAATGTCAGCGGGCGTGTGGCAGATGCAGCCTACCGCCATGTTGCCTCGGCGCTGGCCCGCCTTGCTCCCGGCGGCCGGTTGGTGACGATCACCGGCGCAGGCCTTGGCCCCGAGGCTCCGGCATGGCGTGATGCCTTCATCCGCTTGCAGGCGCGTGG
>CALMZV010000135.1 GCA_937870755.1 uncultured Methylocystaceae bacterium
ATCGTCCACGACATCAAGGGCGAGAACTGGCAGCTCACCGCTGGCTTCCGCGCCCGGCATGGCCGCGTGCTGCTATTCGATCCCACCAACGCCAAATCCTCCGCCTACAATCCCTTGCTGGAGGTCCGACGCGGCGAATGGGAGGTGCGCGACGTCCAGAACATCGCCGACATTCTGGTCGATCCCGAAGGTAGCCTCGAGAAGCGGAACCATTGGGAAAAGACCAGCCATGCGCTGCTGGTCGGCGCGATCCTTCATGTCCTCTATGCCGAAGAGGACAAGACACTGGCCGGCGTCGCGGCCTTTCTCTCCGATCCAAGACGGCCGATCGAGTCCACGCTCGCGGCGATGATGAAGACGGCGCACCTGGGCGATGCTGGGCCGCACCCCGTCATCGCCAGCGCTGCGCGCGAGCTTTTGAACAAATCCGACAACGAACGCTCGGGCGTTCTTTCCACAGCCATGTCGTTTCTCGGTCTCTACCGAGATCCCGTCGTCGCCGAGGTGACGCGGCGCTGCGACTGGCGGATCGGCGACATCGTGGGCGGCAAACATCCAACGACGCTCTACCTCGTCGTGCCGCCCTCCGACATCAACCGCACTAAGCCGCTGATCCGCCTGATCCTCAACCAGATCGGCCGCCGCCTGACCGAGGATCTTCAGGCGAAGTCCGGTCGCCACCGGTTGCTCCTGATGCTGGACGAGTTTCCGGCTCTGGGGCGGCTCGATTTCTTCGAGAGCGCGCTCGCCTTCATGGCCGGCTATGGGCTGAAGAGCTTCTTGATCGCCCAGTCGCTGAACCAGATCGAAAAGGCCTACGGCGCCAACAACTCGATCCTCGACAACTGCCATGTGCGCGTCAGCTTCGCCACCAATGACGAACGCACTGCCAAGCGCGTGTCCGACGCGCTCGGCACCGCCACCGAGATGAGGGCGATGAAGAACTATGCCGGACATCGTCTCTCCCCCTGGCTCGGACATCTGATGGTCTCGCGGTCCGAAACCGCCCGGCCGCTGCTCACCCCCGGCGAGGTCATGCAACTCCCGCCGACCGATGAGATCGTTATGGTCGCCGGGACCCCGCCGATCCGCGCGAAGAAGGCGCGCTACTACGAGGATGCCCGGTTCAAGGAACGCATCCTGCCGCCGCCTGCACTCACCACGCCAAAGGAGGTCGATCCGAACGACTGGGCCGTGCTCCCGCTCCCGCCACGCCCCCAGCTTGCCGAGTCAAAACCCGCATCAGCAACCGAGGATGAGGATCCGACTGAATCCGAACACCGTCAGCAGCCAGAACTCAACCGCGTGAAGCCGGTCGAGACGTCAACGCCGATCGACAATCCGTTCGAGATCGATGCCGATCGAGACGAGGCCGAGGATGATGCGGCACGCAACAGTCGGATGAACCGGCTGATGCAGGGTGTGGCGCGTCAGGTCTCGCTCGATCCGAACGACGGCATGGACCTGTGAGGTGCCGATGGCGAAATCACATCGCAAACAGCGCCTCTCCGTCTATCTCGATCCCGCAGTCATGGACCGCTTGGTCGAACACGCCGCGCGCCGCGATCACTCCCGGTCACTGGTGGCGGAAGCGGCGATCGAATCCTTCCTCTCGCCCGATGCCGCCGAGCGACAGGAGGCGGCGATCACCAAACGGCTCGACCAGCTCGATCGTCGCATGACACGATTGGAACGCGATGTCGGCATCGTCGTCGAAAGCCTGGCCGTGTTCATTAAATACTGGATCGCGACCACGCCCACCTTGCCGGAGCCCGCCGCTCAGGCTGCCCGCGCCAAGGCTGGCGAACGCTATGATCAGTTCGTCACCGCGCTCGGGAGGCGCCTCGCCAAGGGGCCAAAGCTGCGGCACGAGATATCCGAGGACATAGGCGAATCGTACCATCGGGAAAGTCGCGCGCGCGGCGAATAGTCAAGGCGAGCACGTCTTCAAGATCGGGTTGCAACCGCCGTTCTCCTGTATTTGCGCGCTACACTACTACGACGCCGAAACCTTGTTGAATCGACCCAAAAACTGGCTCTCTTAGTCAACCCCGGAAGGGGAAGGTCTGTCTGTCCCCGTTGAGTTCGGGGCGACATGAAGGCTTCCCATCACAATCGGCAAGGTCTGGAACGTGGCGCGCGGATGCTGCGCACGGCGCTCGGACCGGCCATTGCCCGGTTCCTCGAAGAAGCGGCCGTCGTCGAGGTGATGCTGAACCCGGATGGACGCATCTGGATCGACCGCCTCTCCGAAGGACTGTCCGATACGGGCGAAAGATTGTCCCCCGCCGATGGCGAGCGCATCGTGCGTCTGGTCGCCCATCATGTCGGCGCGGAGGTCCATGCAGGCGCGCCGCGTGTCTCGGCCGAACTGCCAGAGACGGGCGAGCGGTTCGAGGGGCTGCTGCCGCCCGTGGTCGCTGCGCCTGCCTTCGCCATCCGCAAGCCCGCCGTCGCGGTATTCACGCTCGACGATTATGTCGCGGCCGGGATCATGTCCGAGGCCCAGGCCGAAGCGCTGCGCGAGGGCGTGGTGTCGCGCGCCAACATCCTCGTTGCCGGCGGCACCTCGACCGGCAAGACCACGCTGACCAACGCGCTGCTCGCCGAAGTGGCGAAGACCGCCGATCGCGTCGTCATCATCGAGGACACGCGCGAGCTGCAATGCGCCGCGCCGAACCTCGTCGCCATGCGGACGAAGGATGGCGTCGCCTCGCTCTCGGAACTCGTTCGCTCCTCGCTGCGTCTGCGCCCTGATCGCATCCCGGTCGGCGAGGTGCGCGGCGCCGAAGCCCTCGACCTTCTGAAGGCGTGGGGCACTGGTCATCCCGGCGGCGTCGGCACGATCCATGCGGGCAGCGCCATCGGTGCTTTACGCCGGATGGAACAGCTCATCCAGGAAGCCGTCGTCACCGTCCCGCGCGCGTTGATCGCCGAGACCATCGATCTCGTGGTCGTGCTTTCGGGTCGCGGTTCTGCGCGACGACTCTCTGAACTCGCCCGCGTTGAGGGCCTCGGCCCGGATGGCGATTACCGCATCGCGCCCGCCACCATTCACCCCAAGCCCGAAGAAGGAGCCTCCCGATGATCCCTGCCGTCCAACGTCTGCGCCTTTCGCGCCAGCGCCTCGCCATGACCGTATCGGTCGCCACGCTCTCCCTGATCATGACGGCACCCGCCCATGCCTCGGGTTCTTCGATGCCGTGGGAACAGCCGCTCCAGCAAATCCTCCAATCGATCGAAGGTCCGGTCGCGAAGATCATCGCCGTCATCATTATCATCACCACAGGTCTGACGCTGGCCTTCGGCGACACCTCGGGCGGCTTCCGTCGTTTGATCCAGATCGTTTTCGGCCTGTCGATCGCCTTCGCTGCATCGAGCTTCTTCCTGTCGTTCTTCTCCTTCGGCGGCGGGGCGCTGGTCTGATGGCGGACGTCGTCGGCCAGGGCGGTGATGTGCCGGGCTATACGGTCCCGCTGCACCGGGCGCTCAGCGAACCGATCCTGCTCGGAGGCGCACCGCGCGCCATCGCGATTCTGAACGGCACGCTAGCTGGTGCGGTCGGTCTCGGCCTTCGCCTCTGGCTGGTCGGCGTCGCCATCTGGGCGATCGGGCATTTCGCGGCGGTGTGGGCGGCAAAGCGCGATCCGCTCTTCGTTGAGGTCGGCCGCCGCCATCTGCGCATCCCCGCGCATCTCACGGTCTGAGGGGAGCGCGACCATGATGAACCTCGCCGAATATCGCAACAAGAACGCGCGACTTGCCGACTTTCTGCCCTGGGTGGCGCTGGTCGGCTCTGGCATCGTGCTCAACAAGGACGGCAGCTTCCAGCGCACCGCGCGGTTTCGTGGTCCCGATCTGGATTCCGCTGTGCCCGCCGAACTCATCGCCGTCGCGGGCCGGCTCAATAACGCCTTTCGTCGCCTCGGCTCGGGCTGGGCGATCTTCGTGGAAGCACAGCGACATCCGTCGAACAGCTATCCGACCAGTACTTTCCCCGACCGGGCCTCGGCGCTGCTCGATGCCGAGCGCAAGGCCGGCTTCGAGGAAGCCGGCGCACATTTTGAATCCAGCTACTTCCTCACCTTCACCTATTTGCCGCCGGTCGAGGACGCCGCCCGCGCCGAGACCTGGCTTTACGAGGGTCGCGAGAAGACCGGCATCGACGGCCAAGAGATCATGTCGGGCTTTGCCGATCGCACGGACCGGTTGCTGCACCTGATCGAAGCCTTCATGCCGGAATGCCGCTGGCTCGATGACGGCGAAACGCTGACCT